>CBDHHR010000317.1:20000-22778 GCA_965263245.1 Metamycoplasmataceae bacterium | reverse complement strand
TGTAGGCAATTTGTCAGCTCGAGGAAATTACATTGTATATGTCAAGGGGAGAGGGTTTAGATCAGATATTTAACAGTTTATGTTGTTCCCAGAATTCACTACTCTGTATTTCATTTAACATTGCTGCTATATATACATATGCATATGCATATGCATTATTATGCATATGCATATGCATATGCATATGCATATGCATATGCATTATTATGCATATGCATATGCATATGCATATGCATATGCATATGCATATGCATATGCATATGCATATGCATATGCATATACCTATACCTATACCTATACCTATACCTATACCTATACCTATACCTATACCTATACCTATACCTATTCCTATACCTATACCTATACCTATACCTATACCTATACCTACACCTATACCTATACCTACACCTACACCTACACCTACACCTACACCTACACCTACACCTACACCACACACACGCACACGCACACGCACACGCACACGCACACGCACACGCACACGCACACGCACACGCACACGCACACGCACACGCACACGCACACGCACACGCACACGCACACGCACACGCACACGCACACGCACACGCACACGCACACGCACACGCACACGCACACGCACACGCACACGCACACGCACACGCACACGCACACGCACACGCACACGCACACGCACACGCACACGCACACGCACACGCACACGCACACGCACACGCACACGCACACGCACACGCACACGCACACGCACACGCACACGCACACGCACACGCACACGCACACGCACACGCACACGCACACGCACACGCACACGCACACGCACACGCACACGCACACGCACACGCACACGCACACGCACACGCACACGCACACGCACACGCACACGCACACGCACACGCACACGCACACGCACACGCACACGCACACGCACACGCACACGCACACGCACACGCACACGCACACGCACACGCACACGCACACGCACACGCACACGCACACGCACACGCACACGCACACGCACACGCACACGCACACGCACACGCACACGCACACGCACACGCACACGCACACGCACACGCACACGCACACGCACACGCACACGCACACGCACACGCACACGCACACGCACACGCACACGCACACGCACACGCACACGCACACGCACACGCACACGCACACGCACACGCACACGCACACGCACACGCACACGCACACGCACACGCACACGCACACGCACACGCACACGCACACGCACACGCACACGCACACGCACACGCACACGCACACGCACACGCACACGCACACGCACACGCACACGCACACGCACACGCACACGCACACGCACACGCACACGCACACGCACACGCACACGCACACGCACACGCACACGCACACGCACACGCACACGCACACGCACACGCACACGCACACGCACACGCACACGCACACGCACACGCACACGCACACGCACACGCACACGCACACGCACACGCACACGCACACGCACACGCACACGCACACGCACACGCACACGCACACGCACACGCACACGCACACGCACACGCACACGCACACGCACACGCACACGCACACGCACACGCACACGCACACGCACACGCACACGCACACGCACACGCACACGCACACGCACACGCACACGCACACGCACACGCACACGCACACGCACACGCACACGCACACGCACACGCACACGCACACGCACACGCACACGCACACGCACACGCACACGCACACGCACACGCACACGCACACGCACACGCACACGCACACGCACACGCACACGCACACGCACACGCACACGCACACGCACACGCACACGCACACGCACACGCACTCGCACTCGCACTCGCACTCGCACTCGCACTCGCACTCGCACTCGCACTCGCACTCGCACTCGCACTCGCACTCGCACTCGCACTCGCACTCGCACTCGCACTCGCACTCGCACTCGCACTCGCACTCGCACTCGCACTCGCACTCGCACTCGCACTCGCACTCGCACTCTCACTCTCACTCGCACTCGCACTCGCACTCGCACTCCCAAACACGCAAACACTCTCTCCCCACATCTCTCTCTCTCTCTCACTCTCTCCCATTTGCTGAATTGTTCGCCCACCCACCGACACTTAAAAATAGGTAGGTAACAATGCCATATTGTATTTCACCACCTCCGTGTCATGGCGTTAACCAGACGTTAAGACTACTTAGGTAGTTTCGTGCCTGTTATCATATTTCCATATTTTGTTTCTCGAGGACGCTAGGCTCGGACATGATACATCTCTTATGATGTCATATAAAAAGGTGAATATTCACAGGTAGTAATTGCTCAAGAACACTGCATTCATTGTTGTCGGTCGGACTACGTATTTATTGTTTAGCCACACTTGGCAAGACAAAAGAGTTATATGAAAGTTTAAACACATCTGTATATAAAACCAACTAACGATTTGTTCTGAGCACAACTAACCCACGAATAATAAATAAACCAATGTAGTTTAGTTTAAAAGGAAAACGCGAAAGATATTTCATGAATTTTAGATATGTGATTGTATAAACGATGACCTCAGTCTGTACCAAGTTGTTCATTTATTAATTAATATGATGTGTTAAATCAGTAATAAATTACCCCGAATAGAGTAGATACGATGATTGAGTATATACTTGTTTTTATAAGACAATGCTATACAATAAAACACTATCCAAAATTATACTTATACTGAAACATTTCACACACAAAGTAACAGAAATTAAAAACAATATATA
>CBDHHR010000317.1:12500-15000 GCA_965263245.1 Metamycoplasmataceae bacterium | reverse complement strand
CTCAAAAGTGCTGCCACCTCACGGCGCCTGGGTAATCGAGCTAATACACGATGTCGTGACATCCTGTCAGTCGTCACGGGTCGCCAGATGCACAATAAATGCCTACATTTGGTGTATGGTCGTCAAGGTGATCTGCCATCTTGGCTATATACTGAATACTGTGCATTGTCTACCATAGGTCCAAAACGAAGAAAGGGTACGTTAATGGATATGACGACCTCAAAAGCCTGACTGCAACACATATGTTCCATAGGTGAGCGGCCAAAGAATTCAGCTGACCGTTGCTAGGTTACGGGAGCGGATGTTACATCGCAACACAGGATACATTTAGAGGATAATTATTGGAAGCCTAATCCTGTTCGTAACCATAACGTCCGCTAACTACGTTCTACTACTGTCGCTAAATATTACGCAAACTGCCCCTAGCTATGTGTGTTAATCAGTTCAATTCTAATGAGTAATGCGATTGACACTAGTTATTCCCGTCATCTGATTGGTTCCAACATCCATAGAGGTAACGTAATTTAGTGGTGTTAACTCGACTGAGAATGCATAATTATTTTATTCCGTATTATTCCAACCGAAGCTTTCTCTGTCAAAAGCAACCGTCCTCTTTCAATAATATTAGCCAACATCAACGCGATGTCTAAACGTTAGTACATATGACAATTTTGACGGCGGCATTTTAAGCCTCCCGTAGCTGTTCCTGTTATATAGACGATTTACGACGTGTTCTTCGGCATTTGTCTCGTTGGGCTGCAATAAAATTGCTTGAATATCTCATTCCACGTGCTGCCCTTTATAACACATTGTCAATTACAACGTGTACTACATTGCTTAGTAATGGTAGCCAGTCGTTTCCTTAATTGTTTTCTCACTCAGGTAATATTTTAAATATTTGCCTTTGATTTATGTCCGATATCTGTCACGCCGGAGATTTTTATTGAGTTGGAATAAGAATGTTCACATGGAAGACGTCTTTAGTTGAACGGATACTTCTGGATTATTATAACCGGACAATTATTGTCAGGTTTATTATTTATAAAAGTAATTATTTTCAGAATGGTTTCAGACAGTGTAGAAATGATTGGAACTTTCCAGCCCCATTTGATTAAACTGTATCGGAGTTCCTAACAATAAAATCACACCAAGAAAACCTTCGACACCGATGGTGGTTGTTTCTCTATATTTAATATCTCGCCTCGCTCCAGGCGATATTAGGCGTAGCTTGTATAAGAACATAAGGTAATCATTATGTTTATGCGATTTGTGCATGGTTTTGCTTATAATCGTTTACGTTTTGATTATATGTGGTTTAGGTTAAAGTGACACACTTAATGAGCACCTACGAGAAGTATGGATTATATTATAATAAAGCGCTTTGGACCGCAGACGGATATCCTGACAAAATAACATGCCGACAGCTTAACTAGTATGCTGATCTAGTAGATAGCAGGCCGCAATAAAATTGCAATAATTATTCACACTACTGGCAATGCTGTTGGCAAAGCAACGCTTGACGAATGTCGCGCGCATAATTAGAGATTGCGACGTAAACAAATCGTGACATGCAGGATACGTATTTGAGATTGGGAATTACGTCACAATCACTGTTCGTGAAACACAGCTCAGTCTTGTACATAGCAGATGTCCCAGTGCCGAAAACTGAGGGACCCAACAAACTGATATGGTCTCATTGCACGCTGCTGTTTCACTTATTTCACAGTCTAACCAGACAAGCGAAGAAATCAGTTCTATCGTAGACATACAGGGAATGACAAACTCCTCCTATTTCTTGACTAGACCACGGATATAGTGTCAGAACCTGTGGGATGGGATGGAGGGGCGTGGTGGAACCCACCGATATTTGTGAGGATGGCTTAGCTAAGTCCAAATATAAAAGTAAGTTCTTATATAGCGCAGTATCCAATCCTCGGGATTGCTCAAAGATGTTTACACTTTACTTCCCTGACAGACCTGTTCAATCAGACAACATCTCAATTTCTCTGAGAAGTATCCAGCCATATGCTAAAATTAATGCGCGAAGTCTGCTCGTACACATATCCACCACTGTCTATAACCAGGCATTTATTTATACAGCTGAGTGAACTGGAGCACTGTAGTGTGAAAAAACTTGCCCAAGGTTTTACCACCGCAGCACAGGATTCGAACCCGGGTCCTCTAGTCGAGAGTCCGAAACTCTACCCTGAGCCACTGCGCCCTCTTTACGGGAGGGATATGTATTTTTTGATGTAGCTATTAATCATATGATTCACTACCTCAATATTTAGGGAAAGGGCTGCAGAATATGTTGGATTTTTGTGTGTGGATATTCTGAAGGGCTTTTGGGGAGCGAACGCGTCCGAAACATCTTCAACAATAACCTATGCTGAAGTACAGTATGTTCAAGCTGTGGCTAAGCGCCCAATGTTACTTCCGTTCCGACGCCAGTGACACATGTCGTCGGCAACATAAAGAAGTAACAGTAGTGACACATGTC
>CBDHHR010000317.1:0-5000 GCA_965263245.1 Metamycoplasmataceae bacterium | reverse complement strand
GCCCACGCACGACTCCACGCACGCTACGGAACCGGAAGAGGAATATATAAACCGGAAGTGATGTATAGAAAATGGGTGTTTAACTAACATTATCGGTGACGTTACCTGGCCATGAGCATCATGTTAGATGTCATGTTTGCGATATATTATTGTGTATGGAGTGCATAAAGACGACGTTAAAGACCATAAACCAACAATTAATAGTACTTTGTTGCACACTGTGATTATTTACTGCTTGGTACAGTTGCTGTGACTGGGTTAGCGTTATGAGTCACACATTTCTTCTTGTCCTTTTCAACATCCAGACTGCGGTTTATAATCGTATTGTAATTGTTGAGGTTTGTTAAATTAAAAATGTCGCTTTATTCATATGAATTGCATAGTTTCAGGAACCTGTAGCATTATTTTAAATTATACCAAACCAATTACTCGTCTGTGGCGGAGCATAACGTACTCTTATCACACCCAAGAGAATGACATTCCAGACAAAGAGGATATGACAAATATACGGCAGGAAATAACATTACATTTATATTCCTCATTTTGTGTGTGAAATTACTTCGCTCGATGGTCCAATAAACCCTATGGAACAATTTACATTAAGACTTGTAACAATCTCATCAGCTTCAAACGTCTACTGAAGACACATTTTTTTCGTATTGCATATTAGTGTAATTCGACATGAACATTAATATTGTTAATAGATTATTTGGTAATATTATCAATACATAATTATACACTTATTTATTGGCATTATTGTGACGTAATAATAATAATAATTATTATTATTTTACAGTTTTAACATATACCAAGCTATTTATTACTATTAATAATTATACATATACCGTCATTTATCAGTATGATTGCAATGTAATTATACACTATACCGGTTATTTATGTGTTTTTATGACTAATACGTTATTTATTTATTTATTTATTTATTTAAAAGCGCTATGCTATTTAATACCGTACTAATTTTATGTATTTATACACCTATACATATAATTTTTTACATTTATTTTAAAACACTACTATTTGTCTTATTGCATACATATATCTTTTTATGTCTTTTAAATTGTAATATGTTGTGAAGCGCCACGAACGATTATGGATGTGGCGCTATTCCAAATAAATATATTATTGTTACAGTACACGATTGAAGACATTAATGTGAATGGACATCGAAGCCTCGGAGACGATACACTCACATCGATCCAAAGTTAGCGTTTAAATGAATATATTACATTTGTTTACTGTATAAGAATTCTTACTGTTTCGCATTTCGAATTCTTCACCAATGTGGTTGGTCAATTTTTTGTTCGTTGCATAAACGCTTATGTTTGATAAACATTTTAACCAACTTGTGGCCCAATCATGTGCCGCGATCGTTTGACAATTGCGCCTCTCCTCCAAAGAATGTCTAACATATATTTTCTGAACTTACGTTTTTTCTTCCTAGCGGAGGTACAACTCGCCAAGGCCATGACGATTGCTACCACTATGAAGACCAACTTCTGCATGATGCGACTGTCTACCTGGAAAGTGACAACGTTTGTAATCACGTAGGTACAACTGTGCTCTCATAGATCATTGTATACAGTCGTTTGAATTATTGAAATACTTCACTCTGTGCCAGACATGTTAGTTATATTATCATCTCGACTTCTCTAGGAAGAACTCAGCCACGCTGCAATAAGTGCGCGTATAGTAATGTCCTGCGCGGTCTGCTAATTCAAATTAATAAACTGCACCAACGTGTAATCAACACAGTTGTTTGAAACGGCACAACAAATATTCGAACGCGGATTTTCTCGATTAAGAAGTTGGTGTCCTACCAACTGTTCCTCCGCGCCCTGCTATAAGGAAAATGTCAAATATCACAATATTGGAAATATATTATTTCTTATTCTACATTATGCATTTCCTGCAAGGCGTGGGTGTGTTATTTTGCCCTATTTACCATGGAATGTAAACTATGACGTCAGTGTAATCAGCACACAACGATTACAGTTGTGATATGGTCCCTCAGCAACGTAACGCGTACAACTGTGTATTTGATTGATGACGTCCTTACGCCTTTCGTGCGCGCAATATCACATGTGTACGATTACTAATTGTACGTCTATATGTCTGTCTAATAAAGTATCACATATGTATATATATATATATATATATATATATATATATATATATATATATATATATATTCCTTGTGTTACTTCAAAGCAGCCAATCGTAACATATCGTAACACATTACATTAATTCGTTTAGTTATGCGCGGATTTTATCATTATTACGTTGAGAATAACATAATAGTAAAACATACGTTGAATCAGAGGACATTTTGTTTTGCTTGCACACATTTGAATACTGGACATTTTAGCAATGCATCGACATTAATTTGTCTACAGTTAAGCCATATAGGCGGCGAATATGAATCGAACGTGACAAATGAGACCCGCTAATGCAGTATTGGCCGTAAGGTTTGTTCTAAAATACAGTTATGTAGAAAGCCCACATTCCCACCACATAAAACAGGCTGGTTAGCATATTTTGTGACCCCAGTCACTCCGCTTAGAATAACAGCTAATAAACCACGTTCTATTGTTACTCGACGACGTGTGACGCCGACGTTTAGGGGACGTCGCTTCTGGGTGACGTCCCCTAAACGTTGGCGTCACACGTCACGCAGAAGCGACGTTACTACTCCATAAAAATAGTAATGAATTCTTCACGACACGAACACCTGGTCTGTTCAAGTTCTGAACAAGCTTTTATAAAGATAGACAACACTACCCAGGAAAACAAATGTGTGTATGTTGAATAAGACGACCTTTATATGTGGTGTGTTGGGTTTGCGTGCCATGGGCTCCGTTCAAGGCGAGAGGAAGACACGCCCCGTGTCGAAAATGTCTAGCCCCTTCTGCAAATGTTATTTATCTCTACCAGGTTTAACCTTTCAAACACATATTGTATCGTTGGCAAATGTCAGTAATCTGTACTTTGCTCTTCATATCATCGGCAATGTCACTTACAAACATACCACACACACACACACACACACACACACACACACACACACACACACACACACACACACACACACACACACACACACAACACACACACACACACACACACACACACACACACACACACACACGCACGCATACACACACACACACACACACACACACACACACACACACACACACACATACACACACTTGGCAATAGCCGAGTTGCCAGGCGTTGTCCTGGGGAAAAGGTAGTCACCTGCGCTAAATGACTTACACCTATGGGCGAGTTATACTACTACTACTACTACTACTCCTCCTACTACTACTCCTACTACTACTACTACTACTACTACTACTACTACTACTACTACTACTACTACTACTACTACTACCACTACTACTACTAATACTACCACTACTACTACTACTACTACTACTACTACTACTACTACTACTACTACCACTACTACTACTACTACCACTACTACTACTACGGACGGACGGACGGACGGACGGACGGACGGACGGACGGACGGACGGACGGACGGACGGACGGACGGACGGACGGACGGACGGACGGACGGACGGACGGACGGACGGACGGACGGACGGACGGACGGACGGACGGACGGACGGACGGACGGACGGACGGACGGACGGACGGACGGACGGACGGACGGACGGACGGACGGACGGACGGACGGACGGACGGACGGACGGACGGACGGACGGACGGACGGACGGACGGACGGACGGACGGACGGACGGACGGACGGACGGACGGACGGACGGACGGACGGACGGACGGACGGACGGACGGACGGACGGACGGACGGACGGACGGACGGACGGACGGACGGACGGACGGACGGACGGACGGACGGACGGACGGACGGACGGACGGACGGACGGACGGACGGACGGACGGACGGACGGACGGACGGACGGACGGACGGACGGACGGACGGACGGGACGGACGGACGGACGGACGGACGGACGGACGGACGGACGGACGGACGGACGGACGGACGGACGGACGGACGGACGGACGGACGGACGGACGGACGGACGGACGGACGGACGGACGGACGGACGGACGGACGGACGGGCATAGAGGCAGGCCGACAGAGACGACATACATACTGACATATTTATATAGGTGAACTTCATTCGCCCGACTTAGTTTGTCACGTCGTGGCCGCTCGGAGATTTAATCCTCCTTCCAGTAAGTATATTGCTAGTAGAAGCATCGTCACTCATGGTTTCCATCGTCACCCATGATTGCACATTGACGAGTGAATAACGAAACTTTCCCCGTAGAGTTGTTCATATAAGTATAGGCATTGGCAACTAACTCTTCAAATACTTACAAAACCCACGTAGACGTTCAGGTGGTTCACCTTCGAATGTCTCGTGAACGGCGAACACAGTGTTCTAACGGAACGTCAACACAGCCAACGCTACGAGCATCGTCGTCAAATGGACTCCCACACAACACTAAACCGTCGAGAGAAATCGTGCTGTGACAGTGCGTCCATAAAAAACACACACAGTGGGATATTCCGCACTCGCTGGGTTGCGTGTTTATGGAAGCAGTCACAATTTCGAGATGGGAAATTCGTATGAGCAATGTTTATCATGCGTTAGAGAATACACAGCTTCACATAAACACTACGATGCGCTTGCCCATACCAGAGCTAGTGGTAAGGGAGCTGGTTCACTCTAGGATTTAAAAATGGAGGCGCCATTTTGAAAATTGACAGCCTGCTCTATGTGACGGGAACAATTGTGTTCCATGTCGCTCCCATATCTCGCTCAAACTCGGACGTCTCGTCGACTTAGCTCCATTTTCAACGAAAAGCTATTGATATATTTAACCGTTATCAACATTTCTCGGATAATGCAAAGCTTGGTCTCGCAGATAGTTGTGATTGTGACGTAAGTAAACCGTGACGTCACCAGCTAACAGCTTATCCGTA
>CBDHHR010000316.1:0-5643 GCA_965263245.1 Metamycoplasmataceae bacterium | reverse complement strand
TCGTTTTTTCTCCGAAATACACGTATTGACGCGGGTAGTGTAGTGGTTAGCACATCCGCCTAGCCCGACGGCCCGGGTTCAATACCCGATCACGGCAAGCATAGTATTGTATGTGTTAAAACCTAGCTCTCAACATTGGGGACTGTGTATCCGTCGTGAATTTTTTCAATTTGGGACGTGAACGAACCACTGAGGAACACAAGTGCCCTGGCAGTGACCACCCTCAGTGCCAGCACAGAAAGGTCGGGTTGGCTTTAATGTTCTGAAACAGAATGACTAGTTCAAATAAGACCTTATAAGACCGCAACGTGTAACCACAACATATACAGACTAGTGAGTTAATAGATTGATTGCCGAGTGCTGGAAACAACTAGAACTGGAACACGCGAGCTCTCCGTGTAACATTTTTACGGCGTCCGATATATTCCGTGGCCAAGTGCGCAAGTTTCGTTAGACTCGTATCGACGTTTGCACTTGATGCTGACCTGTCTCAGCAAGTGGGGTTTATCTTTATTTGTGTCGGTGTTAATTCCCAATCCCCGTCTTAATCCGCAGCAATCCTATCCAGGTGGTTCACGTACATTATACAAGCGGTTCTGTGACCTCGTTTCGGACGACCCACAAACTTAACAAATCCGGTGATCATTAAATTCCCTGTGACTACACGAAAATTACAAACAAATAACCTCGGCGGTTTTATTAAGTACGAGCTTCGTTATGTGGTGTAATATCACGATTTGTGTCTTTTTGTCAGACAATCGAGTTGAAAGCGCCCGTAGACCGGGGCCAGACGGAGTCGCTCAATCGAGCTCTACACTCGGTTGAACTACTTGGAATGTCGTCCAAACTAGCCGCCCGTCTGGGGCCTTAGAAGTAGGAGGGGGCTTCCCTCTACCCATCCGCGTTATTGTTAGGTTAGGGTTAGATCGGAGGGAGGTATTAGCGCAGTGCCTCGGTGGCTTCGGATTATCGGCTGTAAGAGAAACCGAGTTCGAATCAAGTGCTGCCGGGTTAAACCTTGAGCAAGTTCGTCCCTTCTACATTGTTCTAGTTCGTCCACTCTACATTGCTCTAGTTCGTCCATTCTACAATGCTCTAGTTCGTCCATTCTACATTGCTCTAGTTCGTCCACTCTACATTGCTTTAGTTCGTCCATTCTACATTGCTCTAGTTCATCCATTCTACATTGTTTTAGTTCATCCACTCTACATTGTTCTAGTTCGTCCACTCTACATTGCTCTAGTTCGTCCACTCTACATTGTTTTAGTTCGTCCACTCTACATTGTTTTAGTTCATCCACTCTACATTGCTCTAGTTCGTCCACTCTACATTGCTCTAGTTTGTCCACTCTACATTGTTCTACTTCGTCCACTCTACATTGCTCTGGTTCGTCCACTCTACATTGCTCTAGTTCATCCACTCCACATTGCCCTAGTTCGTCCACTCTACATTGCTCTAGTTCATCCACTCCACATTGCTCTAGTTCGTCCACTCTACATTGCTCTAGTTCATCCACTCTACATTGCTCTAGTTCGTCCACTCTACATTGCTCTAGTTCATCCACTCTACATTGCTCCAGTTCGTCCACTCTACATTGCTCTAGTTCATCCACTCCACATTGCTCTAGTTCATCCACTCTACATTGCTCTAGTTCATCCACTCCACATTGCTCTAGTTCATCCACTCTACATTGTTCTAGTTCATCCACTCCACATTGCTCCAGTTCATCCACTCTACATTGCTCTAGTTCGTCCACTCCACATTGCTCTAGTTCGTCCACTCTACATTGCTCTAGTTCGTCCACTCTACATTGCTCTAGTTCGTCCACTCTACATTGCTCTAGTTCGTCCACTCTACATTGCTCTAGTTCGTCCATTCTACATTGCTCTAGTTCATCCACTCTACATTGCTCTAGTTCGTCCACTCTACATTGCTCTACTTCATTCACTCTACGTTCCTCTAGTTCATCCACTCTACATTGCTCTAGTTCATCCACTCTACATTGCTCTAGTTCGTCCACTCTGCATTGTTCTAGTTCATCCACTCCACATTGCTCCAGTTCATCCACTCTACATTGCTCTAGTTCATCCACTCTACATTGTTCTAGTTCATCCACTCTACATTGCTCTAGTTCGTCCACTCTACATTGCTCTAGTTCGTCCACTCTACATTGTTCTAGTTCATCCACTCTACATTGCTCTAGTTCGTCCACTCTACATTGCTCTAGTTCGTCCACTCTACATTGCTCTAGTTCGTCCACTCTACATTGCTCTAGTTCATCCACTCTACATTGTTCTAGTTCATCCACTCTACATTGCTCTAGTTCGTCCACTCTACATTGCTCTAGTTCGTCCACTCTGCATTGTTCTAGTTCATCCACTCTACATTGTTCTAGTTCATCCACTCCACATTGCTCTAGTTCGTCCACTCTACATTGCTCTAGTTCGTCCACTCTACATTGCTCTAGTTCGTCCACTCTACATTGCTCTAGTTCGTCCACTCTACATTGCTCTAGTTCGTCCATTCTACATTGCTCTAGTTCATCCACTCTACATTGCTCTAGTTCGTCCACTCTACATTGCTCTACTTCATTCACTCTACGTTCCTCTAGTTCGTCCACTCTGCATTGTTCTAGTTCATCCACTCCACATTGCTCCAGTTCATCCACTCTACATTGCTCTAGTTCATCCACTCTACATTGCTCTAGTTCATCCACTCCACATTGCTCTAGTTCATCCACTCTACATTGTTCTAGTTCATCCACTCTACATTGCTCTAGTTCGTCCACTCTACATTGCTCTAGTTCGTCCACTCTACATTGTTCTAGTTCATCCACTCTACATTGCTCTAGTTCGTCCACTCTACATTGCTCTAGTTCGTCCACTCTACATTGCTCTAGTTCGTCCACTCTACATTGCTCTAGTTCATCCACTCTACATTGTTCTAGTTCATCCACTCTACATTGCTCTAGTTCGTCCACTCTACATTGCTCTAGTTCGTCCACTCTGCATTGTTCTAGTTCATCCACTCTACATTGTTCTAGTTCATCCACTCCACATTGCTCTAGTTCGTCCACTCTACATTGCTCTAGTTCGTCCACTCTACATTGCTCTAGTTCGTCCACTCTACATTGCTCTAGTTCGTCCACTCTACATTGCTCTAGTTCGTCCATTCTACATTGCTCTAGTTCATCCACTCTACATTGCTCTAGTTCGTCCACTCTACATTGCTCTACTTCATTCACTCTACGTTCCTCTAGTTCGTCCACTCTGCATTGTTCTAGTTCATCCACTCCACATTGCTCCAGTTCATCCACTCTACATTGCTCTAGTTCATCCACTCTACATTGCTCTAGTTCATCCACTCCACATTGCTCTAGTTCATCCACTCTACATTGTTCTAGTTCATCCACTCCACATTGCTCCAGTTCATCCACTCTTCATTGCTCTAGTTCGTCCACTCCACATTGCTCTAGTTCGTCCACTCTACATTGCTCTAGTTCGTCCACTCTACATTGCTCTAGTTCGTCCACTCTACATTGCTCTAGTTCGTCCACTCTACATTGCTCTAGTTCGTCCATTCTACATTGCTCTAGTTCATCCACTCTACATTGCTCTAGTTCGTCCACTCTACATTGCTCTACTTCATTCACTCTACATTGCTCTAGTTCGTCCACTCTACATTGCTCTAGTTCATCCACTCTACATTGCTCCAGTTCGTCCACTCTACATTGCTCTAGTTCATCCACTCCACATTGCTCTAGTTCATCCACTCTACATTGCTCTAGTTCATCCACTCCACATTGCTCTAGTTCATCCACTCCACATTGCTCTAGTTCGTCCACTCTACATTGTTCTAGTTCATCCACTCCACATTGCTCCAGTTCATCCACTCTACATTGCTCTAGTTCGTCCACTCCACATTGCTCTAGTTCGTCCACTCTACATTGCTCTAGTTCGTCCACTCTACATTGCTCTAGTTCGTCCACTCTACATTGCTCTAGTTCGTCCACTCTACATTGCTCTAGTTCGTCCATTCTACATTGCTCTACTTCATCCATTCTACATTGCTCTAGTTCGTCCACTCTACATTGCTCTAGTTCATCCACTCTACATTGCTTTAGTTCGTCCACTCTACATTGCTCTAAATCTTCCACTTTATATTGCTCTAGTTCGTCCACTATACATTGCTCTAGATCGTTCACTCTACATTGCTCTATTTCGTCCTCTCTACATTGCTCTATTTCGTCCTTTCTACACTGCTCTTGTTCGTCTATTCTACATTGCTCTAGTTCACGCAGCTATATATATATATATATATATATATATATATATATATATATATATATATATATATATATATATAATTATGAGTAGTTGAGTACCTGGCCGTATACAGTGTTGGACGATTATTTTTCGCGAATTAATTGCAGTGTGGCTGGATTTTTCCAAGAGAAGTTGAGATGGTGTTCGATTGAACAGGTCTGTCAGGGAA
The DNA here is from genome assembly GCA_965263245.1 of Metamycoplasmataceae bacterium. GTDB lineage: Bacteria > Bacillota_I > Bacilli_A > Mycoplasmatales > Metamycoplasmataceae > DT-68. The sequence continues at coordinate 1,149 of CBDHHR010000316.1, read as the reverse complement.
TGTAGTGTAAAGCGCCTTGTATTGATCAGACTCGACAATTGGATACTGCGCTATTTAAAAACGTAACTTTACTTTTTACTTTGCGTTTGACAAGATTTACATTGGGTGTCACATCCATCGAGTTTTACACAGGGACGTGGCTCGATACGTGCTCCAGAAGAACACTGTAGAAGTGTTCATACACCGATACGATTCATATATAGTAAAGTATCAAAGACCTGCATCGACGCGGTAGACCGGGGCACTACGTCGGTTGTTAGTCGGGTAGTTTGAGGGCGACCGCCTTTTCACCCCATCTCGACAGACCGCATTTGTCTAGCATAGATAGATCCGGTATATGTTCATCTTCTCTCTTGACCTATGTACGCTAATATTCCATTGTCGTACTCTAGAAATTAAACTTCTGCACAGCGTCGAAATCCTCGGGGATACTGGGAGTTCATTCCTGAACCTAGAACATCCACATAGAGAGACTTTGTTTTATATGAACAACTATTATCTAGTACTTTTTGAAGGACGCCATAGGGGAGGTTTGCGGTGTAACGGAAGAACACGAGGTGTAACGGAAGAGCACGAGGTGTAACGGAAGAGCACGAGGGGTAACGGAAGAACACGAGGTGTAACGGAAGAACACGAAGTGAAACGGAAGAATACGAGGTGTAACGGAAGAACACGAGGTGTAACGGAAGAGCACGAGGTGTAACTGAAGAACACGAGGTGTAACGGAAGAACGCGAGGTTTAACGGAAGAACACCACGAGGTGTAACGGAAGAACACGAGATGTAACGGAAGAACACGAGGTGTAACGGAAGAACACGAGGTCTAACGGAAGAACACGACGTGTAACGGAAAAACACGAGTTGTAATGACAAGAATGAACCATTTAAATTTGATTCGACAGGTAACACGCAGCCTGTGATTTTTTCAAGTCGGGTAAGTAACGATGATGAACGAGCCGCCCAGAAAACAAGTGCAATGCAAGTACAGGTGTATATATATACACATACGTTGGAGTTTAGCAGTGTTTTTAGCACTATTGTTTTTTGCCAGGCAGCTGCTGATCGGTGCAGTGGCATTGTTTCAGTGCTAGATAAAGGCACGTAATGTCGATTTCTACACATATTGAGTATTTGAGAAAAAACAGCATGC
>CBDHHR010000315.1:0-6509 GCA_965263245.1 Metamycoplasmataceae bacterium | reverse complement strand
TTTACGTCATTGCTAATTAATTCCATTTATTATTATATTTTGTGAAACGTTACACAAAAACAATGGTCTCTTCGGGGTTCAAACCTGTGTTTTTCCGATTGTAAAAACTAACATGCAGAGCAAACGCATCTAGCAACTGAGCCACAGTAAAATCGCGATTCTGATCTCCCAATTTAAAGGGTTATTGTTAAATATACAATTCTTCCTTCACACATCGGCATACTAATGATTATGTTTTTAGTTTATACACAACGTTTATTTCTTGCGTTAAATACATACTATTTGTTTGTAATGTATTTGTCCTGAAATGGTTCATGGCATGGCAGCTGCAATCGATAGAATAATAACTTTAAAAAAGAACCGAAGACTGCGGTGATCTCGAAGCATATAATGGGATTTACTCAAATCTTAAAACTTAATGATTGTGACATGTCATATATATATATGTATATATATATATATATAAATATATATATATATATATATATATATATATATATATATATATATATATATTATAAATGTTTTCGACATTTGTCACTTCGGGTATATGCGCCATGTGGTTATGATGTTTTTAGTCTCACCTGACGATATTGATTCGAGGACAAACAATTTGGCTTTTGGAAAGCCAACGAATCAGTCATCAACACATAGAGATTATAAATCACGGTTAGCCGTTGATGGTGTCCGATATCGTAACATAGATGGAAACAGCTGCTCACACACGAAACCAAAAATAGGAAGTTGGTGGCAAGTTGACCTCGGTACAGTCTACGACATACGGCACGTGGTGATAACTAACAGAGCAGACTGCTGCGGTAAGTTGCATAACACGCCATATAGGCGAATCAACACCACTAGATCCTTAAACATTAAACACAAATGATGAGTAAGTGAAACACGAACAACAAATGTCTAATCGCTTACGGTTGAATTGTAAAAGTTCGTATTTTCTGACAGCGTCCCGACTTGCGGGATTTGTGATCGAAGTATTGCTGGGTCGCAATACTTATGAATGTGCCAGTGTAGCAAAGCCATTAAGGAGCGGCGAAAGACGGATCATATCATGTGCCAATGGCACCATTGGAAATATTGTTAAGATCCGAATGACGAGCACAAATTCATCGATACTTACGCTATGTGAAGTCGAAGTATTTGATATGCGCTGTAAGTAAAACAGTGCTGCACTGTTCTTTCATCATTACATAGACAAACTTTTGTATAAAAATCATTAACATAATGTCACAGCTTAAATTGGACCGATATCTTGTTGTCAACCATTACATGAAAACAGTAATAGTTTTTGTCATGAAAACAATTGTGCTAAACAACTAACAGAATAATTGTTTTGTTGTTGTTACAAGTATACGGTAACCACGTCATTAAAGACGCCCTTTTTAATATTCACAATGTTGTTCCGGTATTTATATGTCGTTCATTTCTAGACGACAACGCCGGTCATCCTTACGATTGGTGCAGTGATCCCCCGTGCCTCGAGAATCCCTTGCATTTTTTCGTCTGGGAGAGGCTGTCGCCTGGACATATATATGTGTGTGTGTGTGTGTGTGTGTGTGTGTGTGTGTGTGTGTGTGTGTGTGTGTGTGTGTGTGTGTGTGTGTGTGTGTGTGTGTGTGTGTGTGTGTGTGTGTGTGTGTGTGTGTGTGTGTGTGTGTGTGTGTGTGTGTGTGTGTGTGTGTGTGTGTGTGTGTGTGTGTGTGTGTGTGTGTGTGTGTGTGTGTGTGTGTGTGTGTGTGTGTGTGTGTGTGTGTGTGTGTGTGTGTGTGTGTGTGTGTGTGTGTGTGTGTGTGTGTGTGTGTGTGTGTGTGTGTGTGTGTGTGTGTGTGTGTGTGTGTGTGTGTGTGTGTGTGTGTGTGTGTGTGTGTGTGTGTGTGTGTGTGTGTGTGTGTGTGTGTGTGTGTGTGTGTGTGTGTGTGTGTGTGTGTGTGTGTGTGTGTGTGTGTGTGTGTGTGTGTGTGTGTGTGTGTGTGTGTGTGTGTGTGTGTGTGTGTGTGTGTGTGTGTGTGTGTGTGTGTGTGTGTGTGTGTGTGTGTGTGTGTGTGTGTGTGTGTGTGTGTGTGTGTGTGTGTGTGTGTGTGTGTGTGTGTGTGTGTGTGTGTGTGTGTGTGTGTGTGTGTGTGTGTGTGTGTGTGTGTGTGTGTGTGTGTGTGTGTGTGTGTGTGTGTGTGTGTGTGTGTGTGTGTGTGTGTGTGTGTGTGTGTGTGTGTGTGTGTGTGTGTGTGTGTGTGTGTGTGTGTTGCTCACTCTCACGAAAACTGTACAGAAACGTGACATGAGGCGTAACACTCAAATGGTGTATTTTTAAATGTGTGTTGTACCGATTGAAAGCTTAGTATTTCCTGGCTTCATAAATGCAAAAATAAAATCAATAGCTAGCATAGATATCATGTAATCATGACATGTTCAAACAAAGTATATTAGTGTATAAAATGCTGAAATTGCTCATAATGTTGTCTGTCGGTAATATTATGTAAGGTACAATAATACATACACGCTGTTTACTGAATGGTAAGTTGCCATCAATAGTTCAACAGATATACGCCTCTATCTCTCATGCAACTCCGACACCACGCACGTGGCGTCTTTGTTTCGAACGAGAGACAGCCCGGACGTTCGCTTCAATTGTTATTCACTAACCAATAATATCGTCACATATCATTGTATTAGTACCAGTACATGTTATTCACTTTCTAGCTTGTAAAGAATTTTGACCCAACAGTCCTGAACTTGACTACACTCTGAATCACGGGCGTCGATCGGTGGGGGACGGGGTGACGCGTCCCCCATTTTTCAGCGTGGGGGGACAGCATAGGAATTATCCCCCCACTTTTCAGCTTAGAAAAATTGCGAGGCATATAGCCTGAGTCACCACTCCTCTCTCGTAAAAGCCGCTACTCAGGACTAGCTAGACAATAAACTCGCGATATGAAGTTCCGACCACCCATTAGAAAATTGGCTACATAAATTGCTTGGCTGGCCACACCGCGAAAAACGTGATCTTACTTTAGTAAATGATCATCATGTCGGGCTGCGCCGCTACCGGGCTCTATCAGTTTGCAACTTTGTGTTGATATTATTTATAGGCTCTAGCCATCTAGCACATTGTAAATGATGACATCTGTGTTGCACTTTCAACCCTCGCCTGCTTGATGCTTATCGCCTACGGCAGAAGCGGCGGATTCCTGCACTTTGTGTAACTTACTCCCATTTGAGTGATGACACATTTCTTTGCAAAAATTTTGGATTGGAAAGTTCTACATAGCATGGCGTCGATCGGTGGGGGACGAGGGGGACGCGTCCCCCCATTTTTCAGCCTGAGAGGGTCTCAGCATAGGAAATGTCCTGATACTTTTTTGTTCTTACAACAAATTTAAAGGCATATATAGCGAGACTGATCACTCCATTCTCTTATAAACTTTACATCGGTCTAGTAGTCAAATTAATAAAAACGATACGAGTTCAGATATACACTTCCGACTACCCAGTGGAAATTCACTAGATAAATTGCTTGGTTGGCCGCAGCCCGCAACTTGATCTAAGTCCAGTAAATATTCATCATGCCGGGCTCTGTCATTTTGCACCCTTGTGTGGATATATTAGTAGGAATTGCCATCAAACACATTATAGATTATTAATTTTTGTTTGCCCTGTCACGCCTTAGATTGCAGTCTGGTCGCCCTGTTGGATACTTATATCGACTACGGCGGAACCAGCGGATTTCTGCACTTGTGTAATTTGATCCCATTTTGAATGACGACAAATTTCTGTGCTAAAACGTGGATTTGGGAAGTCGCACACAGGCATCCCTGTAACCTCTGCATCGTGTCACTCTATGAATTAGGGAAGCAGTGTTGTGTCGAAGTCTACCCCCCCCCAATGTTCAGTGACTGGGGCGGGCCAACAATGAATTTATATATATATATATATATATATATATATATATATATATATATATATATATATACATACATAGTATATACAAATTGGTCCCCCGTCCCCCACTTTTAAAACCGGATCGACGCCCCTGCTCTGAATAGCATCATTCCCGGTGAACGTACGGGAGCCTTGTATTAGTCGGACGCCTCGACTTCAGACTTTCGTAAATTCCAAACGAAAGCTTGTTGAACAGCCGTACTGACATAATTTACGAGAAATAAACATGAAATCATTTCATTCAAACGCGGTTTCCATTTTAATTACAATACCATAGGTCCTGAATAAAAACAAAAACATTACAAATTGCAGACCGATGTATCTATATGCAAAGTACTAAAGAAAAGGCTAAAGAACACACTCGACGAAAAGTACGTGAAGATAAAAGGTGTTTTAGTGTAGTACTACTCTGAAATCACAACAACATCGTTGGAATTAATTAAATAACTGTAGCAAACAATTACCTCCGAGGCGTCAGCAATGTCTACGGTTCTTTAGAACTTCCCATGATGTCACTAGTAAAGACGCCAGGCGAACTTATTTAGAGACGGCAATACCTAATCATTTGTGAAATAAAATGGTAACTAATTAATAAAACCATCTACAGTTTCAAGTTAGAATGCGATGTTAGTAGTAGATTCACCTGGCACATGTTGTATTATTGCGCACGTGCTGGTAATTTACATACACTATTTAAGACAACGGTGACCAACTGGATTGAAAGTGGTGGCCCGAATTTGCTGGATGGTTTCAATTAATGCGCCAGACCGTCGGGCCAGTGCCTATGGCATGCATTAGTTAAGGATTTGTGGAAATCAGTTGTTTAATAAGGATTTTATTTATTGATGGCAGTCACATTTTGCAATATTACATAAATATATCAAAGCAATTTATTTCAAAGCTGTTAAAACTTATTTAGATCATATACTAATACTAATACTAATACTAATACTAATACTAATACTAATACTAATACTAATACTAATACTAATACTAATACTAATACTAATACTAATACTAATACTAATACTAATACTAATACTAATACTAACTACTAATACTACTACTACTACTACTACTACTACTACTACTACTACTACTACTACTACTACTACTACTACTACTACTACTACTACTACTACTACTACTACTACTACTACTACTACTACTACTACTACTACTACTACTACTACTACTACTACTACTACTACTACTACTACTACTACTACTACTACTACTACTACTACTACTACTACTACTACTACTACTACTACTACTACTACTAATAATAATAATAATATTTTTCTATAGCGCTAATTCCCGCATAGCGGATCGATGCCATGTACAAGACATATAAGTTCACATATATGAACTAATTGTCCAACTAAATATTTAGACAGTTTAAATATAGTGGTTGCTATTTGTTAATTGTGGAAGGATTAAATGGAATAGAAACAAGGCTGAGCCAAAAATTAGTTTTCCATATAATATACATAAAGATTGAGTTTGCATGTAACATTTGAAACATAAGAAAATACGCTTGTAGAAAAAAGGCGTTTTAAAACCCTCCAGCTTAGCGATTCCCGCGGAAATCTGACAGTTAAATAGCAAGGCGATCACGTGGTATCGTGGCGTCACAGATGACAGGCGGACCCTTACTTCGTATTCGTAGCATGCTTACCAGAATAGTGTTTGGATCGAAACGAGCATCATCATAACTTATTGTGCTATATTCCGATGTAATGCAAGCACTAATCATCATTGGCAACAAGTATTATTTACCTTACGGTTCCACACGAATGATTTTTTTACAGGTTTCGCGTAGGCCTCGGGTTCGCCACCGACCTCGGCTCGTTTTATAATTAATTATATATCGATTGTAGCAAACGGAAGATAATCCACGAAGGAGACATACATTGCAAACATCTATATTCAGACAGATGTGTTGTATTGTATATTTATATCAGTAGTATGCCGATGTATTGTGTTTTTGTTGTGTTAATTTTTTAATCGCGACGATATGGTAATTGTATAATTATAATTAACGATGAAGTATATTTCAAAATTTAAATTATATTATTGTTATTACACATGAAAACAACTTGTGATTTGTCTTGATAACTTAAATTTAGAAATATGCATCGTCGTTATAATAGTTATACAATTAACATATTTTCATTTTCGTTGCGAATAAATCATTTCTACAAAAATAAAACATACAAACATTTGTTTACATCATTGTTATATTTTGTGAAACGTCACACAAAAACAATGGTCTCTTCGGGGTTCAAACCTGTGTTTTTCCGATTGTAAAAGCTAACATGCAGAGCAAACGCATCTAGCAACTGAGCCACAGTAAAATCGCGATTCTGATCTCCCAATTTAAAGGGTTATTGTTAAATATACAATTCTTCCTTCACACATCGGCATACTAATGATTATGTTTTTAATTTATACACAACGTTTATTTCTTGCGTTAAATACATACTATCTGTTTGTAATGTATTTGTCATGAAATGGTTCATGGCATGGCGGCTACAATCGATAGAATAATAACT
>CBDHHR010000314.1:0-9358 GCA_965263245.1 Metamycoplasmataceae bacterium | reverse complement strand
AACATGCGAAACATGCTATATGTGAGCTGATGAAAAAGTACGTCAAACGTAAATGGCAAGTTTAATTTATTTTTTATTTTTTTATTTATGACATAATATACGGTTTGTAGATATCCAGAGACTGTTTTCAGTATACGCAATATACTGAACTGAAAAATATTAATTCTTGGCGATCCAGCAACTGTTCCTAATTTGTTGATGATTTAATTTAATTGTGATGCTTGGCCAACTGCAGACATCGACGACTGCTTCAACTTGCCGTGCGCCAATGGCGGAACATGCATCGATGGTGTCAACACCTTCACGTGTGAATGTCCGCCTGGATACACGGGTCCCAGATGTACTAGCAGTGAGTACATAGAACATATGATATGTTTAAAACAGAGTAATACTGTGTGCTAATTCTGCTTTTGGACACTCTAAAGGGAAGATGAGTCAAGTTGAGAGTGCATATACTTGTAAAAAAATATGTATATTGAACGCGCAATAGCGAATATTTTTCTGTTCGAATAACCAAAACCGATACTGCTAATACTGGCGCTGTCACACAGTATCGGAATTTTAAATCATAAATCGGAAATACACAACAGTTGTGTTTTCTTGCATTGCACGAAGAAACAATGAAGCTATTTCGAACGTTGACTAATTATAGTTCAAATAATCTCAATTGCTCGGTATCTTCATGTACAAAAGTGTATATTTAGTTGTGGGTATAATGACACATGAGTATTGGCCAACAGCAGACGTAGACAATTGTGCCAACTTGCCGTGCGCCAATGGCGGAACATGCATTGATGGTGTTAACACCTTCACGTGTGAATGTCTGCCTGGATACACGGGTCCCAGATGTACTATCAGTGAGTATAGCGAACATGTAGAGATATGTTAAACGCAGAGTATTACTGGCTGATTGTTCTGGTGTTGGACACTTCACAGGGGGTATACATTAATAGATATCTTTAAGGACATTTAAGTTTTACAGGTCCTACCAGGCACGATGAGTCAAGTTGAGATTGCATAAACTCATAAAAACAAACACGTACATGCAACACGCAACTGCGAATTCTGTTTTTTTTTACATAACCAAGACCTTTACAGGTAATGGTGACGCAATCAGACTGTGTCGGAATTTGAAAGAATGGACTCAATTAATCAAATCGGAAATACACAAAAGTGATGCTTTATTGATTACATAACAAGTTCAATTTACATTTAATTATCATTATAATGTCATTTAATTTAATTGTGATTCTTGGCCGACTGCAGACATCGACGACTGTGCAAACTTGCCGTGCGCCAATGGCGGAATATGCATCGATGGTGTCAGCAACTTCACGTGTGAATGTCCGCCTGGATACACGAGTCCCAGATGTACTACTAGTGAGTATATGAACATGCAAAACATACTATATGTGAGGTGATGAAAAAGTACGGCAAACGTAAATGGCAAGTTTAATTTACAAATACAAATTTATTATTTATGATATAATATACGGTTTGTAGCTATCCAAAGACTGTTTTCAGTATACACAGTATACTGAATTGAAAAATATTACTTCTTGGCGATCCAACAACTGGTCCTAATTTGTTGTTTACCTCAGAATGTTTACAACTACTAAATCGTAGGATTCTAGTCTCCATATTACCGCCTAATTACCATACTGGTAAATATAAATAATAAATATACATTATGCATTATCTAACACGAGTTGATTATCTTATTACAGTGACATACATGTCATATATTGTTCTTACTAACACATGTCTATAATAATAAGACGTATATAGCTAATAATACTTATTTATGTGTTACTATTATTTCATTATAATTCGCCGGAGTTCAGAATTGCGCTGCTGTTCTTACGCAAAACTGGAACATGGCAGTAATGGTCTCACAGCTTGCTCGTTCTCTTATGCGGAAACGGACATTGACGACTTTATAGCCAATAAATATTGCAACGTTGTACTTTGTATACATGTATTATTCACTACAAAATAATGAAGCCGTGTGCGATGACGTTAAATCAACTCTTACCACAACTAATGTTAATGGAAAATTATATACCTTTAACTTTTGTGTTGTAGTTATTGAGGTCTGCTTTTCGAATCGTTGTATGAACGGAGCGACGTGTACAGAGACAGAAATCTCGTACGTCTGTAGCTGTGCTCCTGGATTCACAGGCGCCCATTGCGAGACGAGTAAGTAACTTGTCATAATACTGTTGAAGTTTAGTCACGTTGACAAAAACGTTCGATCTGTTGTTGCATGGAATTTTGTATTACGCCCAGACACCGATCTAAGATGTGTTGTAGATATCGACGAGTGTGCCTCGAGCCCATGCGCCCATGAGGGACAGTGCATTGATGGAATCAACTTTTATTTGTGTCAGTGCACCAGAGACTACACTGGTCCGAACTGTGACAGGGGTGAGATTGGGTTTCCGTTCACAATATATAGATATTATAAATACATTTCAAATTTGATATTTAATAATATCTAAGTAATACTTCGACGATTTATTTCACTACATAAAATACATTGATCTGAAACATTACACATTAAAAAAATTATATTGCACTAGTTTAAATAGTAATTGATAATATAAAATAACTATGTGACTTGAGGCGAGTTACGATCAAGCGGATACAACTAATTTTAATCAAAGCAATGTCAAAGTTATAATTTGTGTTGTAGTTATCGAGGTTTGCAGTCCAAATCGTTGTATGTTTGGAGCAACGTGTGTAGACACAGTGGACTCGTACGCCTGTGTTTGTACACCTGGTTTCACCGGCGTCCATTGCGAGACGAGTAAGTCAATTGATGTATCTAGGTTGCTTATTAAACTCCGCCACCAATCAAAAAAATGGCCTGAACACAAGCTTTTCATCGTATTGTACAGAAATTCTGGTTTCATTTTTCTTTATGACAAAACATAAGGGAAAGTTGATTAGAGTATCAAATGTACGTTGTAATGTTTAATCATTGTATGTATGTATTTATGTATTATATATTATATTGTATATATAATGTCATTTATTATAATAGTTATTATAAATATTATAATATATATATATATATATATATATATATATATATATATATATAATATTTGTTATAGTGTGTATTATTGTTTTATAATAACGGAATAATTATACAGTTACAAAATTAGTAGAAATATCTAGTTTAATTATTATTACGATGTTACATGATTTAATTTAATTGTGATTCTTGGCCGACTGCAGACATCGACGACTGCGCCAACTTGCCATGCGCCAACGGCGGAACATGCATCGATGGTGTCAACACCTTCACGTGTGAATGTCCGCCTGGATACACGAGTCCCAGATGTACTACCAGTGAGTATATGAACATGCAAAACATGCCATATGTGAGGTGATGAAAAAGTACGTCAAACGTAGATGGAAAGATTAATTTAAAAATATAAATTTATGATTTATAACATAATATATGGTTTGTAGATATCCAGGACTGTTTTCAGTATACGCAGAATACTGAACTGAAAAATATTATTTCTCGGCGATCCAGCAACTGTTCCTAATTTGTTGCTGACCTCAGAATGTTTACATCTATTAAATCGTAGAATTCTAGTCAACATATTACCGCCTAACTACGATACTGGCAAGGATAGAGAATATGTTAGCTCAACTGCAAATTGAACATAATTATATTCTTTTAGCGATATTGCTCTTTACGTTATGCAGCATTCATTTAGATTACCACAGATTCTACGACCCAGTAACAGGACTGAAACGACATAAACACCGCACATCATCAGTATTAATATAACTTGTAAATATATATTATGCATTATCTAACACGAGTGGATTATCTTATTACAGTGACATACATGTCATATATTGTTCTTACTAACACATGCCTATAATAATAAGACGTATATAGCTAATAATACTTATTTATGTGTTACTATTATTTCTTTATAATTCGCCGGAGTTCAGAATTGCGCTGCTGTTCTTACGCAAAACTGGAACATGGCGGAAATGGTCTGACAGCTTGCTCGTTCTCTTAGGCGGAAACGGACATTGACGACATTATAGCCAATACATATTGCATAGTTGTACTTTGTACACATGTATTATTCACTACATAATAATGAAGCCATGTGCGATGACGTTAAAACAGTTCTCCCCACAGCTAATGTTAATGGAAAAATACATACTTTTAAGTTTTGTTTTGTTTTGTTTTGTAGTTATTGAGGTCTGCTCTTCGAATCGTTGTATGAACGGAGCGACGTGTACAGAGACATACATCTCGTACGTCTGTAGCTGTGCTCCTGGATTCACCGGCGCCCACTGCGAGACGAGTAAGTAACTTGTCATAATACTTTTGACGTTTATTCACGTTGACAAAAACGTTCGATCTGTTGTTGCATGGAATTTTGTATTACGCCTAGACACCGATCTAAGATGTGTTGTAGATATCGACGAGTGTGCCTCGAGCCCATGCGCCCATGAGGGACAGTGCATTGATCACATTAACCTTTATTTGTGTCAGTGCACCAGAGACTACACTGGTCCGAACTGTGACAGGGGTGAGATTGGGTTTCCGTTCACAATATATATATATATTATAAATACATTTCAATTTTAATAGTTAATAATATCTTCGACGATTTACTTCACTACTTAAAATGCATGGATCTGAAACATTACACATTTGTGTTTTTTTTATTGCACTAGTAGTAAATAGTAATTGATATTATAAAATAACTATGTGACTTGAGGCGAACTGCTATCAATCGGATAAAACTAGTTGTAATCAAAGCAATGTCAAAGTTACAATTTGTGTTGTAGTTATCGAGGTTTGCAGTCCAAATCGTTGTATGTTTGGAGCAACGTGTGTAGACACAGTGGACTCGTACGCCTGTGTATGTACACCTGGTTTCACTGGCGTCCATTGCGAGACGAGTAAGTCAATTGATGTATCTAGGTTGCTTAGCAAACCCCGCCACCAATCAACAAAATGGCCTGAACACAAGCTTTTCATCGTATTGTGTTGAAATTCTGGTTTCAAAAGAACATCTTTATAAAAAAAGGCGTAACGGAAAGTTGACAAAGTGTCAAATATACGCTGTGACGTAACCACACCGTGATGACGTAGACACACCGTGATCTGCTGAATATCTCAATTACGTGAACTTTTAATTACATTGCTTTCCATTACGTGTTAAAAGGACACACTTGTGTTAATAGACCAATTTGAAAAGCTACACTAATAAAGTCTTTATCCCCAATGGGGGACCTACATAACTAATCAGCCAGGTGGCGACGTTAAGCAACTTGAACCGCGTACTGACATCCGCCAGCTTCCCGTCACCTTATTATTATTATTAACACACACACGCACGCACACACGCGCACACACACACCGACACGCACGCACGCACGCACGCATGCACACACATATATAATATTTATAATAGTTATATATATATATATATATATATATATATATATATATATATATATATAATTTTTTAAATAATGTATATTATTTTTAAGAATTACGGTTTAATTACACAGTTACACAATTGGTAGAACTAACTAGTTTTGGTAGCTGTATCTAGTTATATGTCAAAGCAAATAGCTGTGGTGGCATTTAACCCATACCATAGTGTAGCTTTCAATATTTACGTCACGACTTGTTTTAAAAATAAATCTGTTACTAAGTTAAACACCGGGCTTTATTCCAAATAACAGTGTCGTAGACATTAATCTTTATATTCTGTTATACCAAGTTTGCTCCTATGTTGTCGTTGCTATTTCTTACGTCTTCGCTAATACGAACCTAGGTGTGTGCCAGTTTCCGGCGAACTACCAGGACAGCGACTGGTGGACCAACTACGAGGCTGGGTCCAGTTACATATCCACATACACGCCAACGACAGGCGTGATGGAAGGAATACAAGGAGGCTTGCTGCGTAAGTCACCAATGTCGTACGGAGCAGTGCACTGTGACTGACGTAATTAGTGTTAATAATATGTTCCAATTATTCACTGTCGACGACGGACCAATCGTGGGTGTTCTTACGTTTAACATTATAGCGTGCATTTGCACTTTTTAAAACTGACAAATATATCGATTTAAAAAATAAATGATATAATATATATATATATATATATATATATATATATATATATATATATATATATATATATATATATATTTAAAAAGCGATATATTTGTCAGTTTCAAAAAGTCAATGCCAATGACAACATTAACGCACACACACACACACACACACACACACACACACACACACACACACACACACACACACACACACACACACACACACACACACACACACACACACACACACACACACACACACACACACACACACACACACACACACACACACACACACACACACACACACACACACACACACACACACACACACACACACACACACACACACACACATATATATATATATATATATATATATATATACATATACATATACATATACATATACGTATACGTATATATACTATATATATATATATATATATATATATATATATATATATATATATATATATATATATATATATATATATATATAGTATAGAGTTACTTCAACTTTCTGTTTAGACATATAACCACGAATGTATGTAGCCGTTCATATAAACCGCTATTTTCACGCACCCATGTATATCGACTATTTAAATTCGACGAGCACTTACATTCCAATGGTGTCGTGTTTCAGATCCGAAATGTGTCGATTTATATGAAGTCAACGGGAATGTTTACTATATAACGTCGAAGCCTCCGTCGTGCGTCCGTTCCCAGTTGATGAAGCACGGTAGAAGTATGTTGGTGCAGAGACAGAGTATAAGTGATGGTAGGTGATTTCAGCAGCGGCTCGAGCTTTACAATAAAATAACAAAGCCTCCACATAGTATTCAATATTATTGATGGTTTCCGGTACTAATGGTTTTTAAGCAATATCATCAGGGTGGTTATTTTTTCGACGGAATTCGATGTTAGTGGTCAAATGATAAGGAATGTCTCAATGTGAAAGGTGGAATGCGTTAAGCATTCTAATGATTTGGCTGCATTAAATATTCTTTTGAATTTTATACGGGTTTGTAGCATGTACCATTACCTTTATATTCGTTTTGTATTTATTTGTTTGTTTTGTAGTTTTTTGTTTGTTTGCATGTGTGTAAGCGGTTATTTGATTTTTGTTTGTTTGTTTGTAGTTTTGTTTTGTGTTGTTGTTTGTTTGTTTGTTTATTTATAGACAAAATGAACGATGCCAAAAACTGTCCAAGTGAAACAGACGAAAGAGATGCGGAAGTCTTCATCAAGAGTACGTTGTTTCTATTCTTTCTGCTTCTTTTTCAATTTCCGCATAAGTGTTCCCATTTTCTGTGAACATACTTCTATTTTACTGGTTAAGGTTGAGAATGCTTTGTAAGCGATAGGATGCCCTAATATCATGATTTTGCAGCTCCGTTTGTCGGTTCTTCGTGTCCGTTTGCTGAGGGCGTATACCAAGTGACGAACTCGATGGCTGGGGACGACGTCACCCTCAACGTCGAGGCTCTGTCCATAGTGGAAGTGTCGGGAAACACGATCACAATGAGAGGAGACGGTAAGTGCGGGAGGTGTAATGGACAAATGCTGCTCAAATGGGAACATCTATACCAAATATTATTTTAAAATAAATTGACTAAAAATTTAATTATCGTTTTAAACCATATTGTACGTTTCTGTCGTATCTTACTCGATGTTTGGCTTCCATACAATAACTTATTTATACAACTACAACGAGATAATAACATAACGTATTAGTGTGTGCGTGTTCGTGTACGTTTTCGAGTGCGTGTGCGTGTGCGTATGCGTGTGCGTGTGCGTGTGCGTGTGCGTGTGCGTGTGCGTGTGCGTGTGCGTGTGCGTGTGCGTGTGCGTGTGCGTGTGCGTGTGCGTGTGCGTGTGCGTGTGCGTGTGCGTGTGCGTGTGCGTGTGCGTGTGCGTGTGCGTGTGCGTGTGCGTGTGCGTGTGCGTGTGCGTGTGCGTGTGCGTGTGCGTGTGCGTGTGCGTGTGCGTGTGCGTGTGCGTGTGCGTGTGCGTGTGCGTGTGCGTGTGCGTGTGCGTGTGCGTGTGCGTGTGCGTGTGCGTGTGCGTGTGCGTGTGCGTGTGCGTGTGCGTGTGCGTGTGCGTGTGCGTGTGCGTGTGCGTGTGCGTGTGCGTGTGCGTGTGCGTGTGCGTGTGCGTGTGCGTGTGCGTGTGCGTGTGCGTGTGCGTGTGCGTGTGCGTGTGCGTGTGCGTGTGCGTGTGCGTGTGCGTGTGCGTGTGCGTGTGCGTGTGCGTGTGCGTGTGCGTGTGCGTGTGCGTGTGCGTGTGCGTGTGCGTGTGCGTGTGCGTGTGCGTGTGCGTGTGCGTGTGCGTGTGCGTGTGCGTGTGCGTGTGCGTGTGCGTGTGCGTGTGCGTGTGCGTGTGCGTGTGCGTGTGCGTGTGCGTGTGCGTGTGCGTGTGCGTGTGCGTGTGCGTGTGCGTGTGCGTGTGCGTGTGCGTGTGCGTGTGCGTGTGCGTGTGCGTGTGCGTGTGCGTGTGCGTGTGCGTGTGCGTGTGCGTGTGCGTGTGCGTGTGCGTGTGCGTGTGCGTGTGCGTGTGCGTGTGCGTGTGCGTGTGCGTGTGCGTGTGCGTGTGCGTGTGCGTGTGCGTGTGCGTGTGCGTGTGCGTGTGCGTGTGCGTGTGCGTGTGCGTGTGCGTGTGCGTGTGCGTGTGCGTGTGCGTGTGCGTGTGCGTGTGCGTGTGCGTGTGCGTGTGCGTGTGCGTGTGCGTGTGCGTGTGCGTGTGCGTGTGCGTGTGCGTGTGCGTGTGCGTGTGCGTGTGCGTGTGCGTGTGCGTGTGCGTGTGCGTGTGCGTGTGCGTGTGCGTGTGCGTGTGCGTGTGCGTGTGCGTGTGCGTGTGCGTGTGCGTGTGCGTGTGCGTGTGCGTGTGCGTGTGCGTGTGCGTGTGCGTGTGCGTGTGCGTGTGCGTGTGCGTGTGCGTGTGCGTGTGCGTGTGCGTGTGCGTGTGCGTGTGCGTGTGCGTGTGCGTGTGCGTGTGTATATGTCGCGCATAGTATACGTGAATGTGTGTTCCACAGCTGTGCGAATGAGCATGGCCTTCACATGTATGGACGACATCCCCGGAAGTTCACTTGACAGCGACGCAAACGGCGACTTTCTTGTACTGGCTTATCTCCAGAACTTACCAAAAGATTCACACCCAACGTTCTATTGTGCTGTGAGTACACACTGCTACATATCGTAATAGCATCTAAATACAACAACAAATTTAGTGAACATAAAATAT
>CBDHHR010000313.1:17500-22555 GCA_965263245.1 Metamycoplasmataceae bacterium | reverse complement strand
TTTCAAATCGAGAACAACAGGCAAGTTATAAACACATGCCTTTATGTTAATTCATCGTAAAGCTAAATTATGTGCCCAATTCTTGAACGACCTGTCCGGGATCCGTTTTGGTTCTAACTACAAAGTGGTGCATTTGCAGATTTGCATTTGTTATTAATCTTAGCTGCTTTTGGTGTCAAACTGATAATACGACACGTTTTTGCGAGCGGCATATTTATTTTCTTTGGAAGTGGTGTTATTCTACCTTTTGGTAATGCATGAGGCCACAAGCGATTATTAAGGCTACGATAATATAGTTCTAGTAGAGTCTTTCATGGATGGTGTCCAAATACTTTTCGATTACTCTTTCAGTGTTTGGTTCGCTGATTACTAGCAAATACTTACAAGTGATATTTCCATCAACTTTTTCTTCTGGTTATTTGCTATTTAATCAATCATACGGCGGTAATTTCCTTCCAGTGTCATGATCAATTACTTTGCGTGAAACCTTTCTTCGAGAAGCGTGTTAATACACTCTTTCTCAAACAAATTTTAATAAAACTTAACAAAAGTGCACAAACAGAGAGTACAGCGGGTTAAAAAGATGTGACATCACTTCTTTCAGAGATGATATTTTGGATTCAGATTTGTTTAGAAACTTAACAAATGACGAGTCTAACATATATAAATAATTGTGTATTGTCCTTAAAACGTTACTAGATAAACATGCTCCAATTGCCTACAAACATGTGACATAAAAATGTTCCTTCTTCTTGGATGACCTATGCATTCTAAAAGATCATTTATTTATTTGACACACAATAATTGGCGTCAGATTTGTGATATTATTGAGAAAACAACGCATGTACAAATATATTTATATAGTTCTCAGAAAACAATTGTACAGAATTTGGCATTTAAGCGCTCTGACTGTCATAGATGGACTGAGAGAACTGAGCCAACTATATATATATATATATATATATATATATATATATATATATATATATATATATATATATATATACCTATCTATCACTCTCTCCACTATTTATCTCTATCTGACGCAAAAATCAACAATATATGTATATATAATATATACATGTATATATATATATATATATATATATATATATATATATGTATATATATATATATATATACTGGTATATATATATATATATGTATATATATATATATATATATATATAACAAACACTAGTTTCACTGAGACATGTTTATTTATACTTTAGTATGTATAAAATGTAATAAAAGCTGCAAGATACAATATGAATTACGAATTACCATTATCACGCCATGTGATTCAAGAAATGTTTCCAGTCATTCCACCTACATGTCTGTACACGGACATATTAAACTTTACGCACACTTAACAACAATAAACGACCGTGCAATACATTCGTACCTTTACATTGACAAGTTCATAATTCATTCAACGTACACAATTCAGGTATATACTGTCTGCCACCACCATGTTCACACAAGAGTGAACATCTGGAATAATAATCGTTTTATCACGTATTTGCTTCTAAACAAAACCCTATGTTTGACACCAGGGACCATTTCACTAATATATTTGAGAGCTCATCAGCTAAATTGTACTCTTTGAAATCGATTTCAACAACTGCAGATGATCGAAACAAATAGACACAGCGTTTTTCCGTTAAGCGACGACATTCTGCTTCTTGTTTTCCTCCAGTGTAAATCCCCTTCATCCCAAGGCCTGCTTGTGCAGTGAGACAGCTTGTGTGTAGGTGTCGTTTAAATGTCCCCTGGCATGGCCGCTGCTGAGCTAAAGAGGCAAAACAAACACGGTATATTAGTCCATTTGGCAAACACACAAAATGACGTAATAACGAATAAACGTGGCAAGAAAAGTGCAGCAACGTCACATAGACGTGCGCATTGCAGCTATAGTATTTGTAAAAGCAATTCAGAATATGTCAATACACAGATAATATATGCTAGCTCTCCCGTCTTGTCACGGGGTTCGCTCTATTCGATTGTCCAACAGCCAAACATGGCGATTGTCGAGAAGGAAGGAATCGTGCACAAGTTGTTAGGGCTAGCAGAAATATGTTGATATTAGCTATTTAAAATGCAGAGTTCAACTGAGTGATAATCTAATATTTAGGTGGAAAGGTGATAGTAGATAAGATGATCTGTGTTGAAAGCTTGGAGACACGGAAACCTAAATTGTCGACGCGCTAGTAATACCAACAAACATATAATAGCACGAAGGACCAAGTGGAATATCTTTAGTGCTCGATATAATAATGACATCAGATTACGTAATGCATTTATAAATAAGCACAAAACGTAAGTAGGTAGCCGACATATTATGTTCTCATGATTGTTTATGTACTAAGTTATCATACAGTTACAAATTCATAAAATCATACTCTACTGCCAATGTCTTAGGGTCATCGTTAAATAAATACTAAAAAGACAGACACTATTTGAACTAAGCACACCCGTTATATATATAGACCGAACTCTGTATTTACTCACAATCCATGTTTGGTGTCGTTACTACTATTTGGGAGGCATTCCAGCCCCGGGGTTGTAGCCGCCCATCACCTGCTCGTAGGTCGGCGGCGCCTGGTGCTCGTTGGTCGGCGGCGCCTGGTGCTCGTTGGTCGGCGGCGCCTGGTGCTCGTAGGTCGGCGTCGCCTGGTGCTCGTAGGTCGGCGGCGCCTGGGGCTCGTAGGTCGGCCTCGCCTGGTGCTCGTAGGTCGGCGGCGCCTGGGGCTCGTAGGTCGGCGCCGCGTACGGAGACTGTTGCATCTGCTGCCCATCCACCGGCACCACAACAGGGGCGCAACTCGTTGTCGTCATCTCAATAGGTGGGTCGTCGACGAATACGTCACGCTAATTATAACCAAACAGGAAGGTATATATATATATACATATACATATATAATATATATATATATATATATATATATATATATATATATATATATATATATATATATATAAACAAACATAATATTGGTAATGCATCAGGATACTTATAATTGTGACGTATTTGTACAGTTTTCAGGTGACCAACATTTACAGAAACTATTTGCGTCGACACTGAACTATCAACAGAGAACCAGAATAATAACAATATGTGTTCTTTCAAACGTGCTATTTTAGAATCTATACACACCAGTGATATTTGAGAAACATACGGCTCCAATTAGTACTATTTGCTTAGTACATCCTGAGCTATTCAAATATTCACACAAATCAGCAAGCTATTAAAATGCAAAGGGTATCGAATATTTATTTATTTATTGTTTCCAGG
This sequence comes from Metamycoplasmataceae bacterium, assembly GCA_965263245.1. Classification (GTDB taxonomy): domain Bacteria; phylum Bacillota_I; class Bacilli_A; order Mycoplasmatales; family Metamycoplasmataceae; genus DT-68. The sequence continues at coordinate 19,260 of CBDHHR010000313.1, read as the reverse complement.
ACACAATATTTATGTAGTGATCGGGCATTGTCACTGGTGATTACACTTTCGCAATAAAAATAAAACTCCAGGTAAAATAGATTAAAATATTTCTAATATTGTATTTATTAACACCACGTAACAAAAGATCAAGAAATACATAAATAATGTATAACATCCTGGTTACAAGTGTGTAGATAAACAAGTTAAATATGTTCTTGTCACCTGGTTGGTTGCCCGGCAGCAAGTCACACTGCACCCGATGGCAGATGTCCAGATGGTGATGACCGCCTGAGCCAGGTACACGAAGAAAACCACATAGCAGATCGTGAGAAAGAATGAGTTCTGTAATGAAACACACACTTATAAGACGATGAGCAGAGCATGGTCACGTACTGTAATGACACAAACAAATTAGGGACGGCGAGCATGATCTCGTACTGTAACGACACCAACAAATGGGGACGGCGAGCATGATCTCGTACTGTAACGACACACACAAATGGGGACGGCGAGCATGACCTCGTACTGAAACGACACCAACAAATGGGGACGGCGAGCATGATCTCGTACTGTAACGACACAAACAAATGGCGGACGGTGAGCATGATCTCGTACTGTAACGACACAAACAAATGGGGACGGCGAACATGATCTCGTACTGTAACGACACAAACAAATGGCGGACGGTGAGCATGATCTCGTACTGTAACGACATAAACAAATGGCGGACGGTGAGCATGAACTCGTACTGTAACGACACAAACAAATGGGGACGGCGAACATGATCTCGTACTGTAACGACACAAACAAATGGCGGACGGTGAGCATGATCTCGTACTGTAACGACACAAACAAATGGCGGACGGCGAGCATGATCTCGTACTGTAACGACACCAACAAATGGGGACGGCGAGCATGATCTCGTACTGTAACGACACACACAAATGGCGGACGGCGAGCATGATCTCGTACTGAAACGACACCAACAAATGGGGACGGCGAGCATGATCTCGTACTGCAATGACACAAACAAATGGGGGACGGCGAGCATGATCTCGTACTCTAACGACACACACACAAATGGGGACGGCGAACATGATCTCGTACTGTAACGACACAAACAAATGGGGACGGCGAGCATGATCTCGTACTGTAACGACACAAACAAATAGGGACGGTGAGCATGAACTCGTACTGTATCGACACAAACAAATGGCGGACGGTGAGCATGATCTCGTACTGTAACGACACAAACAAATGGGGGACGGCGAGCATGATCTCGTACTGTAACGACACAAACAAATGGGAGACGGCGAGCATGATCTCGTACTGTAACGACACAAACAAATGGGGACGGCGAGCATGATCTCGTACTGTAACGACACAAACAAAATGGGTCTACGGCGAGCATGATCTCGTACTGTAACTACACAAACAAATGGGAGACGGCGAGCATGATCTCCTACTGTACTGAAGCACACAAGCGGAGCAAGACGAACACAAATGCGTTTTGTAAGGAAACACTTAAGATTTAGTATATATATATATATATATATATATATATATATATATATATATATATATATATATATATATATATATATACATATATATATACTAACTCTGTGTATATATATATATATGTATATATATATATATATACATATATATACACATATATATATATATATACATATATATATATATATATATATATATATATATATATATATATATATATATATATATATATATATATATATATATATATATATATA
>CBDHHR010000313.1:7500-12500 GCA_965263245.1 Metamycoplasmataceae bacterium | reverse complement strand
CACTCAGTGTACGTTATATGATAACTGGGTGTGTAGGCATGACTTATTCACAGTGCTTCAGTGTACGTTGTATGATAACTCGGTGTGTCTGTACAGCTGGTTGTAGGCTCGACTTATTCACAGTGCATTCAGTGTACGTTGTATGATAACTGGGTGTGTCAATCACCCTTGGCGGTAGGCACGACTTATTGGCAGTGCCTCACTTTACGTGGTATGATAACTGGGTGTGTCTATACCCCTGGATGTAGGCTCGACTTATTCACAGTGCACTCAGTGTACGTTGTATGATAACTGGGTGTGTCTATGACCCTTGGCGGTAGGCACGACTTATTCGCAGTGCTTCTCTGTACGTTGTATGATAACTGGGTGTGTCTATAGCCCCTTTAGGTAGGCTCGACTTATTCACAGTGCACTCAGTGTACGTTGTATGATAACTGGATGTGTCTAAAGCCCCTGTAGGTAGGCTCGACTTATTCACAGTGCAATGCACCTTAATGATAACTGGCTCGATTTACAGTTATCTGATCAAACAACACACACACAGACACACACACACACACACACACACACACACACACACACACACACACACACACACACACACACACACACACACACACACACACACACACACACACACACACACACACACACATGCGTAAATAGACGCACGCACTCGTGCATACTTACGAGAGTGCAGGCGATCAGCGGAAATATCAGGTAGCTTTTTTGGCTGTTGGCCTGTCCCTTTCCCACTGCTGTGAGAGTCGTAAGGAACAGCACGAAGACGATGAACAAGTGGAAAATTCCCAGAATCGTAGACGATTTCTTCGAGTAGTTTGGATAAGTCGACCCATCATGACCGGGGACCCCGTCTACATTCTGTGTCGCCGTTTGGATCATCGGCAGAACAGTCGATTAAAACTGAGTCAAACTTAGACTTTGTGACAGGGTTTTTGACGCGTGCGTTGACAGTATGTGGTTGACACAGACCTGTAACAGAAAAAGTAAATATCCCACGTAACAATACGGCTCAGGCATTTATTTTGAACTTGGCCTGTCAGCGGCAATATGTCATCCGAACCGTTACAGCGGACACAATACGTGTCGTTCAATTGAGATACAAACATGACATTTTGTATGGAAGAGATCACTGCATCAATGTATAAAATGTAAACTTATAATATGCCAAAGCAGCGTAATTCGACCACTGCATTGTGCGAAATATAGTTCAATTAAATACAATAACCGTTTAAAAGATTGTACGTAAAAGTGCAATTCTCCTTCTGTTGCACTCTGGAATTTTACACAATTGGTACATACATCCTGACAGCACTTAAATGTGGTAAAACGCACCATATGGTAAGTACTAATAAATAAATAAATTAGCTAATTAATTAAACACATTCAATTCAATGATCTTATTCAGGAATTTTACATCCATAAAATTATTATACCATAATTACTAGAAACTATTAGTATGATGCACACACACACACACACACACACACACACACACACACACACACACACACACACACACACACACACACACACACACACACACACACACACACACACACACACACACACACACATATATATATATATATATATATATATATATATATATATATATGTACACACACGCACGCACGCACGCACACACACACACACACACACACACACACACACACACACACACACACACACACACACACACACACACACACACACACACACACACACACACACACACACACACACACACACACACACACACACACACACACACACATCTTCACCGCTATCGTTCTCGTAAACGTGCGATATATGTGGAAGAAATCATATGCCTACGAGAATTACGAGATACCTTTATCCTGTGTTTCATGAAAACATGCCACACCCCGTGACGCTGCAGTGACACCCCTCGGTCATGCTCTGTTTACGGCGGACCGATCGAGCTAGCTGACAGACAAACAGCGCAGCGGTAATGTGTGCTTCCTTACGAGTCAACGGCTTCCACTGGCAACGCTCACTGTCAACTGCAGCCGTTCTGTTCCCGGAGAGACAGTTCTGCTCGTTCAGTAAATAGAGACGACATCACGGTATTACGTAGGTGTTGAAAGGCTCACATTATGTTTGACTGCGTGCAATTTCTTTTATTTCAAAGGGTTGGGGTGGTCGAGTGACCGATAAACATATCACGGAGCACTATAGATTTCTAAGTTACATTCTTCCAGGTGATGTAGTCTTAGCCGACAGAGGCTTAGATATTCAATATATTGTCGGTAGCCAATGTGCAGAAGTTAAAATTCCAGCATTCACCAGGGGGAAAGATCAGTTATCCCCTCTTGAAATAGAAATGACACGAAAGATTGCTAACTATGAAGGGCCGTTCGTATCACTGAAACGTCGAGCTCATTGGTCTGATTGGTCAATAGCACCGCAAAACTAGGTTACATGCACCGACCTTTGCCTTGGGTGGGTGGGTGGGTGGGTGGGTAGGTGGGTAGGTGGGTAGGTAGGTGGGTAGGTAGGTAGGTAGGTAGGTAGGTAGGTAGGTAGGTAGGTAGGTAGGTAGGTAGGTAGGTAGGTAGAGAGAGAGAGAGAGAGAGAGAGAGAGAGAGAGAGAGAGAGAGTGTGTGTGTGAGAGAGAGGTAGCGAGGGAGCGAGGGAGCGAGGGAGCGAGGGAGCGAGGGAGCGAGGGAGCGAGGGAGCGAGGGAGCGAGAGAGCGAGAGAGCGAGAGAGCGAGTAGAGAAAGAAGAGGGGACAAACAATTGTATAGCAAAGGCACAAGTGGATAATTATGTTAAAATAGTAAGCGAATGAGTAAATATTTTGCTAGGCCATCTTGTGAATGACACAATGTATGAATTAGTGACACATAAAACGAACCACGACTACAGATAGTAGCAGCATCAATTATTACAATTAAGGAATATATAATGCCTATAGTTAATCAACCCGCTCTGAAGTTAAGTGGCAATTGGAAATGTAAAACAGATAAAAGAAAGATAAATGAGAGAGAGGAGGAGACAGACAGACAGACAGACAGACAGACAGACAGACAGACAGACAGACAGACAGACAGACAGACAGACAGACAGACAGACAGACAGACAGACAGACAGACAGACAGACAGACAGACAGACAGACAGACAGACAGACAGACAGACAGACAGACAGACAGACAGACAGACAGACAGACAGACAGACAGACAGACAGACATGTCTGACAGACAGACAGACAGACAGACAGACAGACAGACAGACAGACAGACAGACATACAGACAGACAGACAGACAGACAGACAGACAGACAGACAGACAGACAGGCAGGCAGGCAGGCAGGCAGGCAGGCAGGCAGGCAGGCAGGCAGGCAGGCAGGCAGGCAGACAGACAGACAGACAGACAGACAGACAGGCAGGCAGGCAGGCAGGCAGGCAGGCATTAATATAATTACTTATGAAAACCTATAATTATCATGATTCAGTGTTATAAAATATTTAGCAACACGGTGGTTTCCTATAGCTACAGCATTGCACGATGTTGTATATGTGTTTCGATTGAGTATTAATTAGTAGATCTTCGTCTATTCCACAATTGTAGTCGCAACAAAGACGAGTTGTAAATGAAGATTGTCACCATGACGCGACTGCACACTGAAGCTTCTTTTGGTCGACAACATTTTCGACCGTCAGTTAGAAAATAGTCACTGATGGTGTGACTTAATGACGTCTTTGTGAGGTAGTCTCTCTTCCTGTTGTTCCCGTAGAAACCATATTGGAATATTAGCGGGCGGACCCTGTTTACCGACAGTTTTGCCTCTAATGCTACTTTCAATTTTACAATCGATATATCTATAGGCAGAGGTTAGTCCTTATATACCATCTGTCACACACATACACTGCACCACGTGCCGCGACTACCTGCGTGTTGAGTGACCAGATGTCACGTGACTACATGCGTGTTGAGTGACCAGATGACATGTGAATACCTGCGTTTTGGGTGACCAGATGTCACATGACTACCTGCGTGTTGGGTGAACAGATGTCACGTGACTATCTGCGTGTTGAGGGACCCGATGTCACGTGACTACCTGCGAGTTGGGTGAACAGATGTCACGTGACTACCTGCGTGTTGAGTGACCATATGTCACATGACTACCTGCGTGTTGAGTGACCAGATGTCACATGACTACCTGCGTGTTGAGTGACCAGATGTCACGTGACTACCTGCGTGTTGAGTGAACAGACGTCACGTGACTACCAGCATGTTGGGTGAACAGATGTCACGTGACTACTTGCGTGTTGGGTGACTAGACGTCACGTGACTACCTGCGTGTTGGGTGAACAGATGTCACGTGACTACCTGCGTGTTGGGTGACCAGATGTCACGTGACTACCTTCGTGTTGAGTGAACAGACGTCACGTGACTACCAGCGTGTTGGGTGAACAGATGTCACGTGACTACCTGCGTGTTGAGTGACCAGATGTCACGTGACTACCTGCGTGTTGGGTGACTAGACGTCACGTGACTACCTGCGTGTTGGGTGAACAGATGTCACGTGACTACCTGCGTGTTGGGTGACCAGATGTCACGTGACTACCTGCGTGTTGAGTGAACAGACGTCACGTGACTACCAGCGTGTTGGGTGAACAAATGTCACGTGACTACCTGCGTGTTGAGTGACCAGATGTCACGTGACTACCTGCGTGTTGGGTGACCAGATGTCACGTGACTACCTGCGTGTTGAGTGACCAGATGTCACGTGACTACCTGCGTGTTGAGTGACCAGATGTAGATGCGGCCCTCGTAGGAGGAGGTGGCGAGTGTCTGCGGGGGGTAGAAGGCCATGTCGAGGATATTGTCCACCTGGTCCGGCTTCAGCCACGTGACATTGCGGGCGTCGTCATCGTTGTCGAAGTACATCGTCACGCGTCGGCTCCAGCCGCCGCAGATGACACGACTGAGCGCGCACACGAGGGACGTGAT
>CBDHHR010000313.1:0-2500 GCA_965263245.1 Metamycoplasmataceae bacterium | reverse complement strand
CGCAGAATTCTCTAGAAAGTGAAGAACGTATACAAGAATTATGAATATGTTTAGGTATTATGTTGAATGTTGTGGAATGTGTAATGCTAACATGATTCTACATTAAAAAAATATTGTATACCATTGTTATAGATTTTACGTAATCATGCCTGTTCCTCGCATTACCTGCTCTCGTGCCATACGGACACAATCTTAAACAGCATCCCAAACCCAAATAGGGCCTGTAAGTGGGTCACGATACATTGCGTGACTCCGCGCGACTGGAGCTTATTGGGGACTAAGCGAGACTAATTGGGGAATGGACACAATCATAATATTCTAACGAGGGATGACAGTTGTAGCTTCCAACTGATAAATACTAGGAAAATCAGTTCATAAATATATTGTGTTATACGTTTCTTATCTTAAATGTCCTATTTAATATTGCTTTTATCACACAGTCATAGACACATAGCGATTTACGTAGTGAACATAATAGACACGATGTTAGCCCCTATATGTCTTTTAAGGGATTTGCGTTTTACATTACTGTACGTTGTGGTTTCGATAAGCACTTATATCTGACAAGTTGTCTAAATGCACATAATCATAACACATGTATACGTTTGGCCCAAACAGGTTGTACTGCGCTAAAACTGGCACTCTTCTTTATTAGTCGAAATCGCCAAACACAAGTACTTGCCGCTATTGCCATGGCAACCACCATAATAATCGATTAAAATTCATGATTTCCGTGATCATTGTCACCGGCAAAGTGTTCCACTGCTTCTGCTTGTAATAATCCTTCGGACAATATAACTGAAATACGCTATTTCGGAACAGTTCGATTATTACGACCAAAAACAAAACAAAGTCCTATATATTAACATGGAGTATATGGACCTCCTGCCACCAGCCTCGTTTTCGCGCTTGCACGCCCTATTGCTGTCATGGGTTAATCTTGCGTCCAGCTACTACTACTACTACTCGAGTCTTGTGTTGTCGTGTCGAAGTTCGTTCACTCTGCGTTGCCTCACTTCATTGAGCGCTAAGTATGAACTAAGTGTTGTGGACATTTGTGTACGAGTGGTCCTCGGGCATTAATTGTAGCGTGGATGGATTATTTCCAGAGAAGCCGAAATTGTGTTCGATTGAACAAGTCTGGTAAAGAGCCTTGAAAAGTCCCGAGGACTGGATACTGCGCTACATAAGAACTAACAGTTTCCATTGATGTCCGAGGTGCTTTGGATCATGAACATTCGGCCGAGTTTTGTATTCATACAGTGGTATAAGTGTAACGGTAATTATACCTTTAAAGCAATTGTTTATACGTATATGTGAGTGTTTTTCAACTCAGGTGTGTGTTTTGTAATTTATCTGAAAACACAAAGGTATTGTTTTTATGGGTGACTGTGTTGCCCATTTGTATATGGAACATGTTGAAATAGCGTCTCACAATTTTCATACAATACCGGTGTGGTGACATCTCCTCGTCGTCGTCTCCCTTAGCCTCGCGCACTTTGACACACCAATAAAATAAATCGACCTGTCAGATACATCGACGATACTCGAAACCGACGAGTAAACATGTTCCGGTCGCTGTTAATAGGTGAACGCAGCGATCGCGTGAAAAATGTTTGGGTCACTGGTCGCGTACAGCAGGTAGTCGTTCACGACAGGGACGATTTAATAAGAAACGAACCGTGCCAAAGAAATCGGTCGTTTAAGACGGGTGGTCGCTCAAGACAGTGGCCGGCCAAGACAGATTTTACTGTATTATACATACAACTTGTTTGATTTCAATGAAAAATGAAAATCAACAATTTAAACAATACACAATATGATGGACAACAGTACCTTCGTATATCAATAATGCATAAAACCGTACCGCAAAGCATTAATGCATCCACACCTAAACATCAATAGTTAATCAATATAGAAAAGCGTCAACTGTTCACTACATCAATGTCATGGAGTCCGGTATCCGTAAGAATACACGAAGCTTAACCGTACTGGTGATAATTCGTAAAAACGTAAACCCAAACAGCGACCCGTGATGGTTTAGGATCAACGTTTCAAGAACACTCGACCATCACGCCATAACGGACGACCACGGACGATCAACTAGGCGCGACGGAGTAATTTGAGGATAACCCTGCGTCACGATAAGTGATAACTCAAAAAAGGTGAACTCATACACTCTTCATAAACACCTCTTCATAAACATCCTGTTTATGAATCCCGAATCCCAGCGGCCGGTGGTGTAATCGACAATCCCGCCTGATGACGTGTGCCAACAATTAATTCAGTCTATGTCTAATGTCGCTACAGTTCCAAAGAGATTACGAAATATTCGAAATTCAACTAAAATCATTTGTATAGTTACTTCAGATCATTTCCACCAATGCCAAACTTGGTATTCCAATTACAATTTAGTATTAAACTTTACAGATATAATTCGCGGAACATTTACCTGTAGTCAAAACAGTTTTCACTATGGTCGCTGGTTGGCGCCTAGCTA
>CBDHHR010000312.1:32500-34565 GCA_965263245.1 Metamycoplasmataceae bacterium | reverse complement strand
AATATGACTCCGACTCTGCCGGCGTCTGTGAGCTGATGAACCGTGTAGAGGAACGGACCATCCACGTAAGACAGGTGAGTCGTAGATTGTCTGAATGTAGGTCCCAAAATGACAGCAATAATGCGTGTGTGCTTGCGTGATTGTTTGTGTGTGTGTGTGTGCGTGTGCGTGTGCGTGTGCGTGTGCGTGTGCGTGTGCGTGTGCGTGTGCGTGTGCGTGTGCGTGTGCGTGTGCGTGTGCGTGTGCGTGTGCGTGTGCGTGTGCGTGTGCGTGTGCGTGTGCGTGTGCGTGTGCGTGTGCGTGTGCGTGTGCGTGGGCGTGTGCGTGTGCGTGTGCGTGTGCGTGTGCGTGTGCGTGTGCGTGTGCGTGTGCGTGTGCGTGTGCGTGTGCGTGTGCGTGTGCGTGTGCGTGTGCGTGTGCGTGTGCGTGTGCGTGTGCGTGTGCGTGTGCGTGTGCGTGTGCGTGTACGTTTGCGTGTGCGTGTGCGTGTACGTTTGCGTGTGCGTACGCGTGCGTGCGTGCGTGCGTGCGTGTGTGTGTGTGGCGTGTATGTTGTGTGTGTGTGCGTGCGTGCGTGCGTGCGTTCTTTCGTTCGTTCGTGCGCGCGCGTGTGTGTGCGTGCGTGCGTGCGTGCGTGTGTGTGCGTGTGTGGGGTGGGTGGGTGGGTGGGTGGGTGTATGCGTTCATATGTGAGTGTTTGATTGCATGGGTGAGCATATTATAATTATATAATTATTGATACGTTCTTTTGGTTTTTCAGAGTGGACGGTTCCACAATTTTGAAAGACGTGATATCGGTCACGTCATCTATGCGAAATTTACCCATTTGAAGCTTGCTCATAACACAACGATTTACTTCAATTATTATCTACGCAATGTGCTTGGTAAGTTTCGCCGGCATATTTCATTGGCATGGCATATATAATCACAATCAGCCTATATTTATACATGTATGCTATTGTAACGCCATCGCTCATTATGTTTAACTATAATTACGGTGACGAATTGTTGCACAGGTGTAATTGAATATTGTGTAAAATAATAAAATAAAACTGCTTCGAAATAGTATTGCATGTTTTTACATATATTGATTTGTGTAACTAATATATATTACATTATTGACTAAAATGTGTGCGTGTTTGTTTGTTTGTGTTTGTGTTTGTGTTTGTGTTTGTGTTTGTGTTTGTGTTTGTGTTTGTGTTTGTGTTTGTGTTTGTGTTTGTGTTTGTGTTTGTGTTTGTGTTTGTGTTTGTGTTTGTGTTTGTGTTTGTGTTTGTGTTTGTGTTTGTGTTTGTGTTTGTGTGCGTGTGCGTGTGCGTGTGCGTGTGCGTGTGCGTGTGCGTGTGCGTGTGCGTGTGCGTGTGCGTGTGCGTGTGCGTGTGCGTGTGCGTGTGCGTGTGCGTGTGCGTGTGCGTGTGCGTGTGCGTGTGCGTGTGCGTGTGCGTGTGCGTGTGCGTGTGCGTGTGCGTGTGCGTGTGCGTGTGCGTGTGCGTGTGCGTGTGCGTGTGCGTGTGCGTGTGCGTGTGCGTGTGCGTGTGCGTGTGCGTGTGCGTGTGCGTGTGCGTGTGCGTGTGCGTGTGCGTGTGCGTGTGCGTGTGCGTGTGCGTGTGCGTGTGCGTGTGCGTGTGCGTGTGCGTGTGCGTGTGCGTGTGCGTGTGCGTGTGCGTGTGCGTGTGCGTGTGCGTGTGCGTGTGCGTGTGCGTGTGCGTGTGCGTGTGCGTGTGCGTGTGCGTGTGCTGCGTTGTTAGTGTGCGTGTGCGTGTGCGTGTGCGTGTGCGTGTTTGTTAGTGTGCGTGTGCGTGTGCGTGTGCGTGTGCGTGTGCGTGTGCGTGTGCGTGTGCGTGTGCGTGTGCGTGTGCGTGTGCGTGTGCGTGTGCGTGTGCGTGTGCGTGTGCGTGTGCGTGTGCGTGTGCGTGTGCGTGTGCGTGTGCGTGTGCGTGTGCGTGTGCGTGTGCGTGTGCGTGTGCGTGTGCGTGTGCGTGTGCGTGTGCGTGTGCGTGTGCGTGTGCGTGTGCGTGTGCGTGTGCGTGTGCGTGTGCGTGTGCGTGTGCGTGTGCGTGTGCGT
>CBDHHR010000312.1:22500-27500 GCA_965263245.1 Metamycoplasmataceae bacterium | reverse complement strand
AGCACGCACGCACGCACGCAGGCTCAAACACGCACACGCACGCACACACACACACACACACACACACACACACACACACACACACACACACACACACACACACACACACACACACACACACACACACACACACACACACGCACGCGCGCGCACACACGCACACACACACACACACAAAACTTCAACTCTAATTATTCGATTTAAACGAACGTATTAAGATAATTTGTAGATTACAAGATGACGCTAACAAAATATCATTGCATTAACTATTAATTCAGGAGAGTTATCAACTTGGTGCATTATCCACTATGTTTGTTACTATGTGTAGACAGACTAAGGGCATTGCTGGAATCAGGGACAGGTAGTGCGTCGGCGCGTCGAAGCAGAAGGGACACTTATCTATTGTCGTGTTACTGTTTTTCCACAGGGACCTAGATTCTGGCATCAAGGGCGGGGAAGTGGGCCTGGGACGGAGCAGAAGGGACACTTACCTACTGCCGTGGACGACCGTACACAATTATTCCCACGTCGAGCACAAGTTCCGTGTCCCCGACGGCGTGCCAGCCTGGGTGAAAATGAGGGTGACAAACAACGGTTAGTTGTCTTGTATTTTGTTGATGAATGCAGACATTCAAGTTGGAGCGTAGATAGGTCGGCGAGATTAATTGTCAAGGAAACAACGTGATACATCGTGCGATGCAAGACGGAGTTCTTGCGCTCTTTCAGCTTATATCGGCCTATACCGATACTATTATCAACATTAAGCCGTCTTTCTGCTATCTATGATATGCTATCTAGAAGATGCTTAAATAACAATAATACACTTTATTTAGACACTAAAGTAACAACTCTTTTCAGTAGTGTTGACAACAGCAGTTAAAATTATGAGAAATACATATAATAATTATAAGAAATAAATATAATAATAATGTGTACATAAATGTAAAATGGCTACGTTGCATTCACGTAGTAAAATACGAATATACCATACCTTGTTTGTGCTTCAGTTGAATTGAGGACCGTTGGCCACTCTGTCAAAGCTATTATAGTGGACATGTCTCCTCCGATTGCGGGTTCGGTCTACGACGGTAACAACCAAAACGGTGACATTGCCTTCCAATCTTCTTCCACCAGATATTGTGCTAGATGGCATAACTTTCGAGACCCTGAAAGTGGCATTAGTAAGTATTTAAGCGGGTCATCGGGTGATGTTGCATAACGTGTTGGAAATGCAATATTTATAATGTTCTGATTTTCGTTCGTGTGTATTAAGTTGAAGTTTATTTGTTTTACCTACATATCCCTAACGCATACTTTATAAACCAAGTAATGTTGTTCGTTGTAAGAACAATTTAAATGACAGCAACATCCATTGCATTCTTAAATATAAAATATACTAATTTACAGCAAAGTACCTATTCGTGCTTGGAACCAATCCTGGCAATGATGACGTCGTCGCTAACACAGTACTCAACTATCACGTCACGAGTCACTGTGTAGACGGTCTACATCTTCAACACAAGCGGGTCTACTACAGCAGCATCACGGCTATAAATGGTGGACTCGTCGAAAAAAACGTCACAGTTCATTCGGACGGAGGTACACTTAATACACACCTACTTATGACAACGGGTATGTGTTGTGTGTCAGGCATCGCTGAGAGAGAGGGAGAGAGAGAGAGAGTGTGTGTGTGTGTGTGTGTGTTTGTGTGTGTGGGGGGTGTGCGTGCGTGCGTGCGTGCGTGCAAGCGTGCGTGCGTGTGTGTATGTGTGGATATATGTATGTGTGGATGTATGTGTTGTGGATGTGTGTGGTGCGTGCGTGCGTGCGTGCGTGCGTGCGTGCGTAAATGTGTGTGTGTATATGTGTCTGGCGTGTGTATGTGTGTATGTGTATGTATATTTGTCTGTGTCTTTGTGTGTGCGTGTGTATGTGTGTGTTGTGCGTGTGCGTGCGTGCGTGCGTGCGTCTGTACGAGCGTGCGTGCGTGTGTGCGTGTGTGTGTGAGAGAGTGTGTGTGTGTGCGTGCGTGCGTGCGTCTGTGCGAGCGTGCGTGTGTGTGTGTGTGAAGTTATGTTCACTTCTCTTACATGTTCTTGATAGATTCGTTGTTACTTCAGTTTATGTGGACGTGACGCCGCCGTTGAAAGGAGTTGTTAAAGACGGCAAGGACCCTGATAGTGATGAAGTCTACTCTTCAGATGCAGCAACAGTTTGTAGCACCTGGAAACGGTTCTCTGATCCTGAATCCGGAATTAGGAGTTACCACGTAGATGTATACAGAAAACCTGCAGGTGCGAAACTAATTTGATGTGTTGTATGTGCATTACAGTCGTCATCTATGCGTTCGTATGTGTGCGCGTACGTATGTGCGTGTGTGTTTGTATAAGTGTGTGTACATACTGCATCACTCTGACAGTCTGTGTTCCGTGTTCACCTCAGCTCCCACATACACACGCACATGTTTATACACACGCACGCACATACATATATACACACTCTCACACACACACATATACACACGCACGCACGCATGCCCGCACACACACACACACCACACTTACGCGTACGCGCACGCGCACGCGCACGCGCACGCGCACGCGCACGCGCACGCGCACGCGCACGCGCACGCGCACGCGCACGCACGCGCACGCACACGCACACGCACACGCGCACACGCGCACACGCGCACGCGCACGCGCACGCGCACACACACACACACACACACACACACACACACACACACACACACACATACACATACACATACACACACGCCAACATACGCCCACACATACGCACGCACAACCCCCCCCCCGCATACACACACACAAACACTTAAGCGAAGTAAAATCAAGCAGCTAATGTGTAATATTCCAGCGTCCAACACCACAGCCTTTGGCGTTGGAGCCGGGTAGTCCTGTGAGGGTAAAACACGAAAATAGTAGCCTGCCAGTAAACCACAGAACGCGCATACCAACCTAACCCCCTTCGAGTTCTTCCTCGGAAATCAACACATTACGGTATTGGTTTCCCAACTTGTGTGTGTGTGTGCGCTTGTGTGTATGCATGTTTTTATGCGTGTGCGTGTATGGTTCTAATGACAGCGGTGATGACAATGTTGATCATTACAATATTCACATAATTCAGGCAGTAACAACGACGAACTTATCGGATATACGAAGGAGAATGTCGACGCGTCCGTGAACTCAATGGTCCGCCACCACTTCCATCTGCACCACGGCGACTTTGTACGTGTCGACGTGACAGCCACAAACAAGGCGGAATCCTCTACATCGGTGACTTCAAACGGGGTCAAGATCGACCTGACAGAACCAAAGATGTCTCAGCTCGTCGATGGACGAGACTTGGACGACGACCTGCAATACACGGTGTGTGACGACTGTTGAAAGATGTGTGCAATACTGTTCTGAGAAATAATGTGTACGGCATTATAGCATATATGTGGACCGATTAATAAGCATGCAGTCACCATACAGAACATAGAACGCAACATATAAACAATTAGATGTCAATAGTGTTGAGTTGAATCTATCTAAATGGGTAAGGACTTACTGAACGATTACAATTTTACGACATACGAGTAATCAGAAAAGGTGATGCTAACAAAAGAATACCTATTCATACATGCAATACACGGTGATTATTAGTGTGATGAATATTAAAATATTGCAATCACCGTATAGAACATAGAGAGCAGCATATACACAATTAGACGTAAATTGTATTACGTTGAATGTATCTAGTTGGGTATGTGTAGGGTATCCTGTCTTATTTAACGATTACATTTTACGACATAGGAATGACGCTAACAAAAGAATACTTATATATATATATATATATATATATATATATATATATATATATATATATATAGTGTTTGTTCCTATTATTATTTTATTACATTATTATTATTATTATTATTATTATTATTATTATTATTATTATTATTATTATTATTATTATTATTATTATTATTATTATTATTATTATTATTATTATTATTATTATTATTATTATTATTATTATTATTATTATTATTATTATTATTATTATTATTATTAAATCGTGTTGAGTCTTGTTAATTATATTTAAGCATTGTTAAATCTAGTTAGGAATAGCTACATGTGAACTTATATTATTAAATATGTAATTCACCTCACGTTTATCACTCAAGAAGATGTATGATATATACCGTACGTTCGTGCCGATCATAAACTAATTAAATAAATATACAAACTAATATGTTACCATATTCTGTCCAACAAGAATTGAATTTTACAGGAAACCCAAACTTTTGTTCCTTCCAATTTCCAGAGGTTTCTTATGTCCACTATCATGGCAGGTCATTTGTGTAATAATTGCATATTTCCAAATACTTAAGGCTCGTTCGAGAATTCAATGCCATTATTAAATCTCTTACGGCCATTTGGAGAAAAAAGTAAGTTTAGCAGCAACACAAACTTGCAAACAAATTAGGATATAAGTAAATTAATAATGAATTTGTAAGCATTATGTGAATATAGTATTTTCTATATACAACTGTTACATGTTGCCAATTGGCTATTGGCAGCTTTTGGCTAATTTTAGTTGTGTTTACTATCTTGGAAACTGGGGCATGACGGAATAAATATCAACAGATCTGAATTACGTTAGAATTACTGTAGCGTCTAATATGTTACATTAACTAACAGCCACACCTCCCCGTGACATCTTTATTAAATAAATGTTATGCAATAAAGTGCGTTCACCATTACTGGTATCTGTAGCTGATCAGTGAATACTGGAGAAGATAGCAATATGTTGTCACTAACTATTATTAAACTGCTGTTATCACTGAAAAAATCAATGGCTTTGAACGGTTTATGTGATATTGTTTCCAAAGGATTCAACTACATCGTTGACTGCATCTTGGACATTCGCTGACCCCGAATCTGGGATTGACCATTATAAAATATCGGCGTACCAACAGCATGGCG
>CBDHHR010000312.1:0-17500 GCA_965263245.1 Metamycoplasmataceae bacterium | reverse complement strand
TGTGTGTGTGTGTGTGATATGTGTGTGTGTGTGTGTGTGTGTGTGTGTGTGTGTGTGTGTGTTTGTGTTGTGTGTGTGTGTGTGTGTGTGTGTGTGTGTGTGTGTGTGTGTGTGTGTGTGTGTGTGTGTGTGTGTGTGTGGATTTATATGTGTGTATGTATGTGTGTGTGAATATATGTGTGTATTTGAATGTGTGGGTTTATGTGTGCATGGGTGTACTAGTGTATGATGTTTATGTGTGTCTCCATGTATCACAGATGGAGTAGGTAAATATATAATGGTCTTGCGTACAAGTAGAAATACTAGCACTTTCAATTTTGCCAAGTTCAAGTGCAAAAAAATAATACGCATAAAAGATAATATTATAGGCAGATGCAAATACTTTATGAAAAACTCAAGTTCAAGTACTCCGAAATATTTAGCCAAGTACAACCAAGTCATTGCATGAAACAAAGTTTATAATACCACGATATGGAACATAACTAGGGTGCATTGTGATGATTCACGGTTTGCGTGTTCTGCTTAAATATCTATGAAACAAATCTCACCATGTTCATTCCTATACCAAGTTATAAGTTTCTTCTAACAGACAGAAAGGTACAATTCAGACAAGTCAGATCTGTTCCATTGTTTTTTCGCAGAGAACAATTTTATTTACATGTAGTGTCAATTACCTGCTAATTATCTTTGCATCCGATCGGAAGCCTCTGCCACTTGAATATAACATTACTTTATTCAATAGCATTCAATCTCGTGTTTACCTGAATAAATAGATCACTTGTACTGTAGTGTTAGTCAGCTACGTGTGGTTGTACATTGTACGGTGTGACTTCTGTAGTAAATACAACCTAACAGTGGAGAATATATTTTGAGGATTTACCATGTAGTGCGCGTAAACAGAAACAATAGACACTCAAACAATTAGGAACAATTCAGAATATACATGGGCTGCGAGATTGTGTAGTGGTTAGCACATCTGCCTGGTATACCGACGCTCTTGGTTCAATACCCAGGTAGGGATGGCATGTTATTTGGTTTAAATACTTCGTTCCCAACATTGTAAGTGGTGTGTCCCACGTGACTCGGGTGTAAGCCCCACTGAGGCCATAAAAAACCTTAGATGGCAGTGACCACTTTCAGTGCCAATAATAGAAATGTCGGCCGGGCGCACATATTCTGACTAAAGGCTGACTAGTTGAATGAGACCTTGTATAACAATTTGTGGAGATGCTAACGTCAAATATAATTCAACTCTTACTGACTCAATCAATGGGCTTCTAAGTAGTTTGTTATCGTCGGGTGATCTTAGCTATTTGAATAAATTAACAAAAAACACGATCAATAATTACGAGGCTGACTTACACGTGTAGAATTTTACAACCACATTTTCTTCATATTCAGGTGACGGAAATCTTCACCCAATGTCATGGATTGGCAATACCACGACGTTACCAAATGATGTTTTCAAACATTATGTGGATGGACTGCCAAACATTGTCACCCTAGATGCTATAAACATGGTTTGTGGAAAGCAATTATGTATTGTATATTCGTATTTGTTATTGATATTGCATGTAAACTGTGTAATTAATTGTCAATCGATAATAGTAGTTAATGGTTTATAATTCAGAAGAAATAAAGCAATAACAGATTTATTCAAATATATGGACCCGTAACTATGGGTTTATAAGTAATCTCCAAATGAATAAGTCTCATTATTTATGTACATATGAATTGTTAATAGGTGGAACTGTCAACAACAGTGGCGTCATCTGCTGTAATAGTGGACAATACAGCACCACTTCCAGGTGTGATCCTTTGTCCAGAATGTGTACCAGGTACGTATATTTAACATTAATTACTTACAGTAACGCATCGCTAATTATTTAGTGTATATCAAAATAATGTGTACCTTACCAGTAGCAGCTGTGATCACGCTTCAATACCAGTACTAGAACAAGAAAAAAAAGAACAACATGCTAATTTCCGATCCCACCAAGTAGAGGAATCAATATTCATAAGGTGTACATAAACAAATGTCATCATAAGTAATTTAAAAACCTCTGAAATGGGGTCAGTGACCCGTGTTAAGACTGAAAATTCACTATCACAGGAGCCACTCTTATCACATGCCTAAGTCAAACACATGTCAACTTACATGTATTGATGAGATTCACAAAGGCAAGTATAATACCAAGTGATTATTATTTATATTGTGTACATGCAACAGCAATGCATACATGTTCAACCAAACGTTATTGTAAACACAAAAATTTTCTTTTCTTTTCAGAGGGAGATTCACTTGAATGCAGATGGATTGGCTTTATTGATAAGGAAAGTGAAGTTTCCTACTATATGTTTGGCGTGGGAACGACAGAAGGAGATGACAGTGTGTATGCATATACCCATATTGATGCAGGCACAACTAGGTATCGGGCTAAAGGTAAGTATATCGGTTGTTCAAATGAACATTATAAACATTTACAAATAAGGCACATTTTATAGTTTAAAAGCACACATTTATAAATGCACCAACCATAATCCGGAGCTGTACTTGGAGAAGAAGTAGGAAGTGTGAATCACTTTAATGTTTCGACACTCGCCGTCGTTGGAAATGCAAGGACGTCCGATACTCAGACAAGACAAATAATAAATTCATATTATTGTATCAGTAGAGAAGCCACGTTCTGTCCGCCCGAACCGTGCTACTCGGTCACTCGGACAAGTCTGTGTAAACAACACTAATACAAAACTACTAAGTTACGCACGTATTGCTGTCAATGTGATTTACTATTAATACGACGTTTCTAGGAATGAAGAACGGTGGTTTAAAACACGCAAATACATACTACGTTACCGTTACTGCTGTCAACAAAGTTGGGCGTAGGACGTCTGCTTATTCAAAACAAGTGTATGTGGATAACACACCACCTAAGGCAAGTATTCTTGAAGTTTAGTTACGAACGCGACAATAGAGCGAAAACGTCACAATAATTAAATTAAAATATTCTTCCTTAACACACCGCTGCTGCAAACCTTTATGTTATTGATCTGTTTTAGAAACGTAGAGATAGCGTAATATGATAGTCACATAAGTACCATGCAGATACAGTGTAAAATTGATATGTTATTAATACATGCCATCAGCTGACCAAGGTAACATTAGATAACATTAACAGTATTGAACTGGTCGCAAATTACTTTTATTTTTCTCCATGATAAACAAAACTGCAATGATATCACTGTTCTAATTTATTCATCATCACAGTGTCCCGTGGCTGGGCAAAACCTAGCTTTCAGATCTACCTGAGTTTCTCCTATCCTCTGCCAAGGAGTACCTTTCATCTCGCCGGTCTTTTTCTGCTTATGTTGTTTCGCTTCTTAAGATTTCTAGGTGGTCCTCGTCTATATCCGTCTTCGGATTTATTCAGTCACGTGTGTGCCATTTGTTTCCTCTCCGTAACTTAGATGTTTATTTCTGCCCCACATTCTTGCATCGTTCCATTTGTGTTTGTGGGGCCGCTGGCTTGTTATTGGTTATGCCAGTTCATATTAAAAACAACTGTATCCTAATCATGTATAATTAGTTGTTGTAGTAATGCATGACCAAACGGTCGATCGTGTAATTTCAGGTGGGACGTGTAGTTGAAGTGGGCGATATATGCGTCATGTCAGCCGATCGAGATGACAACGCGGAGCAACATGGAACAAAAGGAGATACAAGTATGAGTGCATATATTTCGCTATATTAAATGTTGTTCATTTAATTGTTACACAAAATTAATGGTGCGATTGTAAAATAACTGTAGTTTGCTAGTTTACGTACTACACCTATGCTTATTATAACGAATAAAAACAAATAACGTTTGTTGAAGTTGTTATATACTAACAACCACATTAGGCCTGAATGCAGACACACAACTGATATTACGATTGAATATCTGCAGAGCATACCCTGATGCAAGATGATGTTGTTTGCCAACGTGAACTGACGCAGGTGTCGGCTGCATGGGAACCTTTTGAAGATCCTGAAACAAGAATAACAAGGTGCAAATGTACAACTTGTGTAATGCTAATTACTGATTGCATTAACATTTACTCTACACGTTTTCAGCAACGATTGATGTTTTACGTGACACACATTCTTGATGACAATTAAGTATTAGTTATTAATGTATATGTCTTGATGGCCAAACACTAACCAATTGATTATGACAAATTCGTTGGTCACATTGTAAAGAAAAATGGTTCAGTAAATTTCAGCTGATATTCGAATTGTATAGACAATATGCAATAATTAATATATCATAGTAAGACAAAACTTTGGGAAAGAATTACGTATATTAATATAATACATTCATAGTACATATATACACACAGAATAAATTCTTATAAACTACATTTTATTATTAATAGTATTGTGTTTCAATATTGCAGTCAGTATCTTAATTGTGTCTAAGTTGATTTGTCTACGACAGGTATCAAGTGGCCCTTGGTTCAACACCTGGTGGAACCGAGATACGACACTTTGAGGACGTCAAAGACGGTCAGTTGTCAATCACTATTCGTAATCTCGACCTGAGCGGAGAACGTCGTGTATTTGTGACTGTGAAAGGGTTTAACGCGGCTGGACTTTACAGCACGGCAACGTCGAATGGAGTGTTCGTGAGTCTCGTCAGTTCCGGCAAAGAATCCCTGGGAAAGTCATATGTTTATGACGGCAGTGACTTTAACAACGATATGTAAGTGATGAATGTAATACACGTGAGGGTGTATTTGTACTGTCCGCTTGGTTTAATTACATGTTGTGTAATTATTCTAAATCCATTTCTTAATATAATTATTGCTTTTAAGTAAGTAAATACCAATAAATATGTTTTACATATTAAAATGACGTGTGGCCGAAATGCAAAATATATAAATTATAAATCAGTTATACAAATAAAATAAAAATAAAATTAATAACAATACATAGATTGGCAACAGAAAATACAATTTCATACAAACAATGAAGCAAAGTATCAGTTCTATAACCAGGTTATTTTCTGATATTTTAATGTGGAATAATTTTCTCTTTATTGTGATAACATTGAAAACAGTGATATATAAATGTAGTAACGGTGCCTGCATTATGGCATGTTACTTTCGGGAACAGAGACTTCCAAGACAACAATGACGGTTTGTCTGCGCACTGGGACTTCAGTGGAGACCCGTGTCCCATTGAGAGATATGAGTGAGCCATCCACAAGCTTGACGGCACCATTGTACTCCCCATGACTGACATCCCTGAAGGTACTAGTTTACTTGGTATCATAATTTGTATTCATAATATTTTCAAGTATATATATATATATATATATATATATATATATATATCATGTATGTATGAATATATACTATTTTTTAAATGCAACTTAAGCAACCATGTTTCAAAATTTAATTTGAACATTTACTGAACGTAGTAAGAGCAACAATATAGCCATATTTTATGAATACATTATTACTTGAACCAACATAAAAGCGTTTTTGCCATTTTGAAGGCATTGTTTTGCAGGTCGTTTATTCTATATCAAATAAAGGAGCGGTCTCACTCATATTCGCACGTAAGTGTTATATCGACCGTAAGAAAATCGTCACTTTTGACGTGGTTATCATTATCTTTGTAGGCGCCATGAAAGCGGAAACTGACGAGTTGAATTTGAAGGACGGGGAGTCTTACTTTGTGATTGTCCGAGCAACGAATAAACTCGGATTCACCTACTCTCTGCGCTCGGACGGACTCACGGTTCAGCTGGAGCCGCTGCTGCCGGGCAACGTACGCGATGGAGACATCGCAGGAGTGGACCTCAACTTGCAATTGTCTGTCACAACCCTCTCGGCCAATTGGGACGGATTCGGTCAGCCGAAATCCGCTAGCAATGGACCACTTATCAGACGTACGTAGATCTATTAGAGAGACGAATAATAAGTATCAGTGTAAGATGCATTGATATATGCTGCTTGCTTAAATGTTCATTTGTGTCTTCGTGACAGGTTACAAGCATACTATTCAAAAAATAAATGTACGCTAAAATACAGGATACAGTTGTTGAATATATTGTTACTGACATATTCAAACAGAAGGGATAGTGTCAATCAGTTTCATTGGTGACGCAAGCACGTGCATATCACATGTAAACGGGTGCATCGGACACAACGGGATCTGGGCGTCCGTATCCACTGTGTTGACTTAACGGAAACATCAAATGTTAACTTCTTGCAGCGTAGAACCCGTTTACAATTGAAGTATCAGTTCTAATATCGCTCAGTATGTGTACCTGTATAGTTAATGTATATGTTATATGGATTGATGAAACATTTTCTGCTACAGGGGCGAGTAAAGTTGACGGTTCCATTGGTAAGCACCATGAGATCGACCACTACGAGATAGCTATCGGCACAGACCGCAGATACCCAAGTACGAGAACCAACGTATGGCCATTCACTAACGTTGGTCTCAATGTCACATGGACCATCTCATACTTGAAGCTAATCCCTCGCAAGGTCATCTACTATGTGACTGTTCGTGCCTACAGCGTGTCGACCGCCATGGTCGACGTGACATCTAATGGAATACGTGTCGGATACGGAAGCCACGTCATTTCCACCGGAACAATAGAACTGGCTAAGTACGTGGCAGAATATCACCTCAGTATAATAAATGTTACATACTACGCTAAGATATATGCGCTTGTATTTACTTGTTTAGCGTATGATTGCCATTTGTATTCATTAGTAACGATTACTTTTGTAGTCGTGTCAGTACTGACGAGGTTGTTGGGGCAATTATAGATGTCCCCTTACCTTGCGCAGGTATGTGGAGCGTGTTATATTTTTAGTATACTGACGCCATTTTTGTAGCACAAAATCGATGTCATACACAACTGAGATCAAACCATGTTTATTTTAGATACATTCCGTCAGCGACGACGGTTTCGTTTTCGTGGAGCGGGTTCAAGTTTTTGTTGCCGGTCCAATTTTACCAGTGGGGGATGAGCACAGTGGACCCCGCACAGACGGCGGTCACGTGTGAAATGCTGGTGAGTACTAATTTATATGTCAGATGGTGGCTTGTGGTGTGTGTGTGTGTGTGTGTGTGTGTGTGTGTGTGTGTGTGTGTGTGTGTGTGTGTGTGTGTGTGTGTGTGTGTGTGTGTGTGTGTGTGTGTGTGTGTGTGTGTGTGTGTGTGTGTGTGTGTGTGTGTGTGTGTGTGTGTGTGTGTGTGTGTGTGTGTGTGTGTGTGTGTGTGTGTGTGTGTGTGTGTGTGTGTGTGTGTGTGTGTGTGTGTGTGTGTGTGTGTGTGTGTGTGTGTGTGTGTGTGTGTGTGTGTGTGTGTATGTGTATGTGTATGTGTATGTGTATGTGTATGTGTATGTGTATGTGTATGTGTATGTGTATGTGTATGTGTATGTGTATGTGTATGTGTATGTGTATGTGTATGTGTATGTGTATGTGTATGTGTGTGTATGTGTATGTGTTGTGTGCTAACGTGTGTACATAAGTGTGTGCGCATGAAAAGAATAAAGACGCCATAGTGACACATAAGTGTGGGGTGCTGTGTGTGAAGTGTGTGTGTGTGTGTGTGGCGATTGAAACAGATTATCACATAGTGCGTTTGTGTTTGTGTTTGTGTTTGTGTTTGTGCTAACGTGTGTACATAAGTGTGTGCGCATGAAAAGAATAAAGACGCCATAGAGACACATAAGAGAGGGGGCTTATGGAAGGAGTAAAATTGGCGATTGAAACAGATTATCACATAGACAAACACACACACACACACTCACATATATATACATATATATATATATATATATATATATATATATATATATATATATATATATACACACACATACACACACACACACACACACACACACACACACACACACACACACACACACACGCGCGCGCGCGCGCGCGCGCGCGCGCGCGCGCGGACACGTGCATGCACATGTTGATAAAACATAAATATGCGGCATGTAAACTAACACGCACTCGCCCATGTTGTCTATTCCAACATGTTCACTTGATTCTAACTTTCCTATATGTCGCGCAGTTGGGAACCAGTGATTTTGACACCCGTGACGTCAACTACACCCACTTGTTTGACATTCAACCTCTGACGAATGTTGGTCTGGACACAGATGTTACAAGACATCGCCTTAAATTAGTTCAAGGACAGACATACCACGTGTTGGTCGTAGCTGTTGACGAGAGTGGAGCGTGTGTGGAGACGTCTGCTGCGTTCGTCGTTGACACCACACCTGTCCTTTCAGGACGGATCGGAGTCGGGCCGGACTATCGTTTGGTACGTTATCATAATATGATGTGGTCCTTTCCACTTTCCACTCGCAATCAAATGCAGTAGTGTAGAATACCAATTCGTGGTTAGCAAAATGGTACCCCAGAGTCAATGAAGTTTTTTAAATAAAAATATATCTTTTATTAAAGAGAAGCATGGTATTGTCCCAGCAACTGTAAAGTTCGTAGTTTGTTTTGCTGCTATTACATTATGGTATATATATATATATATATATATATATATATATATATATATATATATATATATATATATATATATATATATATATATATATATATATATATATATATATATATATATCTACCAAAAACAAGCTACGGACAGTTACAGTTGCTGGGACAATACCATGCCTCTCTTTAATACAAAATATATTGTTATTAAAGAAACTTCTATGGCATTCGTATAATATCGTGATTATTGATGATGTTTGATTGTTGCAATATAATTATGTATGTAGATACGTTGTGTACGATAACTTTACCGTATACATTTTCTATTTACGACTTTCGGCAAAAGGCTGTGACTAAAAAGTATCGCGATAATACATATCACAATTTCCTCTTCTGTGTTGCAGAACGTGCTGTATTCATCAACCTCTGACACGGTTACGACCTGGTGGACTGGTTTCTCCGACCCGGAGAGCGGAGTGAAGAAAATGTATATTCGTCTATGGAGTGGTGGAGAGTCGTGTACGGCCCCGAACATTGACAGCATGACGTCGGTTGTTGAGTTCATAGAACTGCCAACAAACGCTTCTTCTTATGAATTTACAAATATCATTATTCAGGTGTGTGGGCTTTACACCTCATATTGTAAAGATATCACAATGGAATTATGAGCTGGACAACAGTCCATAGAATGATGTAAATGACAGGCGTGTTCGTAATAACTTAATAACTTAGCTCATTGACATTGTTCCAATTATTGTTTGATTTGTTGAACCCAGCCAACTGTGATGTCGCATTAAGGTAATAACTGGTGCATTTTAAAATTAATTTAACTTCGGTTATATTAACTAGTGATAATAATACATGCTTTATTGTCATTTTTATTAATTACTATATATATATAAATGCAGAGCTGGCAAACACGTATTAACTTATTACAAACATTGTTGTCACGGTATTGCAGAATGCGGTTCTGGTACTGAAGGCGTTTCTTGTTACATTCACTTGAAGGAGTCCGTCGTGTACTACATTGAGCTACAAGAGACGAATGGCGCTGGCTTGTCGCGGTCAGTCTTCAGTCGGCCAATCCTGCTCGACGCTGCCGCCCCTACAGCAGGATCCGTGAAACATGGACGTGACTTTACGGCAGAGATCACATACCAACATTCCACCACCGAGATGCACGGTAGGTTCGATACGCTATATGTTGTATAGTATTGTTATTGTCATATGGGTACTTTGTGGAACAAAATATAATATGATACACAAAACCACTATGAAATAATTCCATCTGCATAGTTGACATTCAGCCTCTGAATGGATATTGCAAAGAGCAGCGCTGGCTGAGTTACCGTTCCGCTTCAAATATAAATCATATCACCATGCTAAATAATATTGTGGACGGAGCAGTAATAAAACACAAGAAAAGGTAGAAATAATTATATCTATTGAACAGTTTAACATAATAATACATCTCCTTTTCCAGTAGTAATTTATAATTACTAATTGTTTAAACTATAATTGCACAGAATGATATATAAACATAATTGTGATGTATGTAATTAACCTGCAGGAGTCTTCCTCTATCTCCCGTTGGGGACTGGCCCTTCCTGTCCTCGGCGAGTCTACCCAATGTCGAGTCACAACGCCGACTGGAAGCCACTCGTCCATAAATACCTGCGCGGAATGCAGCGACAGAAACAAGATGGCGTCGCTTTTCGTGAATTCCAGGTTAGATGCAGTTATAAGCCGAATTTAAATTAGTGCAGTTACCTTTATTAATACATATGCATATATATATATATATATATATATATATATATATATATATATATATATATATATATATATATATATATATATACATGCAATCACGCACTTCCGCACGCACACACACATAAACACACACACACACACACATAATCAAACATTAACTGTACTTGTCCTATGCGCGACACTACAAATGACAGAACAATGTGTATTGAAACAGAAGCGTAGTGGGAGATAATAGTAGTTTTACCATTGTGTTTAGAACACTTACACCGAAAACGGATTGCTTATGACACTTCGTCGTGACGTGAGAGAGAGACGGATGCTGTCAGCGGCAGTTCAAACAGATGCAGACGTATCCAGTGGAGGGATTTATAAGGCAAGTTCTATTTTGTTTGGTAAATGTATTGACTAACTCGATATCGGCCAAATCTGTACAAAAACTAAGTCTGGTCGCAGAAAGAATGGCTACCTGCATAATATATTGCGTTTTTACGTTGCCAACTAACCAAAACTATCCTGTATGTCAAGCGACATGTATGTATGTATGTACGTATGTATGTATGTATGTATGTATGTATGTATGTATGTATGTATGTATGTATGTATGTATGTATGTATGTATGTATGTATGTATGTATGTATGTATGTATGTATGTATGTATGTATGTATGTATGTATGTATGTATGTATGTATGTATGTATGTATGTATGTATGTATGTATGTATGTATGTATGTATGTATGTATGTATGTATGTATGTATGTATGTATGTATGTATGTATGTATGTATGTATGTATGTATGTATGTATGTATGTATGTATGTATGTATGTATGTATGTATGTATGTATGTATGTATGTATGTATGTATGTATGTATGTATTCAAACCTGCAAGCATGATGAATATACGATCAGTGTGTTTGCGCGAGTTTGTGAGTAATGTTTAAAGGTATTGTATGCGTGCAGTTTGAGATCCAGGCAGCGAGTGGGTCTCTACGCGCCGTCACGTCCGTCGTCTTCTTCGACGGTCCCAAGGGCGTGTTTGCGGACTATATGCCCGTCTTGTTTGACGGCGACACACCGAGTGTTGCGGACAGCGGCCGGCGCAGTAACGGACTGAGGACCATCGACACAGGACTGCCGGGAGACACGTCGCTTAATGTCCATGAAGAGGAACTGAAGGCGACAAGAGGCTTTGGATTCCAAATACATCCGAGTAAGTAAGGCGTCATGCACGGACGGACGGACGGACGGACGGACGGACGGACGGACGGACGGACGGACGGACGGACGGACGGACGGACGGACGGACGGACGGACGGACGGACGGACGGACGGACGGACGGACGGACGGACGGACGGACGGACGGACGGACGGACGGACGGACGGACGGACGGACGGACGGACGGACGGACGGACGGACGGACGGACGGACGGACGGACGGACGGACGGACGGACGGACGGACGGACGGACGGACGGACGGACGGACGGACGGACGGACGGACGGACGGACGGACGGACGGGACGGACGGACGGACGGACGGACGGACGGACGGACGGACGGACGGACGGACGGACGGACGGACGGACGGACGGACGGACGGACGGACGGACGGACGGACGGACGGACGGACGGACGGACGGACGGACGGACGGACGGACGGACGGACGGCGGACAGTAAGACAGTAAGACAGGCGGACAGTAAGACAGTCGGACAGTAAGACAGACGGAACGGCGGACCGGCGGACCGACAGACCGACGGACCGACGGACAGACGGACAGACGGAGAAACAGACAGACGGCTGGCGGAGAGACGGAGAGACTGACAGACAAAAAGGCGGACGGACTGATAGACGGATGAGCTTACAGAGAGAAATATTGTGCAAACGTGTATGTATGTATGTATGTATGTATGTATGTGTGTGTGTGTGTGTGTGTGTGTGTGTGTGTGTGTGTGTGTGTGTGTGTGTGTGTGTGTGTGTGTGTGTGTGTGTGTGTGTGTGTGTGTGTGTGTGTGTGTGTGTGTATGTATGTATGTATGTATGTATGTATGTATGTATGTATGTATGTATGTATGTATGTATGTATGTATGTATGTATGTATGTATGTATGTATGTATGTATGTATGTATGTATGTATGTATGTATGTATGTATGTATGTATGTATGTATGTATGTATGTATGTATGTATGTATGTATGTATGTATGTATGTATGTATGTATGTATGTATGTATGTATATCTTTTCTCCAGACACTACCTACGAGGGACATTTGACTGACTCGATTGTGCTATGGTGTTCAAATTCAAACAAGAGCTCTCATTCAATCTTCGCTTTGGACTTTGACTCTACGAAGGATGTACATACATACACACTGACCATTAATCAGGATCAACCAATGGCATCAGACGTAAGTATGGCTCTTCTTTAGCAGAAAGAAATAGATACTGAGGAAGGAATGACTGACCTACAGCTTCACCGCCAATCCGTTTCCGGTGTCGCGAACCTTCAGAACATGATATCAGGATGGTAATTGCCACACGCCAACGTAACTTGATATCATCGGATGTTGATTAAATTCATGGCAATTATAGTTGGCGTGAAAGTTAACAGGTGTCGACGAGATTAGTGTTCCAACGCTCTTCTGGCTCTCCGTAGTTGCGATTTGCACTAACTCAAACAACCCATTTGTTAAAATGTATAGGTGGGCTGAACCTATATCCAGCTCACTGAATCTCAATATTGGGAGCTGAGCACCCTCAAGCCCCCCCCACTCCGACACCAAAACGCTAGAACGGTACCCATAATCTATCCCTGTTGCTTTCGAGGTAAAAATATTTCATCTATATCGTTATACAAATGTATCCTCAAATATGGTAATTTGTATTTAGATTTTATTTGTGTCCTGTTGTGTTGCCAGTGTTTTGTCCTGGGAACACGAAGCAGAACTTATGACTGTACATTTTTCTCAAATCACGGCAGTAGTGAGTAACGAACGCTCTTGTGTCACGTGTTACCAGCAGAACATCGCCGGACACATTACATTATGTGCTGAAGCCTTAACTGTTTACCCGCAGTGTATGTGTAACTCGGGCGATTACGAACATATTGTGTTCGTGCTGATTATTTGTATTCCTTTATTTATTTTTATATGTATGTATTTATTGTATATACATTTAGCCTAATCGATTGATGTTTACATTAATCTTTGTTTTGTCCGAGTGTTAAAAAAATAATACTAATAATTATAATAATTGTCATCATTATCATTATCATTATCATTATCATTATCATTATCATTATCATTATCATTATCATTATCATTATCATTATCATTATCATTATCATCATCTTTATTATTGTTGCTGTTGTTGCTATCATTGCTGTGCTGTAGTAGTTATTATTGTGGTAATCTGATATGTCATTTATATATTTCATAGCAAAACTGGGAGTTGAGGCTTTACGTTGATGAGCGACAGAAAGCGCTCATGTCTGGCACACCGAGCGTCACCTCCCGAACCCAGTTGACTATCGGCGTCTACAACCGTCACGGTTGGGTGGCGCCGCTTGTTGATCCATTTAGCCCCCCAGAGACCTCGGCCATAATCAGAAAGCTGACGTAAGTCCCAGTATTATTGTTTCAACCGTTTATATCTTGTAACAGAAGCATAACTTCAATAACGTTGGTTATATAAAAATATGATCCCATTCTAAATTGTAATTAACCTGTTTTTTTTTCTGAACAAGGCATTGCATTAAGACATTAGAGACATTCATATCAATAATGTTGCTGTGGTTTGTTTTTTCGATTGCGATTTTAATGTTAATATCGTGTCGATTGTCTTGAAACTCGTATCGCTACAGACTCCCGGCAGCACACACTGACCTTTGTCGGTTCGGAGAACCTTTTCGTGGTCAAGCTCATCCAGTAGTTGAATTCCTCGCCGCTGTCGGAACGACTGCATATGACAACGATGTGTCGCCATATCAGAAGGTAGTGATAGTATAGATGTGACACTTAAATGACATCTATTGTATACGCACTCTTGCTGTTTTATCAAATGATACGTGTTATGTTGTGTACATTGATACTGTGACGGGTTTAAATTACCCAAATTGTTTCCCCTGCCATCTTGTATGATATTGACACTCTGTTTAATATGACATTGGTCGTCAATCTATTATCACATCCCAAGTCCACACATTTCAAAATATATTGTTTTAAAAAGAATATAGTTTACTATGTAAATATATAATTTATACGTAATTATTTTACACTTGTTAACATGTTTTACATGGTATACGTAGTATATTTTATTATTAGTAGTAGTATGTTATTACATACACATCCAAGAACGGGCTGCCATCGCGGATTTGACAGTTTATCATGTTTATTATTTTATTTTGATTAGTCTTGCTCAGTTCCTCTGTAATGAACTTCCCCGTAGATATATTAATACGCCCATCCTACAATTATGATATTGCACCATTCATCAATTAATCTTTCTATTGATTACGATTTTGATCTTTTCATTTATTCAAGTGTCACGTGTCAATGTATTTTATAGTTCAACGGTTAGGGTATTGTCCTAAGACTCTGCTGAATTATTGTCCAAGTAATAAATAATAAGACATTCCGCCTTATACACAGTAATGTCTTGCCAAAGCCATGTAGTACGATTTACCATAACTCTTCGTCTTTCCCTGAGCGTCATTATAAATGTGTTCTCTCCATTCTGTATTGTTTTCCCTGTCGACCTGTCATCATTTTAGAACGTCCAACAATGAGAGTGTGTGTCTTCTAGTCTAATGAGTTTACCACCTACGTACGTAACATTCTTGCTACGTCCATCTGCTCAAGGCTTGCAACTCCGTCGATGTTTTGGTTTGCTATAACCACTTATTAGCATATTTAATTCCAATGTAATAATGTATCATTCAAATAGTTACTGATATTGTCTTTTTAGGCGATTACGAACTAGTGAATACATGTTATGTAAACGTTCAAATAAAATAGTAAATACATTTTCCTGGTCACCTGGCGTATTTGGATGTTTCCATAAATGTTCCAGTATGAATCTACAACGCCACATATACAACTGTTGTTATCACACTCAGCGATTGTTTGAGATTCCTCAACAAATGTACGTTTTCAGAACAGTCGATCACATTTTCCGAGTCAATACATGTGTGATATAATAACTTAAGTTGACCACTTACCATAACTATCGGCAAGCATATAATTGAACACATCTTCGTATTTTGGTTCCATCTATAGAAGGTTTATGGTGAACATTGCACCAAGTAACAACAATGACCGTTCGGAATAAACATAAACGCGACTCGATGTTTAACAAATCAAAACCATTTCCAAATGTTTTAGATCAATCGACCCTGCATTCCGTGCCAACATGTCTGCGATGAGTTGGTGTGTACTAAGACATGTCGAGTGGATCAGACTCAGGTTGTTCACGTCGATATCTCAGGCCTTAATTTGGAGCCGAGGCAGGCGGGGACGAGTAGCAATGAGACGTACCTACAAGTATACTACCTGACGGTGAAGGCAGTGACGGCGTCTGGCCAGTACGTGACAGCGTCGTCCGCCGGCGTGTACGTAGATACGACGCCACCAGTCATTGAAATGCTCTACCATGTTGACATGTCGTGGAATCAGGACGAACCGTCCACCTACCAAGGAGACAACTCAACCATTGCTATACACTACCAAGCGTTTGACGGCGAAAGTGAGGTGAAGTATGATAGTTATAACGTCCTTATCTGAAAACCAAAAAAATATATAAATATATATGGTATAAAACTATTTTAATCGAGTGATATTTCGGTAATCAGAATTGTACGTTCCCCTCATTTTCACATTTTCATGCTTATCTGTGAAACAAAGGTACGGATGCTCCATCTTACCTTCGTAATACATATTGAGGTATAAAAATACATCGATAATCGTACGTTCTACACTCGGTCGGCTTGGAGTCTGTGTGGACCGTAATAGAAAAGTGTATCAGATTCTACAGATCGTATAACTGAACCAAATTATATCATCCTTGGCCTTTGTGACGGCAAGAGTGGATGTGTCAATTACCTAAAACGAGAGTAAAAATAATTGACTGATCTGAAAATATAACTAAATGTATACCTTTTGATATTCGCTTGGACCCCTGTAACAGTTGTACTGATCATATTTAAATATGTTCTTGTATGGGATGCCAATAGATTCATTAAAAGAGTAATAGTTTACTATTCAACAGTGCAAAGAACATTTTAGTGTGATATGGTGAAGATGAAAAGATACGAGATCATCGTCATGCGCATATATTGACGAAAATGATCTCGTTCATAATTATATACTTGGGTGCATCGTGTTTAAGGTTGTCGAGACGTGGTGGGCCATCGGCAGCGGTCCTGGTGATACGGATGTGCAGCCTTTTGTCAAAATTACTACGAATCAGTTTGTGAGCAACACCTCACTGTCGGGTCTGTTGCTGGACAATCACAAGTATTACGTCACCCTGGTGTGTGTGAACGGGGCAGGACAAAAGACGACAAACATTTCTCGAGGTGAGTCCCACAGTTGGCACACACGAAACAAGCATGTCCAATTTGCGTCAACGTTTACCGGTTGGTGACATAAATAGTTAATAATCGTGGCTGGAAACACCATACTTTATTTAAATATGCCATATTTGATTCAGTATGAGACACTGAATATGTGTTTGAAGAGTCCTGCTTATGACAACGTGTGTTTGGTGTCAACAATCCAGGTGTAACCGTCATGACAGAGTCGCCCAGTGCAGGAGCTGTTCCAACGACGGAGATGGACACGGAGCCGTTTGGCGACGAGGCAGACGTTGTGCCGGCGAGAAAGACATCCCGACAAGACTCTGTCAGTGTAGGCTGGGGAAAGGCACCAGAGAACGAACACATTAGCGGAATATGTGAGCCACATAATTTGTCATTGCCCGCAGGTCATGTATACCTGGCGTAATGTTGTATTTCGATTCCAGTCTGTGTTACGTATATATTCGCAATGACATTCGTTAGTCACTTGATGCTTACTGTGCGATAAGAACCAAACAATTATACATTCCCCTTTGTTGTGAAACTACCAAAAGTAGCAGGAAACAATGTCCGAATTGACTGCCCATCGCATGAAAAATGAATTCGATCCGCAA
>CBDHHR010000311.1:0-6723 GCA_965263245.1 Metamycoplasmataceae bacterium | reverse complement strand
GATTTTATCACATGACCTACATTGCTGGCAACAGTGTTCTTTAAGGCTACACATAGCTGACGTACAGATGAACATGTCAATCACTCTGTGCTGCATATTGTTGACAGCGGTTGTTGCCTTTGCAGCAACAATCACGAAGTGGTTTCATCGGGTGTTAGTTTTTTCAGACGCGACTATAGGTCTAACGTTTTCGGTTGCCGTTTTAACCAATAAGAAACACTACACATGTTTTGACTGCGAATTTAGGAACTCTCTCTCTTTCTCGCTCTCTCTCTCGCTCTCTCTCTCTCTCTCTCCTCTCTCTCTCTCTCTCTCTCTCTCTCTCTCTCTCTCTCTCTCTCTCTCTCTCTCTCTCTCTCTCTCTCTCTCTCTCTCTCTCTCTCTCTCTCTCTCTTCTCTCTCTCTCTCTCTCTCTCTCTCTCTCTCTCTCTCTCTCTTCTCTCTCTCTCTCTCTCTCTCTCTCTCTCTCTCTCTCTCTCTCTCTCTCTCTCTTCTCTCCTCTCTCTCTCTCTCTCTCTCTCTCTCTCTCTCTCTCTCTCTCTCTCTCTCTCTCTCTCTCTCTCTCTCTCTCTCTCTCTCTCTCTCTCTCTCTCTCTCTCTCTCTCTCTCTCTCTCTCTCTCTCTCTCCTCTCTCTCGCTCTCTCTGCCTCCCCCGTCTCTCTCTCTGTCTCTCACTCTCTCTCTCTCTGTGTCTCTCACTGTCTCTCTCTCTGTGTCTGTGTTTGTCTGTGTCTGTCTGTGTCTGTCTGTGTTTGTCTGTGTTTGTCTGTGTTTGTCTGTGTTTGTCTGTGTTTGTCTGTGTTTGTCTGTGTTTGTCTGTGTTTGTCTGTGTTTGTCTGTCTGTCTGTCTGTCTGTCTGTATGTCTGTCTGTCTGTCTGTCTGTCTGTCTGTCTGTCTGTCTGTCTGTCTGTCTGTCTGTCTGTCTGTCTGTCTCTCTCTCTCTCTCTCTCTCTCTCTCTCTCTCTCTCTCTCTCTCTCTCTCTCTACTGTTCTCTCTACTATACGCTACTGCTAGATGTTAGGCAACTATGACACTCTGATTTTCTTTTGGCGCAAGGTTTGTATGTACACATATACTCGTCAAAAACGTGAATATTTCAAAACTGTTCCATTGTCATATTTGTGTCATTTATCGAATGTTTCTTATGAAAACACGACTTTCAATAAATTATAACGAGCCACCTTACATAAATGATTAAATCAAGCAAAAAACTAACGTGTTTACGAAAACATAGTATAAAATAAACCTGTTTCTTCGCAATGCAGGATATCGGATTGTTGCGTAAGTTCATTTGCACATCTGGTAATATACAAATATAGAATGTGTACCATCTTAATTGCCTGTGGCGCATACCAAGACGTTGTATATCCTTATCAAAAATACATTGTCATTGTATTATTCATGCATAAAAAACAGACAGGGCATAATGCAGAGAAGTGCAATGGGTGATTATTTGCAAGGTTGATAAATTAATCGGCTGAGTAGAAAATATGAGCCCTATTCACCTTCCGACCAAGGTTGGTTTGGGGAGTATATTTGTCCGCATGAAGCATGATACAAATTGCAGTACGGATCCTGCAACCTCTCGCCTCCTTCATGTCTGCACCAAATGCAAGTTGCCGTAGAAATGCAGTTACTGCAACGAAGAATGAATAAACAGTCAACTTGTACCACGCGACTGTCGCAGACAGGGACACGGAGGAGGACGAACACAGAGGCTGACTTCTACAGGTTGGACGGAAAGGTGTGTGTGTGTGTGTGTGTGTGTGTGTGTGTGTGTGTGTGTGTGTGTGTGTGTGTGTGTGTGTGTGTGTGTGTGTGTGTGTGTGTGTGTGAGTGTGTGTGTGTGTGTGTGTGTGTGTGTGTGTGTGTGTGTGTGTGTGCGTGCGTGCGCGTGTGTGTGTGTTGTGTGTGTGTGTGTGTGTGTGTGTGTATGTGTGTGTGTGTGTGTGTGTGTGTGTGTGTGTGTGTGTGTGTGTGTGTGTATGTGTGTGTGTGTGTGGTGTTTGTAAATATGTGTGTGCCTGTGAGTGTGTTTGCGTGTGAGTGGGAATGTGAGCATTTATGTGTAAGTGTGTAAGTAAATGGGTGTGCGTATGTATGTGTGCGGGTGCATCAATGTGTATTTATACGCTACTGCATATGTGTTCTTGCATTAATGCTACAACTACGGTTGTCAC
The DNA here is from genome assembly GCA_965263245.1 of Metamycoplasmataceae bacterium. Classification (GTDB taxonomy): domain Bacteria; phylum Bacillota_I; class Bacilli_A; order Mycoplasmatales; family Metamycoplasmataceae; genus DT-68. The sequence goes on along the minus strand of CBDHHR010000311.1, from coordinate 4,541 downwards.
ATTGCGGAATGAATGGTTGATAAAAAACCTCGAAAAGGAAGATACATAAAACAAGTGTACAACTAAGTAAGTGTAGGACGAATGCCATTCCTTGAGTTAGTAAGTTATGAACACGGCCTTTGATTGGTTGTCGCGCGACAACCTCCTCGTGTACCTCCTGGACGTGTTCCCGGAACATATCGCGTTGAAGCACGGGGCCAGCGGACCGATCTCATTGCTGTCTTCAACTTCCAGACTCACGACTTCAGGTTGTGGCACACACACCGGCCAGCCATCGCTGAAAGACAAACAGATGCTCAACCGGGATATGTGACCGATGTTCACTGGAAATTGTAAATTTTGAGTACTAATCAATTTGACATTGACCTGTTTCGAGATCTCCGCAAAATATCCTAGGTAAATATGCGGGTCATCTACATAGCACGGAATTTATGTTAGCCAAACAGTAATGAGAACTATTGTGATAATTGCGGTCAAAGTGAATATGATATAACTAACGCAAGGCACAATTGCATGACATAAATCGGCAGTCCAATCAAAGTGCAAAGAAACCCGCTTTGCAATACGTCCCTCTGCTTACATTTTACATGTTTAAAACAATTATCCTCACATTCCCATGCGCAACTGCGAAAATTGGCGATGGCGATTCCCGGAGAGATCGATGATTACGGTATGCTTTCGAATAACGCATTACGTGGACCACACTTGTTAGTTGAGAATGATGTGAGCCATTATTGATGTCTAAGTTGCTAGTTACTTTATGACAACTTGTCTTCCCATTGACTTTATGTGATATACAATACAGTCATACTTCATGGATAAATGCAATAAATTCATGCAAATATTGCCACCAAGCAAAGCGTGACATATATTTATAATAACCATCTACGATGTTCTATTTCATCAATAGTTTCTTATACTGGCAAATTGCTCTCATGAATGTTCATTAAATGTAATATAAATACCGTATATCATGGAATACGCAGCACTGATGCAAATTTAATAACGTGTCATTATTCAAAACTGACAACCGCCACTTTGTAATTTTTGCACGAAGTATACTCGTATATAAACATCCGTTAAGTACTCATTCATGCAGCTGATAGAAAGGTAACAGCATACAGGGAACGATGTTATCAGAAGATCGAAGCAGGAACCGGAAGATTCGAATCTGGAATCGCTAGGTTAAGAGAGATAATCTAACCATTACACTCTCTTCTTCAGGCGCTGGCGATCAAAACCCTCCAAATCACACGGTCGTTTGTGGTTTGTAGCAGTTCTGTTGAGTTCCCTCTATATAACATTGGCAGACTATTATCTTCCTTCAATCTTTCCAGTTGTAAATAGATGTATGTTTTGACTTTTCTTTATCTTGATGTGTCCTATCAGTCGTGACGGTATTGCTCTAAATAATGTTGTTAATCGTCGTTCCTTTACAGCGATATGTACTAAGATCTTCTTCACTGATTTTCTTTTCAGTCCACGGGACGCTCATTTTTTTTTAAATTTAAAACCGCATTCAGTTGCTTCGATGGTGTATTATGCGCTTTTATTTAATGTCCAGGATTCACATCCACATAACAATATTGGCTCGACGTAACACAGCAATACGCGTTTTCTCACCTCAACCATTGCACTAACGACCCCGAAACAAACGACACGAAAGCTCTGGTGTATAACTCACGCTTGCAAGGAGAACGTATCCTCGCAGTAGTCGTATATGTCAGTCGGCTTGTAGCAGGGACAGTTGCATTCGGTGTTTGCGCAGTGAGGCAACGAGTCGCTCTGCAGATAACAAACACACTCCTACTTGCAACGGGAACAAACTCACGCCAGTGATGACGAAAACACATCAAGTCATATACCTCTGAGTGAAACGTTACATGAAGACACAGCTCATGAAACATGCTAACATGGTCAAAACTAAAACCATTACACAGCGATTACGATGTGTTTTACTTTCACATGCATATTAGTTGTCGGTCCTTAGTTAATTCTTGTTCCCGTAGATGTACATGAATATAACAATTTTATAATTTGTATGAGTCCTTTTCATATCGTTTAACGTATCATTTGTATGAATGAATACCAATAATAAAATTGATACACTGAAGCATTTATTCGTGGGTGTAACATTTTGATTATAACTAGTTCGTTGTCCTGTGTGGCAATTAATATGGTTTATGTGTACTCACACGGTCACACCATTTGCAGCTGCGTGGAACGCCGGAAATTGATCCTATTGCTAGGACGAAGAAAACGTTACTTCCGGGTACTTCGGATAACGTATAAGAGGAAGAAGATATTTGTCCGTTGTGTCCGTCCAGCAATGAAATCTGTGGAGAAGAATATTCGTCATGTTGTGAATATATTTATACGTGTTGTAGGCATACACGTCCCGCCAACTTGCCCGTAACAAGCGCCGCAACAAAACATTCGCAATTTGAGCTTTGCGCCTTCGAAACTTTAGATTCTATGTTGCCACTTCGTGAGTTAGGACTGATATGTTCTCGTCATTATAACGATCACTTACAGTCTCCCCATAAGCAATCTTATGCCTGGTTTGACAGATAAGGATTGCTATCGCTAGAGGCGCCATGTACCGTCTTCAAAGGCACCCTTAGCGACGAACCATATCTCATTTATCTCATTTATACCTTAGGAAGTTAAAATTAAAGGTACTCCATAAGTTCAATATGGTCTTTTCGTTTTTGTAAAAAAACATTGTTCATGTTCTTTAATGGCTATTACTGCTTTGAAAGCAGGTGACTGCGCTCCTAACAGGGAACACAGATCACTCTTAAGTTACACTGCCAACTTCCTGCTAATATCTGTCACATCTAGCTGATTACAAAAAACGGGAGTAAACGAACACCCTTTGTGAAATAAATACGAATATACTGAAGAAGCTGCGTATGTGGCTATTTCATCCGTGTTGTGTGCCTTAGTTTCACTCGCCTTCCAGAAGTACTGGGTGCTGAAGTCTTGAACGTTAACACAAGCGGCCTTTTTCATGATGTTCCTTTTGACGAGATCTCGTGCGATGTGCGATTCCTTTGTGCCGATGTGGACGACGACGTTAATCTCCGACCAAGCCTCTTCAACGAAGTCTCTATGAACCACAATGAAGCCACTATCGTCGACCAGGAAACACCTGTAAATTTCAAAATAGGTTATTTCGTATATAAAAATATTTTTTATAAAAATTATTTAAACTTTTCAGCAGAAAGAACAATAAACGTTAAATGATGCAATATCTTATGTTTAATGAACATACATGGGATTCACTATTGTGAGAGCACATTCTCTCACAATAGTAGAAGTACTTGGTCTATTGTGTTTGTGCACATGGCTAAAAAGTGAAATAACACATAAAGAAACGGAAAGATATCTATCATGAATTCACTATGATCTCCTTCTCACAGTTGTTATAAGAATCCGCGAAAATACTACTCTGTTTTATATTTTATTATTTATTTTAAGATATTAGTATTCGTCTTATTGTACACAAATACCCTTTTCATGTATTGTGAGTAGTAATATGCTGTGAAACGTCACGAACAATTATGGATGTGGCGCAACACCAAATAAAGAAATGCAATATTATTACTAAACGTGGTTGAAATCATATGGCCGCATAATCATCATCCGTAACAATAGCGAAAGCAATAAGGCGGCCGTGCTTCACGTCAAATAGACCTTTCGACATTACAATTCCTATCCATGTATACACATCCGTGACCCAGACAGACTCGCCTGTTGTTGGGTTCTAGGCAGGCGGGGTAGGCGTTGAGCACGTGTTCATAGAGATAAGGTAGAGTGATGTCCAGCGCCATGACGCCAGACGCCTGGTCGTTGGACTCATGGTATTGGCTGGAACTGTGTACAAAAGGTATCATTAATTAATTTATATATTATTATTTGTATTAATTTATAGCAATTTCTATATCATAACACAGCGTTCGACTGTTTGTTTTTAACCCACGATCTCTGTCAGTTTTGCCTGATTTAGACTCACATTGCTCACGTGACCTAGAGGGCTAACAATTGTGATTGGTGGTTTGAACTTCGTCCTGGGGGTTGGATTACATGGGGGTTATTATTTTTTTAATTCAAAGGGTTACACATCAAGTTGCATCCATGTAAAATCATGTTTCTTTACATAATAGAAAGGTAATTAAAACATCTACAACTATGCTGCTGGGTGTCAAACCATGTGCATACATTTTTAATTACTGGCTTCTGAAAATCGTCACCACTAAGCACAGGCACAACGTTTGCTTATTTGCCACATTGTGTTCCGTCCTGCATATGAGCATGAGACCGACACATGTTTATTAGACACGCTGAAACAGTGTACCGTAATTTTCAAACATATTAGTTCGGATGAGTGTCTTTCCCCCAACCATCCCTGGATAACCGCTAGTATTTGCTAATTTAGGCAATGTATCTTTTGTTTCCATAATACAGTACATCCATCCTTTCATTTTGTATAACATCGTGTTTATCAATACACATGTATTTTAACTTTTCTTGTGGTT
>CBDHHR010000310.1:2500-5884 GCA_965263245.1 Metamycoplasmataceae bacterium | reverse complement strand
CCCTGTCCCTCTCCCTGTCCCTGTCCCTGTCCCTGTCCCTGTCCCTGTCCCTGTCCCTGTCCCTGTCCCTGTCCCTGTCCCTGTCCCTGTCCCTGTCCCTGTCCCTGTCCCTCTCCCTCTCCCTCTCCCTCTCCCTCTCCCTCTCCCTCTCCCTCTCCCTCTCCCTCTCCCTCTCCCTCTCCCTCTCCCTCTCCCTCTCCCTCTCCCTCTCCCTGTCCCTCTCCCTGTCCCTCTCTCTGTCCCTCTCTCTGTCCCTCTCTCTGTCCCTCTCTCTGTCTCTGTCTGTATGCATGTCTGGTCTCTCCCCCCTCTCTCTCTCTCTCTGTCTTTCTCGCTGTATCTGTCTGTCTGTCTGTCTGTCTGTCTGTCTGTCTGTCTGTCTGTCTGTCTGTCTGTCTGTCTGTCTGTCTGTCTGTCTGTCTGTCTGTCTGTCTGTCTGTCTGTCTGTCTGTCTGTCTGTCTGTCTGTCTGTCTGTCTGTCTGTCTGTCTGTCTGTCTGTCTGTCTGTCTGTCTGTCTGTCTGTCTGTCTGTCTGTCTGTCTGTCTGTCTGTCTGTCTGTCTGTCTGTCTGTCTGTCTGTCTGTCTGTCTGTCTGTCTGTCTGCCTGTCTGTCTCTTGGGGTTATCCGGTGTACTTATTATTATGCCACCGCTTCCTGCAATGGTTTGGCTTTGATATGTAATGTTATGCTAATCATTATCTGCTAAAATGTATAAACATCTTAATATTTTACTGCTCATTCTATATAATGATTTATCATGTACACACAGATTCACCAACAATATTCTCATATATATTAATGTTTAGAGCACTTTGACCAATCCTGAGGATTAGATATATCATAACAAAATGTTTTTTTTCTCGTAACATTCATAATTATTTCATTTTAAAACGTCGCGTTGACTTGAAAGCCAAACGACTTTTCGATTATATAGGAAAATATGAATACTTTGCGCGTTATACAATCACGTATCATTCTTCCTAATGTCTCAGTCGAAAATGGGAGTCACATGATAAATCCATGCATGCAAAGGGTTAACTATCATATGCAAGACCTAATAGCATATCAGTATCGCTAATTATGACTGATGGCATTAAAAGTGCATTTACATAATTACTTGTGATCTTGCAGGGATAAAATCTACCATCTGACAAACATGTTCATGGTGATCCACTGGACTCGGCCATTGATTGCATATCACAGTTTCGAGTCAATCGTTGTAGCGATTGACCATTCTACCTGGCTCCCTTCGTGGATTTATATCGCAGCTATTATCTCAAATCCGGTATATCGAAATTGACAGTTCGCTTATTTGAGTAGATCTATGCTTTTCTAATAAACGAACGTCGTGCGGTCCAGAACGTCGTTCTACATGTCAAAGGTTAGTGGTTCATGTCAAAGGTTAGCGGTTCATGTCAAAGGTTAGCGCTACGTTCCAGCCCACAGTTAGCCAGTTTGGAATGTATATCCGGTCTAGGATGTCGTTCCACCTCGTTTTGAATGTTGCTTATGGACTTATTACATGTTAATCGTTTATTTATGCGCTTCCTTTCTTGCAATTATTATTAATAAACATAACAAAAAACTCACAATCAGCGTTAGCTGATCTGGAACAAAGTGGATGACACTGGCAAGACACATTAACTCCCTTAGCAAATACTACTTTTGGCCCTTTACTCTCTTGTAGTCAAGTATATGTAATTAACTTAAACATGACAAGACTCTCAGCTGTTTCCTCAGTGGAAGTGGTTGCTGAATGCTACGCTGAAGTTGAACTACAGACAAATAAAAGTTTGTGTTATATTCGACCAAGAGATCTTATTTCTTTTTTGGCAAACTAGATCATGAGTCAGGCAATACTGATTTACTGACTAGTATATATCCTGTTGGATCAATACTCAATATATCAATTACAATATTGCAATATTTATGTAAGTTCAATTTGCCCAATTTGATACTTCATTGACCTCACTGAATATTGAACCACCACTAAATTGACACTCATTATAAAACTTGCATGCCATTTGTTACAGCATTAAATGATTCAATCAATACACAAGAAAGTCATCTGATTATTAATAATAACATCACTTGGATAGTGGATAGCAGTAATCAGTTAGAACACTAGATGGTGACACAGCAACAGAAAAATAATAATACCTGGGAATTCGATGGAGTAATGAAAGTAATCATGATTACATTATAAAATAATCGTACTCGAGTGCATTCTAAAGTAATCATACTCGCACTCAAACTCAAATACAGCAGGCTGACGTTGTTTGTTTTCGTCAGGCGTTGCTGTATGATTTCATAAATCAGTGAAAGTAATCACATTGATATTAAATGCAATGGTATTATGCAAAAAGCTTCTTTTGTAGTGAATGATATTGTTTGCATTTTATTTATCGCTACTATTAAATTGTTATGTAACTCATACGTATACCATCTGACATAATACTAACATTATGTAAGTCTTGAATGCAATGACTCATTTACCAAATATATATTATTAAATCATTGCTGAGTTGTGTTGGTGAAAACAACTGTTTGGATATGGTAAAATCTAGATTCCCACCCTTTGTACTGATCTTGAAGCACCTCAATGGGATTTATATACTGCAATGTTAAGCCCATATTTGCAAAATTGGTGGAGGGAAGCTCGAGCCTTTTTGAATAAAAAATATATAATGCTACAAAACATTCCAATAGGACCACTATAAAAGGGTGTTCCATAAATACAAACTAGACGCAAACATATGCCATTACAAAAGTGTGATCCACACCCATCCCCTGATCAATTTATTCTACACACTACCCCTATGGGCTCTCTACATCACATACACAATTTAAACCGTATGTACCTAAAAATACAGCTTTATTTTAATTTGTATTCAAAATATAGGACCTGCCTACAAACTATTCCAAATCGGGCACGTTACATCCAGTACATTCAGCTAGCAGACAGTTACATACATCCTAAACTGCCAGAGATATATATCTGTATGTCGCGAAGACGCGGGGATTTGTATTTAATGCTGCACGCACTATAGACTGCACTGAAAACCGTGGCTTAACGAAGTCATAACATGCACAACGCTCTGAGACAAGGCCATTAAGAAAACACTATTTATAAATAATTACAAGTAACGCTGATTGTGAGGTTTGCTTATGTTTATTAATAATAATTGCAAGAAAGAAAGCGCATCAATACACGATCAACATACATTATAATATGCAAGGTCCACTCATAGGTTAATTCGGCAGTCACCATGTTTACGCTGGTCACAGTAGACGTTAACCTTTGTCGTGCATGTAAGAAGTCCATAAACAACACTCAACACGAGGTGGAACGACATCCTGGACCGTATATGCATTCGAGACTG
>CBDHHR010000309.1:2500-8016 GCA_965263245.1 Metamycoplasmataceae bacterium | reverse complement strand
AATAAAAATGTTAAAGGAAAATGTATTAACAAAAAGGGCGGAAATTAATCAACTCATCTGAGTATAGTGACAACGCAGTAACACGGTTACACGCAGAAATGTCTTTCCTGTTTCATTGAATTTACAAAATTATAAGGCCGTGTAAAAATAGAGGTGATTGCAATAATACCGCAACTGGACACACGTGCAGCTGTAAGGATGATTACTTTGGGAACAATTTCGATCGTACATAATATTGCGTTTATGTACATTTTAAAATATATCTTAATTATTTCATAAATATACGTATGTATATATATATATATATATATATATATATATATATATATATATATATATATATATATATATATATATATATATATACATACTCATGTACATATATATATATTAATATATATATACTTATTAAATTCATCATGCTATTTGTTTATATTCGTGGAATAAAATAAGAAATCACATCATGTGACTTAGGATTGTATATTATTAACAATTTCTTTACGCATATTTTACTATTGTACATATTGTAATATTTTGGAAAGTTAGGATAAAATACTGAAGTTGTCATTTAAATAAAAAATAAAACATTACAATATAGTAAAACAACACGTTTCAAGAACCACTCAAATAAATGCAAGTGGAACTTAGTTACAGTAGAAACAGGAAATGATAAAGGAAAACGTAATAAAAAACAACACGTTGGAAATAAATCAACACATCTGTGTATAGTGACAATGCAGTAACACAGTGATACATAGTAAGCCTATTTCAATGAGTTTACAGAATTTGATTACTGCAAGTCAAGTGCGTGTAAAAATAGAGGCGTTTCCAATAATACCACAACTGGACACCCATGTAGCTGCAAGAATGATTACTTTAGGAACAATTTCGATCGTACATAATATTGCGTTGATGTACATTTTAAAATAAATGTTAGTTATTTCATAAATAAATATATATACGTATATATATATATATATATATATATATATATATATATATATATATATATATATATACTTATTAAATTCATCATGCTATTTGCTTATATTCGTGGAATAAAATAAGAAATCACATCACATGATTTAGGATTGTATATTATTAACAATTTCTTTATGCATATTTTACTATTGTACATATTTTGGAAAGTTAGGATAAAATACTGAATCTGTCCTTTTTAGATACAAAAATAAAAAATACAAATTGTAAAACAACACGTTTCAAGAACCATCAAATAAATACAAGTGGAACTTAGTTATAGTAGAAATAGGAAATAATAAAGGAAAACGTAATACAAAAGAAAAGGTTGGAAATAAATCAACACATCTGTGTATAGTGACAATGCAGTAACACAGTGATACATAGTAAGCCTATTTCAATGAGTTTACAGAATTTGATTACTGCAAGTCAAGTCCGTGTAAAAATGGAGGCGTTTGCAATAATACCGCAACTGGACACACATGCAGCTGCAAGAATGATTACTTTGGTTACAACTGCGATCGTGAGTATTATTGCTATTATGTACATTTGTTTAATAAAAATGTTTAAGGAAAATGTATTAATAAAAAGGGCGGAAATTAATCAACTCATCTGAGTATAGTAACGATGCAGTAACACTATTTCACTGAATTTACAAAATTATAAGGCCGTGTAAAAATAGGTGATTGCAATAATACCGTAACTGGACACACATGCAGCTGCAAGAATGATTACTTTGGAACAGCTGCGATCGTGAATATAGTATTGTGTACATTTAAAAATTACATTTTCATAGTCCCCTACATAGTTTACATTTAACATGGCCAATAGTTATATTCTTTAAGCAAATTAGGCAAGCATACAATATTAAATAACTGTATATATTACTAGCAATTATATTATGCATATTTTATTATTGCACATGTTATGGAAAGATTAAAACGGGTAAATACTGAAGCTTCCTTAAGACAACCAAATAAAACAATAATATTAAACACCACGGTTTAAAAATCCATCAAGTAGAAATGGAAAATAATGATAGCAGGAACACTAAGTGTTGAAGGACACATTATAAAGAAAACACCATATAATAACAATAACATTCTAAATTAATCTAAAGTATTAAATTCATCATAAGTTTTGCTTATATTCGTGGAATAAAATAAGAAATCACATCACGTGACTTATGATTGTATATTATTAACAATTCCTTTATGCATATTTTACTATTGTACAATTGGACACGAATACGCTGCAAGAAGTATTCTATTGGGAACAACTGCTACGGTGAATATCATATCTATTATATAACTTTTTAAATATAGACAAAACAATTACTGGCAAAACAGTAAAGTGTCAAAAGGCGTCAAATTCAAACGGAAGAAAGTATTGTAAGAACAGGAAATGTTGAAAGAGAACTTCATTCAGAAAAAAAACACCAGAAACAAAAGAACAATGTGCTTCTTATATATATAAAACGAGTAGTAGAAAGTCACCTCAGTTCAGTTAGGTGACAATGCAATACAATGGTGATAATTGTGATTTGATTGACCTGACAGAACGTGATTACTGCAAGTCAAATCCGTGTGAAAATGGAGGAGATTGCAGTGATACTGGAAGTGGATACACATGCCGTTGCAAGACTGGTTACATTGGGAGCAACTGTGACAGTGAATATTATTGCTATTATGTATAGTTTAAAAATTTGATTTCATTGTCCTGAATACATTTATTTGATCATGACTAATAATTATAATAGTGGATGTTAAGATATGCCAATTAAAGTATGCATGTTGACTGTATGTACGTGATATGTTGTGTGCTAGATTTATACTAATAGGTAAACGTGTTAATAGTTTCAATGTTTTTGTTCTCAATGGCTTAGGTTTTAAACCGTATGTTATTTATGTTGTGGGCAAAACCTACATAATGTATTGGTCGAACCCGTGGACAAATATTCCTTTCCCCATGGATAGTAGGATGGATGTGCGTGTGGGCGTACATGCATACGTACGCACGTACGCATGCTTACACGTACGTACGTATATAGGAACATGCGTGCGTACGTACGTAAACACGTACGTATGTACGTGCATACCTACGTTCGTGCGTATACACTTAATTATATACATGATTGCATGCTTACATACGTACATTCACACATATATACACATACATACATACATACATACATGCATACATGCATACATGCATTCATGCATTCATGCATGCATGGATGCATGTATGCATCCACACACACACACACACACACACACACACACACACACACACACACACACACACACACACACACACACACACACACACACACACACACACACACACACACACACACACACACACACACACACACACACACACACACACACACACACACACACACACACACACACACACACACACACACACACACACACACACACACACACACACACACACACACACACATACATACATACATACACACAAGACCGCTAGTACAATTGCTCTTTCATTGCTACTTACTATCGACATATATGTCAAGTCAAACAGAAACAATTGGCGGGTCGTGTGTTTAAAAAAATATAGCTGCAATTGTAGAGAGTTATTCTAGACAAATTTGTTAGAGTAAGTGTGGTATGAATAGTCGTTTGACATTATATTACATGCAACCATGACGCCTTACTATGACGTTAATTAATGCTCGCTGTGGGTTTTTAGTGTCCTAACTACAATGAGATATGTTGTAGGGAAAGATTTGACGACACGAATGGAGATGTGTTTTCACCAAGAGAGGATGTGTGTCACCGACTGCGGTGATGAGGACGTGGATGGAATTTATATGTCGTGCGATGATTGTCGCGAATACTTTATATGCAAAGGTGGCTCAGGGCCAAAGCATAAATGTCCACGTACACCGAACTGGGGCTTCAACGTCGACACGAGACAATGTCAGTACAAGTCCCCGCACTGCTTTCCTTGCACTGGTAGGTTGAACTTTCTTCTATTAAACATCTTATTTAAACTATATCTAAAATAGTCCGCTGTTGTTCAATGATGTTTGCTTTGTATGGTTTTGGTAGGCCAGATTAATGTTGAGTTAGCCACTAAATTCAAAGACACATGGTAGTTGTAAATAGTTCGTTTTGTCTCCTGTGAGCGCATACTATCAAAGCATGTCTGGGCAGTTTTTGTTTTGACACCTAGAAAATTAAAGGATTATCCCAGTCAGTCACAGGTTAACAGTATGTAAATACATGTATATAACAGATTGGGCGTGCATAGTAATTACACACACAAATTATCAATGAACAAATAAGTATAGTATAATTGTACAAATTCATGTTATCTTGGATTCAAGACGCTGCCATCTTGAGGCACATAACCACTGCAGTCGCTTAAGTACACATGTTAATGAATTCGTGAAACCAAAGCACCAAGCCTGGCATAGTTGCAACCTAAGACCATACAATACGTTTAAGAGGAAGCTGCCCAATGTTAAATATAAAGCTCATGGTCATACCAAGATCAAATATCAATACTGGTATAAACCCATTGTCCAATATGTTGAGATTTAAATAGTATTAAAAAATAGTTTTCAACGGCTGACTATTATATTGACCCATTTTGTTTTCATAGGAGGATACAACCATTTGCATACATTAAAAATGGCCGCCATATGATCAAATAAACACATCAAATTTTTTTATCAGAGCAATTGTCGTAAAGGTCTCAAATAAAATAATGTGCACATATATACATTATGAACACAAACAGCTTTTTGTTGTATTTTTAAGATATCCATTTCGTTTACATCTATGTGAAAGTTACAATTGAAACCGTCAGCAGACAAAATTTATTTAGCACATCTTGGCAGCGATTTTGGATTGATGCATATTTCATATGAAGTTTTCAATTTAAAATAGGGTTATGCAGCTATGTTGTAACCTTCCGAAACTCAAAATTAATTGTTGAGTGTTACTATGAAGAAATAATTTTAATTTTGACCTTCGTTTTAATCTGAGCCTTTAAATGAGATAATCGTCTCTTATAAAGAAGTAAATGTTGGGAACAACTTGACATATTATTTACATTTCAAGATACTGTACAATACGACTATAACGTCATTTATGTTCGATCTTGACCTGACCTTGATATTGACCTTTTAAATCAGGCAGCCCCCCACGAAAAAGTGTTGTATGATATTAAGATACCACTGTGCAAGATTTGATGCTTAGGTCCAGCGTGTTATGATCAAGCCTCTAAGCGACCCCAATATAGTGACGTAAACCGCTTACGTCACAAGCGCGTGCACGTAAGTCCAAGGGAATTCTGTTTGATGTATCCAGTCTATCGCAGTTTGGTTACGTCGCTATCATAATTATGTGCGAGACGTCAGCCATACTTTGCATTTTACGACAATGCGCCACTATCACTATTAATACTACTCCAATTAGTATTATTGCTACTACTATTATTACTACTCCAATTAATATTATTACAACTACTACTACTACTACTACTACTACTACTACTAC
>CBDHHR010000308.1:60000-62500 GCA_965263245.1 Metamycoplasmataceae bacterium | reverse complement strand
CGCGCCGTTTCTCTGGATTTGATTCACACAAAACCGTGACACGCACTGCGTGTTACGAGTGGACCGCATACATCAACAACTCCTCGTCTGGGCCGGCACCCCGCGTCTTGCTGGGTAATATAAACAGGACCCTGTCGCGGGTTGAGTTGTCTCTTTTTCTCACTGAGGTGTTGAGACGATCTTGAAGCCAGGCGCGTCAACAGTATCGTACAGCTTCGAACAGGTTTGGTTGTTGGTCAGTTTCAACCATCAAAGGGATGTTGCAGATCCTCTGCCGAGAATTGGCCGAGTTGTAATTTGTAACGCGATGTCTGCTGTTTAAAACGTGGACAATTAAACATCAAAGAGTATTGTAGTTAACTATTTTCCTGGGTGTTATTGCCAATCATTTCTTTAGACTTATTGTTTACCATTTCAAAGTGTTACCGGCGGAATCTTTCAAACTACGAACAATTAATCCGAGCTTCATAAAAGATGTAAACACGAATTGGCAGGTAATAAACATTCAGAATGCATGTTGTTGTCACAAGAACTTAGTATTAATTAAAATCGCCTTCATTCCTTTCTGCATTATGTTTCATTGCATTACACTGGTGAAACGTAATAGGTTTGTGGTTAAGCGATAACACATGCAATATCGCAATTTATTTACATATAGTTGCAACTAGCAATAACGCATGAACAGAAAATGATAAGATACATGGTGCTTACATGTTATTCTTATTGACATTTTCAAAAAGCTAAAGATATTTCACCGTACTACTTTAGAGAATAAAGACCGCACAAAGTTGTGTAAATTATATCGTGGGGACAAAGTATATACCTTGGTAACTAACGGACGCCCTACGTCGTGTACCAACAGTGACAGCTGTTGTAACTCTATCATTTCGAAATTGTACACGTAGAACGTTTTCAATAGTCACAGTTACTGTGTTTGTAATGTTCAACCAGACGCAGCCATGTGGAACGTGTGGGTCATCACGGCGTCGCTTCTCCTACTTGGTGCGATCGATGTGACGTCATCGTACAATGTGTGGAAGTTGGCCAGAGCAAACGGCAACTTCGCGTTTTGCCTCTACAAACAGATCACCAAAGACGACAGCGCGACAGGGAAGAAGAACATATTCTTCTCTCCATTCAGGTAGGAATGTAGGTACGGGTCAAAAGAGTGTAATTTCATTAACAGCACCACAGGGATCGTGGCTACAAATTACGTTGACTTGAATTCACCAGGTGAAAGTAGTAATTGTCTAGCTTGATGTTTGACTTTTTGTAAATATTTGACTAAATGACTGACGATGTGTACACTTACTTCTGATAAACGGGCATTAACATGCATTATTTTGACTATTAATAATTATGAATATTACACGATGTTAGAAACTGTATGTCTACAAGCTTAAACCTGACAGTTAATCTAATAGCTTGCTTGTAGCGGATTTTGTAATAATAAAATTATGTTGACCACGCACTTATCAAGGAATATGTCGTATGCTAAATGATCTTACCTATATGACGCCTATAGTTTTATACATCCGAGCATCAAGGCGTACTCACTAAAATGAATACAATATTATACAATATACAATTATAACTATACTATTCATAAATAACGTGTTATGTGCGCACTGCGGAGTGACAGTCCAAACATAATCTGTCTAAATAACAGTTATGTAGACGTTGGATACTTATCCCTACATATTCCTAATTAAGAAATATCTACTACTAACGAAAGACTAGCATGAGTGTGTCAAACATGTGAATCATGTCTGGATAAACGAACATAAAACAGTCCACATATTTATGTTTGAAGGCAGGTTGTTCAATGAATGAATCAATGGATCGTTTTTAGTACAATTGACATATACTTAAATACACTTCGCAGTTCACGTGAATCGCATATCCTCACCCATGTCTTGTATTATAAACACTGATTACGTATATCATAATATCATATATGTATTATAATTACTATGACATCACCTCACCTGCTAGACCAATCTGTCCTATCTGCAATAGTCACCCACGTGACATTTTCGCCACGGTTTTGTCGTGTAAAATACAGCTTGAACGAACGTATCTTCACAATATGCAACAAAATATCAATGTGTATACAATTCATCAGCAGTGTTGTAAAAGTGACCACACTGTTGCTAGTATGCTGGTCATGCGACAGAACCCTCAGTTATCAACTACTCTTCATGACTGATGGTGACGTGTTATGACTGAACCTGGACAGTTGTTTCCCACTCTACATTGCTCCAGTTCACTCAGCTGTGTGAATGAGTACCTGGCTATAGACAATAGTGGATACTTGTATTAGCGGCCTTCGTGCATTAATTGTAGTGTGGCTGGATGCTTCTCAAAGAAGTTGATATGGTGTTCGATTGGACTGATCTACCACGGAAGTAAAGTGTAAAGCGCTTTGAGCTGTCTTGCGGACTGAATATTGCGCTATAACAAGTTGCCTTACAATACTTACCTTATCTTTGCAGCATCT
>CBDHHR010000308.1:50000-55000 GCA_965263245.1 Metamycoplasmataceae bacterium | reverse complement strand
ACGCACACGCACACGCACACGCACACGCACACGCGCACGCGCACGCGCACGCGCACGCGCACGCACACGCACACGCACACGCACACGCACACGCACACGCACACGCACACGCGCACGCGCACGCGCACGCGCACGCGCACGCGCACGCACACGCACACGCACACGCACACGCACACGCACACGCACACGCACACGCACACGCACACGCACACGCACACGCACACGCACACGCACACGCACACGCACACGCACACGCACACGCACACGCACACGCACACGCACACGCACACGCACACGCACACGCACACGCACACGCACACGCACACGCACACGCACACGCACACGCACACGCACACGCACACGCACACGCACACGCACACGCACACGCACACGCACACGCACACGCACACGCACACGCACACGCACACGCACACGCACACGCACACGCACACGCACACGCACACGCACACGCACACGCACACGCACACGCACACGCACACGCACACGCACACGCACACGCACACGCACACGCACACGCACACGCACACGCACACGCACACGCACACGCACACGCACACGCACACGCACACGCACACGCACACGCACACGCACACGCACACGCACACGCACACGCACACGCACACGCACACGCACACGCACACGCACACGCACACGCACACGCACACGCACACGCACACGCACACGCACACGCACACGCACACGCACACGCACACGCACACGCACACGCACACGCACACGCACACGCACACGCACACGCACACGCACACGCACACGCACACGCACACGCACACGCACACGCACACGCACACGCACACGCACACGCACACGCACACGCACACGCACACGCACACGCACACGCACACGCACACGCACACGCACACGCACACGCACACGCACACGCACACGCACACGCACACGCACACGCACACGCACACGCACACGCACACGCACACGCACACGCACACGCACACGCACACGCACACGCACACGCACACGCACACGCACACGCACACGCACACGCACACGCACACGCACACGCACACGCACACGCACACGCACACGCACACGCACACGCACACGCGCACGCGCACGCGCACGCGCACGCGCACGCGCACGCGCACGCGCACGCGCACGCGCACGCGCACGCGCACGCGCACGCGCACGCGCACGCGCACGCGCACGCGCACGCGCACGCGCACGCGCACGCGCACGCGCACGCGCACGCGCACACGCACACGCACACGCACACGCACACGCACACGCACACGCACACGCACACGCACACGCACACGCACACGCACACGCACACGCACACGCACACGCACACGCACACGCACACGCACACGCACACGCACACGCACACGCACACGCACACGCACACGCACACGCACACGCACACGCACACGCACACGCACACGCACACGCACACGCACACGCACACGCACACGCACACGCACACGCACACGCACACGCACACGCACACGCACACGCACACGCACACGCACACGCACACGCACACGCACACGCACACACACACAAACACAAACACAAACACATACACACACACACACACACACACACACACACATACACATACACACACACACACACACACACAAACCCACACACACACCGCACGCACACACACACACACACACACACACACACACACACACACACACACACACACACACACACACACACACACACACACACACACACACACACACACACACACACACACACACACACACACACACACACACACACACACACACACACACACACACAAGCTATAACTCGCCGTAGCTTATGTTAATGTTTGGGCGTGAACAAACGTGACGCGCCATATATAAAAAAAGGTATCGTTTAATCTTGATATGGGTGTAATGTTGTTGGATACATTTAAAGACATGGAAATGCTGAGTAAATCCATACGTCTATTCCTCTGCCGAAATTCCCGAGTCTCTGCATCTGTTCCCAATGTGGCATTCTGTCGTTGTGTGCGTGAATGTATGCACATGTTCGTGGGTGTGAGTGTGTGTGTGTGTGTGTGTGTGTGTGTGTGTGTGTGTGTGTGTGTGTGTGTGTGTGTGTGTGTGTGTGTGTGTGTGTGTGTGTGTGTGTGTGTGTGTGTGTGTGTGGTGTGTATGTGTGGTTGTGTGTGTGTCTGTGTGTCTATCTGTGTGTGTGTGTGTGTGTGTGTGTGTGTGTGTGTGTGTGTGTGTGTGTGTGTGTGTGTGTGTGTGTGTGGTGTGTGTGTGTGGTGTGTGGTGTATCGGCGCGCAAACACGTGTTAGTGTGTGTTTGAGTGTGTGGGTGGGTGTGTGGTTACGTTTGTCGCTAAACTGTCGTATAATATATATATATATATATATATATATATATATATATATATATATATATATATATATATATATATATATACATATACATACATACATACATACATACATACATACAAACAAACATGCATACATACATACATACATGCACATGCATACATACATACGTACTGCACATGCATACATATATACGTACTGCCTGCCTGTGTGTATATGTCTCTCTCTCTCTCTCTCTCTCTCACTCACTCTCTCTCTCTCTCTCTCTCTCTCTCTCTCTCTCTCTCTCTCTCTCTCTCTCTCTCTCTCTCTCTCTCTCTCGCTGTTTCACGCTGGCCGTCGAAGCTCATGCCTTTAGACATTATATACTTGGCGAAGACAAACGGCGATGTTTACCCGATAACATTTCATACGATTGGCTAGTCCTTTCAATTGGCGACACTTTATTTCAACAGGGTGTGTGTCTTTTCAAAGCTAGTCAGCATCTGGTAGCATCACGACACCGTAAGTCCGTTCCAGCTGAGCCGCTTTGTTTTGTTTACAAAGACCTTGTCTGCATCGATGACGTTTCCGCTGCTTTACATGCGACACCCTTTAGCCGAATCGAATCAAGCGGTGCCTAATCGCAGAAACCGTGTCGTGTTTAAACATTTTTCATATTCAACAGCACGCAACTGCGGCTGGATATAAGTCAAGATGTATGGTGTTTAAAAAAGTATTGCTACAAACACGCGATGTGACGGATACCTGAGACACCCTCAGTAAGGTATAAAGCAAAATGTCACGAGACAGACCATACACAGCACGTCAGACGGTACCCAGCAACGGTAACAGACTTCTTTGAAAAGGTATGTTTATCATAATAGTTCTTTTCTGTTTTCTTGGTAAATATTATTATTGCATTGTATAACAGTTAATTAGTTGTACCAGCTGGAGGTTTACTTACACTCAACACCTTAGGGAGAGACAGTGAAAGCATCCAATCAAACATATGCCTACACGTGAAAGTAGTATCTATTCAGACGTCTGTGAATGTTGAATACAGCCTCGATGGTGTTCACATAAGTTTGTATTACCAGCCTCATAGAATCATTTAATAGCAACTCATATGACCAAAACGCTACTCAATTATTATGTACAAAAACCCTGCTAAAAACGTTTCTCTCATTACGTTTTTATTTTCTGGGTCGGTTAATCATTCTATTTACGTTATACGGTGTACAGATGTAGTCACAATTTACAAATAAATCTAATTGTGGTGCGATTATAAACAGACTCAGCCATGCGGTGCCACTGGCTTCTCCTGGGAGCTGTTCTTCTTCTTGGCGCCATTGATGTGACGTCATCGTACAACGTGTGGAAGTTGGCGAGAGCTAATGGCAACTTCGCCTTCTGTCTGTACAAGAAGGTGATCAACAGCAACGACGCTGCTGGGGAGAATGTGTTCTTCTCTCCGTTCAGGTCAGTAACAAGATAATGTTCCACAACATAAATTGCCAAATAGGATCTTGTACTGTACTGTTTATATGTCGGTCATCAAACAAACTCTTAAATTGTTTCCAGATAATACTAAGATGTTAAATGCATTATAACTGTCATTGAGATATAAGCTACACTATGTGTTTGATCTTATCACCAAAAAATCTCAATATGTTCTGAATACATTTTACATATTCTGCGCACGACTAGTTGTATTTTATTTTAAAATGTTTTAGTTATTAAATAATTTCACGCCTGTTGTCGTGTACCGTCTTCGTCTTCTCCCTATATCCCGACGCTAGTATTGCTTCCCGTTGATCACTTTCACGGTAATGCCTATATCTCTTCCGTTGCCTCCGCTGCATCCCTTTCATGCCCCAGATTGTGTTGAACGTTGTCATTTCTTTCAATTTTTGTAAGGTTTAGATAGTTACGAAAGATTTGAAATTATTGTAAGTTGGCGAAAAACATATCGTATGGAGGTTTTTGTTTTATATTCAAAACCGGTTTCAAATACTAGATCAAAATACCGGTTCAACGGTATATGCGGCACAAGAATGTACATTTTCTATTACCATTGCAGCATCTCGACGGCTCTGTCGATGACGTACGCCGGAGCCCGCGGCAAAACGGCCTACGAGATGTGTCTGGTGCTCGGCTTCTGCCCTCTCTCCTTTAACGTCCACGCTACTTACGAAGCTCTGCTTGGTTCGTTGAACAGTCCTCAAGCCCAGTACACGCTGGCGTTGGCCAACGGAATGTTTGTGAATAACAACTTTAACATCTACCAGTCGTTTACCAACCTCTTAGCCACACGTTATTCAGCTGGATTCAAGCTGCTTGACTTTAACCATGACGCAGCGGGATCCGCCGACTACATCAATCAATGGGTCGAACAACGCACCAATAACAAGATTAAGGATTTAGTTTCAGCGGCTGGAGTCCAAGGTTCTCCACTTGTCCTGGTGAATACAATCTATTTCTACGGAGATTGGCAGTGCCAGTTCAAGAAGACACGCGATACGCCTTTCCGGGTGTCGAACAAGAAGGCAATAATGGTGAAGATGATGTCGCAAACAGCCAGGTTCAGATACGCCGTGAATCACAATTTACGGTGTCAAATCCTGGAGCTGCCTTACGATGGATGCAAAGTGTCTA
>CBDHHR010000308.1:37500-45000 GCA_965263245.1 Metamycoplasmataceae bacterium | reverse complement strand
TTGTGTTGAACGTTGTCATTTCTTTCAATTTTTGTAAGGTTTAGATAGTTACGAAAGATTTGAAATTATTGTAAGTTGGCGAAAAACATATCGTATGGAGGTTTTTGTTTTATATTCAAAACCGGTTTCAAATACTAGATCAAAATACCGGTTCAACGGTATATGCGGCACAAGAATGTACATTTTCTTTTACCATTGCAGCATCTCGACGGCTCTGTCGATGACGTACGCCGGAGCCCGCGGCAAAACGGCCTACGAGATGTGTCTGGTGCTCGGCTTCTGCCCTCTCTCCTTTAACGTCCACGCTACTTACGAAGCTCTGCTTGGTTCGTCGAACAGTCCTCAATCCCAGTACACGCTGGCGTTGGCCAACGGAATGTTTGTGAATAACAACTTTAACATCTACCAGTCGTTTACCAACCTCTTAGCCACACGTTATTCAGCTGGATTCAAGCTGCTTGACTTTAACCATGACGCAGCGGGATCCGCCGACTACATCAATCAATGGGTCGAACAACGCACCAGTAACAAGATTAAGGATTTAGTTTCAGCGGCTGGAGTCCAAGGTTCTGCACTTGTCCTGGTGAATACAATCTATTTCTACGGAGATTGGCAGTGCCAGTTCAAGAAGACACGCGATACGCCTTTCCGGGTGTCGAACAAGAAGGCAATAATGGTGAAGATGATGTCGCAAACAGCCAGGTTCAGATACGCCGTGAATCACAATTTACGGTGTCAAATCCTGGAGCTGCCTTACGATGGATGCAAAGTGTCTATGTACATCTTCCTGCCGATGGAAACGGAAGGTCTGGCATCACTGGAGAGCAAACTCACATTCAACACGGTGACAGCAGCGTTGGCCAAGTTAAGGAAACGCAGATTATCGGTGGGGATTCCCAATTTCAAAATTGAAAAGGGAATTGGCCTAGTACCTATACTGCGCAGTATGGGCATTAAACGTGCGTTCTCCGCACAGAATGCAGATTTTGGAGGCATCAGCGCCAATGTTCCGCGGATCTACGTGCACGATGTCATCCACAAGGCGTTCATCAACGTCAACGAAACAGGAACTGAAGCCGCCGCCGCTACAGCAGTCATCTTCTTCACGACAGCACTGATGCCGCCGGTGAAAGCTCAGTTCCTCGCCGATCATCCTTTCTTCTTCTTGCTCCGAGACAAGTCGACCGGATCAATCTTGTTCCTTGGTCGCTTCGTCGGGTAAGGATGATGGGAAATATGTGAAACGTCACAATTAATAAAAGTCTTCCAAGACGATATGTTGTAGTCCGTATTGTTTTTGCAGCTTAACACATACACACATACACAAATACATACACAACAAAACCCACACATACACATACACATACACATACACATACACATACACATACACACGCACATTCACACGTGTGCATATTATAAGGTCGTCCCGTCCCCGTCATCGTTAATTTGGGCGCGCAACGCAATGGAGGTAATAGAGGGGAAATCTTACCTCACAATGTGTTGACACTTCGCTCGCCAAGCCGTGTCGTGTCGTTCGTCATGTTGTAGATTGTTCCCTCACAGCTAAAAGTGTACACACTTACACGCCTACACACATACACATACGCATATATACGCACACATCCGCATATGAACACACATAGATATACATAACGACATGCATACGTGTGAGTGTGTGTGTGTGTGTGTGTGGGTGTGTGTGTGTGTGTGTGTGTGTGTGTGTGTGTGTGTGTGTGTGTGTGTGTGTGTGTGTGTGTGTGTGTGTGCGGTGTGTATGTGTGGTTGTGTGTGTGTCTGTGTGTCTATCTGTCTGTGTGTGTGTGTGTGTGTGTGTGTGTGTGTGTGTGTGTGTGTGTGTGTGTGTGTGTGTGGGTGTGTGGTGTATCGGCGCGCAAACACGTGTTAGTGTGTGTTTGAGTGTGTGGGTGGGTGTGTGGTTACGTTTGTCGCTAAACTGTCGTATAATATATATATATATATATATATATATATATATATATATATGCATACATACATACATACATACATACATACAAACATGCATACATACATACATGCACATGCATACATATAGACGTACTGCCTGCCTGTGTGTATATGTTTCTCTCTCTCTCTCTCACTCTCACTCTCTCTCCCTCCCTCTCTCTCTCTCTCTCTCTCTCTCTCTCTCTCTCTCTCTCTCTCTCTCTCTCTCGCTGTTTCACGCTGGCCGTCGAAGCTCATGCCTTTAGACATTATATACTTGGCGAAGACAAACGGCGATGTTTACCCGATAACATTTCATACGATTGGCTAGTCCTTTCAATTGGCGACACTTTATTTCAACAGGGTGTGTGTCTTTTCAAAGCTTGTCAGCATCTGGTAGCATCACGACACCGTAAGTCCGTTCCAGCTGAGCCGCTTTGTTTTGTTTACAAAGACCTTGTCTGCATCGATGACGTTTCCGCTGCTTTACATGCGACACCCTTTAGCCGAATCGAATCAAGCGGTGCCTAATCGCAGAAACCGTGTCGTGTTTAAACATTTTTCATATTCAACAGCACGCAACTGCGGCTGGATATAAGTCAAGATGTATGGTGTTTAAAAAAGTATTGCTACAAACACGCGATGTGACGGATACCTGAGACACCCTCAGTAAGGTATAAAGCAAAATATCACGAGACAGACCATACACAGCACGTCAGACGGTACTCAGCAACGGTAACAGACTTCTTTGAAAAGGTATGTTTATCATAATAGTTCTTTTCTGTTTTCTTGGTAAATATTATTATTGCATTGCATAACAGTTAATTAGTTGTACCAGCTGGAGGTTTACTTACACTCAACACCTTAGGGAGAGACAGTGAAAGCATCCAATCAAACATATGCCTACACGTGAAAGTAGTATCTATTCAGACGTCTGTGAATGTTTAATACAGCCTCGATGGTGTTCACATAAGTTTGTATTACTAGCCTCATAGAATCATTTAATAGCAACTCATATGACCAAAACGCTACTCAATTATTATGTACAAAAACCCTGCTAAAAACGTTTCTCTCATTACGTTTTTGTTTTCTGGGTCGGTTAATCATTCCATTTACGTTATACGGTGTACAGATGTAGTCACAATTTACAAATAAATCTAATTGTGGTGCGATTATAAACAGACTCAGCCAT
Organism: Metamycoplasmataceae bacterium; assembly: GCA_965263245.1. Classification (GTDB taxonomy): domain Bacteria; phylum Bacillota_I; class Bacilli_A; order Mycoplasmatales; family Metamycoplasmataceae; genus DT-68. The sequence goes on along the minus strand of CBDHHR010000308.1, from coordinate 41,840 downwards.
GCGGTGCCACTGGCTTCTCCTGGGAGCTGTTCTTCTTCTTGGCGCCATTGATGTGACGTCATCGTACAACGTGTGGAAGTTGGCGAGAGCTAATGGCAACTTCGCCTTCTGTCTGTACAAGAAGGTGATCAACAGCAACGACGCTGCTGGGGAGAATGTGTTCTTCTCTCCGTTCAGGTCAGTAACAAGATAATGTTCCACAACATAAATTGCCAAATAGGATCTTGTACTGTACTGTTTATATGTCGGTCATCAAACAAACTCTTAAATTGTTTCCAGATAATACTAAGATGTTAAATGCATTATCACTGTCATTGAGATATAAGCTACACTATGTGTTTGATCTTATCACCAAAAAATCTCAATATGTTCTGAATACATTTTACATATTCTGCGCACGACTAGTTGTATTTTATTTTAAAATGTTTTAGTTATTAAATAATTTCACGCCTGTTGACGTGTACCGTCTTCGTCTTCTCCCTATATTCCGACGCTAGTATTGCTTCCCTTTGATCACTTTCACGGTAATGCCTATATCTCTTCCGTTGCCTCCGCTGCATCCCTTTCATGCCCCCAGATTGTGTTGAACGTTGTCATTTCTTTCAATTTTTGTAAGGTTTACATACTTACGAAAGATTTGAAATTATTGTAAGTTGGCGATGAACATATCGTATGGAGGTTTTTGTTTTATATTCAAAACCGGTTTCAAATACTAGATCAAAATACCGGTTCAACGGTATATGCGGCACAAGAATGTACATTTTCTATTACCATTGCAGCATCTCGACGGCTCTGTCGATGACGTACGCCGGAGCCCGCGGCAAAACGGCCTACGAGATGTGTCTGGTGCTCGGCTTCTGCCCTCTCTCCTTTAACGTCCACGCTACTTACGAAGCTCTGCTTGGTTCGTTGAACAGTCCTCAATCCCAGTACACGCTGGCGTTGGCCAACGGAATGTTTGTGAATAACAACTTTAACATCTACCAGTCGTTTACCAACCTCTTAGCCACACGTTATTCAGCTGGATTCAAGCTGCTTGACTTTAACCATGACGCAGCGGGATCCGCCGACTACATCAATCAATGGGTCGAACAACGCACCAATAACAAGATTAAGGATTTAGTTTCAGCGGCTGGAGTCCAAGGTTCTCCACTTGTCCTGGTGAATACAATCTATTTCTACGGAGATTGGCAGTGCCAGTTCAAGAAGACACGCGATACGCCTTTCCGGGTGTCGAATAAGAAGGCAATAATGGTGAAGATGATGTCGCAAACAGCCAGGTTCAGATACGCCGTGAATCACAATTTACGGTGTCAAATCCTGGAGCTGCCTTACGATGGATGCAAAGTGTCTATGTACATCTTCCTGCCGATGGAAACGGAAGGTCTGGCATCACTGGAGAGCAAACTCACATTCAACACGGTGACAGCAGCGTTGGCCAAGTTAAGGAAACGCAGATTATCGGTGGGGATTCCCAATTTCAAAATTGAAAAGGGAATTGGCCTAGTACCTATACTGCGCAGTATGGGCATTAAACGTGCGTTCTCCGCACAGAATGCAGATTTTGGAGGCATCAGCGCCAATGTTCCGCGGATCTACGTGCACGATGTCATCCACAAGGCGTTCATCAACGTCAACGAAACAGGAACTGAAGCCGCCGCCGCTACAGCAGTCATCTTCTTCACGACAGCACTGATGCCGCCGGTGAAAGCTCAGTTCCTCGCCGATCATCCTTTCTTCTTCTTGCTCCGAGACAAGTCGACCGGATCAATCTTGTTCCTTGGTCGCTTCGTCGGGTAAGGATGATGGGAAATATGTGAAACGTCACAATTAATAAAAGTCTTCCAAGACGATATGTTGTAGTCCGTATTGTTTTTGCAGCTTAACACATACACACATACACAAATACATACACAACAAAACCCACACATACACATACACATACACATACACATACACACGCACATTCACACGTGTGCATATTATAAGGTCGTCCCGTCCCCGTCACGCACACGCACACGCACACGCACACGCACACGCACACGCACACGCACACGCACACGCACACGCACACGCACACGCACACGCACACGCACACGCACACGCACACGCACACGCACACGTTAATTTGGGCGCGCAACGCAATGGAGGTAATAGAGGGGAAATCTTACCTCACAATGTGTTGACACTTCGCTCGCCAAGCCGTGTCGTGTCGTTCGTCATGTTGTAGATTGTTCCCTCACAGCTAAAAGTGTACACACTTACACGCCTACACACATACACATACGCATATATACGCACACATCCGCATATGAACACACATAGATATACATAACGACATGCATACGTGTGAGTGTGTGTGTGTGTGTGTGTGTGGGTGTGTGTGTGTGTGTGTGTGTGTGTGTGTGTGTGTGTGTGTGTGTGTGTGTGTGTGTGTGTGTGTGTGTGTGTGTGTGTGTGTGTGTGTGTGTGTGTGTGTGTGTGTGCGGTGTGTATGTGTGGTTGTGTGTGTGTCTGTGTGTCTATCTGTCTGTCTGTGTGTGTGTGTGTGTGTGTGTGTGTGTGTGTGTGTGTGTGTGTGTGTGTGTGTGTGTGGGTGTGTGGTGTATCGGCGCGCAAACACGTGTTAGTGTGTGTTTGAGTGTGTGGGTGGGTGTGTGGTTACGTTTGTCGCTAAACTGTCGTATAATATATATATATATATATATATATATATATATATATATATATATATATATATATATATATATGCATACATACATACATACATACATACATACAAACATGCATACATACATACATGCACATGCATACATATAGACGTACTGCCTGCCTGTGTGTATATGTTTCTCTCTCTCTCTCTCTCACTCTCACTCTCTCTCCCTCTCTCTCTCTCTCTCTCTCTCTCTCTCTCTCTCTCTCTCTCTCTCTCTCGCTGTTTCACGCTGGCCGTCGAAGCTCATGCCTTTAGACATTATATACTTGGCGAAGACAAACGGCGATGTTTACCCGATAACATTTCATACGATTGGCTAGTCCTTTCAATTGGCGACACTTTATTTCAACAGGGTGTGTGTCTTTTCAAAGCTAGTCAGCATCTGGTAGCATCACGACACGCACACGCACACGCACACGCACACGCACACGCACACGCACACGCACACGCACACGCACACGCACACGCACACGCACACGCACACGCACACGCACACGCACACGCACACGCACACGCACACGCACACGCATACGCACACGCACACGCACACGCACACGCACACGCATACGCACACACACACGCACACGCACACGCACACGCACATACCGTAAGTCCGTTCCAACTGAGCCGCTTTGTTTTGTTTACAAAGACCTTGTCTGCATCGATGACGTTTCCGCTGCTTTACATGCGACACCCTTTAGCCGAATCGAATCAAGCGGTGCCTAATCGCAGAAACCGTGTCGTGTTTAAACATTTTTCATATTCAACAGCACGCAACTGCGGCTGGATATAAGTCAAGATGTATGGTGTTTAAAAAAGTATTGCTACAAACACGCGATGTGACGGATACCTGAGACACCCTCAGTAAGGTATAAAGCAAAATATCACGAGACAGACCATACACAGCACGTCAGACGGTACTCAGCAACGGTAACAGACTTCTTTGAAAAGGTATGTTTATCATAATAGTTCTTTTCTGTTTTCTTGGTAAATATTATTATTTCATTGCATAACAGTTAATTAGTTGTACCAGCTGGAGGTTTACTTACACTCAACACCTTAGGGAGAGACAGTGAAAGCATCCAATCAAACATATGCCTACACGTGAAAGTAGTATCTATTCAGACGTCTGTGAATGTTTAATACAGCCTCGATGGTGTTCACATAAGTTTGTATTACTAGCCTCATAGAATCATTTAATAGCAACTCATATGACCAAAACGCTACTCAATTATTATGTACAAAAACCCTGCTAAAAACGTTTCTCTCATTACGTTTTTGTTTTCTGGGTCGGTTAATCATTCCATTTACGTTATACGGTGTACAGATGTAGTCACAATTTACAAATAAATCTAATTGTGGTGCGATTATAAACAGACTCAGCCATGCGGTGCCACTGGCTTCTCCTGGGAGCTGTTCTTCTTCTTGGCGCCATTGATGTGACGTCATCGTACAACGTGTGGAAGTTGGCGAGAGCTAATGGCAACTTCGCCTTCTGTCTGTACAAGAAGGTGATCAACAGCAACGACGCTGCTGGGGAGAATGTGTTCTTCTCTCCGTTCAGGTCAGTAACAAGATAATGTTCCACAACATAAATTGCCAAATAGGATCTTGTACTGTACTG
>CBDHHR010000308.1:25000-30000 GCA_965263245.1 Metamycoplasmataceae bacterium | reverse complement strand
GTCTAATTAGTTCTTGCGTGAACAGAATTAAGGAAACATTGAAATACACTGAATACTACTTCTTTCCTACCTATTGATTGGTTGATTGACTGACTGATTAATTGATAATTGTATATCCACTCGGTAACATACTTAGATTTCACAATGTTTTATGCAAGAGCCATTCACACATCATTTGCATCAGTAATACAGCATCTTATGACATATTTACAAAGGATACACGTTTCAAAACAGATGACAATAAATAAATAGATAAATAAAAAAAAGACAAAGGAGTAAAACAAGCAAAACAAAAATAAAACAATGATGTCAGCCTACACCCTTGTAAGATGTAATTCAACGAATACACAAAATGCGTTTTATGATGATGAGTGATAAATCGTTTTGTATCAACTGTTCTTCTGCATTTAAATAAGCGTTGTAAACGATACGATTTATTACCTTATTATTTATGCGCATTGAAAAATGGTTTGATGAAAATAACTGTTTTGGATGGGTACGTGAATATTTGTTCATGTAGCATAACCAACACTATGAAATAATTCGGTTGGAATAATTTGCCTTGATATAAATGTATCCCTGAATGATGTGCATGGGGGTATAAATCTGCAACTAAAAGGACAATTAAATATAAAACATATAAAATAAATAGCATGTTGAAAGACTTATTTTGAAAATTAGTCTTACTTCAGCATGTAGTGCGAACATATTTGTTACATGGCTAATGTTTGAGGTCCTGCGATTGAATGTTTAGTCTTGCATATTTACTGTCACCAGGATACCGTTTCTTTAAGACAAAGAGCTCTTAAGAAAAAAACACCACTAAATATAACCAGTTGATACATTTTATATTTACTTAAAGTGTTATTGTTATATTACCGAGAACACCATCTCTGTGACACAGTCGTGGCAGTTTCCATGTATCCAATATCACAATTAAAGATCAAATTGATTTTAAAGTGCAAAATAATAACTAAGAGCTCTTGACAACGTGAGTGAAATGGTCGCCTGATATCTGTGAAATAGGATGTTTAAAACCTTCATATGACATGTTAGCGGACTCTGACCATTTACCGACGCCCTCTTCTAAATCGGAGAAAATATTGATGTTATTCGTGTGCCTGTGTATGTATGTATGTATGTATGTATGTATGTATGTATGTATGTATGTATGTATGTATGTATGTATGTATGTATGTATGTATGTATGTATGTATGTATGTATGTATGTATGTATGTATGTATGTATGTATGTATGTATGTATGTATGTATGTATGTATGTATGTATGTATGTATGTATGTATGTATGTATGTATGTATGTATGTATGTATGTATGTATGTATGTATGTATGTATGTATGTATGTATGTATGTATGTATGTATGTATGTATGTATGTATGTATGCATGTATGCATGTATGCATGTATGCATGTATGCATGTATGCATGTATGTATGTATGTATGTATGTATGTATGTATGTATGTATGTATGTATGTATGTATGTATGTGTGTGTGTGTGTGTGTGTGCGCGCGCGCGCATAAGCATGTGTGCATGCGCGTGTGCGTGTCCGAGTACCACATGTCGAGTTGTTTATGAGCGAGTTGGCTTGAGCCGAGCCTGTACGTACCACGCTGAGACTGTCCTTTATGATGAACGTCAAATGTCAACAGTATTTATTAGGTAACCCCCTCCATGCAACGTCTGCACCAGCCAGTGTCACCCTTTAAAGAATCCAATATTTCAAAACAAGACGGCTCTCTTGCATTGAGTGACCGCACCAGGCCGTACACCCTCCGCAGTAACACTCAATTAAAAACGTCGTCATTCAAATGTAGGGACTTGTTGCATGCTACTGCAACTCTAGACCACTCGCACGTTCCGACGTTGTTCGTCACCAGCTGTATTTGTACACACTGTGTCTTCCCATCCGATTCAAGATTCTACATTTCAATTCGGCCAATACTTCGCGGGCAGTGGTCTTGCGCGTGTCACTCTCTTCGTTGTAGCTGCTATGTGGACAGTCGCCAGTGTCAACATAGAGTGGCTAACACATTACGTCTTGCTTGAACATTTTCTTTATTCCAACCGTACACGGGTTGTGCCTGTTGTTGTAGAGTCGCCAGATTCACTACACGTACACGCACAAATATGTACATTCGTACGTATGTTAGTACATATATTAGTACTGGGTGGATCAGTGGGTATAACGTTATATAGCTATGGACTCTCGACTATGACACACACACACACACACACACACACACACACACACACACACACACACACACACACACACACACACACACACACACACACACACACGCACACACACACAAACGCACACACACACAAGCTATAACTCGCCGTAGCTTATGTTAATGTTTGGGCGTGAACAAACGTGACGCGCCATATATAAAAAAGGTATAGCTTAATCTTGATATGGGTGTAATGTTGTTAAACTAATTAATCCAATTCATTGTCCAGAATATCATACATATTTATCTCATATTCGTACGCACGCGTTCAATAGATATTATTTATTTAACAGAAACGAGTGCCATTAAAACCATCGTCATATGAACGGAAATAACTGACGTTGCGCTTATAATGTACTATAGTATATAATACTCACGTAAACCAATATATGGCCTCGTTAATTGCAAGAGCTTGTTCGATGTCGTGAAGCGTATGTAGTTACGGGGTTCGCATTTGTGAATTGTTAGCACTCACTTAGCGGTAATTTATAACATTCGAGAAATATAAACGTCTGGTGTATTAGTTATGTTACATATCGGCACAGTAACAATGAAACGCATATCACCACACCTTACCTAAAAACATGTAATTTGTCTTCTACCTCATATCAAGTTCACATCTCGACGTAATTATCTTCTAGTCTTATGTAACATAGTATCTTAATTATAATAATACTTAATAGGTATACAATATCCAATGTGCTCAAATCGCTGTACGGTACAATAACAATCAAGCAACTCAATACGTGTTATGGAAAACTATATACGTTCAGATAAAAACACAGAATCAACCAATATACAATTTTATAGTGTTTTATTTCTGATACCTCGGTAAATGTACATATACTAAGTATTGTTATTTAACTATGAGATTGTTATTACTTGATACTTTCCAAAGTAATTTAATGTATTAATTATGTTGTTGTTGTTGTTGTTGTTGTTGTTGTTGTTGTTGTTGTTGTTGTTGTTGTTGTTGTTGTTGTTGTTGTTGTTGTTGTTGTTGTTGTTGTTGTTGTTGTTGTTGTTGTTGTTGTTGTTGTTGATACTTGTGACATTTAATATCTGTAATATTATTATAATGTTGGTGTTACGGTTACTGTGTTATGTACAAGCATTTATTATGGTCTCGTCGAAAGTGCTAAAAATGGCCAAATATAATTATTTAATTGTGCTTCAACAAACCGGGTGGCTGCCACTAGGGCGACGAAAATGGTCTTAGTGACAGTCTCCTTGACCCCTGTTTAGTTTATCTACAGCAGTAATTCATATTGTACTTATCATTAGTTTTCTGTTATTTCGTATTTAATGACACGCGAGCACACGTACTCGTCATTTTAGTGCACCGCATCACTAATGCAATATTATGCAACAATTGAGCTGTAGGTAATTTGTCGAATATTGTTTCATGTCGGGGTCAATAAATATTTCCGATTCCGATTCTGATTCCGATAAAACACGTTAAATTAGCCATATTTCCGTTAGGTCAAAATGTTATATAAGGTCACTTCTAGGCTTATCTGGTCTTCGATAATCAGACTGTTCCGTGATTTGTTTTATGTGGGATCCGGCTTGACATCATTTAAATTGCTCCATTAATCCAATTATTCATGTTTCCGGTTTCGCAAGGTGTGTTATGAACCGACCTACTGGAACTGGTTCTGTAGCACTGAAACGGTTTTAATCAGTAGTGGGGCCAACAATCGCAAGCGTGATGCTCCGATATATAGTTTCAATCAAAAAAACGAGGGTTTACACATTGTGGCCTGCTCGTTCTCTCAGTGACGTCATCTACATGTGGACAGTATAAAGATGTTTACACATTGTGGCCTGTTCGTTCTCTCAGTGACGTCATCTACATGTGGACAGTATAAAGATGTTTACACGTTGTGGCCTGCTCGTTCTCTCAGTGACGTCATCTACACGTGGACAGTATAAAGATGTTTACACGTTGTGGCCTGCTCGTTCTCTCAGTGACGTCATCTACACGTGGACAGTATAAAGATGTTTACACGTTGTGGCCTGCTCGTTCTCTCAGTGACGTCATCTACACGTGGACAGTATAAAGATGTTTACACGTTGTGGCCTGCTCGTTCTCTCAGTGACGTCATCTACACGTGGACAGTATAAAAATGTTTACACATTGTGGCCTGCTCGTTCTCTCAGTGACGTCATCTACATGTGGACAGTATAAAAATGTTTACACATTGTGGCCTGCTCGTTCTCTCAGTGACGTCATCTACATGTGGACAGTATAAAGATGTTTACACACTGTGGCCTGCTCGTCCTCTCAGTGACGTCATCTACATGTGGACAGTATAAAGATGTTTACACGTTGTGGCCTGCTCGTTCTCTCAGTGACGTCATCTACTCGTGGACAGTATAAATATGTTTACACGTTGTGGCCTGCTCGTTCTCTCAGTGACGTCATCTACATGTGTACAGTATACAGATGTTTACACACTGTGGCCTGCTCGTTCTCTCAGTGACGTCATCTACATGTGGACAGTATAAAGATGTTTACACGTTGTGGCCTGTTCGTTCTCTCAGTGACGTCATCTACATGTGTACAGTATACAGATGTTTACACACTGTGGCCTGCTCGTTCTCTCAGTGACGTCATCTACATGTGGACAGTATAAAGATGTTTACACGTTGTGGCCTGCTCGTTCTCTCAGTGACGTCATCTACATGTGTACAGTATACATATGTTTACACACTGTGGCCTGCTCGTTCTCTCTGTG
>CBDHHR010000308.1:17500-20000 GCA_965263245.1 Metamycoplasmataceae bacterium | reverse complement strand
ATAACAATAACAATAACAATAACAATAACAATAACAATAACAATAACAAAGACAATGACAATATCAGTAACAATAATAATGTTGGTTAAATTAATAAATTAAGTATATAAATAAGTATTCACAATTGGTAGAATAAATAACAGATAAATAACAAGTACAAGGTCACATAATTCTTTCTGTAGGAACTCTGCCGTATGCAGGTTATTTATAAACTAACATTCCTAATTAAAGGGTAGACAGTAAACGATTTTCTTAAAAACAGTGTTTTAATAATAGGACATGAAATAATAATAAACATAATCACTATAATAATAAGTACTACAAATTGGTATATAAATACGATTAAATAAATAACTAGAACAAATAGATGGAATAAATAATAGACAGATAAATAAATCATAACATCACACACTTCTTCACATGTGAATCATGTTGTATACACTATTAACTTTCGTAATTACAACGGCAGAGAATACACACAATTTAATGTATTGAATACGTTATTTATAGCTAGCTAGCTTTTGGCGTCTTGCTAACACAAGTTTCTGAAAAGCTGCTTCAGTGGACGGGCATGATCGTATATTATTTGACTCGCTTTCCTTTTTAGTGCAGCATAACTTTTAACTGGCACACTATTTGGTATAACTGAGCTGTAATTAAAAACTGTGTGTTTCAGACAGACTCAACCATGCAGAACCATTGGCTTCTCCTGGGAGCTGTTCTTCTTCTGGGCGCCATCGACGTGACGTCATCGTACAGAGTATGGCAGTTGGCCGCAGCTAACGGTAGATTCGCCTACGATATGTACAGGACGGTAGTTAGCGAGGCCAATGGGGACAACGTGTTCTTCTCTCCTTTCAGGTGTGTCTTACAGTTACGTCGCATTGCACTATGTTATTCACATGGTGGTTTGCTTCCCATTAACTGGTCTCCTTCCCTCCCTGTCAACAGTTGTGTCTCTCCATTATTCGTATCCCGCCAATCGTCTTCAGTCCCTCCCTCTTTAATCTTCACAACTCAAATGGGATGTCCCTTTCTTCTTCTTGTTTGCTCGCCTCTGCCCACATTGGTAGTCTGCAACATTATTAGCAATTGGTTTCTCAATACTAACAGGTTTCTTTTCAAATTTGATGAAAAATATACTATTATAAATGTGTAGCGTTCTTGTATAATAAACGTTCTTTAATACATCTTATAACAACAGATACTGAAATATATACTGTGCGTGCAACATTAAAAGTTTTTTCGACACAGATGAACAAAGAATACACTAATTTATATGTTCTGCGATTGCTAAATGTTATTATGATTCCACCGGTATCATCACATGCCGGTGTTGCGTACCTAACGAAAACGTGTGTAATAATAATACTAATGTAATAAATATGTAATAATAAGTAATTCGATCCGTGAGGATGACACCACGTATATCTTGCAACTGATCTGTCTCGTCGTCTCGTCTCGGCAGGATAATGACATTCGTGGATTCGCATCAAGTTACAATAGACTGTTCAGAACCAATGGGACATTTATTTATACAGACAACATTTGGACATTCGGTGCTGCCCACAGTATTCATACATTCATTGTTGTCACGTGTTCGATTATACTGGATAGTAATGTTCACAAAGAAGTGGTTTGATATTTCAGCATATCGACGGCTCTGTCGATGACTTACGCCGGAGCTCGACGTCAAACGGCCTACGAGATGTGTCTCGTGCTTGGCTACTGCAACTTCGGGTTCAGCGTCCATGCAACTTTCCGGGCCACTCTGGGTTCACTCAACTACGGTAGCGGCGGCCAGTATATCCTTGCTCTGGCAAACCGGTTGTTTGCCCAGAAAGATTTCAATATACGTCTGAGATATAAGAAACTTACAGCGATATATTATTCTGCTGAATTACAGGAACTCGATTTTGAAAAGCACCCAGCTGCTGCTGCTGACTACATCAACAACTGGGTGGAAGAGCAGACGCATGATAAAATACAGGACTTTGTCTCTGAAGATATGGTAAACAATGCAGCGCTGGTGCTTGTGAACGCGATCTATTTCAAGGCATTGTGGAAGTATCCGTTCAACCCTGAAGGCAGCGGAAAAGCACCGTTCTATCTGTCCGCCACAGAACGGGTTGACGCGGACATGATGGAACAGGTCGGGTTCTTCCGGTATTCGGACATGAACCAACTGGACTGCCAGATCCTGCAGTTGCCATACAAAGGAGAGAGATTGTCCATGTACATCCTGTTGCCCAACACGGTAGACGGTCTGGCGTCGCTGGAGAGCAGAGTCACATTTGATTCGGTCGTGTCTGATTTGGCCATGGCCCGTATGGAAGAAGTTAAAGTGCGTCTTCCGAAATTTACGATGTCGCTTGGAATGAAACTGAACAAGGTGCTGCAGGATATGGGTATGAAGCAAGCGTTCGACGAAATGAATGCCGATTTCTCTGATATCAGTCCTACTGTCCGGTTGTACCTAACAGAGGTCGTACACAAAGCG
>CBDHHR010000307.1:0-4412 GCA_965263245.1 Metamycoplasmataceae bacterium | reverse complement strand
AGTTCCACCCTCCTGACTCGGTGCCTGTACATCCTCCACCCTCCTGACTCAGTGCCTTTATCTCCTCCACCCTCCTGACTCAGTGCCTTTATCTCCTCCACCCTCCTGACTCAGTGCCTTTATCTCCTCCACCCTCCTGACTCAATGCCTTTATCTCCTCCACCCTCCTGACTCAGTGCCTTTATCTCTTCCACCCTCCTGACTCAGTGCCTTTATCTCCTCCACCCTCCTGACTCAGTGTCTATCTCCTCCACCCTCCTGACTCAGTGTCTTTATCTCCTCCACCCTCCTGACTCAGTGCCTTTATCTCCTCCACCCTCCTGACTCAGTGCCTTTATCTCCACCCTCCTGACTCAATGCCTTTATCTCCTCCACCCTCCTGACTCAGTGCCTTTATCTCCTCCACCCTCCTGACTCAGTGTCTTTATCTCCTCCACCCTCCTGACTCAGTGTCTTTATCTCCTCCACCCTCCTGACTCAGTGCCTTTATCTCCTCCACCCTCCTGACTCAGTGCCTTTATCTCCACCCTCCTGACTCAGTGCCTTTATCTCCACCCTCCTGACTCAGTGCCTTTATCTCCTCCACCCTCCTGACTCAATGCCTTTATCTCCTCCACCCTCCTGACTCAGTGCCTTTATCTCCTCCACCCTCCTGACTCAGTGCCTTTATCTCCTCTACCCTCCTGACTCAGTGCCTTTATCTCCTACACCCTCCTGACTCAGTGTCTTTACCTCCTCCACCCTCCTGACTCAGTGCCTTTATCTCCTACCCTCCTGACTCAGTGCCTTTATCTCCTCCACCCTCCTGACTCAGTGTCTTTATCTCCTCCACCCTCCTGACTCAGTGCCTTTATCTCCTCTACCCTCCTGACTCAGTGCCTTTATCTCCTCCACCCTCCTGACTCAGTGCCTTTATCTCCTCCACCCTCCTGACTCAGTGCCTTTATCTCCTCTACCCTCCTGACTCAGTGCCTTTATCTCCTACACCCTCCTGACTCAGTGCCTTTATCTCCTACACCCTCCTGACTCAGTGCCTTTATCTCCTCCACCCTCCTGACTCAGTGCCTTTATCTCCTCCACCCTCCTGACTCAGTGCCTTTATCTCCTCCACCCTCCTGACTCAGTGCCTTTATCTCCTCCACCCTCCTGACTCAGTGCCTTTATCTCCTCCACCCTCCTGACTCAGTGCCTTTATCTCCTCCACCCTCCTGACTCAGTGCCTTTATCTCCTCCACCCTCCTGACTCAGTGCCTTTATCTCCTCCACCCTCCTGACTCAGTGCCTTTATCTCCTCCACCCTCCTGACTCAGTGCCTTTATCTCCTCCACCCTCCTGACTCAGTGCCTTTATCTCCTCCACCCTCCGGACTCAGTGCCTTTATCTCCTCCACCCTCCTGACTCAGTGCCTTTATCTCCTCCACCCTCATGACTCAGTGCCTTTATCTCCTCCACCCTCCTGACTCAGTGCCTTTATCTCCTCCACCCTCCTGACTCAGTGCCTTTATCTCCTCCACCCTCCTGACTCAGTGCCTTTATCTCCTCCACCCTCCTGACTCAGTGCCTTTATCTCCTCCACCCTCCTGACTCAGTGCCTTTATCTCCTCCACCCTCCTGACTCAGTGCCTTTATCTCCTCCACCCTCCTTACTCAGTGTCTTTATCTCCTCCACCCTCCTGACTCAGTGCCTTTATCTCCTCCACCCTCCTGACTCAGTGCCTTTATCTCCTCCACCCTCCTGACTCAGTGCCTTTATCTCCTCCACCCTCCTGACTCAGTGCCTTTATCTCCTCCACCCTCCTGACTCAGTGCCTTTATCTCCTCCACCCTCCTTACTCAGTGTCTTTATCTCCTCCACCCTCCTGACTCAGTGCCTTTATCTCCTCCACCCTCCTGACTCAGTGCCTTTATCTCCTCCACCCTCCTGACTCAGTGCCTTTATCTCCTCCACCCTCCTGACTCAGTGCCTTTATCTCCTCCACCCTCCTGACTCAATGCCTTTATCTCCTCCACCCTCCTGACTCAGTGCCTTTATCTCCTCCACCCTCCTGACTCAGTGCCTTTATCTCCTCCACCCTCCTGACTCAATGCCTTTATCTCCTCCACCCTCCTGACTCAGTGCCTTTATCTCCTCCACCCTCCTGACTCAGTGCCTTTATCTCCTCCACCCTCCTGACTCAGTGCCTTTATCTCCTCCACCCTCCTGACTCAGTGCCTTTATCTGCTCCACCCTCCTGACTCAGTGCCTTTATCTCCTCCACCCTCCTGACTCAGTGCCTTTATCTCCTCCACCCTCATGACTCAGTGCCTTTATCTCCTCCACCCTCCTGACTCAGTGCCTTTATCTCCTCTACCCTCCTGACTCAGTGCCTTTATCTCCTCCACCCTCCTGACTCAGTGCCTTTATCTCCTCCACCCTCCTGACTCAGTGCCTTTATCTCCTCCACCCTCCTGACTCAGTGCCTTTATCTCCTCCACCCTCCTGACTCAGTGCCTTTATCTCCTCCACCCTCCTTACTCAGTGTCTTTATCTCCTCCACCCTCCTGACTCAATGCCTTTATCTCCTCCACCCTCCTGACTCAATGCCTTTATCTCCTCCACCCTCCTGACTCAGTGCCTTTATCTCCTCCACCCTCCTGACTCAGTGCCTTTATCTCCTCCACCCTCCTGACTCAGTGCCTTTATCTCCTCCACCCTCCTGACTCAGTGCCTTTATCTCCTGCACCCTCCTGACTCAGTGCCTTTATCTCCTCCACCCTCCTGACTCAGTGCCTTTATCTCCTCCACCCTCCTGACTCAGTGCCTTTATCTCCTCCACCCTCCTGACTCAGTGCCTTTATCTCCTCCACCCTCCTGACTCAGTGCCTTTATCTCCTCCACCCTCCTGACTCAGTGCCTTTATCTCCTCCACCCTCCTGACTCAGTGCCTTTATCTCCTCCACCCTCCTGACTCAGTGCCTTTATCTCCTCCACCCTCCTGACTCAGTGCCTTTATCTCCTCCACCCTCCTGACTCAGTGCCTTTATCTCCTCCACCCTCCTGACTCAGTGCCTTTATCTCCTCCACCCTCCTGACTCAGTGCCTTTATCTCCTCCACCCTCCTGACTCAGTGCCTTTATCTCCTCCACCCTCCTGACTCAGTGCCTTTATCTCCTCCACCCTCCTGACTCAGTGCCTTTATCTCCTCCACCCTCCTGACTCAGTGCCTTTATCTCCTCCACCCTCCTGACTCAGTGCCTTTATCTCCTCCACCCTCCTGACTCAGTGCCTTTATCTCCTCCACCCTCCTGACTCAGTGCCTTTATCTCCTCCACCCTCCTGACTCAATGCCTTTATCTCCTCCACCCTCCTGACTCAGTGCCTTTATCTCCTCCACCCTCCTGACTCAGTGCCTTTATCTCCTCCACCCTCCTGACTCAGTGCCTTTATCTCCTCCACCCTCCTGACTCAGTGCCTTTATCTGCTCCACCCTCCTGACTCAGTGCCTTTATCTCCTCCACCCTCCTGACTCAGTGCCTTTATCTGCTCCACCCTCCTGACTCAGTGCCTTTATCTCCTCCACCCTCCTGACTCAGTGCCTTTATCTGCTCCACCCTCATGACTCAGTGCCTTTATCTCCTCCACCCTCCTGACTCAGTGCCTTTATCTCCTCTACCCTCCTGACTCAGTGCCTTTATCTCCTCCACCCTCCTGACTCAGTGCCTTTATCTCCTCCACCCTCCTGACTCAGTGCCTTTATCTCCTCCACCCTCCTGACTCAGTGCCTTTATCTCCTCCACCCTCCTGACTCAGTGCCTTTATCTCCTCCACCCTCCTTACTCAGTGCCTTTATCTCCTCCACCCTCCTGACTCAATGCCTTTATCTCCTCCACCCTCCTGACTCAATGCCTTTATCTCCTCCACCCTCCTGACTCAGTGCCTTTATCTCCTCCACCCTCCTGACTCAGTGCCTTTATCTCCTCCACCCTCCTGACTCAGTGCCTTTATCTCCTCCACCCTCCTGACTCAGTGCCTTTATCTCCTCCACCCTCCTGACTCAGTGCCTTTATCTCCTCCACCCTCCTGACTCAGTGCCTTTATCTCCTCCACCCTCCTGACTCAGTGCCTTTATCTCCTCCACCCTCCTGACTCAGTGCCTTTATCTCCTCCACCCTCCTGACTCAGTGCCTTTATCTCCTCCACCCTCCTGACTCAGTGCCTTTATCTCCTCCACCCTCCTGACTCAGTGCCTTTATCTCCTCCACCCTCCTGACTCAGTGCCTTTATCTCCTCCACCCTCCTGACTCAGTGCCTTTATCTCCTCCACCCTCCTGACTCAGTGCCTTTATCTCCTCCACCCTCCTGACTCAGTGCCTTTATCTCCTCCACCCTCCTGACTCAGTGCCTTTATCTCCTCCACCCTCCTGACTCAGTG
>CBDHHR010000306.1:5000-23954 GCA_965263245.1 Metamycoplasmataceae bacterium | reverse complement strand
GGAGACTGTTGATAGAGAACGCAGTGAGGAAAAAGTGAGGAGAGAAAAGAAACGACGAAGAAACAACTACAGTAGCCATGGCAACCTCACTCCCAACAACAGGGACAGCCTCAAGAAAACAACACTAGTTTTGATAATAAGATACATCACATCAGATCAAGAGCACAATTCAAAGATTGCAGTCAATATTTATCCCCCATATATTAATCACGTACACTGCCGAATTTTTCGGTATAGGCCCTCGGAGTGCAATTAAAAATATTGATTTTCAACAAGAATAATTGTTTCCTCTATTGCATATTGCACATTGCATATAACTGACGGATATACTAACATGATCCGCCATGTCGCATATAACTGACGGATATACTAACATGATCCGCCATGTCGCATATAACTGACGGATATACTAACATGATCCGCCATGTCGCATACAACTGACGGATATACTAACATGATCCGCCGTGTCGCATATAACTGACGGATATACTAACATGATCCGCCGTGTCGCACATAACTGACGGATATACCTACATGATCCGCCATGTCGCATACAACTGACGGATATACTAACATGATCCGCCGTGTCGCATATAACTGACGGATATACTAACATGATCCGCCATGTCGCATATAACTGACGGATATACTAACATGATCCGCCGTGTCGCATATTACTGACGGATATACTAACATGATCCGCCATGTCGCATATAACTGACGGATATACTAACATGATCCGCCGTGTCGCATATAACTGACGGATATACTAACATGATCCGCCATGTCGCATATAACTGACGGATATACTAACATGATCCGCCGTGTCGCATATAACTGACGGATATACTAACATGATCCGCCATGTCGCATATAACTGACGGATATACTAATATGATCCGCCATGTCGCATATAACTAACGGATATACTAACATGATCCGCCATGTCACATACAACTAACGTGTACATACATCCTGGGGCCATCTTCTCGAACTCACTAACTCATTTCGTCCAATGGGGTCACACACACTCACTCATGTCGGCCACTGGGGTCATACACACTCACTCATGTCGGCCACTGAGGTCACACACATTCACTCATGTCGGCCACTGGGGTCATACACACTCACTCATGTCGGCCACTGAGGTCAAACACACTCACTCATGTCGGCCACAGGGGTCAAACACACTCACTCATGTCGGCCACTGGGGTCAAACACACTCACTAATTTCGGCCACTGGGGTAATACACACTCACTCATGTCGGCCACTGGGGTCATACACACTCACCCATGTCGGCCACTGAGGTCAAACACACTCACTCATGTCGGCCACTGGGGTCAAACACACTCACTCATTTCGGCCACTGGGGTCATACACACTCACTCATGTCGGCCATTGGGGTCATACACAGTCACCCATGTCGGCCACTGAGGTCAAACACACTCACTCATGTCGGCCACTGGGGTCAAACACACTCACTCATTTCGGCCACTGGGGTGAAACACACTCACTCATGTCGGCCACTGGGGTCATATACACTCACTCATGTCGGCCACTGAGGTCAAACACACCCAATCATGTCGGCCACTGACGTCAAACACACACAATCATGTCGGCCACTGACGTCACACACACACATTCACTCATGTCGGCCACTGAGGTCAAACACACTCACTCATGTCGGCCACTGGGGTCATATACACTACCTCATGTCGGCCACTGAGTTCAAACACACTCACCCATGTCGGCCACTGGGGTCATATACACTCACTCATGTCGGCCACTGAGGTCAGACACACCCACTCATGTCGGCCACTGACGTCACACACACACATTCACTCATGTCGGCCACTGAGGTCAAACACACTCACTCATGTCGGCCACTGAGGTCAAACACACCCACTCATGTCGGCCACTGGGGTCATATACACTCATTCATGTCGGCCTCTGAGGTCAAACACACCCACTCATGTCGGCCACTGACGTCATACACACACACACACATTCACTCATGTCGGCCACTGAGGTCAAACACACTCACTCATGTCGGCCACTGAGGTCAAACACACCCACTCATGTCGGCCACTGGGGTCATATACACTCACTCATGTCGGCCACTGAGGTCAAACACACCCACTCATGTCGGCCACTGACGTCACACACACACACACACTCACTCATGTCGGCCACTGAGGTCAAACACACTCACTCATGTCGGCCACTGAGGTCAAACACACCCACTCATGTCGGCCACTGGGGTCATATACACTCACTCATGTCGGCCACTGAGGTCAAACACACTCACTCATGTCGGCAACTGGGGTCATATACACTCACTCATGTCGGCCACTGAGGTCAAACACACTCACTCATGTCGGCCACTGGGGTCATATACACTCACTCATGTCGGCCACTGAGGTCAAAAACACTCACCCATGTCGGCCACTGACGTCAAACACACTCACTCATGTCGGCCGCTGGGGTCATATACACTCACTCATGTCGGCCACTGACGTCACACACACACATTCACTCATGTCGGCCACTGAGGTCAAACACACTCACTCATGTCGGCCGCTGGGGTCATACACACTCACTCATGTCGGCCACTGAGGTCAAACACACTCACTCATGTCGGCCACAGGGGTCAAACACACTCACTCATGTCGGCCACTGAGGTCAAACACACTCACTCATGTCGGCCACTGGGGTAATACACACTCACTCATGTCGGCCACTGGGGTCATACACACTCACCCATGTCGGCCACTGAGGTCAAACACACTCACTCATGTCGGCCACTGGGGTCAAACACACTCACTCATGTCGGCCACTGGGGTCAAACACACTCACTCATTTCGGCCACACTCACTCATCGTCGGTCATACCAGTCACCCATGTCGGCCACTGAGGTCAAACACACTCACTCATGTCGGCCACTGGGGTCAAACACACTCACTCATTTCGGCCACTGGGGTGAAACACACTCACTCATGTCGGCCACTGGGGTCATATACACTCACTCATGTCGGCCACTGAGGTCAAACACACCCAATCATGTCGGCCACTGACGTCAAACACACACAATCATGTCGGCCACTGACGTCACACACACACACATTCACTCATGTCGGCCACTGAGGTCAAACACACTCACTCATGTCGGCCACTGGGGTCATATACACTACCTCATGTCGGCCACTGAGTTCAAACACACTCACCCATGTCGGCCACTGGGGTCATATACACTCACTCATGTCGGCCACTGAGGTCAGACACACCCACTCATGTCGGCCACTGACGTCACACACACACATTCACTCATGTCGGCCACTGAGGTCAAACACACTCACTCATGTCGGCCGCTGGGGTCATATACACTCACTCATGTCGGCCACTGACGTCACACACACACACATTCACTCATGTCGGCCACTGAGGTCAAACACACTCACTCATGTCGGCCGCTGGGGTCATATACACTCACTCATGTCGGCCACTGACGTCACACACACAAACATTCACTCATGTCGGCCACTGAGGTCAAACACACTCACTCATGTCGGCCGCTGGGGTCATATACACTCACTCATGTCGGCCACTGACGTCACACACACACATTCACTCATGTCGGCCACTGAGGTCAATCACACTCACTCATGTCGGCCGCTGGGGTCATATACACTCACTCATGTCGGCCACTGACGTCACACACACACATTCACTCATGTCGGCCACTGAGGTCAAACACACTCACTTATGTCGGCCAATGAGGTCAAACACATTCACTCATGTCGGCCGCTGGAGTCATATACACTCATTCATGTCGGCCACTGGGGTCATATACACTCATTCATGTCGGCCACTGGGGTCATATACACTCATTCATGTCGGCCACTGAGGTCAAACACACTCACTTATGTCGGCCACTGAGGTCATATACACTCATTCATGTCGGCCACTGAGGTCAAACACACTCACTTATGTCGGCCAATGAGGTCAAACACACTCACCCATGTCGGTCACTGAGGTCAAACACACTCACTCATGTCGGCCACTGAGGTCAAACACACCCACTCATGTCGGCCACTGACGTCATACACACACACACACATTCACTCATGTCGGCCACTGAGGTCAAACACACTCACTCATGTCGGCCACTGAGGTCAAACACACCCACTCATGTCGGCCACTGGGGTCATATACACTCACTCATGTCGGCCACTGAGGTCAAACACACCCACTCATGTCGGCCACTGACGTCACACACACACACACACACTCACTCATGTCGGCCACTGAGGTCAAACACACTCACTCATGTCGGCCACTGAGGTCAAACACACCCACTCATGTCGGCCACTGGGGTCATATACACTCACTCATGTCGGCCACTGAGGTCAAACACACTCACTCATGTCGGCCACTGGGGTCATATACACTCACTCATGTCGGCCACTGAGGTCAAACACACTCACTCATGTCGGCCACTGGGGTCATATACACTCACTCATGTCGGCCAGTGAGGTCAAAAACACTCACCCATGTCGGCCACTGAGGTCAAACACACTCACTCATGTCGGCCGCTGGGGTCATATACACTCACTCATGTCGGCCACTGACGTCACACACACACACATTCACTCATGTCGGCCACTGAGGTCAAACACACTCACTCATGTCGGCCGCTGGGGTCATATACACTCACTCATGTCGGCCACTGACGTCACACACACACATTCACTCATGTCGGCCACTGAGGTCAAACACACTCACTCATGTCGGCCGCTGGGGTCATATACACTCACTCATGTCTGCCACTGACGTCACACACACACATTCACTCATGTCGGCCACTGAGGTCAAACACACTCACTCATGTCGGCCGCTGGGGTCATATACACTCACTCATGTCGGCCACTGACGTCACACACACACACACATTCACTCATGTCGGCCACTGAGGTCAAACACACTCACTCATGTCGGCCGCTGGGGTCATATACACTCACTCATGTCGGCCACTGACGTCACACACACAAACATTCACTCATGTCGCCCACTGAGGTCAAACACACTCACTCATGTCGGCCGCTGGGGTCATATACACTCACTCATGTCGGCCACTGACGTCACACACACACATTCACTCATGTCGGCCACTGAGGTCAATCACACTCACTCATGTCGGCCGCTGGGGTCATATACACTCACTCATGTCGGCCACTGACGTCACACACACACATTCACTCATGTCGGCCACTGAGGTCAAACACACTCACTTATGTCGGCCAATGAGGTCAAACACATTCACTCATGTCGGCCGCTGGAGTCATATACACTCATTCATGTCGGCCACTGGGGTCATATACACTCATTCATGTCGGCCACTGGGGTCATATACACTCATTCATGTCGGCCACTGAGGTCAAACACACTCACTTATGTCGGCCACTGAGGTCATATACACTCATTCATGTCGGCCACTGAGGTCAAACACACTCACTTATGTCGGCCAATGAGGTCAAACACACTCACCCATGTCGGTCACTGAGGTCAAACACACTCACTTATGTCGGCCACTGAGGTCAAACACACTCACTCATGTCGGCCACTGGGGTCATATAAACTCACTCATGTCGGCCACTGAGGTCAAACACACTCACCCATGTCGGCCACTGGGGTCATATACACTCACTCATGTCGGCCATTGAGGTCAAACACACTCACCCATGTCGGCCACTGGGGTCATATACACTGGGGTCAAACACACTCATTCATGTCGGCCACTGGGGTCATATACACTCACTCGGCCACTGGTATACACTCACTCATGTCGGCCACTGGGGTCAAACACACTCACTCATGTCGACCACTGGAGTCAAACACACTCACTTATGTCGGCCACTGAGGTCAAACACACTCACTCATGTCAGCCACTGGGGTTATATACACTCACTCATGTCGGCCACTGGGGTCAAACACACTCACTCATGTCGGCCACTGAGGTCAAACACACTCACTTATGTCGGCCACTGAGGTTAAACACACTCACTTATGTCGGCCACTGACGTTAAACACACTCACTCATGTCGGCCACTGAGGTCAAACACACTCACTTATGTCGGCCACTGAGGTTAAACACACTCACTTATGTCGGCCACTGAGGTTAAACACACTCACTCATGTCGGCCACTGAGGTCAAACACACTCACTTATGTCGGCCACTGAGTTCAAAAACACACACACTTATGTCGGCCACTGGGGTCATATAAACTCACTCATGTCGGCCACTGGGGTCAAACACACTCACTCATGTCGGCCACTGAGGCCAAACACACTCACTCATGTCGGCCACTGGGGTCAAACACACTCACTCATGTCGGCCACTGAGGTCAAACACACTCACTTATGTCGGCCACTGAGGTCAAACACACTCACTTATGTCGGCCACTGAGGTTAAACACACTCACTCATGTCGGCCACTGGGGTTATATACACTCACTCATGTCGGCCACTGGGGTCAAACACACTCACTTATGTCGGCCACTGAGGTTAAACACACTCACTTATGTCGGCCACTGAGGTCAAACACACTCACTTATGTCGGCCACTGAGGTCAAACACACTCACTTATGTCGGCCACTGAGGTCAAACACACTCACTTATGTCGGCCACTGAGGTCAAACACACTCACTTATGTCGGCCACTGAGGTCAAACACACTCACTTATGTCGGCCACTGAGGTCAAACCCACTCACTCATGTCGGCCACTGAGGTCAAACACACTCACTCATGTCTGCCACTGAGGTCAAACACACTCACTCATGTCGGCCACTGAGGTTAAACACACTCACTTATGTCGGCCACTGAAATCAAACACACACACTTTTGTCGGCCACTGAGGTCAAACACACTCACTTATGTCGGCCACTGGGGTCAAACACACTCACTCATGTCGGCCACTGAGGTCAAACACACTCACTCATGTCGGCCACTGAGGTTAACACACTCACTTATGTCGGCCACTGAGGTTAAACACACTCACTCATGTCGGCCACTGAGGTCAAACACACTCACTCATGTCGGCCACTGGTGTCAAACACACTCACTCATGTCGGCCACTGGGGTCATATACACTCACTCATGTCGGCCACTGACGTCAAACACACTCACTCATGTCGGCCACTGAGGTCAAACACACTCACTCATGTCGGCCACTGAGGTCAAACACACTCACTCATGTCGGCCACTGGGGTCATATACACTCACTCATGTCGGCCACTGACGTCAAACACATTCACTCATGTCGGCCACTGAGGTCAAACACACTCACTCATGTCGGCCACTGGGGTCAAACACACTCACTCATGTCGGCCACTGGGGTGAAACACACTCACTCATGTCGGCCACTGGGGTCATATACACTCACTCATGTCGGCCACTGAGGTCAAACACACTCACTCATGTCGGCCACTGACGTCAAACACACACAATCATGTCGGCCACTGACGTCACACACACACATTCACTCATGTCGGCCACTGAGGTCAAACACACTCACTCATGTCGGCCACTGGGGTCATATACACTACCTCATGTCGGCCACTGAGTTCAAACACACTCACCCATGTCGGCCACTGGGGTCATATACACTCACTCATGTCGGCCACTGAGGTCAGACACACCCACTCATGTCGGCCACTGACGTCACACACACACATTCACTCATGTCGGCCACTGAGGTCAAACACACTCACTCATGTCGGCCACTGAGGTCAAACACACCCACTCATGTCGG
Source organism: Metamycoplasmataceae bacterium (assembly GCA_965263245.1). Classification (GTDB taxonomy): domain Bacteria; phylum Bacillota_I; class Bacilli_A; order Mycoplasmatales; family Metamycoplasmataceae; genus DT-68. Next base: position 16,146 of record CBDHHR010000306.1, on the reverse strand, counting down.
CCACTGGGGTCATATACACTCACTCATGTCGGCCACTGAGGTCAAACACACTCACTCATGTCGGCCACTGAGGTCAAACACACCCACTCATGTCGGCCACTGGGGTCATATACACTCACTCATGTCGGCCACTGAGGTCAAACACACTCACTCATGTCGGCAACTGGGGTCATATACACTCACTCATGTCGGCCACTGAGGTCAAACACACTCACTCATGTCGGCCACTGGGGTCATATACACTCACTCATGTCGGCCACTGAGGTCAAAAACACTCACCCATGTCGGCCACTGAGGTCAAACACACTCACTCATGTCGGCCGCTGGGGTCATATACACTCACTCATGTCGGCCACTGACGTCACACACACAAACATTCACTCATGTCGGCCACTGAGGTCAAACACACTCACTCATGTCGGCCGCTGGGGTCATATACACTCACTCATGTCGGCCACTGACGTCACACACACACATTCACTCATGTCGGCCACTGAGGTCAATCACACTCACTCATGTCGGCCGCTGGGGTCATATACACTCACTCATGTCGGCCACTGACGTCACACACACACATTCACTCATGTCGGCCACTGAGGTCAAACACACTCACTTATGTCGGCCAATGAGGTCAAACACATTCACTCATGTCGGCCGCTGGAGTCATATACACTCATTCATGTCGGCCACTGGGGTCATATACACTCATTCATGTCGGCCACTGGGGTCATATACACTCATTCATGTCGGCCACTGAGGTCAAACACACTCACTCATGTCGGCCACTGAGGTCAAACACACTCACTCATGTCGGCCACTGAGGTCAAACACACTCACTCATGTCGGCCACTGAGGTCAAACACACTCACTCATGTCGGCCACTGAGGTCAAACACACTCACTCATGTCGGCCACTGAGGTCAAACACACTCACTCATGTCGGCCACTGAGGTCAAACACACTCACTCATGTCGGCCACTGAGGTCATATACACACCCACTCATGTCGGCCACTGGGGTCATATACTCATTCATGGGGTCATATACACTCACTCATGTCGGCCACTGAGGTCAAACACACTCACTCATGTCGGCCACTGGAGTCAAACACACTCACTTATGTCGGCCACTGAGGTCAAACACACTCACTCATGTCGGCCACTGAGGTCAAACACACTCACTCATGTCGACCACTGTCGGCCACTGAGGTCAAACCACTGAGGTCACTCACTCATGTCAGCCACTGGGGTTATATACACTCACTCATGTCGGCCACTGGGGTCAAACACACTCACTCATGTCGGCCACTGAGGTCAAACACACTCACTGATGTCGGCCACTGAGGTTAAACACACTCACTTATGTCGGCCAACGTTAAACACACTCACTGAGGTCAAACACATGTCGGCCACTGAGGTTAAACACACTCACTCATGTCGGCCACTGAGGTCATATACACTCACTCATGTCGGCCACTGGGGTCAAACACACTCACTCATGTCGGCCACTGAGGTCAAACACACTCACTCATGTCGGCCACTGGGGTCAAACACACTCACTCATGTCGGCCACTGAGGTCAAACACACTCACTTATGTCGGCCACTGAGGTCAAACACACTCACTTATGTCGGCCACTGAGGTCAAACACACTCACTCATGTCGGCCACTGGGGTTATATACACTCACTCATGTCGGCCACTGGGGTCAAACACACTCACTTATGACTGAGGTTAAACACTTATGTCGGCCACTGAGGTCAAACACACTCACTTCGGCATGTCGGCCACTGAGGTCAAACACACTCACTTAGGTCAAACACACTCACTCATGTCGGCCACTGAGGTCATACTACACTCACTCATGTCGGCCACTGAGGTTAAACACACTCACTGTGTCTGCCACTGAGGTCAAACACACTCACTCATGTCGGCCACTGAGGTTAAACACACTCACTTATGTCGGCCACTGAAATCAAACACACTCACCACTGAGGTCATGTCGGCCACTGGGGTCAAACACACTCACTCATGTCGGCCACTGAGGTCAAACACACTCACTCATGTCGGCCACTGAGGTTAACACACTCACTTATGTCGGCCACTGAGGTCAAACACACTCACTCATTTCGACCACTGAGGTCAAACACACTCACTCATGTCGGCCACTGAGGTCAAACACACTCACTCATGTCGGCCACTGAGGTCAAACACACTCACTCAGGTCGGCCACTGGTGTCAAACACACTCACTCATGTCGGCCACTGGGGTCATATACACTCACTCATGTCGGCCACTGACGTCAAACACATTCACTCATGTCGGCCACTGAGGTCAAACACACTCACTCATGTCGGCCACTGAGGTCAAACACACTCACTCAGGTCGGCCACTGGTGTCAAACACACTCACTCATGTCGGCCACTGGAGTCATATACACTCACTCGTATCGGCCACTGAGGTCAAACACACTCACTCATGTCGGCCACTGAGGTCAAACACACTCACTCAGGTGGGCCATTGAGGTCAAACACACTCACTCAGGTCGGCCACTGGTGTCAAACACACTCACTCATGTCGGCCACTGGAGTCATATACACTCACTCATGTCGGCCACTGACGTCAAACACATTCACTCATGTCGGCCACTGAGGTCAAACACACTCACTCATGTCGGCCACTGAGGTCAAACACACTCACTCAGGTCGGCCACTGGTGTCAAACACACTCACTCATGTCGGCCACTGGAGTCATATACACTCACACCTGTCGGCCACTGAGGTCAAACACACTCACTCATGTCGGCCACTGAGGTCAAACACACTCACTCAGGTCGGCCACTGGTGTCAAACACACTCACTCATGTCGGCCACTGGAGTCATATACACTCACTCATGTCGGCCACTGAGGTCAAACACACTCACTCAGGTCGGCCACTGGTGTCAAACACACTCACTCATGTCGGCCACTGAGGTCAAACACACTCACTCAAGTCGGCCACTGAGGTCAAACACACTCACTCATGTCGGCCACTGAGGTCAAACACACTCACTCATGTCGGCCACTGAGGTCAAACACACTCACTTATGTCGGCCACTGAGGTCAAACACACTGACTTATGTCGGCCACTGAGGTCAAACACACTCACTGATGTCGGCCAATGAGGTCAAACACACTGACTTATGTCGGCCACTGAGGTCAAACACACTGACTTATGTCGGCCACTGAGGTAAAACACACTCACTGATGTCGGCCACTGAGGTCAAACACACTCACTTATGTCGGCCACTGAGGTCAAACACACTGACTTATGTCGGCCACTGAGGTCAAACACACTCACTCATGTCGGCCACTGAGGTCAAACACACTGACTTATGTCGGCCACTGAGGTCAAACACACTGACTTATGTCGGCCACTGAGGTCAAACACACTCACTCATGTCGTCCACTGAGGTCAAACACACTGACTTATGTCGGCCACTGAGGTCAAACACACTGACTTATGTCGGCCACTGAGGTGAAACACACTGACTTATGTCGGCCACTGAGGTCAAACACACTGACTTATGTCGGCCACTGAGGTCAAACACACTGACTTATGTCGGCCACTGAGGTCAAACACACTGACTTATGTCGGCCACTGAGGTCAAACACACTGACTTATGTCGGCCACTGAGGTCAAACACACTGACTTATGTCGGCCACTGAGGTCAAACACACTGACTTATGTCGGCCACTGAGGTCAAACACACTGACTTATGTCGGCCACTGAGGTCAAACACACTGACTTATGTCGGCCACTGAGGTCAAACACACTGACTTATGTCGGCCACTGAGGTCAAACACACTGACTTATGTCGGCCACTGAGGTCAAACACACTGACTTATGTCGGCCACTGAGGTCAAACACACTCATTGATGTCGGCCACTGAGGTCAAACACACTCACTTATGTCGGCCACTGAGGTCAAACACACTGACTTATGTCGGCCACTGAGGTCAAACACACTCACTCATGTCGGCCACTGAGGTCAAACACACTGACTTATGTCGGCCACTGAGGTCAAACACACTGACTTATGTCGGCCACTGAGGTCAAACACACTCACTCATGTCGGCCACTGAGGTCAAACACACTGACATATGTCGGCCACTGAGGTCAAACACACTGACTTATGTCGGCCACTGAGGTCAAACACACTGACTTATGTCGGCCACTGAGGTCAAACACACTCACTTATGTCGGCCACTGAGGTCAAACACACTCACTGATGTCGGCCACTGAGGTCAAACACACTCACTTATGTCGGCCACTGAGGTCAAAGACACTGACTTATGTCGGCCACTGAGGTCAAACACACTCACTCATGTCGGCCACTGAGGTCAAACACACTGACTTATGTCGGCCACTGAGGTCAAACACACTCACTCATGTCGGCCACTGAGGTCAAACACACTGACTTATGTCGGCCACTGAGGTCAAACACACTCACTGATGTCGGCCACTGGGGTCAAACACACTGACTTATGTCGGCCACTGAGGTCAAACACACTGACTTATGTCGGCCACTGAGGTCAAACACACTCACTGATGTCGGCCACTGGGGTCAAACACACTCACTCATGTCGGCCACTGAGGTCAAACACACTGACTTGTGTCGGCCACTGAGGTCAAACACACTGACTTATGTCGGCCACTGAGGTCAAACACACTCACTGATGTCGGCCACTGAGGTCAAACACACTGACTTATGTCGGCCACTGAGGTCAAACACACTGACTTATGTCGGCCACTGAGGTCAAACACACTGACTTATGTCGGCCACTGAGGTCAAACACACTGACTTATGTCGGCCACTGAGGTCAAACACACTGACTTATGTCGGCCACTGAGGTCAAACACACTGACTTATGTCGGCCACTGAGGTCAAACACACTGACTTATGTCGGCCACTGAGGTCAAACACACTCACTGATGTCGGCCAATGGGGTCAAACACACTGACTTATGTCGGCCACTGAGGTCAAACACACTGACTTATGTCGGCCACTGAGGTCAAACACACTCACTGATGTCGGCCACTGAGGTCAAACACACTGACTTATGTCGGCCACTGAGGTCAAACACACTGACTTATGTCGGCCACTGAGGTCAAACACACTGACTTATGTCGGCCACTGAGGTCAAACACACTCACTGATGTCGGCCACTGGGAACCACCATATGTGACTTCAGCTATCCTTCTCCAGGTGCCTCTCTCTACCATTGCTGACTTTAGGCCTCCATCGTTCTTCAGGCAGTCTACGTACGTTGCTGTTGATCTTCTCTCCCGGCCCTTCCATGTGCCGGTTAAACAAGTTCGTCCTAGATGCGATTTCCTTTTTATGTCTCGTCGAAGCCGTTACATATTATCTAGTCGTGCATCACCAGATGAGCATTCGCGAATCAGTAGCCCAGTCATCTGGTCATAGCGGCTTCCTCAATTACCACTGAAGCCGCAATAACCTGTGCATAGACGTAAACGAGCTGTATCGAGTATGTGACGGGGAATTACTTGGCGAACGCGCGCTGACAGTTTGGGTTGACGCTATTGTACACATGGTAAAAGAGGTGGTATCGCGTTCTTTCTCCCGGAAGCGGCATCTGTCATAGAAAGGTATCATGCGTCTGTTCAATCCCTTTCCAACATTATTCGTAACATTCTAAATGTCATAGCTTGAGCTGGGTTGGTGTCATACTTCTGATTCGTTCCATTTTTTTGTTGAACGGATTTAAACGTCTGGTCTGAACACAGTATGTATTAAATGCGAATATACCGGCTTATTGGTTATTGGTTTGCTTTGATCCGGAAGCTTAGATATGCACGCACATCTACTATAAAACCATGATATGGATCATGGGGATGTAGGATTCTTATAAGTCAAAGCGACAAAGCACGAAAGTTAGTTATTTACATCATAAAATGCCGGGTCTATTATATTCGCAACGTGGAAATGACGCACATTATGCAAACGCAATGTACATGTTTCATGCTGACCTAATCAAATGAAAATATACTACAACTTATGCTAGTCATTTGTTGGCCAAAACACCTGAATTATTGTGCAACTTAAACTAGAAAAACTACTGGCAAACTGCAACGAGTAAAGACACGTTACGTCACGTTTTTGGAAGAAAACGCCGTTGCAGTTTCACATAAACGCGCCTGTTCTCAAAGTATCTCCAACTATGTTATCCTTTTTAAATGTCCACATACCCCAAACAGACAATGACACATTTGGCCTACCCATGAACCCATTGATATGAAAACTGCCCATATACATCACTTGTACGCGCTTGCTTACAGTATTCTAAAATAATGAAAGGTGATCTTGGACCATGGCTCTGTCCGCAAGATGACCATACGACATTTTACCTATTGAGCGAACACGTTATCTGACGTAGAACATCCATAAGACTATATTGAGTACTTAACGACCATTCCGCGCAGCATTAATCACACTAGTGGGTTAAGCCGCGGTTAATCGGGGGCAGACGGCCAGTGCAAATGCTTGTGTAGTTGAACGTATTAGTAACAAATATTTCTTCACAACGCCGGCATGTGTGCTGTCGTTCGACGTAGCATGTATCTGAACGACATGTCATTGGACTGGTGTGTGTTCCTGTTTGCGATTATTTTACATGTATAATGCTAATCAATGTTCGTGCTCAACTATATGCCTAAATGTGTAATGCAGCGGCGTATCCAAGTGTCCGGTACTTGCTCGCAATGCGCAGGTTTGTTGCTTCACAGGCAACACCAATGGACGTCTTTATTACCCTATTACCATAAGTGAAAGGACATGAAATCACCCAGGATTTTGCATTGGAGGGGGCCATCCGACAACTAAGCAAATTGAATATATATATATATATATATATATATATATATATATATATATATATATATATATATATATATATATACATACACATACACATACACATACGCACGCACGCACGCACACACGCACGCACGCACGCACGCACGCACACACACACCACACACACACACACACACACACACACACACACACACACACACACACACACACACACACACACACACACACACACACACACACACACACACACACACACACACACTGACCAATGTAGCTGGCAGTTCAGCAAAACCATTCACAGAAGGCGTCAAATTTAGAATGTATAGAAAATACGAGAGAAACGATACATTATTAAAGAAACACGAGCCCATAATCCCTACATAATATCCGCCATAGCCGGCCTCCACATTCCTCATGTTACACGCCCCAAACCAAATCAAAGATCATGACCAATACCAGCATGTAGTCACTTACTCTGACGGAACAATAACTAAGCATTCTACCTTATCATAGATGACGAGGCGTTACCTAGTGCAAAATCGACCAGATAATCTGTTTTTGTCAAAATGAGGATTACAGCCGTAATATCACGTAAATGTGCTCAGCTCGTGTGTTACCACGGCATACTTGAATACACTAGAGACGTTGGTATTAACAGAGAAACAACAGGAGAAGGTCCGGGTTTGCGAAAACAACCTGGTGAGAAGAATCGTGGTATCCAAGAGAGCTGATAAGAGAAGAATGAATAGAGTGGGGGTTGGAGTGAAGGAATGTTTTAAGAAGAAATTGGTGAGGAGTAGGTTGACATGGGAATAATGGGAGATTAAAAGTGACAACGAGAGGAGATATTTAGAACGTGGAGGGGAAAGCGTCAGGAAGACCGAAATTGCGATGGGGGATTGCATTAAGAATGACGTAGAAAGAGTGTGAGAAGATTGGAGACAAAGAGCAACAGACAGAAGGAATTGGAAACTGCTGATAGTTGTGAGAGAAACGTGACGGGAAGAAAAACGACAAGGGAAACGAAAACAGTGATGCAAAAAAAAGAACAACAACAAAATGAAATTGAACCCTAATGTAGTAACCAGGCAACTATTATTTTGAATCCTTAATAGCCATTAGCCATCATGCACATTGAGAATAATGACATTTTCGTTGCTGTGTCACCTTTTGGGCTGCAGCAGCGACAGAAGTGGAGAATTCCTAACTTAATCCCATTTGAACGATGACAAATGTTTTTGCACCAGGATAAGATTGGGAAGGAAAGTCTTACAGAGGCATCCTTGCACCCTCTGTAGTGTATGACACCAGGGATCAGACGGCCAGTTACTGGTCTTCCGTTCCCCACCATCCACATTTTATGGGACGGGGGGTATGACCCCCTCTCCCCCCTCTAGCTACGTCACTGCATTAGTGTCTGTGATTATTATTATTTTGGTATTGGACGGTATTTTGAATGGTCACTTCGGCCAAGTGTTAAGGCATAGTAGTTATTTATACCTGAGCAATATCGACTCATTACGTCGTTCTGTCAACAACACGTGCAGGCGATCAACACCTACCATTTTCTCTGTACGATGACTTGCAATTGTATTTACCTGATTTGAGTTATGGTAACGTATTCAATTTGGTGTCTATTTCGTGCAATATATATGTTATGATAAGGTATTCTATTTGGTGTCTGTGACGTACACTGTATGTGTTGTGATAACTATTCTATTTGATGTCTGTGTCGTTCAATATGTATGTTATGCTACCGTATTCTATTTGGCGCGTATGTCGTGCGATGTCTACATTATGGTAACATATTCTATTTGGTGTCTACGACGTGCAACATGTATGTTATAATTACGTATTCTATTTGATGTCGATGTTGTGGAGTAGGTATATTATGATTAATGCATATGTTGCCTACATTATTGTATGTTGGTATTTCCGCATATAATAATGTTATAATATTAACAATATTTGTAATGCGTACTAAAAATAGACACATAAAATCTGTTACGTTTCAAAGGATTACATATTTCATAACACACAGGAAATTACATACTTATAACTCAGAGACGTTATCTAACACACTTATTGTAACGAAACATATTTACAATATGTATAATAACTTTGCAATAACCACATAAAATAATGAACGATATCAATAGTTCGAACGCATAATTAATATTCGTTGAATATATATTAACAGCTAAAGCATTGCTACTTACCCACGTCACACATTTGTGGATAACTCGTTCTCGCTTGTCGAATGGCGACTCTTCTGTTGTGTCCTGTCACGTGGTTTCAACAACGTCATGTTGACGCGTGACGTTTGTTATACGGTAAACTCGACGTTAACGTCCACAAGAGCCGAGGCAACTCAATTTAATCCCCTCTCATAGGTATGTAACGATGACAATCGGTCGATACTACCTGCGACGTCTTTAAACAGCGCCATGTTGTCTCCGCGTTGGTGGACCTCACAAGCAGCCGGTTACGTGAGCTGTGTTGACACCGTTACCCAGGTAATGTCAACCGGTCAGTCTTGGTATTATACGCGTAACACTGATTTGGTATAAACAACTGGCGCTGGTCATAGCAATCATCGGTGGAGTCTTTCGTTGTACTTCCTAGCTCTCCCGACTTAATCCAGTTCAAAGCGGAACATATCTGACGTTGTGGCTGCAAACGCTTCACCTCACCTCGCCACGCACCTCGTGGTCCGTGTCAGCCATCTGTAAGTTGCGTGTAAGACAAGCGAAGACAGTCGTGCAAATGGCTCCACGGTTCTCACGCCTCCACGGCGAAACTGGTTATACTTTATTGATGAGAATTCTTACAACTACTCAGCAGTCTGGCCTGGGCAGCTGCTGAAGCCACAAGGACCGTCCGACAACGCTACATGGTCAAGCAACAGCACCGATTGAGAGCCGTTCATCGTCCGGGCAGCCGACTGCCAAATGGACATCGCGTCATCGACGCAATAACCGAATGTAAGCTCTCGCCGCGCAAATCAATTCCAATATGATAATGGTTCGCGATCATACGCTGGCTGCTTCGAGCGGTCTAAGGCAGCCACTTTAGGCAGTGCTTCGGCATGCATCCGTAGAGTGGCCGACATCCCGCCACGGTAACGCGCCTTCGAGCAGGCATCAAACGAGCTGCTTACCTGCACGGGTTCTCTCGGCGCACGTTCTGTAAGACGTGTTTACGTGTTCCACTAAGCGTGGACAGGCCGACAGGCGCGCGCGCATTGTCTGACGTGAAACACGGAGGGTTTCGCCGCTGGGGTTTCACAAATTGAGACCAATAATTTAACCTGCCTGCAAATGACACGCGTTGCGCCGACGAGAGAGAGAGAGAGAGAGAGAGAGAGAGAGAGAGAGAGAGAGAGAGAGAGAGAGAGAGAGAGAGAGAGAGAGAGAGAGAGGGAGTGTGTGTGTGTGTGTGAGAGAGAGAGAGAGAGAGAGAGTGTGTGTGTGTGTGTGTGTGTGTGTGTGTGTGTGTGTGTGTGTGTGTGTGTGTGTGTGTGTGAGAGAGAGAGTGAGAGACAGAGATAGAGAGAGAGAGAGTGTGTGTGTGTGTGTGTGTGTGTGTGTGTGTGTGTGTGTGTGTGTGTGTGTGTGTGTGTGTGTGTGTGAGAGAGAGAGAGAGAGAGTGAGAGACAGAGATAGAGAGAGAGAGAGAGAGAGAGAGAGAGAGAGAGAGAGAGAGAGTGTGTGTGTGTGTGAGAGAGAGAGAGAGAGAGAGAGAGAGAGAGAGAGAGAGCCAGGGGCGTATTTCAAACTAGTAATCAACTGCGCCCCAGGAAGAAGACACGTCCATCGACCCGATGTTACCTGCATCGTATTAGCTGTATATCACCGGGCATTCCATCGACGCTATGACTGTGTTTTGTACTACCATGTTGATATTGTTATTTGTTTTCTTTCTCTGTTTCTCAGAGACAAAGCTCCGATACAGTGCCAACAACGCGGATGCGTTTAAGGGAGCGTTAAAAAACATCTTTTTAGAGGAGCCTTTGAAGTAATACATTAATATCATATACACTGCTACTGATATATATATATATATATATATATATATATATATATATATATATATATATATATATATATATATAGTCTATAAATATCAGTACCAGTGTATATGATATTAATGTATTACTTCAAAGGCTCCTCTAAAAAGATGGTTCCCTTAAACGCATCCGCGTTGTTGGCACTGTATCGGAGCTTTATCCCTGATATATATATATATATATATATATATATATATAT
>CBDHHR010000305.1:0-5000 GCA_965263245.1 Metamycoplasmataceae bacterium | reverse complement strand
GTTGATAAGAACAGATGTAAACACGCTGTTCGACATGCCTTGCCCAGTGCAATCGAGCCTGACAAAATCGCCGTTTATAAGGCCCAAATGACGGAGAAAGGATTGCCAGGCATTTGACTGTTGTCACACTCGCATAGTAGATCGCTTCATGCGCAACGCTCCCACAATGACTGCGACAAATACGGCCGTGTGTCTCGTTCTAGTGGTCTCCTTCGTACAACTCGCCCAGGTAAGTCGAACACACTTTAATCATCACCATCGTCATCAGGCGAATGCGTTATTGTCATTATTAAAATGATTAATGTTTGGGCATCTCTACGTCTACTCTGTCCATGAGTATTCGCCATCTATCGCGATCGTCTTCTGTTCTCTCCTACGCCAATTGTGTGTCTCCGCCCTTTCGATCGACATCTCCTTTGACATTCTTAAAGTATACTCACCAATCGACGAGCAGTTAATTGTTCTTGTTGCCGATCGTGTTCGTCTTTTCATTCGATCTCTTGCGGGAGATGCCCGGCCACTTGACGTGTTCTGCACAAGTTCACATTTACACTTGTCCACCTGCCTCAGTCAGTTCTCTCCCATCCTAACTCTAGACTGTTTTCATCCCTGCTTTTTCGAGATATCTCTTAACACCATCTATCAAAACGAGGTAATAAATAAATCACAATTTTCATGTAACAAAATTATTAAATACATTTTCATATATAACAGTGCTAATTGGCATAATCAAAACACGATCAACTTGCCAGTCTTGGACAATACAGGTATAATATTTCTTACATGTTTCACTTCAAGAAAGTGATAATAATTTGTCACACACTAATGCATGTACAGCGATTACATACGTCAATAAATATCGAATCAACATGTCCATTGTCTAAGAACTACTCTTAACATTTACAGTGCACACGAAGCGACGCCTTAGCGACGGAGGCTGAGAAGCATCTAGGAAGCAGACAGTGGTCCTACTTCTCCATCCGCAAGACAGGTCGCCCGGGCAGAAAGTGTAACATCTTTGTCGCCGAGATGATTCAAGATGCCGGAGGTGTAGTTCCCCTGCACAGGTACATACTGGCCATCCTCTCTCTGTGGTGTATAATAGAAGTATGTCAACATCATCAATGTCTAAAGAAAAAAACTGACGAAATGTACTTGATATGACTGTAAACTCTTCTCTTTGTGGCCGCCTGCCACAGACACATTTGTAGACGATTGTATGTTTTATAATGTCATCTCTGTGCGACCACAAACAGTTAAATCCAGGTGCTGCGGAGAAACAGTTTGTCACTCTGTGTGCGCGCGCGTGCGCGTGCGCATCCATGTCCACGCGTGTTTATATGTGTGTGCGTGCATGTGTGCGTGTTTGTGTGTGTGCGCGCGAACGCGTCCGCGCGTGCATGTGTGTGTGCGTGCGTACATGCGTGTGTGTGTGTGCGTGCGTGCGTGCGTGTGTGCACAATATGTCTATGCTATCAGCCTGGCGGTTCGCCGAACACGTGGACGACATCCGCATACTGTTCCAGGTTAAGCCATAGTTATTTTAGCTCTTTGTGGTCCTTCTCCTATCTGGGATGTTTATAACCGAGTGTCGTTTCCCATACATCACTGTGAGTCTGCCACTATGTGAACAGGTTTCCATGAACCTGAACTGTTGTGGCAGACTTGTTTTGTCATTTCCCTGTGTTATATCACAGTAGTTTATGCAAGTCATATAACTTGGCCTACATCAAATTCAGCGGTTCTGAACCGCTTTATGCTGCGATAAATAGATCACACTAGTGGTATATATATATATATATATATATATATATATATATATATATATATATATATATATATATATATATATATAGGGAAGGAATAATGATCTAACTCGGTGGCTGCGACACAAATTTCGATCACCGGACTTGCATAGCGACCCATACCTTCAAATGGCCAACTAATAACACAGACGATTAAATAAAATGAAACAGGCGTAATACAAAATAAGAATATTGGTAATATGTTCTTATTGAACACGGAATCATGGCCAAATCAGTAGGCCTACTGTTTGGTTATTGGCTTCATATAGCTTCCTTAACAGTTTGCTTCAACAGAAACTAATATCGCATTATATCAAGATGCACCTGTAGGCCTACTGTTGGGTGGTTTATCGCCGTAGAAAGAAGGCAGCAGAATATCCGATAAATGAAGACGACGATGACGGCGTGTGTGTGTGTGTGTGTGTGTGTGTGTGTGTGTGTGTGTGTGTGTGTGTGTGTGTGTGTGTGTGTGTGTGTGTGTGTGTGTGTGTGTGTGTGTGTGTGTGTGTGTGTGTGTGTGTGTGTGTGTGTGTGTGTGTGTGTGTGTGTGTGTGTGTGTGTGTGTGTGTGTGTGTGTGTGTGTGTGTGTGTGTGTGTGTGTGTGTGTGTGTGTGTGTGTCTGTGTGTGTGTGTGTGTGTGCGTGCGTGTGTGTGTGCGTGCGTGTGTGTGTGTGCGACCGCGTGTGAGTTCATCTGAATATACTGAGTAATGAAATATTAGTTTCTGTTGAAGCAAACTTTAAAACGAATTCACAATTTAAACCGCTTTTAAAAGCACTTTTCTGGACATATTCTGCACAATCCTCTACTCGTGTTTATAGCAAGAATCTTTCTTAACACGCGTAGATTTACACATTAAAATGACTACACTTACAGATCGGAAACATGGAGCCCGATCTGTGCCGCCGAATGGTCGAATCCGAATTCTCGCTCCTTGCTGGAGAGCGGCTGCTGGAAGCACGTGACATCACCAAGACGCGGTGACGTGGCCGGATTCGGCGGTCACGTGGGCATAGTGACTGGTCCGAGGTCGTCCATCGGCGCTAGCTCAGTTATCGCTGATGCTGTCGTCATCAGCGACTGGGGATTTCGACCCGGTCACAACCCTGTTTACTGGCGCTATACGTGTCCATGGAACCCAATTACAACACCGGACACTTCGGGCTGACTTCGGACAGTGAGTCGGCGTTTATGACGAAACAGTGGGCGTGTTTTAATCTTTGTTGGTTACAACACCGGACACTTCGGGCTGACTTCGGACAGTGAGTCGGCGTTTATGACGAAACAGTGGGCGTGTTTTAATCTTTGTTGGTGAAACGAACATGATATGATTGTGACGTCATATACCACAGGGAGTGTTCATTATTTAAAACGCTGGCGGGATCTAGGTCTACATTAGTAAATGTTTCAAAGGTATCCTCCAGAGAGCGCCTCTGGAATATGATGATAATATTTTGGGGCGGCGGGTATGGCCGACATGAAGTGTGGAAACGTGGGTGGGTTTGGCCGACTCGAGGTATAAAACACTTTAGACCTCACGTCTGCCAAACCCGGATTCATTTACACAAACGCATGGCTACAGAAATAATGAGTTCGTTGACTGTTGTGCCTATAAGCACAGACTTTTGTCAGATGAACTGTGAAGATGTGATGTAATATGTGAATATACGGTGTGCTTTATGTGACTAGGCGTGTTGGAATTGTTTTTGTACGAGTATCATAAGAATAAAGGATATCTACACGAACATTATGTTTGTATGACTAACCTTTGCAAGGTTCAGTAGCACTTCTCTGTACATGATATGTTTTCCAGTTTGAATTGATTTGTTCAACACACGCTCAACCATAACACCAAACGCGCCACGTACATTTGGCGGATTTTATACAGCCCGTTTTTATGTAACTATTATGGGCTCTGGTGTTCTCTCTCTCTTTCTCTCTCTCTCTCTCTCTAACTCTCTCTCTCTCTTTATCTCTCTCTCTCTTTCTCTCTCTCTCTCTCTCTCTCTCTCTCTCTCCTCTCTCTCTCTCTCTCTCTCTCTCTCTCTCTCTCTCTGTGTCACACAACAAACACACACACCACACCCACACACACACACACACACCACACACACACACCACACACACACACACACACACACACACACACACACACACACACACACACACACACACACACACACACACACACACACACACACACACACACACACACACACACACACACACACACACACACACACACCACACACACACACACACACACACACACACACACACACACACACACACACACACACACACACACACACTGCTAGGTGAGAAAGATTGCTGTTTCCGACTGCCGATTGGCTGCTGAAGGGCGTAGATTTGTTATGCAACCCTGGCCTTTGGTCGCGTTAGCCGGGTGGCCGCTGGTGAGGGGTAGTTTGTATTTGAAAAAAAAATATTGCAATGAAAATGTGGCCGCATAATACGGGTGGCCGATGGCGAGGGGGCCGTATAAGAGGGGGACTACTGTATATACGTCAAGTTGCAGAGTATATAAAGTATCCGCAAAGTTCAATAATGTACACATCGCGATGTGTTTTCGTGTATAATAATATAAAAAATATGTATCTATTTACAGTATAATAAAGTTCTTTCGACGCAATTGTGTAAAAAGACAGAAAGAAAAAAGATCGCAATATGACTAGCACGGTAGACAACGTTCGGCGTGTTTATAAACACGTTCCGGTTGCCCGTTCATATACCCTGGGACAGCACATCGAGGTGTGAAAGATGCGGTCGAAACAAGAGACAAAGAGACAAGTTGCTGTGCCGATCGAAACGACATGGGTCGCTGGCGCTGTTGCGTAATATACCGGGCGATGGTCGTGGGGTAGGGCAGACTGGCTGTCCGTCCACGGGGTGTGCCGATTATGTTGTCCAAGCAGCGCAAACTCCAACGAAGCGCATTTTAGTTAACATATTGATAAAGTTCTAAGTAATGGTTTAATATAGAAGAGCTGATGTTGCTGGCAACATGAATTACATTGAAAGTCGTCGAGAAGGCATCGATTGACGGTTCGTCACTCCGACTAGATTATTCGGTCGTGAACTAGCATCATGACATTTAAGATGGGTGAAGGCGGAACAGAACTATAATATTATTATACTCTTTAAGGTGTATATTCAGCCAATACAAGGCTAAGA
>CBDHHR010000304.1:7500-10659 GCA_965263245.1 Metamycoplasmataceae bacterium | reverse complement strand
ACCACATAATTAATCTAGTAATTGTTAAATGTGTTTATGTTGTGGACAAATATAAACTATTTACAATAAATATTTTATGTAATAAATAATGCGAGTAGCCAGCAAAAGGCATGACTATGTTGTACTATCCTCTGCCAGATGGTGTCCTGCCAGTAGGCAGTACCCGTATTGCTTGTCTCTCCGTACCCAAGCCGGCGTTCGTCTAGAACGTTTCCCTCCATAAGCTTTTCAGGTGATAACCAGCCAATTCTATATTCATTTGCCTAATATCGTGTGTGTGCCCGCGTGTATGTTTGTGTATGTGTATGTGCGTGCGTGCGTGCGTGCGTGCGTGCGTGCGTGCGTGTGTGTGTGTGTGTGTGTGTGTGTGTGTGTGTGTGTGTGTGTGTGCTTCCCGTTAGCAATCCAGATATACGTATTCAGTTACTCACCTGCATGAGGTTTTCCTGTATATGGAGACCGCTATTGCAACGATGATGAAACCGACAAAGTATGTAGCAGTGGCAATGCCTACATATGTCCCTGAAATTGTAGAAGAACATTAATGTCATATTGAGTGTTTTTTAATGTTATGATGACAACACATTATCGTGTGTCGTACGTTAACAACTGAGTGGTTAGTTTACGGTTAGGAAAGATACAGGGATTGTTGTAGCTCATTTATGTAGCGTCGTTGCGATACAGTATCGATGATACGGAAATCGCTGAGTTACGCATAGCCAGCGCAGATGTCTGTACGTGCACTAAACGTGCGTCACTTAAAGCTTCCCATTCATTTCGTTTTGCCCATCGCCAATCCTTTTCTTTCATGTCCAGTCGCGTTCTATATAAATAGGTCAAGTAATAAGCGCAGTTTGCTTAAAAAAAGAACCATCCATTACCTTTTTTATCGTATAAAAACCAATCAGCGTTACACCTGGTAGCAGACGAAAACCGATCGCGTTGGCTACAGCTGGTGCCATTTGTTTAAACTGGGCGGTCACATGCAGAATCCGAGATCAGCCACCCAGGCACACATCGATCGATCACGCGAGATTTTCAAGCTACAGTCTTTTCCGGATGTCACGATAACTCAGATGCGTGGTTCAACAATTCGCTACCGAAGCTTTTTATTTGTTCTGAGTTTTCTGTTTATTTCATAAAGACGAAGGCACATATATGCATATAAGAATTAGCATGTCACAGGGGATACTTCGTAGGTTTGCTTTTAGATGAAATTATTCTCAAACGCGAGGAGCAAAAGTAATCGAACTGATAATGGATTTTTAAAGGACTGATCGGTGCATGAACCACATTCTTAAATGTAGGTCACGTAAAATATACTTGCGTAACAAACGTAGGTGAAGTGTGACGAAATAGCACAAAACATAGCCTTATAGGATCACGCAGTAGGTGGTTAAGGCGATAGTGTCAGTTACACTTCTTAGAGACTCACCCGTGTATCTGAGCGGACTTCCAGCAGGACCCCTCGCTCCTGTAGCTCCTTTGGCACCTGGAGGTCCTCCGGCTGGTCCCTGTATCCCAGTCGCGCCAACTGGTCCTATCCGTCCAGTTGCTCCAGTACTTCCGTGCTCTCCTGTCGCTCCAGTAAGTCCTTGCTCTCCAGTTGCTCCAGTTATTCCGTGCTCTCCAGTCGCTCCAGAAGATCCATATTTTCCAGTAGCTCCAGGAGGACCCTGCGCTCCAGTTGCTCCAGTCCCTCCTGTGGGACCCTGCGGTCCAGTCGCTCCAGTATGTCCATGTTCTCCAGTTGCTCCAGTCCCTCCAGTGGGACCCTGTGGACCAGTATATCCGTGCTGCCCAATCGTTCCAGTACGTCCTTGCTCTCCAGTTGCTCCAGTAAATCCGTGCTGTCCAGTCGCTCCAGTGGGACCCTGTGGTCCATATTCTCCAGTTGCTCCAGTCCCTCCAGTGGGACCCTGTGGTCCAGTATCTCCGTGCTGTCCAATCTCTCCAGTACGTCCTTGCTCTCCAGTTGCTCCAGTTTCTCCAACAGCTGCTCCTAACGCATGCTGCGCTGTAGAGAGAAAAGGAATAACACTGATATTGACTATAATATATACAGCGGTTGGCTTCGTTTTTCTACCATTCTTCTGAACATATGCTGGTCAGACGCCCACCAGCTTTACAAACGTGGTGTTCCCATTCAGTCAAATGTTCCTCATTGAAATGTTAAGGTTAATCATATCACAACATTTGCATTTCCTATTTTGGAAGTAAAAATGTCTAGATTTCGAGAACAGATGGCAATTGTCACGACCGACTGTTTTTTTCAGAATTGCCAGCTCGCCGGGAACGGACCTGTCGTCACCTCGAACACTGGTTGTTGTGATGCACATATCAGTTTGTTTAAAGGGCAAAAAAGGCAACTGTTTGGTGTTATTCACCTAAAAGAGCTTACATAAGCTAACCATTTGCCTCTACAATCAAATTTTTCGCCTTAGACACCATGAACCATGTCCATGCAACCAATCAAAACCCAGCTTCTATCAGCACTTTGGAAAAGTATTAGGTCATAAAGTCGTCTGCTGGTTCAGCTGTCCTAACAGAGAGTCAAGCGGTTCGCTAAAAGTGCCTTACGTCGGTTTACAACGAATCGCGACAGAAATATGCCACACTGTTCTTCGTACATTTATAGCAACAGTTCAGTGAAAGACAGTATGAGTAAGCTGTCTTTTTGTTACCCTTTGAACCGACCAGAACTGAAACAGTAGTCCAGTTGATTCGTTGGGACAGTCACAGACAAAGTGCGGATGCCAGACGACCGGGTTGGATTGACCCAACCATGAAACGGACCTCCACCACCCGCCAAACACCTCCTCACCTATCTTACATACATATACATACACTACGTTATAAACTAAAATCACTTGCATTCATCTAACGACGAAAATTCGCGCAGATCTCGACGGCAAATGATCAAAACATTGACTTTTGTTTCCCTTTAAACACTGTTGTTGTTCACCATTCTCCCACAGATTAACACAAACACTTAACATAAATCGATGGGCGAAGCCAGGCTGTTAGCGACACGCTATTCATTACCTTTCATCAGCGTTAATATTCAGAGAGATTGGTGCGCTACATACCTCTAATTGCAATCTCTTGCTGGCCCATATTGAGATTACCGGGGAAACATTCCAAAGGTCTAGGGTTACG
>CBDHHR010000304.1:2500-5000 GCA_965263245.1 Metamycoplasmataceae bacterium | reverse complement strand
CAAGGACTATGACACAAAATAAGAAGATAATTGTTGGTATTTTCTATCGGCCACCTAGCACAAACATTACCACATTCACTGAGCATGTTATGAATATCATTGATTACCTTAAGGTTGAAAAAACAGTGTTATATAATGGGCGATTTCAACATCAATTTAACCAATTATGGTAGCCACACAGAAACACAAGACTACATAGATGCAATGTTTCAACATTCGTTTATACCCCTTATCAATAAACCTACTATAACGACCACCACTGCTACGATAATAGACAATATATATATATATATATATATATATATATATATATATATATATATATATATATATATATATATATATAGCAATGACTTCATTATCAGTCATTGGAATTATATATACAAATATTTCTGACCACTTACCAATATTTTTACTTAGTAAACAAATTAATGACTCGAAGGTAGACACAGTAATAGAGACTAGACTATATAATGAACAAGCTACTACTACATTCAAAGAAACTAGTGATCATATAACATGGGATGAAATGTATGCCTCCAAAAATCCTCAAGAAAGTTATTCTAAGTTCCTTAATGAAATTTTATTTATATACAATAAATCGTTTCCACTTATTAAAAAACTATCAGGGCTAAAAAGCATAAACCATAGATTACTATGGCATTTATAGAACCAAAAACAAATTGTATAAGTATTACTTAAATAAACCGACTGTATACAACGAAATAAATTACAAACGATATAGAAATAAACTAAGTTGCCTTATTAACATAGCAGCACAAGTATACTACCAGCACGAGCTTCATAAGCACAAGGGTAACTTAAAAAACACATGGAAAATATTAAAGGGTATTATTGGAAAGAAAGAAGTAGTTACAACTATAGACCAGTTACTAATTGAAGACAAATTAACAAAAAACAGGCAACACATAGCAGATAAATGTAATAAATATTTTACGAATATAGGTCCAGAGTTGGCTGAGGAGATACCATTTTTACAAGGGAGTCCTAATCAATATCTTAAAGGAGTGTATATAAATTCAATGTTTCTACAGCCAGCCACACCAGATGAGAGTAAAAGGAATCATTAGTAATTTTAAAAATTATAGTCCTGGATGGGATGGAATAACACCTTTCATTCTTAAGCAGGCCTTCTCCAACTTACTTGACCCACTATGTCACATTGTAAATTTATCATTTGATCAAGGATGTGTTCCAGATCAACTAAAAATAGCTGAAGTAATTCCAGTGTTTAAAGCTGGTGATACGACATCAATTGGCAACTGCATGCCGATTTCTATTTTGCCTGTATTTTCAAAGTTGTTTGAAAGATTAATGTATACCAGATTAATGAATTATATAACTGAACATAAAATCTTGTCTAATCTCCAATTTGGATTTAGGAACGGTTATTCCACTGAAATGGCTATTTCAGTGCTAATTGATAATATTTGTAAGGCAACTGATAACAAAGAACATGTAATCGGTGTATTTCTTTATTTTGCGAAAGCGTTTGATATTGTTAATCATAGGATTTTATTGGGAAAATTAGCTCCTTATGGAATTAGAGGAAACATACTTCAGTGGATAAAAAATTACTTAACTAATAGACAACAACGAGTAAAATTAAAACAAACAACATCCACCCTTAGCAACATAACATGTGGAGTTCCACAAGGTTCAATTTTGGGATATTTACTCTTTCTTATTTATATAAATGATCTAACTACTTTATCTGATAAAATGCTTACAATTATATTTGCAGATGACACAAGTATAACAAGGTAACAATATACATGAAATGAAATTACTATAAACTCTGACATAAAAAGACTGTCCATATGGCTCAAAATCAATAAACTTTCTTTGTATTGTCACCCATGACACATAAATATAGCACAAGGCAGACATTCGCATATAAAATACCGTTCTGCAGAACAAAGTGCAGACAATGTTATTTGGCATATGTCGGACCAAAAAAAGGAACACCCTTATCTTAGACAACTGTCTTCAATATTCTGCCACTTTACAAATCTTTAAACAAAGTGTCAGATATCTGCTTCTGAATCAGTAATATGTTGCTTCTGTTCTGAATGTACAGTTATTATACGTTGCTTTTCTATAATTACATTAAACATATATTTAAATACAACTTTACTTGCATTGATGTATTTAATTTTGTGGTACACTTGTAATTCACTATTTCACTATTTTAATTAACTAGTTGCACTATTATGATGCTGCTGTATAGGTGTTCACGAATTGTAATTTGTTTCGAAATTGTTAAAATACATGAATAAGGAAAATAAGCACTGTTGCTTAACTCCAATTGTTACATTGTATAATGTACTTAGACATGTAATTATTACTTTACTGTTGCTGATTATTATATGCACATGACATTATGTAACAATAAAGCTACTATTATTATTATTATTAATACAGATTTGCAACTAATACGCTTGTACTGTTTCACGCTAATGGGCACCAAATGCTCAAT
>CBDHHR010000303.1:12500-18943 GCA_965263245.1 Metamycoplasmataceae bacterium | reverse complement strand
ACAAATCTTTAGTAAGGTGGTAAACAAAGTAATAAAATTAAGATTATTAATGTCAAAAATAATGTATGTTGCTGATTGATCTGTTTGTGAATAAGACCTGGTTCTTCAACTACGTTTATCACATTTGTGTCCTTCGAGCATTTTAAAAACAATTTACAAGCCCACACACACGCGCCCACACACACATAGTGACACGTACACGTACATACTGACACGTACACAGATCGTATACATACATATACAGTGCAAGCATACTGTACACACGTACACGTACACGTACACGTACACGTACACGTACACGTACACGTACACGTACACGTACACGTACACGTACACGTACACGTACACGTACACGTACACGTACACGTACACGTACACGTACACGTACACGTACACGTACACGTACACGTACACGTACACGTACACGTACACGCACACGCACACGCACACGCACACGCACACGCACACGCACACGCACACGCACACGCACACGCACACGCACACGCACACGCACACGCACACGCACACGCACACGCACACGCACACGCACACGCACACGCACACGCACACGCACACGCACACGCACACGCACACGCACACGCACACGCACACGCACACGCACACGCACACGCACACGCACACGCACACGCACACGCACACGCACACGCACACGCACACGCACACGCACACGCACACGCACACGCACACGCACACGCACACGCACACGCACACGCACACGCACACGCACACGCACACGCACACGCACACGCACACGCACACGCACACGCACACGCACACGCACACGCACACGCACACGCACACGCACACGCACACGCACACGCACACGCACACGCACACGCACACGCACACGCACACGCACACGCACACGCACACGCACACGCACACGCACACGCACACGCACACGCACACGCACACGCACACGCACACGCACACGCACACGCACACGCACACGCACACGCACACGCACACGCACACGCACACGCACACGCACACGCACACGCACACGCACACGCACACGCACACGCACACGCACACGCACACGCACACGCACACGCACACGCACACGCACACGCACACGCACACGCACACGCACACGCACACGCACACGCACACGCACACGCACACGCACACGCACACGCACACGCACACGCACACGCACACGCACACGCACACGCACACGCACACGCACACGCACACGCACACGCACACGCACACGCACACGCACACGCACACGCACACGCACACGCACACGCACACGCACACGCACACGCCACGCCACGCCACGCCACGCCACGCCACGCCACGCCACGCCACGCCACGCCACGCCACGCCACGCCACGCCACGCACACGCACACGCACACGCACACGCACACGCACACGCACACGCACACGCACACGCACACGCACACGC
The DNA here is from genome assembly GCA_965263245.1 of Metamycoplasmataceae bacterium. Taxonomy (GTDB): domain Bacteria; phylum Bacillota_I; class Bacilli_A; order Mycoplasmatales; family Metamycoplasmataceae; genus DT-68. Next base: position 17,510 of record CBDHHR010000303.1, on the reverse strand, counting down.
ACACGCACACGCACACGCACACGCACACGCACACGCACACGCACACGCAGAGGTATATGTACACGTACATTTACACGCACACGCACACGCACACGTACACGCATACAAACACACACACACACACACTCACACACACACACACACACACACACACACACCACACACGCACACGCACACGCACACGCACACGCACACGCACACGCACACGCACACGCACACGCACACGCACACGCACACGCACACGCACACGCACACGCACACGCACACGCACACGCCACGCCACGCCACGCCACGCCACGCCACGCCACGCCACGCCACGCCACGCCACGCCACGCCACGCACACGCACACGCACACGCACACGCACACGCACACGCACACGCACACGCACACGCACACGCACACGCACACGCACACGCACACGCACACGCACACGCACACGCACACGCACACGCAGAGGTATATGTACACGTACATTTACACGCACACGCACACGTACACGCATACAAACACACACACACACTCACACACACACACACACACACACACACACACACACACACACACACACACACACACACACACACACACACACACACACATATATATATATATATATATATATATATATATATATATATATATATATAGACACACACATGCACACACACTCATACACACGCATACAAACACACGCACGCACGCACGCACGCACAGAAACACACACCTGTCTCCCAATAGGTGTTTGTATGCGACCCTCAACGACCCCAATCGCATCACTAACAAGTCATGTAGGCCCTACCTTCCAGCGCGATGTGCACCTGATTCTAGAATAGGACAAGTGTTCAGGGTTGGATTAACCAATATGTGGGAGTTGATATTATTTGTACATGAAAAAAACGACGACCACTATCGAAGCCATATTTATCGTACGCTTCAGGGACAGGGAAGATATGTAGTAATTACATACATGTGTGTGAGTGCATGTACGTGTGTGTTGTGAGTGATGTATATTTTGTCCACGCTTTCAAGATGTTGAGGTGATTCGGTGTCTGACTTCATGTAGAACATGCCATAACGATACAATGATTCGACCGTAGCAATGACACAATGTGTACCTTGTCAATGGACAGTGGTCAAGACATATGGCGCCTTGAGTCTTAAGCCTTCCCTCGGAGCAGTGGGTCAACTAGCGGGTGTTAACATCAACTAGTCGTGTCAAAGGCAGACGAGACCATTATTGCTACAGGCAGTACCATTATGACGACAATCTTAACACATCATCATAGATGTAATCGCATTGCTGCAACGTTTTCCTTACCTGGTGACAGACTCGGAGAACATGGTTAAATTCTCTAAACTAAGTAAAGGTAAGCTCTTAAATAGCGCAGCATCCAGTACTAAAAACTACTCAAAGACCCACGCTGCAATTGATGGGCCTAGTATATTCGTACACCGATGTCTATACTCATTTGTACACCACTGTCTATACTCATTTGTACACCATTGTCTATACTCATTCGTACACAACTATCTATGCTCATTCATATACTACTGTCTGTACTCATTCGTATACCACTGTCTGTACTCATTCGTACACTACTGTCTATACGCATTCACATACCACCGTCTATACTCATTCGTACACCACTGTCTATACTCATTCGTACACAACTACCTGTCTATATTCATGTGTACACTACTGGGTATACTCATTCGTACACAACTATATATATTCATTCGTACACCACTGTCTATATTCATTCGTACACCACTGCCTATACAAATTCGTACACCACTGTCTGTACTCATTCGTACACTACTGTCTATACTCATTCGTCCACCACTTTCTGTACTCATTCGTACACTATTGGCTATACTCATTCGTACACCACTGTCTATATTCATTCGTACACTGTCTATACTCATTCGTATACTACGGTCTATACTCATTCGTACACTGTCTATACTCATTCGTATACTACTGTCTATACTCATTCGTACACCACTGTCTATACACATTCGTACACCACTGTCTATACACTTTCGTACACCACTGTCTGTACTCATTCGTACACTACTGTCTATACTCATTTGTACACCACTGACTGTACTCATTCGTACACTATTGGCTATACTCATTCGTACACCACTGTCTATATTCATTCGTACACTATCTATACTCATTCGTATACTACGGTCTATACTCATTCGTACACTGTCTATACTCATTCGTATACTACTGTTTATACTCATTCGTACACATTTGTCTATGCTCATTCGTACACAACTGTCTAAACCCATTCATACACAACTGTCTATATTCATTCGTACACAACTGTCTATACTCATTCGTACACCACTGCCTATACACATTCGTACACTGTCTATATTCCTTCGTACACAACTGTATATTCTCATTCGTACACCACTGTCTATACCTATTCGTATACAATTGTCTATATTAATTCGTACACCACTTTCTATACTCATTCGTACGCCACTGTCTATATTCAGTCGTACACCACTGTCTATACGCATTCGTACACAACTCTCTATGCTCATTCATACACAACTGTCTATACTCATTCGTACACCACTGTCTATATTCATTCGTACAATACTGCCTATACTCATTCATACACAACTGTCTATACTCATTCGTACACAACTGTCTATTCTCATTCGTACACCATTGTCTATATTCATTCGTACACTGTCTACACTCATTCGTACACTGCCTATACTGCACTCGTACAGCTGAGTGAACTGGTCGCACGAAATGAACCAAGGTTCGACACAACGGCTGACGTAAAATCACATTTGACCTTTTCATATAGACAGGTTTTGTTATTGAAAATTTCACAACACGTTTAAACTCAACTGATAGACGTGCATTGGAAAATTCGTGAAATTGTAATACCTCAATTTCCCATATACCACTTTGAAACAAGACACCCTTTCAATTCATTTCTGCTAGAATCAGACAGTCACCTGCGGTGTTGACATCACCAATCAAAATTACACCAGTATCAATACGCAGAAAAAACACCGACTGTCCGCTGTCATTACGTGACAGTCCTGATGTCACGCTATAGAAAAACTAATGTCTACTCATTCAGCACTCACAGACAACCTGCATAATGCAATTTCTATAGGCTACACTTTCGTTAAACGGGGAATGGCGGACGAAAACGTTATTGTGGTCTTTCTTCGGCTCAGAATTCGAACCCGGGTATATATATATATATATATATATATATATATATATATATATATATATACGTACACACACACCCATACACACACGCGCGCGCACGCACGCACGCACACACACACAAACACACACACACACACACACACAGACACACACACACACACACACACACACACACACACACACTCACACACACACACACACACACACACACACACACACACACACACACACACACACACACACACACACACACACACACACACACACATTAACTTTGTTACGTGTATGTATGTCACGTGTCACCCAGGCTGACGTACACTTCGATACAGTACATTTATGTGTCATGCATGGTACCACACGGCTGGCGTCACTCCATCGCACTTCCCCTATATACACTCGCTCACGTAATCCCGACAACCGCAAGACAACCCCTTAGGGTTATAATGGAATTTCGGCCAAACTTATCCTCTTGCCCATGAGCTAGTAAAAACCCGTCGCTTGGTACAATATTCATATGACATATGTCCCTTTTAGACAGCTGCACGTAATCATGACGTCTTCCCGTGTCGATGGACGTGTCATTTTGCACCTGATCCCAAGTCATAAATGTCACCGCGTCACATGTTCCCACATACCAACCGACGTCGTGTCACCTGTCTCCACATAACAGATGTCATCTGTTATCTGTTCCCACGTAACGACCGTCATCGTGTCATATGCCCCCCATGAAACAAATGTCATCGTGTTTATATATAGTAGGGCGTGTGTGTATGTGTATGTGTGTGTGTGTGTGTGTGTGTGTGTGTGTGTGTGTGTGTGTGTGTGTGTGTGTGTGTGTGTGTGTGTGTGTGTGTGTGTGTGTGTGTGTGTGTGTGTGTGTGAGTGTGTGTATGTGTGTGTGTGTGTGTGTGTGTGTGTGTGTGTGTGTGTGTGTGTGTGTGTGTGTGTGTGTGTGTGTGTGTGTGTGTGTGTGTGTGTGTGTGTGTGTGTGTGTGTGTGTGAGAGAGAGAGTGTGTGTGTTTGTGTGTGTGTATGTGTGTGTGAGTGTGTGTGTGAGTGTGAGTGTGTGTGTGTGTGTGAGTGTGTGTGTGAGTGTGAGTGTGTGTGTACGTATATGTGCTATATGTGCGTGTATGTGTACGTATTGTATTCACGCACGTAGGGGAAGGCGTTAAAACACACACCCTATGCACAAAAACGGACCGCCAGCAGTTTCGCGTCATTGTATTGTGAATAGAATAAATGGTGTAGTCACGTCATCATTGTCACTCACAAAGCGGGACTACCGAACGTTGTTCGGAAGAATGAAAACAAAATTCGAGCTAAAAGAAAACAGTTTGTAACGCTTTTTTTAATATATATTACCAGTATTTTTAAATGTCCTATTTCCATTTGTGTGCTCTGGAAAATGGACAATTTGCTATTTGTGATTCCATTATGTCTGCTCTGTTTTCGTTACAAGAGCTTGCAAAGATTCTATTCAAATGGCGATATTCCGCAGGTCGTCGAGTGTGGCCAAAACGGGCCACTGAGTAATCAGCGTCGTCCGCAGGAGTCCGTTTTGGCTGGAAAGTTGTTAGTGCATTCTACGTGCAACCCAGCGGTAAGACCGCACGTAACGATTGATTAGCCTATTCCGAAGACAGACCAATCGAATCATCGTAAATCTATTAACAAAACGAATACGTGCAATATTACTCGTTCATGCAGAGGGCACGTTCAGGCAAAAAAGGAAATCCCGGAATAAAAGGCATACCACGGAAGTGCTAACACCTAGCACGAGTAAAAATG
>CBDHHR010000303.1:0-5000 GCA_965263245.1 Metamycoplasmataceae bacterium | reverse complement strand
AGTCGCCCGTCTTAGCCCCGGCTGTCATTCGGCAGCTCACTACCCGAGGTGCGACGTTACTTCCCGACAGTTGTCAGTCGGCGCTGACGTCGTGATTCGCGACATTTCTCGTCCGTACGGCTTACGCCACGCCACGCCGAAGACGACACTTCTCTCAGCACTCGCCGGCTGACGGCGTTACGACACGCTGAGGCCCAGGCGACGTCTTGTAGGCGCATCTAACACGGTGACTTATGGCGATAACTGTGCTCGTGTCCCCCCTTTCTCAGTAGCACTGTCGTTACTTCATTTTAGCATGGGAAAGTAACGGATGGCTACCCTTACATGGTACATATTCACCGCAGAAGGCACATGTATATTTCATGCAAAAAATATGAACAGGATTGCAAACATAACTATTAAGGAACATGCATGAAAGTCGAACATAATCCAGCAAATTACGTTTGCGAGTTTATTGTTTTATTTGACATCTAAAATAGTATTGGTTGACTTTTCAACAAAAGAATTTATCGAATAAAAGGAACAATTCAATACTTCGTTGTATTATCAGGTACTAATATGCCTGTTGTGGTATTTTACGATAGAGTACACGTACATACACATATAAGAAATGGAGACTAAATGTTATTTATTGTTAAATTTGTGTTGTAATAGAGTCTACATTTATTTATTAAGTATACCATAAAACAGGTACGCGGATTTCTATCATCAAACGCTGCCATGGCCAATTTAGTGATGGTTGTGCTGTGTATGTGGCCCGATTATACTATGTTGCCTGGTCTACTACTACTACTACTACTACTACTACTACTACTACTACTACTACTACTACTGCTACTGCTACTGCTACTGCTACTGCTACTGCTGCTACTACTACTACTACTACTACTGCTACTACTACTACTACTACTACTACTACTACTACTACTACTACTACTACTACTACTACTACTAATGCTAATGCTACTGCTACTGCTACTGCTACTGCTACTGTTACTGTTACTGCTGCTGCTGCTACTGCTACTACTACTACTACTACTACTACTACTACTACTACTACTACTACTACTACTACAACTACTACTACTACTACTACTACTACTACTACAACTACTACTACTACTACTACTACTACTACTACTACTACTACTACTACTACTACTACTGCTACTGCTACTGCTACTGCTACTGCTGCTACTACTACTACTACTACTACAACTACTACTACTACTACTACTACTACTACTACTACTACTACTACTACTACTACTACTACTACTACTACTACTACTAATAATGCTAATGCTAATGCTACTGCTACTGCTACTGCTACTGCTGCTACTACTACTACTACTACTACAACTACTACTACTACTACTACTACTACTACTACTACTACTACTACTACTACTACTACTACCACTACCACTACTACTAATGCTACTGCTACTGCTACTGCTACTGCTACTGTTACTGTTACTGCTGCTGCTGCTGCTGCTGCTACTGCTACTACTACTACTACTACTACTACTACTACTACTACTACTACTACTACTACTACTACTACTACTACTAATGCTAATGCTAATGCTAATGCTACTGCTACTGCTACTGCTACTGCTGCTACTACTACTACTACTACTACAACTACTACTACTACTACTACTACTACTACTACTACTACTACAACTACTACTACTAATACTACTACTACTACAACTACTACTACTACTACTACTACTACTACTACTACTACTACTACTACTACTACTACTACTACTACTAATGCTAATGCTAATGCTACTGCTACTGCTACTGCTACTGCTACTGCTGCTACTACTACTACTACTACTACTACTACAACTACTACTACTACTACTACTACTACTACTACTACTACTACTACTACTACTACTACTACTACTACTACCACTACCACTACCACTAATGCTACTGCTACTGCTACTGCTACTGCTACTGCTACTGCTACTGCTACTGTTACTGTTACTGCTGCTGCTGCTGCTGCTGCTGCTACTGCTACTACTACTACTACTACTACTACTACTACTACTACTACTACTACTACTACTACTACTACTACTACTACTACTACTACTACTGATCTTTTTGTTGCTTCTGTACGTTATATTACTACTACACTCACCATCACTACTCGTCCTCTTCCTCCTCATCCTTCTCTTCCTGTTCCTACACAGGATATCATAATCACGCCGATGTCAGCTGGTTCCAGCCACATCTGTCAATGACACTAGTTGCAAGCCTACTGTTTTACATATTCAAAATAACGAAACAGCCACCACGTCTACGGCTGAGCACAGATAACGGTGACAACGTTGGTGACGATGATAACGTAACAGCAGTACTAAAAGCTCCTCGCGCGAGCACCCGACACCCGTCGTACGCGAGGACAACTGCGGTGTTCAACCACGGGCACCCGTTGACCCGCGATCGCCTCTGGTCACACACTTACGGCGATGAACACGTGAAAAAGAAAACATCGGCTATAGACTCATTAATGCGCCCAGCGGAGTTAATTATACAAGTGACATGTTATACACATACATTCCGTCGTCGAGCAATAACGCCAGCGCGCCGGCGTTTTGTGCATAATGACGCCATTGTTGCGCAGAACTTTGCACTTCCCCGCAAGCCCCGCTCAATTACCGGCCGGTGCCGCAATCGCGCACACCATTGAGGCGATGCGTGAACATTGCACGACGCACGCACTCGTGGCCGCAACTGTTTCTTAGTAGGAGACAAAGGCCGCTGGCACAGAACCGCTGTGTTTGCGACTTCTGCGTCGGTCGCTGCTGATCTACGGGAGCGACAGCGGCGCAGGCTTCACCGCCGGGTGGCAATCAGGTGTAAATGCAGCAGATGGTATCAGAGCGTGGCTCGCAGACCGCTCCTGCCGAAGCGACGTTGCCAGCGGGTGAAGGAGTCGTTGACTTCTGCGTCTGTGGCAGATCGCATGACGGCAAAGCATGTGGAGCCATGTCGCACAGTCGCTGGTCGAGTCAGTGGTCTTGGCGTAATACAGACAGGAAAGGACATTCGCAGTGTGTGGCGCCTCTGTCTTCTCTCTTCCCCCTTCGCCATCCATCTTTCTTCGTCTTTACCTCCCTCCCTCCTTCCTCCCCCTCCTCCCCTCCCTCCCTCCACCCCCCTCTCTCTCTCTCGCTCTTTGTCCATCCCTCCATCCCTACCTACCTCCATCCCGCTCATCTCGTCATCTCGCTCATTCTCCCTCTCTCCTCCCCCGCACCTCTTTCCATTTCTTTGCCTCTGTCTCACTGTTTGCCTGTCTCTCTGATTCTCTGTCTCCACCTTGGTATCTCTACGCCTCACATGGCACAGTTTTGATTCAGAAGTAACATGTGTTGTGCCGTGTTCTGTTTATCGAAACAATTTATGTGCTTGCTCTGGGATATCCGATCCACGAGCGCGGAGCAGGGCGACTCAGAATTGTCGTATATGATTACGGTAACGTAGTTTGATCCCGAACTTTTGTTTTGCGGTACTTTTTTCCTAACTTTGTGATAAACGTCTATGCCCTCGAGATTAGTGCCTCTCTACAAATTACGTTGCGATACTGTTTGTTAAGTATCTGAGTTTCTCGCAACGACTAAGTATACTACGGCAGCACAATGCATGTAGTAGTTGATCGACTGTTTGTTCTGACGTTTAGAAGTTATCAATTCCACGGTGACCTCGGGCAGACAAACGTGCAAATGGTTAAGTTAACAAAAAATAATTTATCAATATGTCGGGCGACATTAAAAACATACGAGATATTGCGAGTGGGTGTTTATAGAATAGTAGTGTTATTACGACAACTGAAATGGCTGCACAATTAAACTATACGAAGTTCAACGACTTGTAGCTTCTAACAAGCTGTTGACCCGGAAGCGAGCGTATATTATACGGCTTACTTTGCACAAATAATGGCAGGTGTTTAATGAGTTCGTCGTTTGATGTTGCAAAAAATGCTGCTTTCGTGTTATGTATGATTTAAGTAAGTAAGTAAGTAAGTAAGTAAGTAAGTAAGTAAGTAAGTAAGTAAGTAAGTAAGTAAGTAAGTAAGTAAGTAAGTAAGTAAGTAAGTAAGTAAGTAAGTAAGTAAGTAAGTAAGTAAGCATGTAAGTAAGTAAGTAATTGTAACACATCTATAGCGCATACAATGTATCCATGACAATTCAAGCTCAGAGATATCAATAATTGCATATTTTTATTAATTAAAACACGTTTACCGTACAGTCACACTGTAGTATATAATGAATTGGGTTAACAAAATGGTGGGCTCATTTGCAATTTTAGAAATTACCCCATTTGTCGACTATTAATTCTTCGTTCAGCCTGGTTTGGTTAATAGACAAACCACATCACCCTTGCTTAGGCGTCAAGCATTTGGACATTTCGTCTTACTTGTTGATGTAGCAAGTCTTTAGTGGGTGGAATTCAATACGACCAATTCGCAAGGATGCGTAACGCCATCGCGTCGCTTTATCGCCTCACTGGAAATGCGGCAATTCACTGCAAAGATGGTGGGCTATAGACGAGCTAGGGATAGAGAGGAAGGCACCCGTGGCCGTGACGTGCGTGGTATGTGTGTGGATAAGTCATCTTAAAATAATACAGTTCATTAGTGTTTCCTGCTTTCAGAGTTCAGCGTAGATATGTAGGAGAGATACTGTTTTCATGAGGATATATAGTTTAAGATTGGCAGACATTTGAAAAGATGTGTTCTTGGTGCCGTTTTCGTTGTATAGATGTCATCGAGATCAATAACAGGATTAGGAGTGGGCCGGCAAATTCATAACAACTTTAGGCCCGGCTACTCTTCACAACGACAATGTAGCTTGGCAGACCGACAAAACAATTGTTGCCATTAAATACCTTATTATATCTGTAGAGGCGTGGCTCAAACGACCAGACCAAAACCAAAGCATTCGTCTCTTCGTCGCCGATGTTTCGCGTCA
>CBDHHR010000302.1:12500-18690 GCA_965263245.1 Metamycoplasmataceae bacterium | reverse complement strand
TACAGCTACACTTTGTCCTTATTCAGCCATAAATCATGGTGCAATTAATTAAGCATTGAAATTTGTACCATTATGGCTACATTCTAGATTCTATTTTGAGCTTAGGATGATTAATTTATACGAAATAACCCTTTATGTATTCAATATAAAACGTCCATACAGTGTCAATTGTTATGTGTGAAAGTCGTAAAATACAAATTGTGTACATTGTACAACTAAACTTTCATTTAACGGAACACGTGCATTGACTCCATACACGTGTGTTTGTTTGCTCAAGCAAAACCTTGCCCCCCGGTCAACTACTAACATGTGCAGTTAGTCGAACGCTTATTAAATTCCCTGGGAAAGTTATAGAAATAGTGTCACAATTCTGCCTAGACAGTATAATGACAGGAACTAAAATCACAACAGTATTTTATTTTGAAGACTAGTGTGTAGTGGAAATGATTTATTGCAGTTTCTGACTATTAAGTCAGCATAATTCAATTCGATGATTAATACAGCTATATATCTTAATTGGAACACCCCTGCTGACTATTAACGGCGTGTGTTACAGCGATATCAATTAATACAGCTATATCTTAATTGGAACACCACTGATGATTATTAATGGAGTGTGTTACAGCGATATCAATTAATACAGCTATATCTTAATTGGAACACCACTGATGATTATTAATGGAGTGTGTTACAGCGATATCAATTAATACAGCTATATCATAATTCGAACACCACTGCTGATTATTAATGGAGTGTGTTACAGTAATATCAATTAATACAGCTATATCTTAATTCGAACACCACTGATGATTATTAATGGAGTGTGTTACAGTGATATCAATTAATACAGCTATGTCTTAATTCGAACACCACTGCTGACTATTAACGGCGTGTGTTACAGCAATATCAATTAATACAGCTATATATTAATTTGAACACCACTGATGATTATTAATGGAGTGTGTTACAGCGATATCAATTAATACAGCTATATCTTAATTGGAACACCACTGATGATTATTAATGGAGTGTGTTACAGCGATATCAATTAATACAGCTATATCATAATTCGAACACCACTGCTGATTATTAATGGAGTGTGTTACAGTAATATCAATTAATACAGCTATATCTTAATTGGAACACCACTGATGATTATTAATGGAGTGTGTTACAGCGATATCAATTAATACAGCTATATCGTAATTGGAACACCACTGCTGATTATTAATGGAGTGTGTTACAGTGATATCAATTAATACAGCTATATCATCATTCGAACACCACTTCTGATTATTAATGGAGTGTGTTACAGTGATATCAATTAATACAGCTATATCATAATTCGAACACCACTGCTGATTATTAATGGAGTGTGTTACAGTGATATCAATTAATACAGCTATATCTTAATTCGAACACCACTGCTGATTATTAATGGAGGGTGTTACAGTGATATCAATTAATACAGCTATATCATCATTCGAACACCACTTCTGATTATTAATGGAGTGTGTTACAGTGATATCAATTAATACAGCTATATCATAATTCGAACACCACTGTTGATTATTAATGGAGCGTGTTACAGTGATATCAATTAATACAGCTATATCTTAATTCGAACACCACTGCTGACTATTAATGGAGTGTGTTACAGTCATATCAATTAATACAGCTATATCTTAATTCGAACACCACTGCTGACTATTAATGGAGTGTGTTACAGCGATATCAATTAATACAGCTATATCATAATTCGAACACCACTGCTGATTATTAATGGAGTGTGTTACAGTGATATCAATTAATACAGTTATATCATAATTGGAACACCACTGCTGATTATTAATGGAGTGTGTTACAGTGATATCAATTAATACAGCTATATCTTAATTCGAACACCACTGCTGACTATTAATGGAGTGTGTTACAGTGATATCAATTAATACAGCTATATCATAATTCGAACACCACTGCTGATTATTAATGGAGTGTGTTACAGTGATATCAATTAATACAGCTATGTCTTAATTCGAACACCACTGGTGATTATTAATGGAGTGTGTTACAGTGATATCAATTAATACAGCTATATCTTAATTCGAACACCACTGCTGACTATTAATGGAGTGTGTTACAGTCATGCCAATTTATACAGCTATATCTTAATTCGAACACCACTGCTGACTATTAATGGAGTGTGTTACAGTGATATCAATTAATACAGCTATATCATAATTCGAACACCACTGCTGATTATTAATGGAGTGTGTTACAGTGATATCAATGAATACAGCTATATCTTAATTCGAACACCACTGCTGACTATTAATGGAGTGTGTTACAGTGCTATCAATTAATACAGCTATGTCTTAATTCGAACACCACTGGTGATTATTAATGGAGTGTGTTACAGTGATATCAATTAATACAGCTATATCATAATTCGAACACCACTGCTGATTATTAATGGAGTGTGTTACAGTGATATCAATTAATACAGCTATATCTTAATTCGAACACCACTGCTGATTATTAATGGAGTGTGTTACAGTGATATCAATTAATACAGCTATATCATAATTCAAACACCACTGCTGATTATTAATGGAGTGTGTTACAGTGATATCAATTAATACAGCTATATCATAATTGGAACACCACTGCTGATTATTAATGGAGTGTGTTACAGTGATATCAATTAATACAGCTATATCATAATTCAAACACCACTGCTGATTATTAATGGAGTGTGTTACAGTGATATCAATTATTACAGCTATATCATAATTCAAACTCCACTGCTGATTATTAATGGAGTGTGTTACAGCGATATCAATTAATACAGCTATATCATAATTCGAACACCACTGCTGATTATTAATGGAGTGTGTTACAGTGATATCAATTAATACAGCTATATCATAATTCAAACACCACTGCTGATTATTAATGGAGTGTGTTACAGAGATATCAATTAATACAGCTATGTCTTAATTCGAACACCACTGCTGACTATTAATGGAGTGTGTTACAGTGATATCAATTAATACAGCTATGTCTTAATTCGAACACCACTGCTGACTATTAATAGTCAGCAGTGGTGTTCGAATCATGATATAGCTGTATTAATTGATGTCACTGTAACACACTCCATTAATAATCACCAGTGGTGTTCGAATTAAGACATAGCTGTATTAATTGATATCACTGTAACACACTCCATTAATAATCAGCAGTGGTGTTCGAATTATGATATAGCTGTATTAATTGATATCACTGTAACACACTCCATTAATAATCACCAGTGGTGTTCGAATTATGATGCTGTATTAATTGATGTCACTGTAACACACTCCATTAATAATCAGCAGTGGTGTTCGAATTATGATATAGCTGTATTAATTGATATCACTGTATTAATAATCACCAGTGGTGTTCAAATTAAGACATAGCTGTATTAATTGATGTCACTGTAACACACTCCATTAATAATCACCAGTGGTGTTCGAATTAAGACATAGCTGTATTAATTGATATCACTGTAACACACTCCATTAATAATCAGCAGTGGTGTTCGAATTATGATATAGCTGTATTAATTGATATCACTGTAACACACTGCTTAATAGTCAGCATGGTGTTCGAATTAATATAGCTGTAACACCACACTCCATTAATAATCACCAGTGGTGTTCGAATTAAGACATAGCTGTATTAATTGATATCACTGTAACACACTCCATTAATAATCAGCAGTGGTGTTCGAATTATGATATAGCTGTATTAATTGATATCACTGTAACACACTCCATTAATAATCAACAGTGGTGTTCGAATTATATAGCTGTATATTGGCAGACTGTAACACACTTAATAGTCAGCAGTGGTGATATCATTAATTGATATCACTGTAACACACTCCATTAATAATCACCAGTGGTGTTCGAATTAAGACATAGCTGTATTACATTGATATCACTGTAACACACTCCATTAATAATCAGCAGTGGTGTTCGATTTATTAAGCTGTATTAATTGATATCACTGGAGTGTGTTAAGTGATATCAATGTAACACACTCCATTAATAACAGCAGTGGTGTTCGAATTAAGATATAGCTGTATTAATTGATATCACTGTAACACACTCCATTAATAATCAGCAGTGGTGTTCTATTAATTATGTGTTACAGTGATATTAATTAATATATCACTGTAACACACTCCATTAATAATCACCAGTGGTGTTCGAATTATGATATAGCTGTATTAATTGATATCACTGTAACACACTCCATTAATAATCACCAGTGGTGTTCGAATTAAGACATAGCTGTATTAATTGATATCACTGTAACACACTCCATTAATAACAGCAGTGGTGTTCGAATTAAGATATAGCTGTATTCATTGATATCACTGTAACACACTCCATTAATAATCAGCAGTGGTGTTTAATTATGATATAGCTGTATTAATTGATATCACTGTAACACACTCCATTAATAATCAGCAGTGGTGTTCCAATTATGATATAGCTGTATTAATTGATATCACTGTAACACACTCCATTAATAATCAGCAGTGGTGTTTGAATTATGATATAGCTGTATTAATTGATATCACTGTAACACACTCCATTAATAATCAGCAGTGGTGTTCGAATTAAGATATAGCTGTATTAAATGATATCACTGTAACACACTCCATTAATAATCAGCAGTGGTGTACGAATTATGATATAGCTGTATTAATTGATATCACTGTAACACACTCCATTAATAATCAGCAGTGGTGTTCGAATTATGATATAGCTGTATTAATTGATATCACTGTAACACACTCAATTAATAATCAGCAGTGGTGTTCAATTATGATATAGCTGTATTAATTGATATCACTGTAACACACTCCATTAATAATCAGCAGTGGTGTTCCAATTATGATATAGCTGTATTAATTGATATCACTGTAACACACTCCATCTAATAATCAGTAGTGGTGTTTGAATTATGATATAGCTGTATTAATTGATATCACTGTAACACACTCCATTAATAATCAGCAGTGGTGTTTGAATTATGATATAGCTGTATTAATTGATATCACTGTAACACACTCCATTAATAATCAGCAGTGGTGTTCCAATTATGATATAGTGTATTAATTGATATCACTGTAACACACTCCATTAATAATCAGCAGTGGTGTTCGAATTATGATATAGCTGTATTAATTGATATCGCTGTAACACACTCCATTAATAGTCAGCAGTGGTGTTCGAATTAAGATATAGCTGTATTAATTGATATCACTGTAACACACTCCATTAATAACAGCAGTGGTGTTCGAATTAATATAGCTGTATTAATTGATATCACTGTAACACACTCCATTAATAATCAGCAGTGGTGTTCGAATTATGATATAGCTGTATTAATTGATATCACTGTAACACACTCCATTAATAATCAGTTATATCATGGTGTTCGAATTATGATATAGCTGTATTAATTGATATCACTGTAACACACTCCATTAATAATCAGCAGTGGTGTTCCAATTAATGATATAGCTGTATTAATTGATATCGCTGTAACACACTCCATTAATAATCATCAGTGGTGTTCCAATTAAGATATAGCTGTATTAATTGATATTACTGTAACACACTCCATTAATAATCAGCAGTGGTGTTCGAATTATGATATAGCTGTATTAATTTATATCGCTGTAACACACTCCATTAATACAGTGGTGTTCTTAAGATATAGCTGTATTAATTGATATCGAACACACTCCACATCAGTGGTGTTCTGAATTAAGATATAGCTGTATTAATTGATATCACTGTAACACACTCCATTAATAATCAGCAGTGGTGTTCGAATTATGATATAGCTGTATTAATTTATATCGCTGTAACACACGCCGTTAATAGTCAGCAGTGGTGTTCGAATTAAGACATAGCTGTATTAATTGATATCACTGTAACACACTCCATTAATAATCATCAGTGGTGTTCGAATTAAGATATAGCTGTATTAATTGATATTACTGTAACACACTCCATTAATAATCACCAGTGGTGTTCGAATTATGATATAGCTGTATTAATATGTCACTGTATCCATTAATTCACCAGTGGTGTTCGAATTATGACTGTATTAATTGATATCACTGTAA
>CBDHHR010000302.1:5000-7500 GCA_965263245.1 Metamycoplasmataceae bacterium | reverse complement strand
AGAACCTCCTTCATAACTTTGAAAGTGCTTCTAAATGTACGTTTTCAATCCATGAAAACCAAGTACATGTACAGTAATTCAGGCATCATTCATTACCCACACATGATATTTGGGAATCACATAGAGAATAAATATAATGTAAATTCTCAACATGACATTCGCTGTAAATACCTAACGTATATATGGCTATTGCCATTACGCTGACGTCAAACTAAACATCTTCGTGAGCAATAAAACATCCGAGAGAACACTTAGCGGTTCTTGCAAAGGACTGTGCAAAATCTCCGCTGTACCTCGGTGCAATTATATCATCAACGAGGAATTGACGGATCTAGTCGCCGTCTGTTTACGTCACGTTAGACATTATTCGAGAGACCTCCGTGACGTGTTACCTTTGCCAACAATATCGACAACGGTTATATATGTGAATTATACGACTACTGCGACATGACATCTCCCAGAACAAACATTACTGCATGTATTTGATACTTTAATAACTTCACCTTAGGTTTTTGTCATAGAGATAATTGTATGAAACCATAATTTTGAAAACAAATATACAACGAGAAGTATCCATTTTATTGACAGTTTGGCGTAGTTAACTAAGTAACTTGGATACATCAATTGCATAGCACAACACCACGGATCTCAACCTGGAATCATGTATTATATCATTTGTTGGTGTCTGTTTGTATGATTTATGCGATTCCGAAAATATACTACCTATCTGTCTGAACCAGTACGCGGCAACGTCGCCTACGCTTGGCAGATCGCGTGATGCGAGCTTGATGAAATAGCAAGGGAATTTTCCCCGTGGAAGCCCAAGGAGAAGGGAACACTCGGATACGTCCCTGAATGACAACACTGAAAAGAAAAGGGAGCTAGAAAGATGGAAACGCTTCGAAATAAAACTGCTTGTAAACTATGACAAAATATCAGTACAACAAGTTAGTACATGACTACTAAAATATTTTATGAATATTTGAAATTGTTAGCTATTTGAAATTATTACCCGCACAAAAACCTATCATGGTAAATTACGATTATAGTTGAGCAAACGCGGAATGTGTACCTTCACGCCCTTCTTGAAAAATGGCCGCTAACCACGTCCGGGACTAGTTTTTACATGGCCTGGGAGCGAAATGCTACAGTTTCTTGCCTTTAGCGAGCAACTTCACGATTTTTCATATTCTCTTCCACCCCGCTCACTTAGCGGCATTCACGAACACGATGAAAGAATGCGAGTGGGTGAGTTGAATTTACAGGTTAAGAGGCAACAGTCAGCGGCTGTCTACGCAAGGTGTTACGAAACATGTTCATGTATGAAAAAGCCGAATGTTGTGGATTTATCGCTTTCGACCTGTTAACTCTTCTGTCGCCCGACACTATGTTAGACGACAGACGGTGGCGTCGGGGGCTTGGCAGGGGACGAGAGGCGGCTCATGCGAAACACGAAACGTTGAATATGAGTACATTTATTTTTCAGGTAAAAACAAAAATAGCCTTTAAAAAAGTAAACATGATAAAAGATAAGTTAATAATAATAAAGATTAAATAAGGTTATAAGTTAACAAATCTAAAAGCGTAGTATAATTGGTTATGATAATGAGCTGTACAACTGATTGTATAGTTGATAAATATGTTGTTTATACATGTAGATAAATACCATTTAAAAATAAAAATGAATAGATAAAATAAATTAATTAATAAGTTATATAAATTTATAAAACACAAATAGTAAATATATGTGCAAGATATGTGCACTGGTATACAGTGTACAGTGATTTGGCACAGCTATTCCACATTGGGCCATTCACTATGTCAATGCAATTGTACATAACTTTGATTAGGTCGTTATTTATGTTGAATACACGTTTTTTTACCACAAATATATGTTCTTATGTATTACTACGTCAAATGTATCGCTTGCATTATTAACAAATATGCTATTGCCACATCGGCGATATCCCCAAATCCCTCAATTGTTATAGCTAACGTTAGCTTTTAAATAAGTGCCATTGTTAAAGCTTACCCACAGTTTGGAACAACACATTGTACGACGATAGGCATGTAACATAACAGACGTCATTTAATATCGACGGAACAGTGATGAATTTTCCTGATAATGCTATTAGACCTGGCATAACATTTACGCGAATGCCTCAAAACATCTTTATCATCTTTCAGGTTATTGCATACGATTAAACTAAATATTAAGTTTTTTAACATATGCCAATTTTATTACGTTCATGTAGATACCTGGACATTTCAGATGAAAGCCGCGACTTGATTAGTTTATGTAAATGTCATTTTCAAACCCAAACTTTGCACAAATATTCAGCAAACTCTGAAGCCCACTATCACTGATGCACATAGGTCGTCAGTATGAAACACGTGAATCGTGCAGCAGTTGTGTATAATATTATGGCAAAAGTATTTGTGTGAAATTGCTTTTCAATCATACAATTTCGGCGGTTCCATGCTACAGTGAATAACTAGC
>CBDHHR010000301.1:5000-8685 GCA_965263245.1 Metamycoplasmataceae bacterium | reverse complement strand
GTATCAGTATGGCTGACATATCCAATCCCATTTTTTCTGATGATGAAGATCAGATAATCTACCGCAGTGGTAGAAAGAAGCCACTCCCTACAACTCTGCGCCATATTGATCTGCCTGATGAGTACATCGAGGCTTAACGCATACCTTACGAGATGGCTGGCGACAAGGTCTTCCTTCATATTGGCATGCTACAAGATGAGTAACTGTGAATGTCAATGACGCACGGTTAAAGCATGATAGAACAAGATGTGATGGAACTTCTTTGAACCACCACCCCAGCTCAGTTCCATTCCACCGATTGACACAGTAAAATTGAAGCAGCGAGATTGCTTCAAGACATACCTTCCTGTTCTTGATCCAATGGAGCTTAGGTGGTACCACTCTTGTCCCGACTATCCTACCTTTAGATATTCATCTGGTTCCTCCTGCTGAACTGCTCAAACTCTTAAAATGTGGCTGCAGTAGCGAAAAGCAATGTGCCGCAATGTACAGTTGTACACCAAGAGGTGTAGCTGCCATGCAAATGAAATCAGTTGCACAATTTTCTCCCACCACAGAGGAGAGGACGATTGCAACAACATATAGACCATCTAATTGAACTGACAGAGGTAATCGTGAATGATTGTACATGTCAGTGTTAACCGTTAATAACGAGTTTAAATTTGTTTTGAATGCTACAGTTCAAAACACGTGTGAGACAAAACACGCAACGATAAAAACCAAGGCCATGTACTGTCTGATATTCAATTATCTGAATAAGTTCCCAGATGAGGGTATTATATATATATATATATATATATATATATATATATATATATATATATATATATATATATATATATATATATATAGACAGTACATGGTCTTGGTTTTTATCGTTGCATGATTTGTTAATTACATGCAACAATAATACAATAATAAAACAATACAACAATATATATATATATATATATATATATATATATATATATATATATATATATATATATATATATATATATATATATATATTATTGTATTGTTTTATTATTGTATTATTGTTGCATGTAATTAACAGGTTTATGTAATATTATTATTAAAAAATAATTTTTTTTGAATGTTACAGTTCAAAACACGAGTTAGACAAATCATGCAACGATAAAAACCAAGATATATATATACCCTCATCTGGGAACTTATTCAGATAATTGAATATCAGACAGTACATGGCCTTGGTTTTTATCGTTGCGTGTTTTGTCTCACACGTGTTTTGAACTGTAGCATTCAAAACAAATTTAATTTTTTAATAATAATATTACATAAACCTGTTAATTACATGCAACAATACTGTTTTCCATTGTAGTGTCTCTGTGATGTGACCTTTAACATGACCTTTGACCTATTGTTGACCTCAAATTGCAAGATTAACACACAAAAATGGATTACTCATAATAAGTTTATCTAAAAACGTGGTATCACTTGCGATTCTAAGTCCACTGGTTCAACATTTATTTTCTATTGGCGTCGGCGGCCATCTTGGCCGCAATCTAGGATATCTCGAATTGCTCTAGAATATCCACTTGATATCCGCTTGATGTTCACTATAGACGTCCTAAGGACGTAAAATCCAGTGAGAAAAAACCATATAACTCGGTGCAGGGTATACCTGCCTAGCGAACTGACTATAACCGATTTTGCGCTTTAAAAGAAATTGCACCTTTACAACTGAAAAAGTCAACACCATAGCGCGCCAACGGGACATTGTCACTGGTGTGTCATTGGAATATTGTCCGCGGTAATACGGCGATGGATGTTTACATTTTGAACAAACTCGTTTAATTTAACAGCGGATTTTGTCTAATGATGAATTTTCATTGAGAATTATGTACCTTAGTGAAACGGTCGCCATGAATCATTAGGATCACAGAATACAGTTATTCTATCTCACCCGATTTATTGTATTTCTTGCATACCGAATTCGTGTAATATAATCCTGGATTACGAAAGATCTGAAATGAGTTAAAAACATGTTTGGATGATGCAATCACACGACACAATAAACACATTGATTTAATATAGATTCTTCGACAACAACCGGCCCGCAATTAATGCACCCCTGGGACACCAGGTTACGACCTATCGTCTTTTAATTTACTTAAATGTTATCGATTCTAGAATAATTGCCACTCGAGGGAAATTTGCGGATGACACTAATTCAACAGGGGTCGGACCCAGCTTTATACGGCATGTTGTGTCGTAACCATATTTGCGTGCGATAGGCTAGCGCTCGCGTGACGAACGCCGATGGAATATTGAACAGTACAAAGTGAATCCCACAGGCAAGGCGGTCGTCTCGCAGGCAAGACGCGGGAGCAACAAGGTGGGCAGGAGACGTGAGTCACCGAGAGACAAACTACACAAAATGTACGATGTCGATGATGAACTAAGACCACATTTGACTTTTCCATAAGCGGCCATTGTAACGTTTCCTTCATTTTCAATTTCGAAAATTTCACAGCAACTTTAATCTTCACTGGTAGACGTGCCATATGAAATTCGTGAAATTCTAGTACCTGTTTCCCACAAACTACTGTTAAACCTGACACTCCTTCATTCCTGCTAGAATCAGAAAGTGATATGTCCTGTTGACATCACCAATCTAAATGACACCAGTATAAATACGCAGAAAAACACCGACTGTCATCCTGTCGTAATTGGACAGATCTGATGCCTCGCTGCACAAAAACAAATACATAATCAGTCCACACCACGTACGTCCTCAAAAGAAACTCAGACAACCTGCATAATGCTATTTCTATACGGTACTCTTTGGTTAATGGTGGACGAACACCTTATCGACAATCAACACACGCCGACCGGAAGTTGACTCTAGCCGGAGCGTAGCATGTGCATACGGCTGGCCATAAGCTGGTCCGTCTCCTGGCTTTCGTTTGAGGCACACCGTTAACGGCAATGATACAAAGTGCCAGACGCTTCGATACTGAAATGCCACATTTATTAGTTTTTGTTCACCCCCAAATGATGCTCTCATTACTGACCGAGTCACTTAACTATTAAATCGTTATGTTTTATAAATATTTGAATTATAGGTATATTAATTTTAGTTATTTGTGTGTGTGTGTGTGTGTGTGTGTGTGTGTGTGTGTGTGTGTGTGTGTGTGTGTGTGTGTGTGTGTGTGTGTGTGTGTGTGTGTGTGTGTGTGTGTGTGTGTGTGTGTGTGTGTGTGTGTGTGTGTGTGTGTGTGTGTGTGTGTGTGTGTGTGTGTGTGTGTGTGTGTGTGTGTGTGTGTGTGTGTGTGTGTGTGTGTGTGTGTGTGTGTGTGTGTGTGTGTGTATTTGTGCGTGCGCGTTTATGTGTGTCCGTTCGTCGCGTGTGTACGTACATGCGTGGGTATTTTATGTGATTATGTGTACGTGTATATATATATATATATATATATATATATATATATATATATGTGTGTGTGTGTGTGTGTGTGTGTGTGTGTGTGTATGTGTGTGTGTACGTATGTGAGTAGGCCTATGTAAGTATGCATGCAACGGCACACATACATATTTGTTGATATGCCACATTCCACGCACACATGCATGCGTGCGTGTGTGCATACAAGTCCAAGTACGTCCAACCTACAGTTGTTGTGACGAAACGAAAAGGCCTGTTCCAGTCGATATCGCGGGATCCAGC
>CBDHHR010000300.1:5000-7652 GCA_965263245.1 Metamycoplasmataceae bacterium | reverse complement strand
GCAAGCACGCACGCACGCACGCACGAAAACACATTTACACCTGCTAAAATAGACTATGATGTATGATGTAAATTGACAGTAGTTTACTACAAATACTCCTAAATACTGTAGTAAACAATTTTTGGCGGAATATGACTACTTTTACAATAGTAAATACTATGTTTTAGTATAGTAAATATTTAAGTTTATCATGGTGAAGATCACATTTTACTATGGTTTACTATGGTAAAATGTAATATACTATGGTGTACTATATTTTACCAAGACTTACTATGGAGTAAGCTTTCTCATAAACAGACAATGGAAAGACCATATATATATATATATATATATATATATATATATATATATATATATATATATATATATATATATATATACATATACATGTACATGTACATGTACATGCACATGCACATGCACATGCACATGCACATGCACATGCACATGCACATACACATACATATACATATACATATACATATATATGAAATGTAAACGTATTACATAAAACATAAATGATAAAACTAGCATAATTGTTGTTTGACTTATGAATAGACGCCCCAAAAGCATGGATCAGATACAGTGGGCAACTGCCACCCTTGCCCCCTGCGGGCGCCCGTGCCTAGGGTTTTCGACTGATGCTAAGTTCAAATGATGTCCGGGTTGTTCAATGCCTGTGCCGATTTTATGGATACAAGCATGTGATGAGCACGCAATGTCGCTGTATGACCGTCGTACCACCCCTCGAATATCAATAGCCGTCCTTTTGGGTCATTACAATCCGTTCCTCCTGAGAATCAGTGTCTTTTGAACGCGTTTGCACTGTTGACGTCTGCATTGTCTAGTGTATCTATCCAACTATCCTTCCGCTCCTCAAAGTCATCTAAACATCCATAGTTTTGCAGTCAACGCTCTGTACAGCTCCTCTGTTGTCTCGTCTCGGCTGATGACAAATGTTTCGCAGGCGCTCTGTATAAGCCTCACTCTTCGGCTTTGAATAAAACACCATGGTCAAATTTACAATGGGAAGGGGAAGAACCATAATGTTTGCCACCCCTTCCCCTCCAACGAACTTCCGTAAATTCCAGTTTTCATGTTCCCGCAACTACGGCGGGGGATCAACTCCACGATCAACGTATTCTACTCTTGGGGTCTACTAATGTCGCTATATTGTATGTAAATAAAAACCAGTCCCTACTGGGACATTTTATTCCTAGAAGCATACCCGGTTTAGAAATATTTTAAAATTAATTATTCCTCTCTATGATATGAGTATCCGTGACTATATGATCAGACGGAACTGTTGTCAATGATAGCTTAGTTAGCATATCACGTTAGACAAGATACAAGTTTAGATTTCAGATAGCTGAAGTATACCATATAAAAAGCATATCAATAATTACATATAGGCTCGTGTGTTGTAATTTTGTATTTGACCTCAATGTATATATGTTCGACGAATTAAGATAATTAAGATGAATTGAATAACTTAGTTGTAGTCCTGTGTGTTTCTATGGTACATGTGTATGTTTACTGGTTCAAATACATCGAACGAAAACGTTCCACACTTTGTGTTTTTTCCCCGAACAAACTGTCTCTCGTTTACATATATTTTGTTTAGCAAAAATACAAACCTTCAATAACAGAATCCACAACTGAAGTGGCCAGATAAGGTACACGACACTGCACTTTGGGATATGAAGTAAAGATAAGAAAATTTTGGTAGATAGGATATAAGCTCATGAAACTTCCAGAAATCATCACCCGCCAAGTTATCAAAATGAATCCACAGGGAAGAGGCGGAGAGGAAAGTCACGGAACGCCTGGCGTAGGCACAGAGAAAGAAACAAGTGAGATGTGATACATGAGGACAGAGAGAGATGGAGAATATTGCCACAAACTTAAAACAGTGGCATTCCTTAGTCAATGCTGAAAGTCCCAACGGATAAACAGGCATAATCATTATACCCGATTTACAAATTGATTAATTAATTTGTTGAAGAAGGAATTATGCATATCCACACACGCACGCACGCACGCACGCACGCACGCACGCACGCACGCACGCACGCACGCACACACACACACACACACACATACATACATACATACATACATATATATATATATATATATATATATATATATATATATATATATGAATTAAGATCTACTGAACAAATTAGTTGAAGTCCTGTGTGTTTCCAAGGTATAAGTGTATGTTTACTGGACTGGTTCAACTATATCGAAATAATGTCCGTTCGTTGTATTTTCTTTCAAAACAAATGCAAACGGTCTCTCGTTGATAAAATAAGTTTTACTGTACTTTGACCTGTGGGTGATATAATTATCTGCGGGGGGGGGACGAAATACCTGTCAAAGTCCCAGGATTGAAGCCACACGTGATGTACATAATAGTCAATCTATAAATAGTACACCACGTGTCACCAGCAACGGCAACCATACAATGGGACAGCTGACAGCTATAATTAGCCATGTCTTACAGACAGCTGATTTTCCGATAGCAACGACAACATTGATCTGTAATCACACTTAGTCGGGTAGAGTGAGTGACTGATAATGCTACAATATCGCCGCATATTTCCGCTGACCACAGTGAGCTGGACGCCTTGACTGCAATGGTAAGTC
>CBDHHR010000299.1:0-10000 GCA_965263245.1 Metamycoplasmataceae bacterium | reverse complement strand
TCCCTGTCGTACTACCAATGACACTCTAGTAGATGAGTAGAACTACACATTCTACAGTAACGACGCTATGGTTCCTCTGCTATACCCGTAATGTGCCAGTTTACTTATTAAATTGGAATATTATCCCCAATTATAATATACACAGTCATTATGCCCGTAAAGCTACAAATATACATACATATATGACAAGACATGAATTTGCCAAAAAGTGACTTAAATACAATTTGCCTTATATTATAAATGATACTTCAGAATTAGTTATGGAAGAAATTGTTACTCACAATTCACGTGGGTTTGCGTATTATTTAAAAATGTATCTCTTACAAAAAATATCAAAACGTATGTACAATATCTGATTGTTACATATGTCAGTTTAATACACAAAGTCATTAGAATTTTAATATGCACATATATGGATAGATGCAATGAAATGTTATATGTATTTTTTATTGTTACTTAATTATTTCTACTTACTTATACTACAGGGAAGCATGTACACATGCATCAGAGATAGAATGAACTATTAAGAGAAAACAAATCGTAATGAAGAAAAAATTACTATTGAAATAAAAATTACTATACATACTTATATTGAGAGGTTAACTCAATGTATAGTGGCTCCTGTGATAGCGACTTTTCAGTCTTAAAAGGAGTCACTGACCCCCATTTCACTGTTTTAAATTACTGATGTATGACGTTTTGTTTATGTTTCACCTTATGATTATTGAATTCATGTACTTATTTTGGGGTCAAAAAATTTACTTCTTGTTTTTGTTCCCGTAGCATGCGATCCTTACTGCGACAGCTGCGCTGTAAATGGTGCCGCCAAGTGTGACAGCCCAGGGCATTGTAAGTCTCCTACCATCTTTGATGACGTCAGCAAGACGTGCAAACGTAAGTAGAAGCACACCTGAAATACGGAATAGTTTGGCAGTAGACATGCTCAGTCTGGGTTAGGTTTAAATCATATAGGCCCCGGATTACGATCTAGATATCGGCGAATGAAATGATGACGTATCGTAAATATTCCTATTCGTATGAAATAACAAACACAGATTGTACGCGAGTGCTCTCTGAAATAACATGTGAGTGCTCTCTGAAATAACATGTCGGTGCTCGTGGTTGTGTGGGTAGAGAGTGTGCACGTGTGCGTGGATGGAGGGCGCATGGGTCTGTATTGATGCAGTACGTATGACATGCGTTGACCCACACACTTCTTGGGTTCTCTTTTCGTTTATCTGCACATCGTACTTCTATGAATATCAATCGCAATTTACAATAACGTTAGTGGTTCCTGTGATAGCGACATTTAAGTCTTAATAGGAATCACAGACCCTTCTATTATACTATTGCATAATTACAGTATTTGTTTTATGTATGTATGTATGTATGTATGTATGTATGTATGTATGTATGTATGTATGTATGTATGTATGTATGTATGTATGTATGTATGTATGTATGTATGTATGTATGTA
This sequence comes from Metamycoplasmataceae bacterium, assembly GCA_965263245.1. Taxonomy (GTDB): domain Bacteria; phylum Bacillota_I; class Bacilli_A; order Mycoplasmatales; family Metamycoplasmataceae; genus DT-68. The sequence goes on along the minus strand of CBDHHR010000299.1, from coordinate 8,522 downwards.
TGTATGTATGTATGTATGTATGTATGTATGTATGTATGTATGTATGTATGTATGTATGTATGTATGTATGTATGTATGTATGTATGTATGTATGTATGTATGTATGTATGTATGTATGTATGTATGTATGTATGTATGTATGTATGTATGTATGTATGTATGTATGTATGTATGTATGTATGTATGTATAATATAATATAATATAATATAATATAATATAATATAATATAATATAATATAATATAATATAATATAATATAATATAATATAATATACACGTGCATACATATGTGTGTGTGTGTGCGTTACAATAACTACCCGAAATTATGACTTGTAACTATTTTTTGATGTAGTTTCCTCTGTCTTCGGTCTAGTCTAAATGACGCTGACTTTGTCGCTTACAGCGTGTCCAGGCCACTGCGTATCCTGCGAATATGTCAACAACAGGACAGAATGCACACACTGCGAAGATCACTACGGTATCAAGCAGGAAGACAAAACATGCGAAAGTACGAACGTTTTGATGAAACATTGTCATTACACATGTACGCCAGTGTACAGTAACACTCATCGAGACGGTTTTTATGGCCAGCTTCGTGCTGCAATTTGCGAAATATGTACGTTGAACATATAAAACCGTTTTGCCCACTTTCCCCCGTAATCTATCTTCCCTCATGTTTGCAGCGTGTGATCCCAGTTGCAAGAGTTGCACCACCAGCGGAGCGGGGAAGTGTGACCCGGGTAAATGTCACGATAGCTACGCACTCGATGACGACAGCGAAACATGCAAACGTGAGTAGTGTGTCGGAACATAGCGGTGAGGAGCTTGGTCTCTGATATGTTCATGTGGATTAGCTATTTTTGGAGAAGTGGAAGAATTCCTTTGGATTTGCTATATTTAAAGAAGTGGAATCCTTTAAGGTGCAGTTGGAGTTTTTTGTAGTAACAAATGGAGGTGTTTGGATAATCAATCAAGTACGCGTCACACCTCCCTGGATATCGACGCCAATGCAAAAGCAAATAAATACATGCGTGAGTGGTTAGCGAGAAGCTGTTGAGTTAATTTAGTTAACTTGCTGATATCACATCTCCAAGTGAAGCACTGAACTAACCAGTCAGGAAAGCCAGCGCATACTAGGTCATTGTTTACTCCCACGGTCAACATCACCAAAGTTTTCACTGCTTCAATAGATTAGCTTATATGTTTTTTTGTAACTAATAATTTATTTCTTTAACATTAAACAACTACGTTCCTTTTATTATGTATTTATATATTTTATCATAAAAGCTATGTGGCGCTTTTAGAAATAATGATAATTATTATAATTGTGTATTACGTTCCACGTAGAATGTTCTGACCACTGTGTGCGATGCTCCTACAATTCTACGGCCAACAGAACCGAGTGTTCCCAGTGTGTCACCAAGTACACAGTGACCGCTAATCAGACATGTGAAGGTAAGAGACGCCATATTAAAATAATTTACCTCCGCCAAACCACGGACCTATAAACGACTTGTTACGGTCCCCGGTCAGATAAGAGAAATGCACTCTAGGAGAGCAATACACATAAGTCAGTCATTCTAAATAAAGAATGTCATGTTTTATGCCTGAAATACATCGTCAGTCGGTGGTCCAAGCAAGCATGTGAACATACAAGGAGATGGATGAATGTCACCATATCGGAAGAGATGAACGTACAGTATTCTAAAACTAGCATTGTCTGTATAATATATAAGTGACACATCAGCATAATTTTGCCGGTGTAATCGATTGGTTATTTGTATCCAAATTTACTAACTATATCAATTTGGTAGATAGAACACATGCACATATGTACATATACAGACTGGGAAACATGAAGCAATGTAAAGGTAAGTTTTTATGTAGCGCAATATCCAATCCTTAGGACTGCTCAAAGCGCTTTTACACTTTACTTCCCCGGCAGACCTGTTCAATCAAATACCATCTCAACTTCTCTGGGAAGCATCCCGCCAGATGCTACAATTAATGCGCGAAAGCTGCTCGTACACATAGTCGCTACTGTCTATAGCCAAGTACTCATTTATACAGCTGAGTGAACTGGAGCAATGTAGAGTGAAAACACTTGTCCAAAGTTTTAACACCGCAGCACAGGATTCGAACACGGGTTCTCTTTAACTTATTAATTGTACCAATTTTACTTCTGATTATTGTTATTATTTTAATATGTCTTATCAACTGCATTTGGGTCATTAAACCGCTACTGGCTTTTTAATGTATTCGTGAAGATAACATTGCGTTTTAATTATCATTGTGGTTTCTGATATCGTTCGTCAGTTTGTAGATCTCCGACATCAGTACCTTGGATGAGATGCACTTACAGTGCCCCAAAGCTAGCGTATTAACGTATAGACGAGTTTATACTACATTGATGTGTCCATGCAGAATTGTTTATACAATAGCCATATGCCATCATACATACACTGGATTTCAATACAATGAAGATTCAATCTTTAATAGTGTCAAGTCAACTCTGCTTGTTGTCGAAATGACTAGAACTATTTGTGTCCTCAATATTCTTTATAATGTTATTCGTCTAATCTTTGGCTCAGCACCGTTAAACGTCATGTCGCTATTGCAGCAAATAAATATTTTACAATTTGTAGTAATTTTACTTACAATATATATTGAAATAAGTTATGTGAACGTCGTGCTAATGTAGAACCTAGTCGCAGCAAGAATGAGTTTGGTTGATGACAAAACGGGTATACGTCACATATCATAATATCAACAAACGCTCTTTGCACGGAGACCGTTGCATGTTTACTGAGAACATGCAGCGTCACATGTCTGCTAAAACAAATTCTATAGATGTTCAACTATCATGCAATTCACATCTGTCTAACATGTGTATTTAAGAATATATCGGTAAATAATAGCAATGCACTTTATTTATACATTAAAATCCAAAGTAAAACTCTTTTCAGTAATGTTGACAATAGGCAGTAGTTAAACATGATAAGACATAAATACATTAAAACTATAAGTAAACAAACGTGTCGATAAATCAGTGTTGTAATCATTTGCACTAGAACTAGTTAACTAAAACTAAATAAATTCTTGAAAATTATATATATATATATATATATATATATATATATATATATATATATATATATATATATATAGTAGGTAAATAATAATAAATGACTACAACAATACAATATTAGTGTACAATGAATATAAATTATGTAAATAGAACAAATTAATAAATAATAAAAATTATATGCTTGTTGAGCTAATTGAATGTATAAATGGTTGACATTGATAACAACAAACTAGACTTTAAGAGCAACCTTGAATTGTTTTAACAATAACTCTTAAGATGTGCAAAACTGCAAAAACTGGCCTTGCCATTACATTACTGTGTACTTTCCGGCAGCGTGCAGCGGCCCCCTTGAAAACTGCGATGTGTGTTCATTCGGCGAGCGAGTCTGTGTTCTCTGTTCACTGACGTACACTTGGAATGACACCATGCAGAAATGTAACGGTAAGTGTAACCTTACACACTGTGAGGAGTGTCACGGTAAGTTTAACCCTACACACTGTGAGGAGTGTCACGGTAACAATCCTAGGCACGCTCCTTCGGGCGACATTTCTGATACGGTCAACTTCTCTAGTAGAAATATGCGAACATGGTGACCCGAGCACGCACGCGCGCACGCACGCACGCACGCACGCACGCACGCACGCGCGCACACACACACACACACACACACACACACACACACACACACACACACACACACACACACATATATAATATGTTTTTCCCAGATGTCCATGAATAAAGCGACGATATCGTATAAGTGTGTTATATTGGGCTATATGCGTTTCTTCCACAGGTGAGACTGCCAGCTTACTGCACGGCGGATCCTGGCTGACCGCACACGGGATAACTGTAGCCGCGGTCATCCTACTGATCATGTGACCAACGATGTAATTCATCATCACGAGTTTGAGGAAAAGCACCATTATACAACGGTGGACATATATTATTACTATTCGTGCTGTGCTGATTCTATGAATTCACACAGACCCATGGAATAAAATTCCGAAGGGCAACATTTATCACCATCACGGTGTCTTAGTAGGCAATAGTGAACTTTATAGCACATATACCATGAATGAAGCAAACTCAGAGGCGTGACATACACAATCATTGGTTGGGACAGGCAAGATGCGTCATTGGAGCATGGAACCGCCGAATAGTTTAAGTCGGATTGCGATTTGCCACGGAATGTCTTGTGATTGCGATTTAGCACATACACACACACACACACACACACACACACACACACACACACACACACACACACACACACACACACACACACACACACACACACACACACACACACACACACACACACACACACACACACACACACACACACACACACACACACACACACACACACACACACACACACACACACAACGATTTAGCCTAAGCACACACAACGCAACGATTTTACGACATAAACGTCTATCAAGCATATCACGTAAGGCAAAATGACGATGAAAACGGCCAACCGGTGAAGAAAATGAACGCTGCATACCGGAAACGTCTTGCTTACATGTGCCAATGCGCATGTCTGACAACACTTTTCATTGGAATTCCTTTCGAAGATATCTAATTCAATCAGTGAAATTTTAAATGCTATCCCGCAACTTCAAGTTTTCTTCTTTTGCACCATGTTATCTTGAAATGAATATATGCTGATATGTTAGTTGAGGAAGAGAGTACATTGTGTATGGGGAATGTTGGTTCACCGGAAATCTGTATATTAAACATGCAGGAAGTCTAAATGCAATTTTAGTATGCCTAAGATGATGTTGAATAATGTAACTAAACCTGTCATGAATACAGTTTAGGCAAACCATAGTTATAACAGAACGTCGTTGATTCGACTACCGTACTCCTTCGTTAGGCCAATGATGGTTGCAGCATATTTTTATTGGTACGTCGTTGAATCAATGAACTTAGCAGGTTGTAAAAGTTTATAAAATTATAGAGGAGTGGATGCATGACTTTCTGTAAATGAGTAATCGTTCTTTGTCGTGGAGTCAGTGGGGGATGCATTCACATAGGGGAAGGTCGGACACAGTGGGCCCCTCGTCCAAAGTGGGTCCCCGCCCGTTTGTCTCTGTTTTGCAGTCATACGACTAAATTTGTTTTTACTGGTGATAAATTAACCACTCGAGGACACATTTGAACAATATCCGAAAGGCAATAACGCAAATTGAAACACGTGAGATCACAAAGTTCATTTTCCGTAATGTTCTTAAAATATTTACAAGGTTTGTTACGTATTGCCAATCCCTATATATATATATATATATAATTCTTGATCTATTTGGATAAAGTAGTTGAAAAGTCGTTGAAAGAAGACACATCGGCTGAGAAAACAGGAAACGCTGCGACGTGTGACAATTCAGTGACACAATAAGACGTTAACTTGCATATTCACAAGGTACCGTTCCAAAAACGCTTAAGACACCCGCTTAAGACACTGCATTTCGTATGTGAACAAACCCACACGTTAGCTAATGTAAATAAACGCGTCATTTACTAAGACTACGTATTTGCTATTTACGAGAACAATCTTAGCGACTTCATTGAACGGGCTCTCATTTTTAAAGGAAGGAACGAGACAAGATTTAACAAAATTGCTATATAAAGAATCAACTCTAGAAGGCAGGTGGAAAAGGAAGCCCTTTGGTTTATCGAGAGTCCAACTTATCCATCTAAATGTACCCCGCCCTTCTTAGGTATATCTCGATTATATTTTTAAACATATTAACACTACTAGCACCTACACAATCAGCTGATAATCTGTTCCATTCATTTATTTTATTCTACAATTTCCAGTTGTAATTTGGGAGGAATCCCATCCATTCCAGGTGATTTATTATCCTTCATATCCCTTATTTTCTTAGCTACCATTCTTGGGGTTACAATTAGTTGTCCTAAATAGTCTGACTCTCTCCCTTCGAACTTAGTCTCTGGAAGCACGCTGCATGGCAAGCATACAACAAGGCACACACACAATAACAACACTTACGCGTGAAAACCAATTCCTTACTTAAATTATTTTTAATGCAAAGGTAATAACGTTGCCATATGTGTTGAACATCTGGAACTATATACGTCTGTCGGTCGCAGAATATGCATTTATCACTCAATCTACAGAAACGTGACAAGATTCCGATCAAGATTAATGTATCTTGTTCCAGCCACATGTTCAGTGTTATACGAAATACACACACACATACAAATGCATTGACAAGTACAAGAACACACGAACACACAAGAATGCACACCACACAACACAACACAACACAACATACAACACATACACACACATACACATACAACACCACACACATACACATACATACACACACACATACGTACAACAACACACATACACCCACACACATAAACAAACATACATACACACGGAACACACACACACACACACACACACACACACACACACACACACACACACACACACACACACACACACACACACACACACACACACACACACACACACACACACACACACACACACACACACACACACACACACACACACACACACACACACACACACACACACACACACACACACACACACACACACACACACACACACACACACACACACACACACACACACACACACACACACACACACACACACACACACACACACACACACACACACACACACACACACACACACATCAACACTGACAGCACTACAACCATAATATTACTCGACGTCTCGCCAAACAGTGATCGCACATAAATATCTTTCAAAATGGCGTAGACTCAACATTATTTTGTTTCGAACATGGCTGAATCACTCTCCTGTCGGGTCACATATATACAACAGGACAGCCTTGCGTCCAACTTTGCTTCGTATATATCGTTGCGGATTCTCAATAGAAACTACCAGACATCGACACTAATCTGCCCTTAGACATGCCATGCGTTGTTTGATATACATCACAATCACTTGAGAAAACGAAACGACACGACTCGATTCTATCGGTAGAATTGTCCCACGTTGTTTGACATACGTCATTGTAAATCATCACTGGAGAAACTGAGACAGTTTCTCGCGAGAGTGACGGTAGAATTGTCTCACGTCTTCTCGAAACATGGAGCTGGGGACGCCGTAGATGAACGGATTCACAAACGAGTTTATAATAAAAGAACGTCTCACATCTCGGAATAGATACACCCATGGTAGCCATCCATTTGGGCAAGCAGCTGGCGACCGTCACTATAAACGACCGTCACTATAAACAGCAGCATGATATTCTTAGTGTGTGTAGCCACCGCATTGTTGGTTGTGGTCGGACGTACTGAAGTCGTTACGCTATAAACCGTCGTATGACAACTTTGTGCTGGCGTCGATGGTGAGTCGGTTATAGATGCATTAACCGGAGCAGCATCAGCGGGATATATAGCGGCCGGATATTGTCTGACTACGTTTGTTTTGAAGTGAATACACGTCGCTCCTTCATTCCGTTCACACAAAACGCCACGAACTGTCGTGATGTGTGCATTGTTTCTGGACATGTTTATACTGAGAGCAGTGATTCTGTTCCTGTGTGTTCTCACCTTGTTCACTAGGGTCGCTGCTGTCAAGCTATAACACGTCGTCATCGTGACGACACACACGCAGAGCGTACATATCTCGAAAACTCAGGTGAACTTGTGGTATTGTTTCAGACTCGCTACTGTCGTCGCTGTCGTGAACAACGCGGTCGTTGCAGCGATCACCTTTAAAGCCGTCTTCGCCCGTTGCGCCTTTATCGTGAATGAGTGTGGACATCTGACCGCCAGGAGGCGCTCTATGGACACGAACACGAGCAGGAAGACGGAGAATGACGTCGACATATTGAACACGTAGATGACGATCTCCATTGTCACAAAGCCCGGAAGTGACGTAATGAGAACCACCCCATACAAACACACAGCCGAATCAGCAACATCCAAAGAAAACATATACAACCTTGTCGACGTTGACATTTTACGAACGTAGACGGCCATTATGAGTAGATTCCCCGGCAGTCCTAACAAGCACACGAAGAAGACAACAGTGTGGTCGGTTATTTTCTTGGTTTGGTTGACGTCGCCCGAATCAAAACTGTTATTTAATACACCATGCAGTGAATCTGAAGTGTTTGTCCAGTTGGCGATATTCTCCCACTCCATAGTGACTTCAAAATTAGTACACTTGTTAACTTGCAGTCGTCAAATGTGTCCACAACGTCTTGTATCGTAACGCGTTTCCAATCAGTTGATCGTCTGTAGCAATCCGGAAACAAACACTACTGAACTCATCGGAGAGAAACCGCGGCTGCCCTGGTTGACAAATAGCGTTGAACCAAGGCACGTTTCGGAAGAGATACAGACACTGGGCGAAACGTGTAAATGACAACGAACTTCTGGATG
>CBDHHR010000298.1:0-9419 GCA_965263245.1 Metamycoplasmataceae bacterium | reverse complement strand
GACATTAACACCGACAGTCACCACATAGTGGCCGTGACATTAACACCGACAGTCACCACATAGTGGCCGTGACATCAACACCGACAGTCACCACATAGTGGCCGTGACATTAACACCGACAGTCACCACATAGTGGCCGTGACATTAACACCGACAGTCACCACATAGTGGCCGTGACATCAACACCGACAGTCACCACATAGTGGCCGTGACATTAACACCGACAGTCACCACATAGTGGCCGTGACATTAACACCGACAGTCACCACATAGTGGCCGTGACATTAACACCGACAGTCACCACATAGTGGCCGTGACATTAACACCGACAGTCACCACATAGTGGCCGTGACATTAACACCGACAGTCACCACATAGTGGCCGTGACATCAACACCGACAGTCACCACATAGTGGCCGTGACATCAACACCGACAGTCACCACATAGTGGCCGTGACATCAACACCGACAGTCACCACATAGTGGCCGTGACATTAACAACACCGACAGTCACCACATAGTGGCTGACACAACACCGACAGTCACCACATAGTGGCCGTGACATCAACACCGACAGTCACCACATAGTGGCCGTGACATTAACACCGACAGTCACCACATAGTGGCCGTGACATTAACACCGACAGTCACCACATAGTGGCCACCGACATTAACACCGACAGTCACCACATAGTGGCCGTGACATGACATAGTGGCCGTGACAACACCGACAGTCACCACATAGTGGCCTGACATTAACACCGACAGTCACCACATAGTGGCCGTGACATCAACACCGACAGTCACAGTCACCACATAGTGGCCGTGACATTAACACCGACAGTCACCACATAGTGGCCGTGACATTAACACCGACAGTCACCACATAGTGGCCGTGACATCAACACCGACAGTCACCACATAGTGGCCGTGACATTAACACCGACAGTCACCACATAGTGGCCTGACATTAACACCGACAGTCACCACATAGTGGCCACCGACATAGTGGCCGTGACATTAACACCGACAACACCGACAGTCACCACATAGTGGCCGTGACATTAACACCGACAGTCACCACATAGTGGCTGTGACATTAACACCGACAGTCACCACATAGTGGCCGTGACATTAACACCGACAGTCACCACATAGGCCGTGACATCAACACCGACAGTCACCACATAGTGGCCGTGAGTGGCCGTGACATCAACACCGACAGTCACCACATAGTGGCCGTGACCACCGACAGTCACCACATAGTGGCTGTGACATTAACACCGACAGTCACCACATAGTGGCCGTGACATCAACACCGACAGTCACCACATAGTGGCCGTGACATCAACACCGACAGTCACCACATAGTGGCCGTGACATTAACACCGACAGTCACCACATAGTGGCCGTGACATCAACACCACATAGTGGCGACATTAACACCGACAGTCACCACATAGTGGCTGTGACATTAACACCGACAGTCACCACATAGTGGCCGTGACATTAACACCGACAGTCACCACATAGTGGCCGTGACATCAACACCGACAGTCACCACATAGTGGCCGTGACATTAACACCGACAGTCACCACATAGTGGCCGTGACATCAACACCGACAGTCACCACATAGTGGCTGTGACATCAACACCGACAGTCACCACATAGTGGCCGTGACATCAACACCGACAGTCACCACATAGTGGCCGTGACATTAACACCGACAGTCACCACATAGTGGCCGTGACATTAACACCGACAGTCACCACATAGTGGCCGTGACATCAACACCGACAGTCACCACATAGTGGCCGTGACATTAACACCGACAGTCACCACATAGTGGCCGTGACATTAACACCGACAGTCACCACATAGTGGCCGTGACATCAACACCGACAGTCACCACATAGTGGCCGTGACATCAACACCGACAGTCACCACATAGTGGCCGTGACATCAACACCGACAGTCACCACATAGTGGCTGTGACATCAACACCGACAGTCACCACATAGTGGCCGTGACATCAACACCGACAGTCACCACATAGTGGCCGTGACATCAACACCGACAGTCACCACATAGTGGCCGTGACATTAACACCGACAGTCACCACATAGTGGCCGTGACATCAACACCGACAGTCACCACATAGTGGCCGTGACATTAACACCGACAGTCACCACATAGTGGCCGTGACATCAACACCGACAGTCACCACATAGTGGCCGTGACATTAACACCGACAGTCACCACATAGTGGCCGTGACATCAACACCGACAGTCACCACATAGTGGCCGTGACATTAACACCGACAGTCACCACATAGTGGCTGTGACATCAACACCGACAGTCACCACATAGTGGCCGTGACATCAACACCGACAGTCACCACATAGTGGCCGTGACATCAACACCGACAGTCACCACATAGTGGCCGTGACATTAACACCGACAGTCACCACATAGTGGCTGTGACATTAACACCGACAGTCACCACATAGTGGCTGTGACATCAACACCGACAGTCACCACATAGTGGCCGTGACATCAACACCGACAGTCACCACATAGTGGCCGTGACATTAACACCGACAGTCACCACATAGTGGCTGTGACATTAACACCGACAGTCACCACATAGTGGCTGTGACATCAACACCGACAGTCACCACATAGTGGCCGTGACATCAACACCGACAGTCACCACATAGTGGCCGTGACATCAACACCGACAGTCACCACATAGTGGCCGTGACATTAACACCGACAGTCACCACATAGTGGCCGTGACATCAACACCGACAGTCACCACATAGTGGCCGTGACATCAACACCGACAGTCACCACATAGTGGCCGTGACATTAACACCGACAGTCACCACATAGTGGCCGTGACATCAACACCGACAGTCACCACATAGTGGCCGTGACATCAACACCGACAGTCACCACATAGTGGCCGTGACATCAACACCGACAGTCACCACATAGTGGCCGTGACATCAACACCGACAGTCACCACATAGTGGCCGTGACATCAACACCGACAGTCACCACATAGTGGCTGTGACATTAACACCGACAGTCACCACATAGTGGCCGTGACATCAACACCGACAGTCACCACATAGTGGCTGTGACATTAACACCGACAGTCACCACATAGTGGCTGTGACATTAACACCGACAGTCACCACATAGTGGCTGTGACATCAACACCGACAGTCACCACATAGTGGCCGTGACATCAACACCGACAGTCACCACATAGTGGCCGTGACATTAACACCGACAGTCACCACATAGTGGCCGTGACATTAACACCGACAGTCACCACATAGTGGCTGTGACATCAACACCGACAGTCACCACATAGTGGCTGTGACATCAACACCGACAGTCACCACATAGTGGCCGTGACATTAACACCGACAGTCACCACATAGTGGCTGTGACATTAACACCGACAGTCACCACATAGTGGCCGTGACATCAACACCGACAGTCACCACATAGTGGCTGTGACATTAACACCGACAGTCACCACATAGTGGCTGTGACATTAACACCGACAGTCACCACATAGTGGCTGTGACATCAACACCGACAGTCACCACATAGTGGCTGTGACATTAACACCGACAGTCACCACATAGTGGCCGTGACATCAACACCGACAGTCACCACATAGTGGCCGTGACATTAACACCGACAGTCACCACATAGTGGCCGTGACATTAACACCGACAGTCACCACATAGTGGCCGTGACATCAACACCGACAGTCACCACATAGTGGCCGTGACATCAACACCGACAGTCACCACATAGTGGCTGTGACATTAACACCGACAGTCACCACATAGTGGCCGTGACATCAACACCGACAGTCACCACATAGTGGCCGTGACATCAACACCGACAGTCACCACATAGTGGCTGTGACATTAACACCGACAGTCACCACATAGTGGCTGTGACATCAACACCGACAGTCACCACATAGTGGCTGTGACATTAACACCGACAGTCACCACATAGTGGCTGTGACATCAACACCGACAGTCACCACATAGTGGCCGTGACATCAACACCGACAGTCACCACATAGTGGCTGTGACATTAACACCGACAGTCACCACATAGTGGCTGTGACATCAACACCGACAGTCACCACATAGTGGCTGTGACATTAACACCGACAGTCACCACATAGTGGCTGTGACATCAACACCGACAGTCACCACATAGTGGCCGTGACATCAACACCGACAGTCACCACATAGTGGCTGTGACATCAACACCGACAGTCACCACATAGTGGCTGTGACATTAACACCGACAGTCACCACATAGTGGCTGTGACATCAACACCGACAGTCACCACATAGTGGCCGTGACATCAACACCGACAGTCACCACATAGTGGCTGTGACATTAACACCGACAGTCACCACATAGTGGCCGTGACATCAACACCGACAGTCACCACATAGTGGCCGTGACATTAACACCGACAGTCACCACATAGTGGCCTGACATCAACACCGACAGTCACCACATAGTGGCCGTGACATTAACACCGACAGTCACCACATAGTGGCCGTGACATTAACACCGACAGTCACCACATAGTGGCCGTGACATCAACACCGACAGTCACCACATAGTGGCCGTGACATCAACACCGACAGTCACCACATAGTGGCCGTGACATCAACACCGACAGTCACCACATAGTGGCTGTGACATTAACACCGACAGTCACCACATAGTGGCCGTGACATCAACACCGACAGTCACCACATAGTGGCTGTGACATCAACACCGACAGTCACCACATAGTGGCCGTGACATCAACACCGACAGTCACCACATAGTGGCTGTGACATCAACACCGACAGTCACCACATAGTGGCCGTGACATCAACACCGACAGTCACCACATAGTGGCCGTGACATTAACACCGACAGTCACCACATAGTGGCCGTGACATCAACACCGACAGTCACCACATAGTGGCTGTGACATTAACACCGACAGTCACCACATAGTGGCTGTGACATCAACACCGACAGTCACCACATAGTGGCCGTGACATCAACACCGACAGTCACCACATAGTGGCTGTGACATTAACACCGACAGTCACCACATAGTGGCCGTGACATCAACACCGACAGTCACCACATAGTGGCCGTGACATCAACACCGACAGTCACCACATAGTGGCTGTGACATCAACACCGACAGTCACCACATAGTGGCCGTGACATTAACACCGACAGTCACCACATAGTGGCCGTGACATTAACACCGACAGTCACCACATAGTGGCCGTGACATTAACACCGACAGTCACCACATAGTGGCCGTGACATCAACACCGACAGTCACCACATAGTGGCCGTGACATCAACACCGACAGTCACCACATAGTGGCTGTGACATCAACACCGACAGTCACCACATAGTGGCCGTGACATCAACACCGACAGTCACCACATAGTGGCCGTGACATCAACACCGACAGTCACCACATAGTGGCCGTGACATCAACACCGACAGTCACCACATAGTGGCCGTGACATCAACACCGACAGTCACCACATAGTGGCCGTGACATTAACACCGACAGTCACCACATAGTGGCCGTGACATCAACACCGACAGTCACCACATAGTGGCCGTGACATTAACACCGACAGTCACCACATAGTGGCCGTGACATTAACACCGACAGTCACCACATAGTGGCTGTGACATTAACACCGACAGTCACCACATAGTGGCCGTGACATCAACACCGACAGTCACCACATAGTGGCCGTGACATTAACACCGACAGTCACCACATAGTGGCCGTGACATCAACACCGACAGTCACCACATAGTGGCCGTGACATTAACACCGACAGTCACCACATAGTGGCTGTGACATTAACACCGACAGTCACCACATAGTGGCTGTGACATCAACACCGACAGTCACCACATAGTGGCTGTGACATTAACACCGACAGTCACCACATAGTGGCTGTGACATTAACACCGACAGTCACCACATAGTGGCCGTGACATCAACACCGACAGTCACCACATAGTGGCTGTGACATTAACACCGACAGTCACCACATAGTGGCTGTGACATTAACACCGACAGTCACCACATAGTGGCTGTGACATTAACACCGACAGTCACCACATAGTGGCCGTGACATCAACACCGACAGTCACCACATAGTGGCCGTGACATCAACACCGACAGTCACTACATAGTGGCCGTGACATTAACACCGACAGTCACCACATAGTGGCTGTGACATCAACACCGACAGTCACCACATAGTGGCTGTGACATTAACACCGACAGTCACCACATAGTGGCCGTGACATCAACACCGACAGTCACCACATAGTGGCTGTGACATTAACACCGACAGTCACCACATAGTGGCCGTGACATCAACACCGACAGTCACCACATAGTGGCTGTGACATCAACACCGACAGTCACCACATAGTGGCTGTGACATTAACACCGACAGTCACCACATAGTGGCTGTGACATTAACACCGACAGTCACCACATAGTGGCCGTGACATCAACACCGACAGTCACCACATAGTGGCCGTGACATTAACACCGACAGTCACCACATAGTGGCTGTGACATTAACACCGACAGTCACCACATAGTGGCCGTGACATCAACACCGACAGTCACCACATAGTGGCCGTGACATCAACACCGACAGTCACCACATAGTGGCCGTGACATTAACACCGACAGTCACCACATAGTGGCTGTGACATTAACACCGACAGTCACCACATAGTGGCCGTGACATCAACACCGACAGTCACTACATAGTGGCCGTGACATCAACACCGACAGTCACCACATAGTGGCCGTGACATTAACACCGACAGTCACCACATAGTGGCTGTGACATTAACACCGACAGTCACCACATAGTGGCCGTGACATCAACACCGACAGTCACCACATAGTGGCCGTGACATCAACACCGATAGTCACCACATAGTGGCCGTGACATCAACACCGACAGTCACCACATAGTGGCTGTGACATTAACACCGACAGTCACCACATAGTGGCCGTGACATCAACACCGACAGTCACCACATAGTGGCCGTGACATTAACACCGACAGTCACCACATAGTGGCCGTGACATCAACACCGACAGTCACCACATAGTGGCCGTGACATTAACACCGACAGTCACCACATAGTGGCTGTGACATTAACACCGACAGTCACCACATAGTGGCCGTGACATCAACACCGACAGTCACCACATAGTGGCCGTGACATTAACACCGACAGTCACCACATAGTGGCCGTGACATTAACACCGACAGTCACCACATAGTGGCCGTGACATTAACACCGACAGTCACCACATAGTGGCTGTGACATTAACACCGACAGTCACCACATAGTGGCTGTGACATTAACACCGACAGTCACCACATAGTGGCTGTGACATTAACACCGACAGTCACCACATAGTGGCCGTGACATCAACACCGACAGTCACCACATAGTGGCCGTGACATCAACACCGACAGTCACTACATAGTGGCCGTGACATCAACACCGACAGTCACCACATAGTGGCCGTGACATTAACACCGACAGTCACCACATAGTGGCCGTGACATTAACACCGACAGTCACCACATAGTGGCCGTGACATCAACACCGACAGTCACCACATAGTGGCCGTGACATTAACACCGACAGTCACCACATAGTGGCCGTGACATTAACACCGACAGTCACCACATAGTGGCCGTGACATCAACACCGACAGTCACCACATAGTGGCCGTGACATTAACACCGACAGTCACCACATAGTGGCCTGACATCAACACCGACAGTCACCACATAGTGGCCGTGACATCAACACCGACAGTCACCACATAGTGGCCGTGACATTAACACCGACAGTCACCACATAGTGGCTGTGACATCAACACCGACAGTCACCACATAGTGGCTGTGACATTAACACCGACAGTCACCACATAGTGGCCGTGACATTAACACCGACAGTCACCACATAGTGGCCGTGACATCAACACCGACAGTCACCACATAGTGGCCTGACATCAACACCGACAGTCACTACATAGTGGCCGTGACATCAACACCGACAGTCACCACATAGTGGCCGTGACATTAACACCGACAGTCACCACATAGTGGCTGTGACATTAACACCGACAGTCACCACATAGTGGCCGTGACATCAACACCGACAGTCACCACATAGTGGCCGTGACATTAACACCGACAGTCACCACATAGTGGCTGTGACATTAACACCGACAGTCACCACATAGTGGCTGTGACATTAACACCGACAGTCACCACATAGTGGCCGTGACATTAACACCGACAGTCACCACATAGTGGCTGTGACATTAACACCGACAGTCACCACATAGTGGCCGTGACATCAACACCGACAGTCACCACATAGTGGCCGTGACATTAACACCGACAGTCACCACACAGTGGCTGTGACATTAACACCGACAGTCACCACATAGTGGCCGTGACATCAACACCGACAGTCACCACATAGTGGCCTGACATCAACACCGACAGTCACCACATAGTGGCCGTGACATCAACACCGACAGTCACCACATAGTGGCCGTGACATTAACACCGACAGTCACCACATAGTGGCTGTGACATTAACACCGACAGTCACCACATAGTGGCCGTGACATCAACACCGACAGTCACCACATAGTGGCCGTGACATTAACACCGACAGTCACCACATAGTGGCCGTGACATCAACACCGACAGTCACCACATAGTGGCCGTGACATTAACACCGACAGTCACCACATAGTGGCCGTGACATCAACACCGACAGTCACCACATAGTGGCTGTGACATTAACACCGACAGTCACCACATAGTGGCTGTGACATTAACACCGACAGTCACCACATAGTGGCCGTGACATTAACACCGACAGTCACCACATAGTGGCTGTGACATTAACACCGACAGTCACCACATAGTGGCCGTGACATTAACACCGACAGTCACCACATAGTGGCCGTGACATTAACACCGACAGTCACCACATAGTGGCCGTGACATTAACACCGACAGTCACCACATAGTGGCTGTGACATTAACACCGACAGTCACCACATAGTGGCCGTGACATCAACACCGACAGTCACCACATAGTGGCCGTGACATCAACACCGACAGTCACCACATAGTGGCTGTGACATTAACACCGACAGTCACCACATAGTGGCTGTGACATTAACACCGACAGTCACCACATAGTGGCCGTGACATCAACACCGACAGTCACCACATAGTGGCTGTGACATTAA
>CBDHHR010000297.1:7500-21196 GCA_965263245.1 Metamycoplasmataceae bacterium | reverse complement strand
AGTTAGATATTATAATATAGTCAGTATAGTGTAGTTCAATACATACTGATACTGCCACCGTATCGAAACTTGCCCACCAAAACCCGCATGCAAAGCACTACAAAGCCATTGCCCCCAGACTCCAGCACCACCGAAAAAGTCTATGACCAAGGTGGCAGCTCTGGTCAACCAGGACTACGAGCAGGGGGTGGTAAGAATGTCTGGGTGAAAAAGAGGCACCGAAAGAGGGTAAATAGACTAAAGACAGCAACGTCCAATGTCAGTGCTATACTAAGAGATGAACACATACAAGAAGTTGAAGAATAACTTAGGGAAATCAGATTGGTATCGGATGTAATCAGGATCGGACAGGTGAGAAGACGAGAGGAATGTTTTATTACATTACAAAGCGGCCACCTATTATGCAATTTTAAGGCAAACAACAGCCAAGCAGGAGTAGGATTTCTCATAAACAGGAAATCGAATGATCATACAGTGAGGGTAAACAGCATAGCAGAGTAGCAGAATTTGTTATGTGCATAACAAAGCGCTACAAACTAAATTTACGAAATACAGGTATATATTTTGGGATAAATTCGATTGATAATTTGATATGATTTGTATGTAACTGATCCCTTTTGATCATAAACTAATTATATTGCTCAAATCCTATCTTGCATTTTGTAACTCAAACACGTAAGAATTGCCACCGTCACATTCTGAGTGTTTTTGTTTACAGAACAATGAAACACAAATTTGTTGGACGATATCTGCTCTGATAGATCAAACTTGTAATGAATGTTGGTTATCTCACTTGTGTGACTTGCAGCTACAGCGAACTGTTTGAACGTTAATGGCTAATAGCACAGAAAACAATATAAGGGAATAGCAGTCATTTGGATTAAATCCACCCCTAGGCCTTTTTATACGAAGTATAGGTCGTAAATAAATGACAAATGCATACCAGGGCTGAGCCTTGGACAACTGGATGCAATAATCACCACTTCAGAAGTATGGATTGTCTACTTTCGACAGTATAACTTCGGGATATCTTTTTCCGCAGATCCTGGCTTGGCCATCCGGGGCTGGAATGAATATATTTTGATTGAACAATGAGGCTAATTGTTACTAACCTAATGACTACAGGGATTAAAGTTGGTGTCTGCTTTTAAAACTAGAGGGTAAATTAGCTTTGGAGTCTGGAAGGGGTGAAATTACCCCAAGGATTACGCCGGGGGTGGAATTCCTTCCCCAGCACCATGCCAACTTCAAGAACAAACTACAAGATATTGTTGTTCTTAGCCCATGGACCATCCCAGACGGGAATGGACTTCCAATGCCAGTAGTGTCAGCTCCCAGCCCTGACTGCTTCAAGGTTAAGTTGCTGACTACTTCAGTTCCCTGAAAACAAAACTATCACTCCTCCCCTCCCCATCCATAATTTATTATTCCTTTCTTCAGTCCTTTGTCATGCGTGCGTGCGTGCGTGCGTGCGTGCGTGCGTCGTGCGTGCCTGCGTGCGTGTCTGCAATATTTTTTTCATAGTAATTAATTCAGTTAATTAGTTACTATTATCTAAGTAGTGCACCAAGTTAACAGACCAACACATTCTAATTAAGACCAGCAGAGTTCATAAATATGAAGATATTTATACATATTATGCAGTGTGCATAACCACATTTATTATGAGAATAAATGTATATTAACTAGTCATGTAGTAATAAATAAATAAATTAGTTAATAGGTGATAATTAGCGGGTAACCTCGACAGACAGAAACGGTTTTTGTAAAATGCTACAATGTCCATGAATATGTTTATATAAACATTCAATTTGTATTTAAAAAAACTGCAATAGTGGTAAGAGATATAATTTAATAGTTATGTAATATTAATAAATTAACCAATATTCGTATTCAGACCAATACAAAGACAAAAGGCCATAATGTCCATGATTATGAAGATAATTACACATATTATTATGTAATATGTATAACAGAATGTTACAAATATAAATTAATAAATTATTTAATAATAATTTAATTAATTGGTCAATATTTGATAATAAGCACGTCACTTTGATAGATCTACACATCTTAGTAAAAGGCCATATATATATATATATATATATATATATATATATATATATATATATATATATATACTGTCACTATGAAGTGTGTACAATCACATATACAGTAGTAGTCAATGCAAAGTAACAAATCATTTACTAATAATAGCAATTTAGTTGGTCAATATTTAGTAATTACCATTCAACATTGACAGACTGACATGTAAGTAAACACCCTTATGTCCATGATTATGAGGAGAGTCGTAGAATTTATATATGCAATAAACCACTGCTGCCATTGATACAATGCGCTGTGAGTCACCCAGCTGCAGTTGGGGCTGCTTGAGTTGTCCCAGAAAGTGCCGCCTAACTTGTGACATAACCCAGCTAGGTGTGTCATGCAACCGCCCCTACTGGCTACGTGTCACCTAGGTGCTATTTACCCTAACTTGGGTGTGATTTGGGCTTGGGTGTGTGTCATGCACCTGGCCACTGGTCACCATCTGTCATGTCATGAAACCATTAAAACTGCTATGACTCTTTTGCACAAAATCAGTCACATATGCCACAAAGCAATTTTTTTTAGAAAGAGGATTATGGTGCAACATGTATTTCATTGTGATAATTATTTCCACAGTTATGGTAATTTTAATGTATTTGATAACGACAATGCAAATGTGGGAAATCCATGTTTAAAGATTTGTTGTACAGAATGTAACTTAGTCTTTGGTTACCACCATTAATTATTACCCGATTTCAATTAAATATCCCAGAGTTGTTATAAAAATATAGGTCTACAGCAACTGCAGTTGTTAATCATACAGGAATAATGACATTTTATTGAAAATATGCATATACTTATAGACAAAACTCAATTAAATGTTCATGTGCCATTTGTCCTACCATTTTGGCTAACTTCCTGAAAGGTCAAAACAATCTGATACTGGCAGTTTACAAGGCAAGAGGCCCTACCTCACAACCATTCTCCTGACTTGTCCAGTCTCAGTGGCATGTCTCATGTCCTCCAGGGTCAATTCAGTCTTCCGTCTGTGACAAGATGCAAGAAAAGTTTTGTTTCAAGGGAACTCTGACCCAATCCGTGAAAATCATGGAGCTGTTTCGACCAGACACCGGGTTTGCATTTCTCAGAGGCGAAAATTACACTGTGGTTATCTAATATTCTGCATCTGCTATAATTGACTGTGGTTGGACATAATCCCCTCCGGCCGTAATCCCCTCAGACAATATCCCGTCCGACAAAATCCCCTCTATTAAAATCCTTTCCGGAAAAATCCCCTTAATAAACTTGTTAATTAATGCATTACATGTTCAATATTATAATACAAATTAATAGCTAGAACAGCTCAATATATGTTTTCTGTAATGTCTAGAAATGTGTTAATTGGCAAGTATGGAACACCACAAATGTACAAGCCCAAAAAGCCCGGGCGGGCGGGCGGGCGGGCGGGCGGGCGGGCGGGCGGGCGGGCGGGCGGGCGGGCGGGCGGACGGACGGACGGACGGACGGACGGACGGACGGACGGACGGACGGACGGACGGACGGACGGACGGACGGACGGACGGACGGACGGACGGACGGACGGACGGACGGACGGACGGACGGACGGACGGACGGACGGACGGACGGACGGACGGACGGACGGACGGACGGACGGACGGACGGACGGACGGACGGACGGACGGACGGACGGACGGACGGACGGACGGACGGACGGACGGACGGACGGACGGACGGACGGACGGACGGACGACGGACGGACGGACGGACGGACGGACGGACGGACGGACGGACGGACGACGGACGGACGGACGGACGGACGGACGGACGGACGGACGGACGGACGGACGGACGGACGGACGGACGGACGGACGGACGGACGGACGACGGACGGACGGACGGACGGACGGACGGACGGACGGACGGACGGACGGACGGACAATCACTCCTTGGGAGGGCAACTAAGACAGGAAACTACATGCATATTATTATCCACTCAGTCTATGATCTGTCTACAACCATAAACCATGGAAATGTAACAGAGCCAGATGGGTCACAGGCATCAAGCAAACGGTCACCAAGACGAACAAGTCCAAGACAACTGTCCATTGGGCGTTTTCTTACTGCATAGGTATTGGCTGTAAGGAGTTTTGGCTGTAAAGGGGCAGTAATTAAAGATCCAGAGAGTTATCGTATAGTTAGTACATTGTCACGTGACTTATAATATATGTTTCAATAATTTGTATATTATACGCAACTATTTCAACTTGGTTTGATTTGTGTGTTTTCGAAAAGAAATCACTTGCAGTAAAACCTGATATTTATTTTGAAAAACGAACACATTTGGCAATAATTTATTTGTGCACGCAAATGTCATAGTAGACAAATTATCCCATTAAACCGAGTGACGTTAGATGAACTGTCATATAGACCCACACATGCATGTGTACTTACAGTGATTCGTCCTTGCACTGTTACAGGCGTACGTAGTACACATGGATCATGTGTCGAGTAGCCACGTGTCACATCACTGGAGATGGATTTCACACTGCAGTTGCTTTATCTGGTTAATACATCACACATGGGTTATTTCAACTAACTCACTTAACTTATTTATATTTTCTCAAAATGCCCAACATAATTTCATTAACTGTTTTGGAATAGGTTAGTTTAGTTAAAAGACTAAATCTGGTGATAGTCGCTGACCTGCCAGTTGTCAGAGCTGTGATGGTCACTGCACTGGTCACTGTGCAGTGACCACAGTCCACTCAATCAACATCTGACAAATGTCCAAACACAGGCATTGTTTGAACAATGTCATTGTCCAGCCAGTGTCAATCAGTGACTAAACTCCACTGGGATTGTCAGACTGGAAGATCTGGCAGTGTACTGTATTATGTAAGGGTAGGGACTTTTAACACCCATCATTTGAAGGGCATCAATACATTAGGGGTATCCAGGGTCTAGGGTGTCAGGATGGTTTCCCATTTGACAGCTGCCCAGTGGACAGTTGTCCAGGTGGACAGAAATAAAGTATAGTGCCCCAAAAATCATAGAAAGTAAGTCAGTTTTGCCTAGAACAAAATCCCAGGAAATGAAGTCACACATAATTGTATTCAAACACTATCTAGTTAATGCAATTTATGTATGGTCTTGAATACTTAAGCACATCCGAAAATATTCATGAATCTGAAAATCAGGTGCCAGTGTAGGTCATTGACGTGATGGTCAGTCTTATTCAAGTGGTCAGGACATCCGTCACACGTCATTAAGCAGTATTAAATACATACACCATTTGGACTGAAGATCATAATTTAAGATGATGATATACATGTGAAGTACTCACAAAATACATATAAATTTGTATGAGTAATAAATATGAGTACTTCAATAAATATACTAAGGAGTAACTTAGTTATGCATTGGAAAACTACAGTCACTGCCTGTGACTATTGACAACTGTCACCCCCTGGTCAGTCTGAACAGACATGCTAGCAGAGTTAAATCTCACTTCTGGAAAAAAGGCAGTCTCCTTGCTAAAATGTTTGAAAAGTGCATCACATTGTTTCAGTGTGTCCTAGAACTACATGGCGTCATTACGTCATGACTCAACAAACTGTTAGCATGGTGGAATCCACACATACGCCATAGCTTTAAAAATATTGAGCTCTCCATATTCTTCACACCCAAGACACATTTTGAAAAAATATAAATCTACGAATCATCTCAGTGGGCCAGCTAGATAGCATGCAGAACTGCTGGAGATGTGGTCTACCTGCAGACAGGCAGATGGACAACGACAAACTGTTTTATAATATAGATGAGTAAAGGTTTGAGTGATGATTACTTTGTGAAAAATCAGTGGTACCAACAAGTATGAGTAACAAGTACTTTAGCCCCATTTAGTACAGTATAGTGATTAGCATTAAGTATACACATGTATGTCGGTATATATTTAAGGTGGTGTCTTTTTCTCCCTGTGATATTTTCCTGTGACCTTTAATTTCCTACATTTGTTGCCCAGTGGTCATATGTAAACATGGACAATTGCTCAGTGGCAAACATAGCTTTATGTAGAGACTCATCCTCACACGCCCGGGGTGGTTGCTGATGAACACATTAGTACTAACCCTGGGTATGCAGCAGCACCCCTCGTTGAATACTCTGCAAAACTCTAAATTTAAGTTCAACCAATGAAATTGCACATAGCTAGTGTAGTTGGTCATGTAATACCATGTAGCATGATTTCAGTCACTAGCCTGATGAAGTAATACTTTTGGTAGTAACAGGTGTGCGTGGCAGACTTAGTGAATAATATTACATTGTTCAGACTAATCTGTGTTATTGTGTCGATGTGTACTTGTTACTAGTGATGCTAAACACATCATCATTTCCAGCCACCATTGCTGTTGCTGCCATCATTAGTGTTGTTACCATCATTAGTGTTGTTGCCATCATTAGTGTTGTTGCCATCATTAGTGTTGTAGCCATCATTAGTGTTGTTGCCATCATTAGTGTTGTTGTCATCATTAGTGTTGTTGCCATCATTAGTGTTTTGCCATAATTAGTGTTGTTGCCATCATTAGTGTATTGCCATTATTAGTGTTTTGCCATCATTAGTGTTTTTGCCATCATTAGTGTTTTGCCACCATTAGTGTTTTGCCATTATTAGTGTTGTTGCCATCATTGGTGTTTTTGCCATCATTAGTTATCTACTGAAAAGGGACTAATTACATGAAAAACCTGTGTTGTTTAGTGAAGGAGAGCCATACACAACACTCAAGGATATCAAAACTTTGTTCTGCCAAAATGACATGAATAATTTCTAGCAAGATATATGCTGTTGGTCAACCAGTTGATCGATGGTTTGTTTGTGTTTCCAGATTTGCTTTATATTTGACAGCATCATTTGATGGAGCAGTTATAATTGCACCATGATAAGTGTGTCATCCTGCCTGCCTGCCCACCTGCCCACCTGCCCCCTGCGCACCTGCCCACCTGCCCACCTGCCCACCTGCGCACCTGCCCCCTGCGCACCTGCCCACCTGCCCACCTGCCCACCTGCCCACCTGCCCCCTGCGCACCTGCCCACCTGCCCACCTGCCCACCTGTCCCCCAGCCCACCTGCCCACCTGCCCCCTGCGCACCTGCCCGCCTGCCCGCCTGCCCACCTGTCCCCTGCCCACCTCCCAACCTGCCCACCTGTCCCCCAGTCCACGTACCTGCCCACCTGCCCACCTATCCACCAGCCCACCTCCCTATCTAGCCGTCTGCCCGCCAGCCCACCTCCCATATTTTTTTAAGTAGACAGCTGGAAATATTGTCTGAGCCTATTATTTCAAAAAATAGACCATCCGAATCGAAACATAAAAAATACCTGGTGAAAATGTGCTTCCTATTTGCTGATGATGATGTGCATATATGAAAATACGTTCATATTTGGTGATATTATCTCAACAGGGGAATACCCCATAGACGAGTTGTGTTAATAGCTTAGTGAGATTGCTACGTGTTCCTAACTTGAGTTTATGTTTTAGGATCCAGATGAAGTAGGCAGTAGGGCACAGTAAATTGTGAGAGAAAGCAGAAATACAGGTACACCTGTAGATGTCAACTGAACATGGAGTACCAGGTAGTTACATGAAAAACTTGCGCTGATGCACTGAAGGAGAACCACACACAATACTCAAGGATATCAAACCTTTGTTCTGACAAAATTACGTAAATAATTTGAGGACAAAGCATAATATTATGCTG
Organism: Metamycoplasmataceae bacterium; assembly: GCA_965263245.1. Taxonomy (GTDB): domain Bacteria; phylum Bacillota_I; class Bacilli_A; order Mycoplasmatales; family Metamycoplasmataceae; genus DT-68. The sequence goes on along the minus strand of CBDHHR010000297.1, from coordinate 13,372 downwards.
TTCATCGACCGGTTGATAGATGGTTTGTTTATGTTCCTGGAAATGTTTTCTATTTGACAGCATCATTTGATGGAGCAGTTATAATTGCACCATGATAAATGTGTCAGCCTGTGGGGCTATGTCACCTTGTGAAGCAGTCTTCCAAATGCATTATGATGGCATAGTATGTGGAACACATACTTGTAGTTGTATACACATTGCTCATGTTGTGGTCAATAAATTTTAAGTGTACATGTCAGAGAAATCATAGGCTGTGGTATGTTTGACTGTGTAGATGCTGAATGGGTTTCATGTGATCAAACAGTGCAGGTGGCTGGCAGTGTTCATAATGCCATAATATAATATAATAGATTTGTTCACTTCATAACAAATGGTTGATTTCATAGTGGAGAATTAATTGTGAAAAGGAATTCATGTATTCCAATGTCACTGCATTTGAGTTAATCTTTTTTGTTGGTAAAAGAAAATGGACTTAGCAAAACGTGAATCAATAAAACACTTCAAACATGCATCTTTACACCCAGTAAGCATATTTCACACCACAAATCAAAAAACACTATTTATTTTAGTGTCAATGTAGGCATGTCAAGAATTTGTAAATGTCCCTCCATGCTGACTCATCTAACTATAATCCTGGTTGTAACTTATCTATGATCAAGTCACAGTTCATAACAGAAAACAAACCCACTCAAAACAAATGAAAATATGTATGAGTTCGGTTGGTAATAAGGTTAACTAATGCATTCCAATTTTGTTATCACACAAAAGAAAATATATAAATAAATACACAGAGCAGCCTAGGTAAACTTTATTGATTTCAAATGTAAAAAAATCAATATTATTTGTTGAAGTGACCTATGATCCATGTGCAGACCACTGCTAAATAAACACATTTAAACATAAAACATACACCTCCCATGATAACAGATATGTGTGGTAAATGATTTTAAGAGCTGTTTGTTTTGTACATGAGCCACACAAAAACAAACAGCTCTTTAAATAATGTTGTTGTGCGGGCACTATTGCCTATAAAACCAACATCAAAACTAGAAAATTACAATGGAAGCACATTCTTTCACAAATATATATGGCTAGTTCTAAAATAAATTTTGTGTGGCCTGCGTGACTATTGATTTTGATTGCTCTACGAAAAGTAAAATGTACAGACCATGTATAGTCATAGACTTTGTTTTGTTTTTGTCAAAGCGACAATTAAGCTTTGACCCCATGCACCTGTACCGTACCTGTCACTTGTCACGCACTGCCAGCACACGTTCCCTTTATGGCTTCAACGAGAATATTTATGTCATAATACAGCAACAACCGTAAAGCTATGAGTTGCTTACGACTTATGTCTTGATTTTGATGACGGAATCACACACTCGCATTATGTATCCTGATGTTTTAGTCCGGTTTTTGCCTGGTTTTATAGCCAGTTTGTGATACAACCAGTTATCGTGAGACATGCTGAAGTCTCAGTCTAATAATGCCGCGGGGCACCACAGATATAAATAGAACACACTTCCAGGGCACTACCGGCTCGCACCGACCGACGTGATAAACAACAGCGGCCTCTGGCGCGCGCGCCAGGGAGTCGCCAGGTGCTTGTGTTGTTTCTGTACGACAGACGTCTTTTGTAAACAAACAGGCGTGAATGTGGCTAACCTCATTCCAGGACAGAGCTAGGGCAGCGAGTACAACATGCTCTGTATTTGGGAAATCATTCCTCGTCTGAAAATACGTCACTGATGCCGGCGACGGTAACAGCGGCGCCGGCGACCCCCAAGAATATATAGGTCCATCTTTTATCAAGATCCTGTCAATTAACCGCAATTTAATATACACTAGGCCTACGTAACTATCAAAGACAACGGGAAGACAACGAACTGTGCTTTTCATGTTATACTAGATCAACACAACCCGCACATCATTCTGGAGCGTGAGCTCAAAAATGCACTGCACTGCGTTGCGTTGCGTTGCGTTGCGTTGCGTTGCGTTGCGTTGCGTTGCGTGGCGTTGCGTGGCGTTGCGTGGCGTGGCGTGGCGTGGCGTGGCGTGGCGTGGCGTGGCGTGGCGTGGCGTGGCGTGGCGTGGCGTGGCGTGGCGTGGCGTGGCGTGGCGTGGCGTGGCGTGGCGTGGCGTGGCGTGGCGTGGCGTTGCGTGGCGTTGCGTGGCGTTGCGTGGCGTTGCGTGGCGTTGCGTGGCGTTGCGTGGCGTGGCGTGGCGTGGCGTGGCGTGGCGTGGCGTGGCGTGGCGTGGCGTGGCGTGGCGTGGCGTGGCGTGGCGTGGCGTGGCGTGGCGTGGCGTGGCGTGGCGTGGCGTGGCGTGGCGTGGCGAGGCGTGGCGTGGCGTGGCGTGGCGTGGTTGGCGTGGCGTGCATTGCATTGCATTGCATTGCATTGCATTGCATTGCATTGCATTGCATTGCATTGCATTGCATTGCATTGCATTGCATTGCATTGCACTGCACTGCACTGCCGTGCCGTGCCGTGCCGTGCCGTGCCGTGCCGTGCCGTGCCGTGCCGTGCCGTGCCGTGCCGTGCCGTGCCGTGCCGTGCCGTGCCGTGCAGTGCAGTGCAGTGCAGTGCAGTGCAGTGCAGTGCAGTGCAGTGCAGTGCAGTGCAGTGCAGTGCAGTGCAGTGCAGTGCAGTGCAGTGCAGTGCAGTGCAATGCAATGCAATGCAATGCAATGCAATGCAATGCAATGCAATGCAATGCAATGCAATGCAATGCAATGCAATGCAATGCAATGCAATGCAATGCAATGCAATGCACCACAGTCTATAGCCATGCAATCATTTCTACAGATGTGTGAACTAGAGCAATGTAGGATGAAATAACTTCGCTCTTAATTTGTTCCGTGTTTTTACTGGCGGGATAGTCTCCCAAAACTCTACTTTTACCGGTAAAAGACAAGTGTTGTAAAAAGACAAATACTCGCGCGAACGCACACTCAAAGATACACACACACAGGAAACGTAAAATTTAACGCATGCGTATAAGGGCACAGAGCACTGTTGATTTTCCCATTGGTGGCCATGTTAATTAACGTGTTTTTTATATTTTAACCCTATCACTTCAGTCATGTCACTGATATGCTGATCAAATTTCGTCATAAAAGCATATCTCAGGCTCTCTTAAAATGCATGCATATTTACTGCCCCTCAATATTGACCAAACTGGGCACGCCTTTCTGCATTCGCAGGGTCATGTAAGAAAAAAATCACTATGCCGACTACACTCTGCCTAACATGCGTCATTGCAATGCAGATACATCATAGCACTTAACTACTAGTATGCCTGCCCTATTGTACTCATTTCACATAAAAAGATTTTTTTGTAATCTCAAATGACACAATTATTAACGTACTACATTCGTATGGGTTAGACTAGGAAGTGTAACTGTGCTCTGACCCCGTAAGGAGACAGCGTTGCCAGGAAGTTGCGCTTTGCACATCTGCGGGGTCGCACAATTAGCGGTCACGTGATTGTTGTTTCCGCCCAACAACGAGCTGAATGCGAAGTGGAAGTGGATTCACGGTAGGTTAGTTTTTTCATTTTTTTCCGTCGTTTTCCCAGTCGTCGTCTGTATTGGTTCGTTCTTGAAACAATTATCATTAATTCTGATGCTTCAGCAGCGAAAGGGATTTATTCTCCTCCCGACCATGGTTACCTAAAATAATTTACAACAATCTACACTTCATCAAACGCTAACATTTAAAGTCCGATAATTAAGAATAAAGTCACTGTCACTTTTCTTCCCGTTCGCTCGACGTTCGCTAAGAAAGCCTCTTCGAATTCCAATCCGAAGGCCATGTCGCACGCGTTGTAGAGCTTGTAGTCCACATCTCGATGCCATCGTGGCCGATTACTACAACAACATTGAAACGAATTAATGATAACTGTATCAAGAACGAACCGACACAGACGACGACAGAGAAACGACGAAAATATGGAAAAACCTAATCTACCGCTAATCCACTTCGACTTCGCATTCATCTTACATCCTGCTCGTTGTTGGGCGGAAACAACAATCACGTGATCGCTAATTATGCGAACTCACAGCTGCGCAATGCGCAACTTCCTGGCAACGTTGTCTCCTTATACGCATGCGACAAATTTCCTGTGTGTGTGCGTTCGCGTGTGCGTTCACGTTCGTGCGTGTATTTGTCTTTTTATACAACATTTGTCTTTTACCGGTGAAAGTAGAGTTTTGGGAGACTATCCCGCCAGTAAAACACAGAACAAATTCAGAGCGAAGTTATTTCATCCTACATTGCTCTAGTTCACACAGCAGTATAAAGGATTGCAGGGCTATAGACGGTGGTGTTTATGTGTATGAGCAGCCTTCGCGCATTAACTGCTGCGTGGCTGAATGTTTTGTAGCCAAATTGAGATGGTGCTTGATTGAACAGGTCTGCCAGGGAAGTAAAGTGTGGAGCGCTTTGGCATTCCAGAGAACTGGATACTGCGCTAAAATGTATAAGAACTTACCTTTACGTATACATGCATGTATACAAGACAGAGCGCTTGTTTGCGCACGCCCACCTGAGTGTGGACATTTGTAAGGAACAAATACTGGCTGAGACCACTTTTGATTTCCCTACGTACATCTATTTCAGCAATCCTTCATAACCTGAAAATATGTTCAGAACATTTCCTAAAATATCGCTGCATCTTTATAATGGCCTGAAAATGTGGCCAGGAAAATTTGTTATTACCATACCACATTTTCCAAGAAATAATTTTCTACCTTGACATCCTATAATTTCTACTAGAACCAGAGAAGAATTCACCACGACGACAACACAAAATTATGTGACACCTGTTCCAATACAAAGAAAACTCTTTGTTTGACATCAGTCAAAGTTTTGGAGCTGTGATATTCCACTGGCTACATAAAAACAGCTGGGCAGTCTTATGAAGGGGGACATAGCTAAAATTGGGAGGGTTGGGGGGTAACTTCAGCAGGATACGATAGGTCACCTATCGGACTGGGAGGTGTTGTCATTTTTCGCGGCGACGTTTACAGTTTCTCGCTTGTCAGATTTTAAAATCATGAGACAAGACGGCGACACTGCCGAGGAAGTGATGCATTTGGTACCTGTTCGTGGCGACCTCCAAAACACGTGAATGTCCATGGAAGAACGTATATGCGATGGAGGCACTTCAGCTTCAAAGCGTGTATCAGGTACGCTATTCTGATGAAAACATGTCCAGCTTAAGTGTTTCGACCTGGTGTTTTCTCGGACTTTACGGTGTTGAATGTAACGCATGGATGAGGATTCGCGGGAAGCTATCACTCTGCGAAGTTTGTACACACATCTCAACGAGCAGACTGCAAGACTCAGAATAGATTGCATGAAGAACTATACCTGTATAATATTTGTCATGGTGCACTTTGGGATTCGTCATTTCGCTCTTGTCTATAATCTATAAGTCTACACATATTTCATTCGATTACACAACGTTTCTAAATAATTACATAATTTCTTTGTTTTTTAGTTTTATTACTTAACGAAACATACATCGAATGACGAAAAATGCACCGTCACCAATGAATCAGTCATTTTGATAACATATAAACGATATCTTATTAAAATAACTAACAGTTGAAGACGGCGGGTAAACCATGAAAGGAATCTGCAAGCCGGCCACCCAACCTCAAACCCCTTTCGGGGAGGAGGAGGTGTGATTTTCCAATGCTTCAACAGCGAAAGGAGTTTACTCTCCTCCCGACCATGGTTACCTAACATAATTTACAACAATCTGCACCTCGTCAAACGCTAACATTTAAAGTCCGATAATTAAGAAAAAAGTCTCTGTCACTTAGGCTTAACAGCCGTTTCCTCAGCTTGATCCGAATGTGAAG
>CBDHHR010000296.1:0-7732 GCA_965263245.1 Metamycoplasmataceae bacterium | reverse complement strand
TTTCCTGTTACAAATTACTACGCTGCCTGTTTCCGGGTAAAGGAAAAACACCTTTGCTTTAATAAACAGACACCTTCATCTTAATAAACAGCACTTTCGCTTTAATAAACAGACACATTCGCTTTAATAAACAGACACATTCGCTTTAATAAACAGATACCTTCGCTTTAATAAACAGACCACTCATTTTAATAAACAGACACCTTTGCATTAATAAACAGATACATTCGCTTTAATAAACAGATACCTTCGCTTTAATAAACAGACCACTCATTTTAATAAACATACACCTTCCCCGTAATAAACAGACCACTCACTTTAATAAACCTTCCGTTTAATAATCAGACGCCATCGCTTTAATAAACAGACTACTCACTTTAATAAACATTTATCTTTCCTTTAATAAACAGACACCATCGCTTTAATAAACATACACCTTCCCTTTAATAAACATACACCTTCCTTTTAATAAACACACACCTTCCTTTTAATAAACATACACCTTCCCTTTAATAAACATACACCTTCCCTTTAATAAACATACACCTTCCCATTAATAAACATACACCTTCCCTTTAATAAACATACACCTTCCCTTTAATAAACATACACCTTCCTTTTAATAAACAAGCACATTCCCTTTAATAAACATACACCTTCCCTTTAATACACACACAACCTCGTTTCAATAAACAGACACGATCAATGTAACATATAGGTAGACAGATAGATACCTGTTACATAGGACGAGTCTCGTCGGCTCCGGTCCCATCTCGACGAGGTGACACGCCGGCGTGACACGCATGGAGGAGCCGAGACACAGCATGAGGTCACACGCCCGCGCGTGCTCCTCCGCACTGCGCAGCACGTGCAGCTCGAGACTGTCGCCGAAGTTGATGATGATGTTCATCAGGTACCCGTCGCACCCCTGTACATCACGTGATACATATATGACGTCATAAAGTCTATAAAAGTATTTACTTGAGAAATGTGAAACCTAGCAACAATGTTTCTTGCAGGGTCCATCTTATATATCTTTCAGTGTTCATATTATATCATTCACCATCTATGGTATACTTTCCATTGTCTATATTATATCTTTCAGTGTCTACGTTATTATATCTTTCAGTGTTTATATAATATATCTCCGTGTCCATGTTATATATTCCAGTGTATATATTTCAACTTTAATAAACAGTCATCTTTCCTTTAATAAAGAGACACCTTCGCTTTAATAAACAGACCAATTTCTATATTATCTCCGTAATTGTTTACTACATCGCTACACACGAGATACGTATATCTCCCCAGTGACCACCCCTGTCTGTACGTCACAATAACCACCCCTGTCAGTACGTCACAGTGACCACCCGTGTCAATACTTCACAATAACCACCCCTGTCAGTACGTCACAGTGACCAACCTTGTCAGTACCTCACAATAACCACCCCTGTCAGTACGTCACAGTGACCACCCGTGTCAATACTTCACAATAACCACCCCTGTCAGTACGTCACAGTGACCAACCTTGTCAGTACCTCACAATAACCACCCCTGTCAGTATGTCACAGTGACCACCCGTGTCAGTACTTCACAATAACCACCCCTGTCAGTACGTCACAGTGACCACCCGTGTCAGTACTTCACAATAACCACCCCTGTCAGTACGTCACAGTGACCAACCCTGTCAGTACCTCACAATAACCACCCCCGTCAGTACGTCACAGTGACCACCCCTGTCAGTACGTCACAATAACCACCCCTGTCAATACGTCACAGTGACCACCCCTGTCAGTTCGTCACAATAATCACCCCTGTCAATACGTCACAGTGACCACCCCTGTCAGTACGTCACAATAACCAACCCTGTCAATACGTCACAATAACCACCCCTGTTAGTATGTCACAGTGACCACCCCTGTCAATACGTCACAATAACCACCCCTGTCAGTAGGTCACAGTGACCACCCCTGTCAGTACGTCACAATAACCACCCCTGTCAGTACGTCACAGTGACCACCCCTGTCAGTACGTCACAATAACCACCCCTGTCAGTACGTCACATTGACCAACCCTGTCAATATGTTACAGTGACCACCCCTGTCAGTACGTCACAATAACCACCCCTGTCAGTACGTCACAGTGACCACCCCTGTCAGTACGTCACAATAACCACCCCTGTCAGTACGTCACAATAACCACCCCTGTCAGTACGTCACAGTGACGACCCCTGTCAGTACGTCACAGTGACCAACCCTGTCAGTATGTTACAGTGACCACCCCTGTCAGTACGTCACAATAACCACCCCTGTCAGTACGTCACAATAGCCATCCCTGTCAGTACGTCACAATAACCACCCCTGTCAGTACGTCACAGTGACCACCCCTGTCAGTACGTCACAATAACCACCCCTGTCAGTACGTCACAATAACCACCCCTGTCAGTACGTCACAATAACCACCCCTGTCAGTACGTCACAGTGACGACCCCTGTCAGTACGTCACAGTGACCAACCCTGTCAGTATGTTACAGTGACCACCCCTGTCAGTACGTCACAATAACCACTCCTGTCAGTATGTCACAATGACCACCCCTGTCAGTACGTCACAATAACCACCCCTGTCAGTACGTCACAGTGACCACCCCTGTCAGTACGTCACAATAACCACCCCTGTCAGTACGTCACAATAACCACCCCTGTCAGTACGTCACAGTGACTACTCCTGTCAGTATGTCACAATAACCACCCCTGTCAGTACGTCACAGTGGTGAGGCACTGACCTTTCTCTCGCATTTGCGTCCAGTGCGGTGGTCAAGATGGCAGTGGATGCAGATCTTGGGCGCCACGGTCTCACGGCGTGTCCTGCGCACTGCCGACTTCCGCTCGTACCGCGTCATGCATTTCTCACACTTCTCTATGAAGGCATTGCCTAGGACACACAACGCACGTGGTTATAATAATAATAATAATAATAGTAATTTATCATTATTGTGTTTATTATTACTAGTGCTATTACAACTAATTTTGTTTGCGGATTAATTGCAGCGTGGCTGGATACTTCACAGGAAGCCGATACAGTGTCCGATTGAACAGGTGTGCCAGGCAATAAAGTGTGAAGTGTTTTGAGCAATTCTGTGGATTGGATACTGCACTATATAAGAATTTACCTGTTTGTATAACTACATGTAGTTGTTAGGGCGAGGTTTGCTATGCTTAATCCGTTTTGCCGAGTGCTGACTGAGCATTTCTAAAAACTGCTGACACAGTCTGCTTGATTGAACATCGTAAACTACGGTATAACTATAATGTATCCCGGACCCGTCAATTAAAAAATACATACGGCAAACCCACCCACCCACTCAACCACCCAGCCACCCAAGCATTCACTTCCACTCATCCACTCACCTACCCACCCACCCATTCACTCATCCACTCACCCACCCATCCAGCCACCCATTCACTCATCCACTCACCCACTCATCCACTTACCCACCCACCCAGCCACTCATTCACTCATCCACACACCCACCCACCCACTCATTCACTCACTCCACTCATCCACACACCCACCACCCACTCATTCACTCACTCATCCACTCACTCACCCACACATCCATTCATTCACTCATCCACTCACCCACCCATTCACTCATCCACTAACCCACCCATCCACTCATCCACTCACTCACCCATTCACTCATCCACCCATCCACCTACCCACCCACCCACTCATTCACTCATCCACTTACCCACCCATTTAGCCACTCATTCACTCATCTTCTCGCCCACACATTCACTCATCCACCCACCCATCCACCCACCCACTCATTTACTCATCCACTCACTCACCCACCCATTCATTCACTCATCCACTCACTCACCCATCCACCCAACCACTCCCACCCCAGTCTTCCCAGCTCCCGTCCTGTTCCTACCGTGTAACTCGGAAAGTTGTTCGACCGGGATGCCAGACAGCCGATGGAGTCCGTCTGTGTTCTGACTGATCACGTGCTTGAGGTAGCCGAGTTGTACGAGTTTGCAGATCGCCTCGTGAGTGTATGTAGGCCTCAGGGCCTCGTACGTGATGGCCGGGCTGTCGCTATGGCAACCCACGCCTGTTGTCGGAAATAAAATTATATCGTCAGATCAACCGAAATGCATTTCAAACGTCATACGATACGACAACAGCATTACAAAATATAGTCAATATTTAAATAAAATAATCACACACGTAGTTTGCTGTATTAATGTATATATATATTATTAATTATTACATTTATTTATATACATACATGTCTACGGTGCAAATATACCAGCACATGCCACGTTTTATTTAACGAATCATTGCTTGTTTACATATCTATATTATACATTAATGTTTGTCTTTTTATTTGTGGACCCACATTTCCTTTCAATTTTGCACCTGGCGGGTCCACTGATAATATGGTTCGTTGATTTAGACTTTTCCTAAATTCGTCCGGGGGGTTGGAGAACTTGGCGGAGCTCAATGTTTCAAAATAAATCCAAAGGCTATACGTGTAGTACCATCCGCTGAAAGTGGTGTTTTTATCCATCGTCACGAAGATAATTAGTCTATGTCATCTACAACTGTGTCGCTGGATATCGGCGAAACTCTGCGTACTGTTTGCCTTACTGATGCGCTTGACATCCGTCATGCATTGCGCGGCATCATGTTTACACATGCATTAACAAGGTAACACAACGTTCAGTTCTCATTTACTTTGCCCTATGAATTTGTCGTAAAGACAAATATTTGGAGACTGCATTGCGTCTCACGAGAATTGATACGAGGATGATAGGATCATTCAGATGGGCGGTGAACAAAGTGCTACAACTAGCGGGAGGTGAAGAAACATTGAGATGTGCCCGGCTTTGCTGGTACGACCACGTGCACGTGCAGAGAAGAGAAAGACCACACCAAACCACACAAGAACAGCGGCAGAATTGCCAGTCCTTGGGAAGAGAAAAATACCACCAAAAAGACGGGCAGTGTAAAGAAAGACCTGGAGTTGAGTGGGCTGAAGGAGGAAGACGTGAAAGACCGGAACCATTGGTGACGACTCGTCCACTCCAGGCCGACCCATGGCAACAAGAGAAGATTTCCACAAACTAAAAATATACGACCGAATGTCGATCCATGTTTTCGGCATCCATTTTCGATGGCTTGATGGACGTTGTTGTTGTGTAGCTCGACACCCGATGGCTATGTTAATTATGTAAACAATGAAATGTGTTTCATACCTCGTATTTTCGCGCGGTCCATTTCCGTCCATTTGCCGTTCTTTCCCCGGAAGTCGCCGATGCCTGCCGAGGTGGAAATACCGGCTCCTGCAAATACGTCACCGCGCACTTCACGAAGGAAGACATATTAACGTACATCTGCACTCCGGGGGACCGGTTTAGTAATATAATGAACTCGCAAGGAAAATCCTTCATTAAATAGAATCCGTTGTTAAATTTAAACAGCTTTTTAAACTATGAATGCCACCGCCATTATATGACAGAGGACACCAATTCTGTGAAACACAAGCGAGCTAATGTTGCAAGATAACAGTCAAGGAGCAAAATAGAAAAAACCTGGTTTATAAGCTTTTGATTACATTACTGACTGACTCATCAGGACTGATAGGGTGTATTTAGGATCACTGACACGTTGTCTGTATCTGTGCAAGACCTGGGGACCGTTTCACTATGATAACAGATTTCTTAAAGAAAATTATTATTAATCAAGTCCCGCTGTCAAATAAAATGAGTTTTTTTAATTTTAAAACGCAATTCATTGCCATATTACCGCGTACACTATTTCAATGACACTCGAGTGACACTATCCAAGTGGCGCGTCGATGTGTTGACAGTTTACAGGTCACTGTTAGGGATCTTAAAGAGCAGAATTTGGGTTAAGAGCTTTTAACAACGTTGGATAATTAATCCCAGGCCATACCTAACATGAGTAATGTTCATCAGTATTTTAATAAAACAATCTACTTTACCTCAACTTCTGTCTCAAAATTTATGAATTCGCCGCGTCGCCGTTTGGCTATGTCACAAACAAAATCATGCGCGTGACCTCCGTCGAGATTTGTCTTTTCTAACGATGTTGATAACAGTTATAATATTGTAATATTATATTAGATAATATAAGATAATATACCCATTACGACGTGACATTGCTCAAATACAACATCCTCACACGCAGCTATTACTTTAACAACTTTGGCTTCCAGTTTTTACATGTTTGCTATAATGAAAAAAACAATGAGGTCACAATTGTAACACATTGTGGGACGTAATATTCAAACACTCCACGTGTTCGCGACCGTCTTTGCTAGTGTGACAGATCTTCTGCTACTGGTTCCAACCACGACACGGTCGTAGTGTCAGCGCCCTACCCGTGAAGGCCATCGCATACTGGGCCGTCTTGAGCATGGCGCCCACCCGTCTCGCCTCACGACGCAGGCGGTCGGCCGAATCGAAGTATTCTGCTGTCTTCCTAGCCTCGGCCACCATGTCCTTTTCCAGCGGACACATGCTGAACGGGTTGTCCATCTTGCACGAGTCGACGACGGCCTTCCAGCAGATGTCGTGAAAGACTGCGGCGCGGCCATCGACCCACGCCACCTGGCGTACAGAATTTATATTGTGCAGTGATGCTATCTGTTATATTGTAAAACCCGCACGCATTCACGTAAATTAACTCTCACACGCTATCTGTCTGTCTGTCGGTCTGTCTCTGTCTGGTCTCTGTCTGTCTGTCTGTCTGTCTCTGTCTGTCTGTCTGTCTGTCTGTCTGTCTGTCTGTCTGTCTGTCTGTCTGTCTGTCTGTCTCTCTGTCTCTCTGTCTCTGTCTCTGTCTCTGTCTCTGTCTCTGTCTCTGTCCCTGTCTCTCTGTCTCTCTGTCTCTCTGTCTCTGTCTCTGTCTCTGTCTCTGTCTCTGTCTCTGTCTCTCTGTCTCTGTCTCTGTCTCTGTCTCTGTCTCTGTCTCTCTCCCTCTCCCTGTCCCTGTCCCTGTCCCTGTCCCTGTCCCTGTCCCTGTCCCTGTCCCTGTCTCTGTCTCTGTCTCTGTCTCTGTCTCTGTCTCTGTCCTCCCTCTCTCTCTTTCTCTGTCTCCCTCTCTCTGACTCCCTCTCTCTCTGTCTCCCCTCTCTCTCTCTATGTCTCCTTCCCCCTCCCCTCCCCCCTCTCTCTCCCTCTCTTTCCCTGTCTTCCTGTCCCTCTCTCTCTGTATGTATGTCTGTTTGTCTGTCTATCTGTGTCTCTGTCACTGTCTCTGTCCCTGTCCCTGTCCCTGTCCCTGTCCCTGTCCCTGTCCCTGTCCCGCTGTCTCGCTGTCTCGCTGTCTCGCTGTCTCGCTGTCGCTCTCGCTGTCTCTGTCTCTCTGTCTCTCTCTCTCTCTCTTCTCTCTCTCTCTCTCTCTCTCTCTCTCTCTCTCTCTCTCTCTCTCTCTCTCTCTCTCTCTCTCTCTCTCTCTCTCTCTCTCTCTCCTCTCTCTCTCTCTCTCTCTCTCTCTCTCTCTCTCTCCTCTCTCTCTCTCTCTCTCTCTCTCTCTCTCTCTCTCTCCTCTCTCTCTCTCTCTCTCTCTCTCTCTCTCTCTCTCTGTCTGTCAGTCTATCTCTCACTGTCTCACTCGCCCTCTGTGTGTGTTAGAACAGTTAAAACACATGCACATAGACACTTTGCTGGATGATCTAGCCAATGTTGTCAAAAGGTCA
>CBDHHR010000294.1:15000-24881 GCA_965263245.1 Metamycoplasmataceae bacterium | reverse complement strand
CATCAAGGAGAGAAGCTGCTGGTTTGATCGTTCGAGTTTGACGACCAGCGATTCCAGCATGGACGTCTTCTCGAGTAGACGCTCTACGAGTGTCGGTAGCATACGACAGGACGTGCAGGACCAAATGCCTATAATGTCCTTATCGTCTTCGCCCACACACTCCGGGTGCACCCATGCCTGGCACATATGGCATTGAACCATTTGATGGTTGTCCTTGCCGTTGTGTACGCAATTCTGGGAAGCGTCCTGTCAAAACAATTAGTATAAGACGTTAACTTTAAAATGCTTTTGCGTTTTAATTTTCTTCAAATCCCCACCACGACGTGTTCTCGGCCACAGGTGGTTTATGTGCGTCATACTGTGATGACTAAGAAAATGAGTTAACTCAAACTTGTTTTCATCTACGGATATGAATGAACCCCAAATCCCAACCGCTGTGTGTTGCTCAGCCCCAGGTAGGATGTATCAGCCCTGCTGCAAACAACCAGAAAACAGCCGCGTGTAATTTACTTACATATGCCAGCATCAACACTTGTACTTAATATTCATCAATACAAGTGTTGATGAAGACGACGACAATTATGTTATGTTATATGCCTACAATATATCATTAGAATTTTGTTTTATTAATCACTAATAACCATTGTAATACGGATAACATAGGCGGATCGAGCCCAGATTATAAACTTCGCGTACGCGGACTTATTTGGATAAATAAAACATAATTCTAATGAAATGAAAGCATCGGGTTTTAATTAAATAGTTACATTATGTAAAAATATGTACATTACACAAAGTTTTATATTCTCAAAGAATCCCGTTTCATTATAATTTGGGACATGTCACAATCCCTTTCGTGTCCCAAAGAATCCCCTTTTCCATTCGTTACTGGTGTTAACGATGATAATGATGGTGATGATGACGACTACGCCTATTACGACGATAATGTATACAACGTACCAATATGAAGATGAAATGGCGATGATGGTGGTGATTATGACGACGATGATGATAATTATGATGGTGATGATTATGATGGTTATGTAGTGGTTATGATGACGGTAACCGTGAATACGTCGACGATGATGATGATGATGATGTAAAAGACGACGACAATGACGACAAGGACGACAACGACGGCGATCACAACGTAGACGATAACAGCACTGATACAGATGAACTAACACAACAGGCCAATATCTTAATAACAGTCACCAAAACCAAAATATCGGCGTTTCCCTTCTGAATCCAGGCCCGTGCGGCATTCCCCGCATTGAGCCTTACGTCCCAGGGATGGGTGGGGAAGGCGGCGAGGGAAGCAACCTGCCTCTGCCTCCGAGCGGTCTGCTGCCGCCTCCAACACTCGAGCCGGCACCACTTGTTTACATTATCGGCGGTGTCGAGGCCGTGCCCTACTCCTGGCCCTGGATGGCCAGTATCTACTTCAACGAGTTCGAAATGCACACCTGCGGCGCCACCATAATCGACCGACGCTGGGTGATTACGGCGGCCCACTGCCTGTAAGTACAGCGATCCACTGCCTGAAAGTACAACGTTCTAATGCCTGTAAGTACAGCGATCCACTGCCTGAAAGTACAACGTTCTAATGCCTGTAAGTACAGCGATGCAATGCCTGTAAGTACAGCGATCCAGTGCCTGTAAGTACAGCGATCCAATGCCTGTAATTACGGCGATCCAATGCCTGTAAGTACAGCGATCCAATGCATGTAATTACAGCGACCCACTAGTAATAAATACAGCGACCCACTGTTTGTAAGTACAGCGACCCACTGTTTGTAAATACAACGACCCATTGTTTGTAAGTACAGCGACCCAATATTTGTAAGAACAGCGACCCATTGTTAGTAAGAACAGCGACCCATTGTTAGTAAGTAAAGCGACCCACTATTTGTAAATATTGCGACCCACTCTTTGTAATTACAGCGACCCATTGCCTGTAAATACAGCACTCCACTGCCTGTAAATACAGCGACCCACTGTTTGTAAGTACAGCGACCCACTGTTTGTAAGTACAGCGACCCACTGTTTGTAATTACAACGATCCACTGCCTGTAAGTACAGTGACCCACCGTTTGTAAGAACAGCGATCCACTGCCTATAAACGTAGCAATACATCGATTGTAAGTACAGCGACCCACTGTCTGTAAGTACAGCGACTCACTGCCTGTAAATACAACGACCCACTGCCTTTAATACAGCGATACACTGTTTGTAAACACAGCGACCCACTATTTGTAAGTACAGCAACCGACTGGTTTGTAAATAAAGCTACCGACTACTTGTAAGTACAGCAATCAATTGTGTGTAAGTACAGCGGCCCACTCTTTGTAAATATTGCGACCCACTGTTTGTAAATACAGCAACCCAAATGCAGCGGCTGATTGCCTGTAAGTATGTCGGCAAACTACCTGTCAGTACATCAGCTCCTGTAACTGAGGGTAAGTAAAGCGGCTCACTGCCTGTAAATACAGCGGCTCACTGCCTGTAAATACAGCGGCTCACTGCGTGTAAATACAGCGGGCTACTGCGTATAAATACAGCGGCTCCCTGCCTGTAAGTATATCGGCTCATTGTCTGTAAGTACAGCGGTTCACTGCCTGTAAGTACATCTGCTCGCTGCCTGTAAGTACATCGCCCCACTGTCTGTACGTACAGCGGCTCGCTGCCTGTAAGTACTAAGTACATCGGCTCACTGCTTGTAAGTATATCGGCTCACTGTCTGTACGTACAGCGGCTCGCTCTCTGTACGTACAGCGGCTCGCTGTCTGTACGTACAGCGGCTCGCTGCCTGTAAGTACATCTGCTCACTGCCTGTAAGTATATCGGCTCGCTGCCTGTAAGTATATCGGCTCACTGCCTGTAAGTACAGCGGTTCACTGCCTGTACGTATATCGGCTCACTGCCTGTAAGTACATCTGCTCACTGCCTGTAAGTATATCGGCTCACTGCCTGTAAGTATATCGGCTCACTGCCTGTAAGTATATCAGCTCACTGGCTGTAAGTATATCGTCTTACTGCCTGTAAATATATCGGCTCACTGCCTGTAAGTATATCGACAGTGCTCACCGCCTGTAAGTGTCGGCTCACTACCTGGCAGTACATCAGCTCCAGTAACTGAATGTAAGTAAAGCGGCTCACTTACAGTAAATGCAGCGGCTCACTGCCTGTAAATACAGCGGCTCACTGCCTGTAAATACAGCAGCTCACTGCCTGTAAATACAGCGGTTCACTGCCTGTAAATACAGCAGCTCACTGCCTGTAAATACAGCGGTTCATTGCGTATAAATACAGCGGCTCACTGTCTGTAAGTACATCGGCTCACTGCCAGTAAGTACATCGGCTCACTGCCTTAAGTACATCGGCTTACTGCCTGTAAATATATCGACTGTAAGTATATCGACAGTGCTCACTGCCTGTTAGTATGTAGGCTCACAAGTTGAACGATATAGTGTTTATAAGTACGCCTATAACGGCCAAGTGTATGTCAGTGCTGTTCAATATATGGATATTCAGCAACGCAGTATACAGGTGATTAAGTGTATGCAAATACAACGGCGCGGTGTTTATAGATTCAGCGAGTCAGCGACCCAGTACGTGTACGTGTACTAATAGTAATTATTATTAGTACAATGATTTAGTGCCGGTACAGTTCTAAGTACAGCGGCCCAACGTATGTAAGTATAGCAATCCAATATATGCAATGTCCTATAGCGCCCCACAGGATGGGTAGGTAATTTCACAAATCTGGAATCCTGATTACATTAATGTTGTTCCAGTTACTGAAACAACAAACACCCAGCACCAACATGACATCCAATATCGCCATCCTTCCGTTTCAGTACAGGCGGTTTCGGCGTGTCCTTCATGGTCATAGTCGGCGGCATGTACGACTACAACAAACCAGACTCGAAGTGGCAGAAGCTCCCAATTATTCGCGAAGTTCTTCATCCAAAACTCAACGAGTCTGTCTTTCCTCCGCAAAACGACATCGCACTGCTGAAATTGGGAGAAGACTTCCGCTACACACCGGAAGTGTCGCCGGTTTGTCTCCCTTCCAGAGACGTGGCCGACAACACGATGTGTGTCACCACCGGCTGGGGAAAGGGTCCAGGTAGGTGACGACGCTAGAAAGTAGGTGTTTTTCATCTCGTTACTACAACCAGTAATTGATTCTTATCCACTATGATTCTTATTATTCTAGTTAAATGTTATATGTTATGGGGAGAATGCTCCCAACTCGTCAGTGTGACATCATTATTTCGCCTATTAATGACGCCTTTGTAGAATGACGCTGTTAAGTTAATGACTACTCGCTGGGGGACTTGTCTGTCACGTGACCTATTATTTAGCAAAGTGAAGTGGAGTGAAATGTATTTTTATACACACACAGAGTAAAATAGACAGTTTGTACACATATTGCAATTTGTATGATCCAGGAAGGCCTGTGTTAAGACCTGGGAGATCTTTGTCACACAGGCCTCACTATGATGATAACTAATGACACGAAATATATAGTTTAGTTGTTGGGGTAACATGATGCAATAATTTCAGAGAAGTAGAACATAAATCCTAAGTAATAATTGTAAAGTACAATTAACATTTGGACAGGAAAAACGTTCAGGCAAACCATCAAACACTGGATACCAAACACGTGTTGTGTTCGTGTATTCTCTTGTATGCTTTGTTGAAATTTTGGCCACGAACGTGTTTCTTTAAGGCAAGAACATGAGACATTTGCTAGTCTGTCAACTGTGTGTTGGGATAAATGATTTAAAGTTAACTACATGATAATTTATATCACCCTTACCAACATTGTTGGCAATAGCAGTGTCATGGTGGCACGCACGTTTTATTATGACGTAAGCAATCCGACAATCTGTAGCTAAATCAACTGATGTATCCATTAAGTCGCGGTTTGCCTACGTCACAATTACAATTATGACCGAGACGTCCGTCAAACTTTGCCGTAGCCAACAATGTTGATAAAGGCGTGTGATTTAATAAATATGTGAATTAGGCCTACATTTCAAAAGTGAAGTGATATCTCCTAAAGCACACGTTACTGCATATACCTACGTTTGACACATTAAGAACTTCCCTTTGTTGTCATAAAAAATATCTTCTGAAACCAGAATTTCGACAAAACGTACGACGACAAGCAGGTGTTCGGGCGGCCATCTTAGTGATCGCTTCAGGGAGGTGGCTAAACAGCCAGGTCACGTGAATGGTCGTTCAATTGACCAGAATGTCAATAAAATATAAAATAGTAAGCTCAGATGGTGCACGGGTTTATGGAATTAGGGCTACAATTCCACAATGCGACATTGTCGAATTCTGACTTTCAATTATTCGATAATTACGCTGCCAATGTCGAATATAGACAAGTACGTTGTCATAACTCATTGGGCCAGATTGTTTTCAAATAATTCAACAGGATGCCATTTGGTCAAATATATTTACATAAAAAAACATCTACTCAAATGAACACTCACTGACCTATAAGAAATTGTGCTGCCCCCAGGCGAACTACACGAACTTGCAAATACTAAAAGATTGGCCAGTACACGGACAGTATCTGTGTCGTTAAATTGTGTGTGTGTGTGTGTGTGTGTGTGTGTGTGCGTGCGTGCGTGCGTGCGTGCGTGGGTGGGTGCGTGCGTGCGTGCGTACGTGCGTGCGTGTGTGTTATAATTTAACGACACAGATACACACACACACACACACACACACACACACACACACACACACACACACCCACACACACACACACACACACACACACACACACACACATATATATATATATATATATATATATATATATATATATATATATATATATATATATATATATATACAATATACATATTGACCACATATTCGCAAAATGACTTCGATTATTTCGTTCGTTCATTGACCACAGGTAAATAACAAACCACATTACATGAATTGCACAAGACAAATGGATAGCCTGATTGTATGCTTACACGGGGTGTTTATGTAACGGTTGAATAGCAATTAATTTGACGTATATGATTGTGTTTGATGGTATTGATATGTTCCAGAAAACGAGAACATCCTTCGTCAGGTGCAGCTGCCGATAGTCAGCCAGTCCGAGTGCAGACGGCCGAAGTACCATGGCAACATCGTCACCGACTTCATGCTATGTGCAGGCTACCCTATAGAAGGGGGTAAAGACACGTGCGTAGTGAGTACCCGTTCTATACCATCTACTAGCCTCTCCCGCCGTAGCCCTGTAGTAATCCCAGCTAGCTCGGGATTTCGGCAGAGCCATGTTTTTCCTCTGTGTGTGTGTGTGTGTGTGTGTGTGTGTGTGTGTGTGTGTGTGTGTGCGTGCGTGCGTGCGTGCGTGCGTGCGTGCGTGCGTGCGTGCGTGCGTGCGTGCGTGCGTGCGTGCGTGCGTGCGTGCGTGCGTGTGTGTGTGTGTGTGTGTGTTTATGTGTGTGTGTGTGTGTGTGTGTGTGTGTGTGTGTGTGTGTGTGTGTGAATGTGTGTAGTGAGGTGGGAATTCCAGTATAACGACCCGTCGTCCAAATTGCACGAGCAGCTGAACGGTTTTGTGTAGTCAAAGAGTTGCTTCTACATCCCAAACATTTCTCGTAACACGTGGCTAAAATCACTCAAAATGATATCACATGACTGGAGGCCTCCTGAGCGATTTCCTCGGCTGAGCTTAAAAGAAGGGTTTGGCAATAGGATTTGCCGAGGGTACAGATGGGTGGTACTGGCGTAATGCCCGAGGGTATTGGAGTAATTAGTCATCACAGTAATTACACTGCTTCTGTTATATTAAGGGCGATTCTGGCGGGCCGTTAATGTGCAAAGATGGCAGGAAATGGGTATTGCATGGCATCACGAGCTGGAATAAGGGCCCCGGCTGTGGGAAACCCAACGACCCCGGGGTATATACCCGGGTCACGTATTACATGGACTGGATCAAA
Source organism: Metamycoplasmataceae bacterium (assembly GCA_965263245.1). Classification (GTDB taxonomy): domain Bacteria; phylum Bacillota_I; class Bacilli_A; order Mycoplasmatales; family Metamycoplasmataceae; genus DT-68. Next base: position 17,898 of record CBDHHR010000294.1, on the reverse strand, counting down.
CAGACTATTGCAGGTTAGTGCAGTACACTACCAACGCCGGGCTTAAACACTTCCCAATAACAGACTTGAAGATGGTCCATCCAACCACTCAGACGACATTTCCACTTCCTGTTATATTAAAGAAGATATCGTGTTTGACTTAGTCGAGTGGAATAAGTTTATTGACGTTGTTAAGCGTGACGCTCCACCAATGAGAACAGCGCTAAAACACGACCCAATTTGAAGGTGGGTGCACAGTTCCTGTGAATTCAAGTATAACAAGTTTTTGAAAGGGACATGGCAAGGGTACAGAAGCGCTGGTACTGATGTAATCGGCCGTAGCGACCCCTGGCCCGCGAGGATGGTAGTAACCAGTAAACTGTGCTATTTGAAATTTGAAGAAAACCATATTATGGGAAATAATTGCAACAGGGCATAACCATGTTACATGTTAAGTGGCGAAGTGTATTGGCGATGAAATCACGCACGTTTGAGTACGCAGACAGACGTAAACTGTCTGACATTGTAGAAACAACACCGCGTTTTTCTACTTGTTGTGCCTGATAGACTGGTTTAACTTTTGATCGGCTAAATAATTATGTGTCTGCACCGTGTTACTTTTATTATTGTTACCCACATATATACGTTCAGTGAATATTAATGTGTCATAATATGGCTCTACAAATACAACATCTATGTCGTCTATGTCGTCATTGAAACGATACGTCATGCACGGCTTATTAAGCCAATTCCGTAACGTTTTCAACTAGTAAGTAGGATTATGTTGTCGATTGATATAATTACACCCGAGAAGTGTTTGTTCAATGGCAATGTTTATTTCTTCTAGATAACTGAAGCAAACATCTCATCGAAAACAGCGCATACGGCGATATATCCTCATTCAATGCGCCCGTCACCGACCTAGACCCGATGTGAAGTCAACATCGGCTAACACAGGGGATTCCAGGCTTTGATTCACACCCACCAAATATACACGGAAGATGTTGAACGAATTTTGTTCTGTCAGTCATAATCCTTAGTCTAGCGACATTGCACTGGCGTCATGTGCGTATTAAAGCTATCAGTTGTCGTGGTGTTTTTCATCATTTAGAGCAACAGAGTTCGGTGGTTGGCTTGTTCTTGTTGAAGTTGCAGTTCACGTTTTGAACACAGTACGTTGGAAGCAGTATTTACAAAGTCGACTGTAGCCGAATGTGCCACTCTTCATCTCGAGGCGGCATTCCTGAAATATACGAAGATTAAAATGTGTATTGTTTACATGATCAGAGAGGGCGGGTGTGTGTGTGTGTGTGTGTGTGTGTGTGTGTGTGTGTGTGTGTGTGTGTGTGTGTGTGTGTGTGTGTGTGTGTGTGTGTGTGTCTGTGTGTGTGTGTGTGTGTCTGTGTGTGTGTGTGTGTGTGTGTGTGTGTGTGTGTGTGTGTGTGTGTGTGTGTGTGTGTGTGTGTGTGTGTGTGTGTGTATGTTTGTCTGTGTGTATGTGTGTGTGCGTGTGTGTGTGTGTGTGTGTGTGTGTGTGTGTGTGTATGTGTGTGTGTGTGTGTGTGTGTGTGTGTATGTAGGTGTATGTAGGTGTATGTGTGTGTATGTAGGTGTACGTGTGTGTGTGTGTCTGTGTGTGTGTGTCTGTGTGTGTGTGTGTGTGTGTGTGTGTGTGTGTGTGTGTGTGTGTGTGTGTCTGTGTGTGTGTGTGTGCGTGTGTGTGTGTGTATGTAGGTGTATGTGTGTGTGTGTGTGTGTGTGTGTGTGTATGTAGGTGTACGTGTGTGTGTGTGTGTGTGTGTGTGTGTGTGTGCGTGTGTGTGCGTGCGTGTGTGTGTGTATGTAGGTGTATGTGTGCGTGCGTGTGTGTGTCTGTGTGTGTGTGTGTGTGTATGTAGGTGTGTGTGTGTGTGTCTGTGTGCGTGTGTGTATGTGTATGTGTATGTGTATGTAGGTGTGTGTGTGTGTGTGTGTGTGTGTGTGTGTGTGTGTGTGTGTGTGTAGGTGTGTGTAGGTGTGTGTAGGTGTGTGTATGTGTGTATTTTGTGTGTGTGGTGTGTGTGCGTGTATGTGTGCGTATGTATATATATATATATATATATATATATATATATATATATGTGTGTGTGTGTGTGTGTGTGTGTGTGTGTGTGTGTATGTAGGTGTGTGTGTGTGTGTGTGTCTGTGTGCGTGTGTGTATGTGTATGTGTATGTAGGTGTGTGTGTGTGTGTGTGTGTGTGTAGGTGTGTGTAGGTGTGTGTAGGTGTGTGTATGTGTGTATTTTGTGTGTGTGGTGTGTGTGCGTGTATGTGTGCGTATGTATATATATATATATATATATATATATATATATATATATATATATATATATATATATATGTGTGTGTGTGTGTGTGTGTGTGTGTGTGTGTGTGTGTGTGTGTGTGTGTGTGTGTGTGTGTGTGTGTGTGTGTGAAGGTGTGTGAAGGTGTGCGTTGAGTGTGCATGTGCAATATTGTATTATATATTATGTTTTGTTTTCGTACACACGTGAATGCGTTCACCCATACGTAGGATTTAGATAATAACATTAGACGATACATTCGCCTAGGCAGAAATATTGAGTTCATAAAATGTCAACATAACCATCATAAATGACGTTTGCCTATTGTATTTTAATTTGAGGTAACAAATATACCTACTGTCGGCCATGTCAGGTTGGCGAACTCAGAACGTTTTCTACAGCGTTACAACTTCACCTGCAAATCGCAATGCGTAAACAGTAAGAATCAGGTTGTTGCTTTCATGTTGTTTATTAAGCGCCTGTATATATATATATGTGTGTGTGTGTGTGTGTGTGCGTGCGTGTGCGTGTGCGTGTGCGTGTGCGTGTGCGTGTGCGTGTGCGTGTGCGTGTGCGTGTGCGTGTGCGTGTGCGT
>CBDHHR010000294.1:5000-10000 GCA_965263245.1 Metamycoplasmataceae bacterium | reverse complement strand
TTCACTAAACTATTTAGCGTTTTATTTCGAAATTAATCGTGTAACCCACGAAATTAACCGTGTAGACCTCGCTTATCGTAAGGGGACGGAGACAGGGATGTTATTAATGACTATGAATATATTAAATGAAGCGTGTCACGTAAATGGAACGTCACCACAAGGACTCATGCAGGTGCATATGTCGCACAATGATGCAATTGTGTTAGTGCTCCGTACACTCGTGCACTGGCAGTAACAATGATTGTGTTTTTTCCTCAAAGACTCAGTTTATCGTGAATAAACAAGCAACCTCATTATTCAAATCGTGCATCACTCGATTGTTCTTTGAAGCAGCGCCCACAAAAGATTAATTGAACATATTGCAGATCAGATTTATTGATCTTCAAATACGTATTACGTGAATATATTAAACAAATTGAGTAGATTAAACAAAACGGTGCATATTTATCTAACAAATATTGAAGGAAATGATAAATTAGATCGCTTGGTTGGTTGACCTGCTAAATTGCATGTACGTATAATGTAAATCGAATAATAATATTGATCGCAGCATATATTATAGGCACCTGTGTGTAACTACTGTTGCATTTTGTTCGGCTAATATTTCCGTTTTTAACAAGTGTGAAAAGAGAGCGAAAACATCGCATTTCGGGAAGAGGCATTGAATATTCTACTGCCATCAAATTGTTTGTAATCTAAACTTTTACTGAAGAAAATTAACATAGCGCCCAATATGTTGGCATTAGTAATGTTAACAAATCTTTGGAAGTATACCATCAACACAATTATTCTAGAATAAATATTTTTTTAATAATTAATATAAACATTCTGAAAAAATGCAATATGCTGAAATTATTAGACTGTTTTTGTAATTGTGTTGTTATTGTTTTGTTTTGTTTATTGTTTGTTGTAGTTAGTTGTCGTTGTTATTGATGATGCTGCTGTTGTTATTGTTATCACATACATTATGGTTCTTGTTCGTCCTGATGATCCTGTCATAGCACCTCGAAACCGAAACTGAAATGAAATAGCTAAATGCTAACGCCCCCACCCTCGGTGCTGCTCCTGCTGCTACTTACACGCAGTGAGCCGCCGTCAGTATCCAGTGCTTGTGGATGATGGTGCCACTACACAGGTAGGCCCAGTCGCACACTATGGCGACGAGCCAGGGCCACGAGTGTCGCTGTGCCTCCGTGCCGCCGATCACGTGTTGGCGGTTCTTGGCGAGTACTCTCGCCACGAAAGAACGTTTCGGCCGCTTCGTCCTCCGCTTCTTCTTCGACGTCCACGGCTTGTGGGGCGTCCGTGGACCGACGACCGGCCACACATTCGGCTGGTAGAAGGGCCGACCGCAGGGCACTGACACATGGAGAGATATATCACTGCCAGGGCCTGGTTTAGGGACCGCTACAGTGTCATAGTTCACGAGACGTCCACACAACGACTTTGGCGTTATTTATTTTCACTGTTAGCGTTTTAGACGTAACATGAGCGAGTGCTTCAGTTATGTAAATTTGACTTTTTATTAACAGTACATACATGCATACATGCCTACGTACGTACATACATAGTACATACATGCATACATACATACATACATACATACATACATACATACATACATACATACATACATACATACATACATACATACATACATACATACATACGTACGTACGTACGTACGTACGTACGTACGTACGTACGTACACACATATACACACACACACACACACACACACACACACACACACACACACACACACACACACACACACACACACACACATACATACATACATACATACATATATACACACAAACAAACAAACACAAACACATACACACACACACACACACACACACACACACACACACACACACACACACACACACACACACACACACACACACACACACACACACACACACACACACACACACACACACACACACACACACACACACACACACACACACACACACACTCAGTCGTTACTGTTTCTTTCCTCATAAAGATAAAAAGATCATTCTTTAGTGGCGGCTGCCGTCAGTATTCAGTGCTTGTGGATGATGGTCCCGCTACAGAGGTACGCCCAGTCGCACACCATCGCCACATTAAGAAAGTGCTGATTCTGTTTTGTTTTAAAAATACTTTTGTATGCTTTCGGCGGAATGGCGAACGCGTCATCAAATCTATACTATCAACATAAGCTAACTTGAACATAATACACACCTATAGCCGAATAGTGCAGTTTGAATCCAAGTGCTCGTGACTTCCGGTTCGACCTAAATCTGACGATGATAGTGTTTGTGGTTGAGTGGATGACCGCAGCATCTTGGTCATCGGCCACCGTGATGTGACGTCCGCATATCGAATCGAGCAGCTTCCGTTTCCGGCTGCGTGTTAACTCATAAATGTCCAGACTGTCGTCACACGCAATGTCAACTCTGAGGGGAATCAGACGGATGATCTGAAGAAATATGCATACACTGTGGAGAAATATATCTTACTGAATGTTTGCGCTTTTGCTAGGTTTGCGGTAGCGTCTGTAAATGACGTAGTGAAACGCTACTGTGCTAATGGCTTGAACAAATATATCATCTGCAGCATAAAGATACTTCTTAGATGTTTCAGTAGTCACAACATATCATCACAAATAGTTATATCCATACACAGCTACCATGCAGGGAAAACACGCTGTCCAGTATGTGCACTCTGTTTATTCCTTCACCTATGTAATAATAAACACTACAGTGTTGTAAATTTCCATTTTTAAACAACATTGCAAGCTAACGACTGATGTTAACGTGTTGACTGTACTTACAAATGGCTCGCTTATGTTAGTAATATTAGGTGAATTACACCCAAAAGTTGCTTTTAGTGTCTCTAAAAGTCGTTTTGATATAAACATAAATCATTGTGTACCACATTCGGTTCATTATCATAATAACCCCCATCGTGACGAATGATGACGTAGTGTTTATATAAAATATTACTGGATGCGTGAGACGTGTGACACACCAAGGATTGTTCCGCGTTAGACAGCAACACCGTCTCATATGTAGGCTACACTTTAATGGATTGCCTCATATCTCCAAATAAGACAGTGTCTATAAGAGGCGAGAAGGTCGCTCAATTACCAGCGAGAGGCCACGTAAAGGTGGAACGTCGTTGGGCAACATGACAGGAAGGTAGGATCACTCAGTGTCATTGTCGAATAGCTAGACAGAACATATGTCACGGCGGCCCAGTCTGACTAGTTTGCGTGATTGATTGAGAGAGAACAAGGTGTGGGGTAAATATTAAACAGTCAGTATTGTCACATTGTCACAACAGGCATATCCGACTGTAGTTTGCGTCATCGGGGTCCATAAGTTGAGGACATCACACGCAAGGTAGAAGGTCTAGTTACAAGGTTAACATTGTACATTGTACATAATGTGATGTGTTTGTGGGTGTGTGTGTGTGTGTGTGTGTGTGTGTGTGTGTGTGTGTGTGTGTGTGTGTGTGTGTGTGTGTGTGTGTGTGTGTGTGTGTGTGTGTGTGTGTGTGTGTGTGTGTGTGTGTGTGTGTGTGTGTGTGCGTGTACGTGTACGTGTACGTGTACGTGTACGTGTACGTGTACGTGTATGTGTATGTTTAAAGTTTGTTTCAAATACAATAGGATATTTTAATAGGGTTATTAAAACCACTACAACTGCATGGCATTAATCTTGGTGTGTTAATAAAGGATGCTTTCACATGTTAATTCTTACCATATCTTTTGGAGCTTTAATGACCCAGAAACACGACTCCTTGTTCGGGTATCTCTTATGTCGCACGAAGCCGGGGGACAATATGTCACCGTACGGCGCCGTTAATACTACTTTTCTTCGGCAAGCTGTAAACATAAATTCACAAACATCAACACCGGATTCCGTTTTAATTATTCTGCGCACGCGCAATTTGAACACTAAAATGTGTGATACCGTAGATCAATCGATTTAAAATGTGCGCTGACATACAAATGCGTTATTTCCTGTACAAAATTGCCAGAGGTGGAAACGTTTACTGTTTAACAACACAATCGATGGTACCATCCAACATGTTTTGGTATTCCTTCAAAAGGTACATTAATAAAAAATATATCCGCAGTACAATCGGTCAAAAACAATATTAATATACAACTACTATGACCGCTATAAAACACATGTAGATCACATAATTATTAGATGAATATAATTGATGTTTTACTCATTTAAACCACACGCACCTTTAATTGTTTGATAGTTATATTGGCCGGCCGCTCTTCTCATCTGTGACAAAGAATTTTTAATTACAAATGCGTAACATTAACACTGAAACAAACGGTTTGGAAATGTCCCAACTGACAGAGAGTGTTATGTTGATGGGTGCATGTGCGTTGGGCTAGGTGTGATAAGGAAGATAATGAGGGGTTTCTATGTCTATACTTGTTTAATTACTAATATGTTCTAAATAATATAACAATGACGTTATGTTGAAAATGTGCTGCCCTTCACATTACGCTTAAACGTAATAATATTACGTTTAAGCGTAATGTAGTTATATTATAAGACCGGTAACCTGTCGAAATGTATATACAATGTTCAGATCATAAACAATTTTAGTAATTATAGGCATTACAATATATTTACATACAAAATAACACATACGTACAGATAAACATAATTACGTACATACTTTCGTACGTTCGTGTGTTCGTGAGTGATTGTGCGTTTGTGCATACAAACTATCTTCAGGAAACAATAAATACGTAGCGACCGTACACGGAGTCAATACTTACGCCGCGGGCTTGTAATTTGAAGGCCACCAGTCGGTTTACCAGGGTTGACGTTTCAGGCTGGCTAAATTTGAAGAACGAAAACATTTGAAACATATAAGCACAGCAGATATTATCCTGCAATATATAAATATATTATATAAGACTGTTGAACTAAGAAAATAATAAGAAATTACAAAAAGATGCAGAAAAAAA
>CBDHHR010000293.1:0-12361 GCA_965263245.1 Metamycoplasmataceae bacterium | reverse complement strand
CATCGGCGATTATGTTATTTACATGTTGGCCATTATGCTTGTTTAGTTCGCTTTTCAGACTGCGGTATATTTCCCATTTCTGGGTTCGCTTTACTTGCTTATACGCCCGCTGTTTTTATTTTGCTATTTGTTTGACGTTTGTGTTTACCCAGGGTTGGTTGTGTCCGTTGAAGTCATCTTGCTTGGGATAAGTTTGTTCACTAGGAATCCTAGGCCGGTTTTGAGTGACTGCCATATCTCTTCCACAGGAAAATCAGTTTTGAAAATATGTTTATGATAGTCTGGTGGCATGTGCCTTTACTTAAGGTAAGTTTGATTTTGACCAGATTAACACTTTCCTCCTGGTAGGTATAGCACGTGTGATATTCGCTGTGATTTCAAAGAGGTTTGCTGCATGGTCAATCACTCCGACTGTATCCCGTGTTCAATATGCTAACGATGGTACATTTGTGAAGACAAAGTCCAGGCAGTTTTCTTCCTGGTGTTTAAATATACTATTTGGTTTATGCCTAGGTCTGCTTTCATGTTCAGAAACAGGTCGTTTAGCGATTTGGGATATCTCACGTTGTAGGGAGTGAGCTTGGTGGAATCAGTTGGCCAATCAATGTCGGGTAAGTTAAAGTCGCCGCATATCCAGAATGCAACAGTGGTATGATTGCATAAGGGTGGCAATGGTTTCTGTGACATATTGGCCATGGCGACATCTCTGTTAGGGGGACGAAAGACGCCGACTATGATTTGTGGAGGTTGGTTGCGGGGCAAATAAATTGTGCATGCTGATATTTCACTACCAATAGGGTTTTCGCTACAGGTATGTCTTCTGCAACTATGTCGTCTTTAAGCGAGAAAAGTGCGTGTATGTGTGCGTATGTGTAGAGCCTATGGTTGCGCTGGTCTGTGTTCGAGTATATGTAGGTGCGTATGTGAATGCATTTTGGTGGAAGCCGAATCTTTTTGTTTCTATGGGGGTTCTTTGATTAAGCCTTCGATAAAGGAAACAAGGTTGACAATTTCGTTCTATCTACGTGTGTCTTCCATTTATATGACTGGATGCCTCGCTCTAGTTATAAGTGGATATATGTTGTTGTTTTTTCAAGCTATAGCTGTATTTTTAGCATGTAGCCCAGATACATCGAGCTGGTGTTCGAACGAAAGGTGGTGTCAACGAGTGAGTCATAACGTCTCTGAGCTGTCATAAGGATCAGACACCGCGGTATATAGTTTTGAGCGGTAAATAAACAACAAATATGGTAATGACATAAACACACAACTGACATGACAGCTTCATAGTGGCAGCGTCAGACGACTCTATAACGAATATAATCGCTACAGTAACGAAATACACATTTTTATTTTTGTTTATTTGTATATGCACATATATGGAGTTTACGTGATTCTTACAGGCCTACGTTTTGGTATCATGATTATTGTACCAGTGAATTTATTATATAAACAGTTAACAAGGATAATAAGTAATATGTTTTTGATTAAATTGGACTGATGGTTTATAAATGTTTGTTACCTGAATTCCCGCAAAAAGGATCAGGCCTTTAGTAACGTTATCTGAAAAAGTTTGATTAATTCACTACTACTCAATATCTAATTATGAACGATAATTTAATTGCTGTTGCTGATATTGTCCTGCTAATGCATGAATGTCGCTGTAGAAGAGTCTTTAAGACATTGGATAAAACAATGTATATGTATGTTGAAAGGGGACAATCTTATCATACTTAGTCACTGTGTCCTTTGTTACTTATTCTCATAACTTTAAAATGTGTGTGTATGCATGTGCATTCACGTGTACATAAATGCGATTACGTGTAATCCAGCAACCATTGTGTTTAGAAAATGTCTATGTGTGACCGTATGTAATATAGCACAGTTTCTTATATATTCCTTCTGATATTATAGTTGCTGAAGATAGGACTAATTAAACACTGACACCAGAGCTTGATACCGGCATCTTCAAAGCAGATGATTTTGTACAACTGTGTTTATGGATTCGTTTCATTATACTATTTCATTATACGTGCGAGTTAAGATTAATCGTTTGTATAATTAGAGTCATGTGGCCAGTTGCATAACACATACCCAAGTCCAAATCACACCCAAGTTGGGTTATGTCAAAAGTTAGGCCGAACTTTCTGGGACAACTCGAAGCAGCCCCATTTGCAGCTGGGTGACTCACAGCGCGTTGTATCAATGGCAGCGATGGTTTGCTGCTTGTATAAATGTTACGACTGTCCTCATAATCATGGGCATAAGGGTGTTTACTTACATGTCAGTCTGTTAGTGTTGCATGCTAATTACTAAATATTGACAAATTAAATTGCTATTATTTTTATTAAATGATATATATTACCACTGTAGGCTATACGTGATTGTACACGGTTCATAGTGACAGTATGTATATTTTCATAAATATGGACATTATAGCCTTTTACTAAGATGTGTAGGTATATCAAAGTGGCGTGTTAATCACCAAAATATTGACTAATTAATTACATTATTATTTTATGATTTATTCATTTATATGTGTAACTACTTTTAATGGTTATACACATTGCATAATATGTGTAATGATCTTCAATATCGTGGACTTTATGGCCTTTTGTTTTTGTGTTGGTCTGTATACGAATATTGATTTATTTATTAATATTACATCATTATTAAGATATATATCTTACCACAATTAAGGTGTTTTCTTTTACAAATTGCATGTTTATATAAACATATATTATTGGGCATTGTTGCATTTTACCAAAAAAATTCTGTTAATTTATTTATTTATTATTACATGACTAGTTAATATATATTTATTCTTATAATATATGTGGTTATGCACACTGCATAATATGTATAAATATCTTCAGATTTATGAATTCTGCTGGTCTTAATCACAATATGTTGGCCTGTTAACTTGGTGCGCTACTTAGCTAATATTAACTAATTAACTGAAATTAATCAGTATGACAAAAATATGGCAACTTTATTTCTCAATTCATCCTCTGTGTCTTCTCTGGACCCATCCTGTCCATCTCAGTCTGCCCACAACTACTTTCGTCTTCACTCTCACACGCACACGAACAAACGCAACGCACAGATGCCATACATACGCGCGCGCGCGCACACACACACACGCACACGCACGCGCACGCGCACGCGCACGCGCACGCGCACGCGCACGCGCACGCGCACGCGCACGCGCACGCGCACGCGCACGCGCACGCGCACGCGCACGCGCACGCGCACGCGCACGCGCACGCGCACGCGCACGCGCACGCGCACGCGCACGCGCACGCGCACGCGCACGCGCACGCGCACGCGCACGCGCACACGCACACGCACACGCACACGCACACGCACACGCACACGCACACGCACACGCACACGCACACGCACACGCACACGCACACGCACACGCACACGCACACGCACACGCACACGCACACGCACACGCACACGCACACGCACACGCACACGCACACGCACACGCACACGCACACGCACACGCACACGCACACGCACACGCACACGCACACGCACACGCACACGCACACGCACACGCACACGCACACGCACACGCACACGCACACGCACACGCACACGCACACGCACACGCACACGCACACGCACACGCACACGCACACGCACACGCACACGCACACGCACACGCACACGCACACGCACACGCACACGCACACGCACACGCACACGCACACGCACACGCACACGCACACGCACACGCACACGCACACGCACACGCACACGCACACGCACACGCACACGCACACGCACACGCACACGCACACGCACACGCACACGCACACGCACACGCACACGCACACGCACACGCACACGCACACGCACACGCACACGCACACGCACACGCACACGCACACGCACACGCACACGCACACGCACACGCACACGCACACGCACACGCACACGCACACGCACACGCACACGCACACGCACTCGCACACGCACACGCACACGCACACGCACACGCACACGCACACGCACACCGCACACGCACACGCACACGCACACGCACACGCACACGCACACGCACACGCACACGCACACGCGCACGCGCACGCGCACGCGCACGCGCACGCGCACGCGCACGCGCACGCGCACGCGCACGCGCACGCGCACGCGCACGCGCACGCGCACGCGCACGCGCACGCGCACGCGCACGCGCACGCGCACACGCGCACACGCGCGCACACGCACACGCACACACACACACACACACGCGCGCGCATTTACATACATACATACATACATACATACATACATACATACATACATACACGCACGCATATATGCACATGGCACACACTCACAAAAGGCATACGCACATATGCACAAAAACATGCCGCGCACATATGCCATACATACGCGCGCGTGGACACGCACACGCACACGCACACGCACACGCACACGCACACGCACACGCACACGCACACGCACACGCACACACACACACACACACACACACACGCGCGCGCGCATTTACATACATACATACATACATACATACATACATACACGCACGCATATATGCACATGGCACACACTCACAAAAGGCATACGCACATATGCACAAAAACATGCCGCGCACATATGCCATACATACGCGCGCGCGCGCACACACACGCACACGATTGATTGCTATGACACTTAGGCCGTGGCCATGCCGTATTCGTTATCACTCCCGACATCTCATTCCAGTGTTAACATGTCTCTCCAGTCCAACCCACATTCCATGTCTCCTGATCTCTAGGACTGCACTGTTTTAATTCAATGTAAGGGTTACTAATTATAGTCGTTTCAATTGTATGTTTGGGGGTTATTTTTAATGTTTCCAATGTTCCATATTTTAATTTAGGTATGGAATTTAAACTGGTTCGAAGTTAATATTGTGGAAGTGTAGCCCACGCTGATCGCCAGATGGCGGAACTGGCAGGGGAATTCCCAATGTGCTGGACCTGGTTAGACCCAGTGTCGTGGTTCCAGATTCGGCACGAATCTGCCGAATCTGAGACCGCAACGGTATCGGGCCAGATTCTTCGTTGCTACTAACATACTTTCCGTTAATAATACATTAAACATTCCAATATGACCGTTACTCGCAAGTTTTAAATACAAATACTTATGGGATAAACATTTTGAGGAAATTCTGTCCGGTCCTTTGTCAGCAGTGCTACGTCAGAGCAGATAAAAGCGGGATTGCGAGGCATGCGTTTAGCCGAATGTGGGATCATGGCGTCGTTAAGGCAGTGATACATGTACGATAGATTCGTAAGTGTGACTCGGACTAAACACCAAATGAAACGAAAGCAAAGAGTTGAACTTCAACCTCCATAAAAATGGCAGATAATGATTTGGCAGAACTCTCACTTCACATTGTTTTGGAGCTTTACCGTGAAAATACCCTTATGGAATGGTGCCAACCCACGTTACAATAACAGAAGAATCGGTTACGAATATGCTGCAAGTCCCTAATGATGGTGCCCCTTGAAGCAATGTTCAAAACAATGGAGGATAATATTACATAAATTCGGCAGCAACGCCGTTGCCGCTGCCGTTGGCGTGGAATGACGACTGGATCGTGCAAACTTCAATGTCAGAGCCCTGTTAGAAGTAAGTAGAGACAGCGACATCGTAAAATCACTCGATTAACTGCTCTTTAGTTTCCACAATATTTGTATTTTAAACATTTCAATCGACAAAACAGTGCTCATCTGAACACAGGTTACAGCAGATTGAATGATAGCGCCGCTGGCAGACGACCACTGCCACTGGTGACTGGTGGTAGTTGGACTGAAAGTGTGAATCATTTTTGAATGTCTAATTAAATATAAAATATGCACTCATGACCTAAATTGTGCACTAGGTAAAATCGTCCGTACCCCTATTTACACCTGAAAATAATGCTGTCAGTGTAGATAGGGCACACGATTGGCGTCATGGCGGCTTTCATGAGCTTTTAATTGTATCTGTCTATTTTCGTAAGAAACATATATTCTAGTATCGTAACACTGTGTTTGGTCACCCTTAGCGTAATAGGTGTGACTGATTTAGCACATATATGTCACATGATAGACCTATGAATAACAACTTCTGAACACGGTCTTTGGAAGGATATTTAATGCACAGTCAGTGCAGATATGACACACGGTTTTGACCGCAACTAGTTTGTTGCAAATGCATCAGTAGATTTTTTCATATGGGGAAGACTGATATTTAAAAACATTTTCTGTAATAAATTTTTTTTCTTGTGAAAATAGACAATACTTCTGGTCTTATCGACATTGCGCACCTTTCTGTCGTTGCACGCATTGATCTACTTATTAAGACAATATCCCATAATACACAATCTCAAGTGCCACATTTGGTTTCCATAATACATTTTAAAACAGCATGGTAAAACCTAACTCAGGTCAGTTGGTATTTTGTGACTACGACAAAAATATGCGTTATATGTATCTCCTTATTTTAATCTGCTGTGCACATCTACCTATGTTAGATAGTGAAGCATTCTTCTCTTCTTCTCATTCCTCGATCACATCCCATAGCAAGCTGGTCTATATCAGTTGGTCTTCCAGCTCATGGTTCCGTTCGTCTCTTAGTGTTGAGATGTCGCTATCCTTAGGCTACTTACCAATGTTGGCGGCTCTTATTGACCCAGAAACTCTTTGCACCTCCGAGTAGTATGGCCAGAGATTGACTGGCAGCTTTAATCTGGTAGTAGCATGGTGATATGTCTGCCCTATTCTTCCAAATTGTCCGGTGCTGGTCGGAAGGGGAAGGCGATATTCGGTCAATGAAACTACCCAACTTTCGACACACACTGGGCTACATGTACACTAATAGTTATATTCTGCACCTATTTGAGGGTGACAAATTAGACATTCAGGCCAAGACTTTATCCCCATGCAAAGTATTCACATAAGGCTAATAGCATTCCTCGATCACACATACCCAATTTGCCAAATAAATAAATACCCAGTAAGATGCTATGTTACACATTTAAATCCATATCAGATAGTTTTCGCTATGTTACTCTGGTTGTTGTTAGGTAGTTATCTGTTGCGGGTATCATGTACTGGAACGAACCTCTTTCACAAATAAGACACGTGTCACATTACCTCAAAGTAGACTCATAATAGCTCAGTGGCTCAGGGGTAGAGCATCGAACTCTCGACTGAGAGGACCCGAGTTCGAATCCTGTGCTGCCGTGTAAAACCTAGGACAAAGTTGTTTCATTCTACATTGCTCCAGTTCACTCAGCTGTATGAATGAGTACCTGGCTACAGACAGTGGTGAATATTAGTGTACGAACAGTCTTCCCGATATTGCCGCGTGGCCGAATGCTTCCCAGAGAAGCCGAGATGGTCTTCGATTGAATAGGTCTCCCAGGGATTAAAATGTAAAAGCCATTTGAGCAATCCTAAAGATTGGATACTGCGCGATATAAGAACTTACCTTTTACTTTTGTTTACTCGTCTGGATATATGTATTGCACTAACAATTGCACTCAACGATAGAAATGACCAAAACAACTGCTAGTTTGTGAAATACTAGCACAAATATGTTGTAATGATGATAATGCGGTACTGTAACATTGCTCTCTTCTCCTTGCAGTGTGTCGTAGCGTTTGGTCATAAAGCGAATCCGTATACTCGTATAGATTTGTCAAACGTCTCCAGATATAATGTCATTGCATGTTACATAGATGGATGGAATGTTTCAAACAATGTTATCATACTCAGTACGTGGATTTATGAAGAAATGATACGTCGATATTTGGTCAAGGTTATTACAAGATAACAAATTAAAAACAACTTGTTTTATTGTAATTCAAACGAGAATGCATTTATGAAGGTAGCCATCAATAAACATTCAAACATACAACGGCCCCTTCCTATTTTTGCGTTTACCTTATCAACATAACGAAGATGTGTTTGTTTGTTTATTGGTAGCCATGACCAATAAACAAACAAACACATCTTCGTTATGTTGATGAAATGGCTGATAAGGTAAACAACATATTATGAAGTCATAATATGTTGATATTATCTCCAGAGACGGGGTTAGTGTGTATGTATGTGTGTTTGTGTGTACGAACATATATGAGTGTATATGTGTGTAAGCCTGTGTTTGCGTTCGTATTTGTGAAATGTGATTTCTTGTGCATGCTCGTGTGAAAAAAACATGCGGGCCTTAGAAACAAAAGTTGGTCACTATAGATTTGTTTACGTATTCGTAAGTAAACACATTTGCATTGTTGGCGTGGTTTTGCACACAAAAGAGTTAATAGGGATGAACCATAAATTACTAAAAACAACAAAGAATGCGACATTAGTACTTTTCTATGGAAGGAATATGTTTGTTATGGACAACATCGTTCTGATGGATCACATCACGTAATAATTAGTAATCACACGGAACTATAACAGGAAATCAAAGTTTTGCGCCGTTTAGATATTACGGCCGAATATATATATATATATATATATATATATATATATATATATATATATATCTATATATATATATATATATATATATATATATATATATATACACATCTAAAGTATGCATAATCTTGTGCATGTGCTTACTATGCACTTATCACGAGTTGACTTCATGTTAGTATTATACTAACTATATATCCAAATAGTATCATAAACCATTGGAACGTACATAATATAAATGGTTCTCTGTTCAGGGATAAGTATGTTCTTTGAAGTCCTTGTCCTTAACTGAAGTTTGCTATGGTCGTAGCTTCATTTCGACTCTCTTAAGCGAGTAATGTAAATCATGCCAAGACATCCACTCGACGCCGTCGGCGTATGATTAGTGATGGCCTCGGAGGTAGAGGCCGTTCAAGTTAGAACCATGGCATGCTGCATACCACCAGCCCCCATTGAACAACTGAGCACAAATTCTACTGTTCACGTCATTGTCTCGGTCCTTGTTGCTGAATGATTGACCTTGTTGGTAACTCAGCGGATCCCCTGCATCACACATATTATCATAAATATACAGTCACGGTGAATTATTATACAAAAACAAGATAGGTTTTTAGTTCTGTTTCGTTGAAAGTTCATGGCCAATGAAGAATGTCAAACGGCACATTTTACACGTGAGCCACACTGGAACGATCGATGCATTTAGGTTACAAAGATATTTGAACCCCACGGGATTTACTTGCTGAGAGAGATATAATAAATGATACCAATGACGACAATCTCACCAGTGACTATATACGGCAAATCACTGTACAGGTATTATTGTATTTAGTAGTTATGCGGACATCACTTACGAATGTACGTAAACGGTAGTGACTATAATTGGCATTTATTAAAGCAAGTGGTTCTTAATTAGGTCAACATAAAATGCATGATATTACAATAGCTTTTACTATATATCATTAGAACAATGACCAGAATTATAACACAGTAAACGTCATGCACCATTTGAATACTGTTAGTGGTACACATTGAAGCTTTATTGATGGTACACAATTGTTAACATATTATACGGTGGTTTTAACCAGCTGTGGGGGTAACAAGCTAGAGCAGCCAACGAAATAGTTATTGGTCATTCTGATAAGATTTCAGCAGTTTATTGAAAATATGATACATATCTACATAAATGTTCAAGACACGATGCCTAGTTCCTCGTTTACAAGAATGTTTACACGCACGCTCTGACTACCTCAAGCGATGGTCAGAAAGGAGAATCAACAACATATGTAGAATATATGTTCTAATTACCCGCTGTTCCGCTATATGTCCCATGTATCAGTTTATACTTGTTTACTTCCGAGGCAACGGAAAAATTGGAGTAAACTGCATATCTCTTCTCGTTTTCGAAATCTTCCATGTCAATTCGTAGGATATATCGTTGTTGCGATGTTATGTCATGAAGGTAATCATTGCCTGCAAACGAATATATTAATAATGCACATTATTGTAAAACATAATTAATACCAGTAATCAAAATCAACATCACGTTTTGCACAAATTATCGTCAGCCACAATGATTATCTGAAATTATGACATAAAATAAAAAATAAGTCAACGATATTAAATCTCCAAACGGGCAAAGTTAATGTGTCAGTCTTAATACATAATTTCACGCTTGAGAAAAAAAAACATGCTGACATAACATGTATAATCTAAATCACACCAAATATAATGTAATCTGACCGATACAATGTAAATATTACAATTTGTTTATATCAAATGTACGTTTTGTTTTTGAGTAATACTTATTTTATAGTACAATGTCTTATCCAGAAATACGCTGTATTGAGAAACTTATCCGTATAAGCTCTCAAAATTAAAAGATATCTCGTGTGACCCACCAAGCCAGAATTCGCCTTCGACGTCGCCGAATCCTTCCTTGTAGCTGGCCCAGTCGCGGTAGAAGTCGACGGACCCGTCTCGTCTTCTCTGGAACACCTGCACGTGGCAAACCACACCATACGTGTGACAACTAACACCGACACATGACAACGAGCACACACACACACACACACACACACACACACACACACACACACACACACACACACACACACACACACACACACACACACACACACACACACACACACACACACACACACACACACACACACACACACACACACACACACACACACACACACACACACACACACACACACACACACACACACACACACACACACACACACACACACACACACACACACACACACACACACACACACACACACACACACACACACACACACACACACACACACACACACACACACACACACACACACACACACACACACACACACACACACACACACACACACACACACACACACACACACACACACACACACACACACACACACACACACACACACACACACACACACACACACACACACACACACACACACACACACACACACACACACATACACTTCGTCTGCGAAGCCGGTGCTGTTAATAGGGCCTGCAAGTGGGTCACGATACATGGCGTGACCTCGCGCGACTGGAGCTTATTGGGGACTAAGCGAGACTAATTGGGGACTGGACACAAGAATAATATTCTAACGATGGATGACAGTTGTAGCTTCCGACTGGTGAATACGAGGAAAATCAGTTCATAAATATCTTGTGTTATACGTTTCTTATTTTAAATGTCCGATTTAATATTGAGTTTATCACACTATCATAGACATATAGCGATTTACGTAGTGCAGATAATCGACACGATGTTAGGCCGTATGTGTCTTTTACGGGATTTGCATTTTACATTGCTATACGTTGTGGTTTCGATAAGCACTTATATCTGACAAGTTGTCTAAATGCACATAATCATAACATATGTATACGTTTGGCCCAAACAGGTTGTACACTCTTCATTATTAGTCAAGATCGCCAAACACAAGTACTTGCCGCTATTGCCATGGCAACCACCATAATAATCGATTACAATTCATGATTTCCGTGTTCATTGTCACCGGCAAAATGTTCCACTGCTTCTGCTTGTAACAATCCTTCGGACAATATAACTGAAATACGCTATTTAGGAAGAGTTCGATTATTACGACCAAAAACAAACAAAGTCGTATATGTTAACATGGAGTATATGGACCTCCTGCCCCTAACTGCCCCCCAGCCTCGTTTTTGCGCGCGAGACTTGCACGCCCTATAACAGCAGATCTCAGTAGCCTATTTGGTTAACGTGAAAGTAGTTCCGAGAGGTAACATAGCGCCTGGTCATGCATCATACAGTAAACAAACACAAGCACTTTGCACGTTAGCGCACACAGACCGGTAACCGGTGCAAATGCTGCAGCACTGGAGTGATGTGGTCGTATTTTCTTGTACGGCAGACGAGCCGGGCTGTGCAGATTTGCACGCGTTGCAAACGCTGCAGCTTTGTCTGCGGAAGGCCGTATAATAGTGAATTCGCATAGTAGAGGCGTGCAGTAACGAGCGCGTGCACTAGGGTTTTGCAAGTATCATCAATAATGCTTGACCGAGTTTGTTCAATGTTGCGTAGCATGGCTTTGCTATATATGCATATTGCGAATGCATTGCAAGTCCGCTGTCAAGAATGACTGTGATGTACCGTACAGATGGCTTTGGCACAACGTGATGTCCACGAATTGTCACGGAAATATCAGAGGGCAAATAGTTTAGTTGTTTTGATGTTAGGAAGATGACTGCATCTGACTTCTCTTTGTTCAACTTAAGTTTTTTTCATACCAGTCAGTCACCTGCATTAGTCATTGTTCCATCTTTGTTGTTGCTTTTGCTATTGGTTGGTTATGCTTCACTGTCAT
>CBDHHR010000292.1:0-3811 GCA_965263245.1 Metamycoplasmataceae bacterium | reverse complement strand
ATCATTGGAGTGAGTCTGGGTGAGAAGGTGTATCAGGGGGGGTCTTTATCATGGATGGTACATCTAGGAGCAGTGGCACAGTGGATGGGGCATCACACCCTCAGTTGAGGTGTTCAAATCCTGAGCTGCTGTGTCGAACCTTGGGCAGGTTCCTTCGCTCTACATTGCTCCAGTTTGTTCAGCTGTATGAATGAGCACCTGACTATAGACGACGGTGGATATTTGTGAACAACTAGTCTTAGTGCTTTAATCACAGTGTGGCTGCATGCTTCCCAGAGAACTTGAGATGGTGTTCAACTGAAGGGAGTAAAATGTAAAACCTTTTGAGGTCTGGACTGGCTCTAACTAACACTGGACTGGCTCTAACTGATATTGAACTGGCTCTAACTGACATTGGACTGGCTCTAACTGACACTGAACTGGCTCTAACTGACACTGAACTGGCTCTAACTAACATTGGATGGCTCTAACTGATACTGGACTGGCTCTAACTGACACTGTACTGGCTCTAACTGACACTGAACTGGCTCTAACTAACATTGAATGGCTCTAACTGATACTGGACTGGCTCTAACTGACAACCGAACTGGCTCTAACTGGCACTGCACTGACTCTAACTGACACTGGACTGGCTCTAACTGACACTGGACTGGCTCTAACTGACACTGGACTGGCTCTAACTGACATTGGACTGGCTCTAACTGACATTGGGCTGGCTGTAATTGACACTGGACTGGCTCTAACTGATGTTGGGCTGGCTCTAACTGACACTGGACTGGCTCTAACTGACATTGGACTGGCTCTAACTGATATTGGACTGGCTCTAACTGACACTGGACTGGCTCTAACTGACACTGGACTGGCTCTAACTGACATTTGGCTGGCTGTAATTGACACTGGACTGGCTCTAACTGACGTTGGGCTGGCTCTAACTGACACTGGATGGCTCTAACTGACATTGGACTGGCTCTAACTGACATTGGACTGGCTCTAACTAACACTGGACTGGCTCTAACTGATATTGAACTGGCTCTAACTGACATTGGACTGGCTCTAACTGACACTGGACTGGCTCTAACTGACATTGGGCTGGCTCTAACTGACACTGGGCTGGCTCTAACTGACATTGGACTGGCTCTAACTGACATTGGACTGGCTCTAACTGACACTGGATTGGCTCTAACTGACATTGGACTGTCTTTAACAGACACTGTAAATAAATATAACACATGATTGAAAAATTCCTTCAGAAGTAAATATGTTTCAACTATCAATAGGTTAAAAATTAAAAGTAAGCAAATAAATAAGTTACACAAAGTAAAATAAGTAAATTAATATGTAAAAAATAGGACAAAACCACTATTTTACAACACAGAGCGCATTTTTGTAACTACCGGTAGACGACAAATGTCCTTTAACAGTTGTGGATAGTTAAGTGCAAATTGCAATCAATATCACTGTTTCACATTGTGAATGTCCCCGTTAAGAGACTGTCACCGGGCAGTGAGGCCAGGCACAGCTGTGACAGGCAGATTTGTGACAGTGCGTGGGTCTGTTGACGCCTGCACTCTCTCAGACCTCCCTGTACTATCACACGCTCACTGCAGACAGAAGGTCACGTCACCGTTGTGTCATTGCGTGACACCATGACACTCCTACAGGGCTGGCATAACAGCCTCAGTGAGACACTCACTTGTCCACTAGAGCCACCTGTCAACTATGGACAGTCTGACTCACTTGTCCACTATAGCCACCTGTCAACTATGAACAGTCTGACTCACTTGTCCACTAGAACCACCTGTCACCTATGGACAGTCTGACTCACTTGTCCACTAGAGCCACCTGTCAACTATGGACAGTCTAACTCACTTGTCTACTAGAACCACCTTTCAACTATGGACAGTCTGGCTCACTTGTCCACTAGAACCACCTGTCAACTATGGACAGTCTGACTCACTTAGTATTGTCCACTAGAACCACCTGTCAACTATGGACAGTCTGACTCACTTAGTATTATCCACTAGAGCCACCTGTCAACTATGTACAGTCTGACTCACTTGTCCACTAGAACCACCTGTCAACTATGGACAGTCTGACTCACTTGTCCACTAGAACCACCTGTCAACTATGGACAGTCTGACTCACTTGTCCACTAGAGTCACCTGAAGTACAGTGAAGTGTAGACAAATCTTTGGGCAGTCATAAACACCTTGAGTACAGAGAGGTGCTTGGGCAGCCGTAAAGCCTATATAAGTATAGAGAGGTGCTTGGGCAGCCGTAAAGCCTATATAAGTATAGAGAGGGCATTGGGCAGCCCTAAAGAGCTATATAAGTATAGAGAGGACTTTGGGCAGCCCTAAATACCTGTATATGTATAGAGAGGAGTTTGGACAGCCCTAGAGACCTGTATAAATGTAGAGAGGACTTTGGGCAGCCCTAGAGACCTGCAGAAGTATAGAGAGGACTTTGGGCAGCCCTAAAGACCTGTATAAGCATAGAGAGGACTTTGGGCAGCCCTAAAGACCTGTATAAGCATAGAGAGGACTTTGGGCAGCCCTAGAGACCTGCAGAAGTATAGAGAGGACTTTGGGCAGCCCTAAAGACCTGTATAAGCATAGAGAGGACTTTGGGCAGCCCTAAAGACCTGTATAAGCATAGAGAGGACTTTGGGCAGCCCTAAAGACCTGTATAAGCATAGAGAGGACTTTGGGCAGCCCTAGAGACCTGCAGAAGTATAGAGAGGACTTTGGGCAGCCCTAAAGACCTGTATAAGCATAGAGAGGACTTTGGGCAGCCCTAGAGACCTGTATATCATGTATGTTTTAAAAGTTCACATAATAAATAATAGGTATACATATGCAGGTCAGAGAATTAATGAACAGAGGTAAAATAAATGTTGACATTAAAACAATCCCTAATTTAAAGCACAAAATGGAAAAAAATCAAATACACCTGTACATAGATTTAAAGTGTAGAATTAATTAATCCAATAAAAATAATTAATCATTGGACTTTGGAAGGTATTTAGCAAGTTGCAACTACAGCATTTTCTGACTGTTCTAAAAGGTTACGTATGACTTACTGTATATCTTGTATTGATTAAGAGATTACGTGATTCATTACAAACACAATTTGTGCTACAAGTTGTTGCGACACAAATTGTGCAATAAATCTTAAATGTTACATGTTCTGCTCGCACAAGATGTCAGTGGTTAAAATGGTCCAGATGCACATTGCCAGAAATAATGTGTAATGCTCAGTGCTAGTTTGGCGTTGTCACAGTCAGTGTCTTGTCTGCATTTGTCAGTAGCTGGTGTCAGACGTGTTCACATCAGTGGAGATGTAGTACTGCTATCCAAAACGTAGGACACGGTGGGAAGTATAAAAACTAAACAGATTCAAACTTTTCAGAAGATCAAAGTTATAATATCAACTTTTATTGCATTACTTGTGGCTTGGTTTCTGCTTATAATAGATGTCTTTGATTTGAATCTAGAATGTTCATTTAAGAGTTTATCCAGAGTCTTATTCGGAGTTAATAATATCTCTGAACAAGTGATAATTGGAATGATATCGGCATAAGTGTTTTTTGTCATGGTGAAGGTTTAAGAAAATTTGCTTTATTTGACCCATACATAATACAATAAATCGATGTCAACATTTAGAAAAATAACACAAATTATATGTAAATTTATTGTATACAAGGCATAATATATTACATTGAAATAACAAAATAGGGTCATGAGACTCTTCTAAGACAGTAACTCTTCTAAGACTATTGAGGAGCAATCCTTTATATTTTTAGGAAAGC
>CBDHHR010000290.1:20000-22877 GCA_965263245.1 Metamycoplasmataceae bacterium | reverse complement strand
AGAGCAACACAGGAATAGACGGTGTATAAGAGGGCACAGGAAGAGTAAATGTATGAATATGTTGATATATATGTACTTGGAATTGTACGATATTTAATTATCTATTGCAGAGCGGGCCGCCTTCTGGGAACTATATACATACTCAATAAAAGCGTTGAATGTACAAAGACCTGTCGTTCGACTTGCTCACACACCCCAATAGAGTTGCATTATAGTTAGTCTACAATAAACATTACAACTTCTTAAGACCGTACAAAAGTAGCAGCCTGACTCTGTGCGGAATGAATCACACATTTCTATAAAACAAAACTGCACCCCAAAGCTCAGTCCGTCACACGTTACAACATCAAGCACAAGGTTCGTTCAGAGCGAAGTACTTCAGACATTGGAACAACCCATGCATGACCACACGTCACAATTCATGCATAATTCAGCGTAGTGTGATTCACGTAAAAGAAAAAGGTATCTCTATGTCTTGTTAAAATGCTTCTAACATTATCCGTAGCATCGACTGATTCAACAGTAATGCCACTTACCACGTTGTGGCAGAGTGTTCCACACACGAGAGTACGCACTTCCAGGATTTAGTTCGACACTGATTTGTTAGTTTATTTTATAATACCTAATAGAAATAACTCCGAAATAACTAACGACGACATAGATTTGACTAAGAATGTCATTACACCAGTTTGCGAGAGTATATTTTCATATTTAAAAATATTTCGACTGAGTTGCGCAGTCATCTTCAGAGGAACCCAATGGCTTGTTCGAGTTTCATTTAATGTCGATTTCACATATCTGCCATTCCTGGTACATCTTTGGAATGTGGATGGTCACATGTTGGCAGTCGTCGCCGTCACAGCGACACGCGGCGACACACGTGGTCAGTTGTCCAGACTGGACGGCGTCAGTCCACGTACACGTTCTGTACTCGCCGGCGAACTGACAGGCTGACCACCACCTCGTCTGTCGCATCGCCACTTTGAAGTGGGACGTGGAGCACGTGAGGTGGTGTCCGGTGACTGTGACAGAGAAGGACGTCGCGGTGATGTCGGACACACCCAGGTCGATGCGTAGTCCGGGCAGCCAGCACACGTGCGGCGGCGGCGGCACCCAGCGACTGGAGCTTGTGTCGACCGTGTAGAGGTCTACGTCTGCCAGAGACAGGCAGGTGGCGTTGTCGACGTCTGTCAGCAGATCTGATAGTTCCGTCGGCACCGGCGGGTCCAAACCGTCCACCCTGGTCACTGGAGCACAACGTGTACAGTACCGTGATCACTGGCAACTTACAGCAGTGTCTGTGCTGTAGAACTATTACGTCATCTAGCAACAATATAACAACGTGTGTGTGTGTGTGTGTGTGTGTGTGTGTGTGTGTGTGTGTTGTGTGTGTGTGTGTGTGTGTGTGTGTGTGTGTGTGTGTGTGTGTGTGTGTGTGTGTGTGTGTGTGTGTGTGTGTGTGTGTGTGTGTGTGTGTGTGTGTGTGTGTGTGTGTGTGTGTGTGTGTGTGTGTGTGTGTGTGTGTGTGTGTGTGTGTGTGTGTGTGTGTGTGTGTGTGTGTGTGTGTGTGTGTGTGTGTGTGTGTGTGTGTGTGTGTGTGTGTGTGTGTGTGTGTGTGTGTGTGTGAGTGTGTGTGAGTGTGTGTGTGTGTGTGTGTGTGTGTGTGTGTGTGTGAGTGTGTGTGTGTGTGTGTGTGTGTGTGTGTGTGTGTGTGTGTGTGTGTGTGTGTGTGTGTGTGTGTGTGTTGTGTTTGAGTGGTGTATATGTGTATGCGCATGTGTGCGTGTGTGTGTATGTGTGTGGGTGTGTGTTTGAGAGAGAGAAAGTTTTTTTATGTGTTTGTTTGTTTGTTTGTTTGTTTGTGTGTGTATATGTGCGTGCGCGTGCGCGTGCGCGTGCGCGTGCGCGTGCGCGTGCGCGTGCGCGTGCGCGTGCGCGTGCGCGTGCGCGCGCGCGCGCGTGCGCGTGCGCGTGCGCGTGCGCGTGCGCGTGCGCGTGCGCGTGCGCGTGCGCGTGCGCGTGCGCGTGCGCGTGCGCGTGCTTGTGCGTGTGCGTGTGCGTGTGCGTGTGCGTGTGCGTGTGCGTGTGCGTGTGCGTGTGCATGCGTGCGTGTGTGTATGTGTGTGTGTGTGCGTGTATGACTGTATGCGTGCATGCCTGAGTGTGTGTGTGTTGTGGGCGGGCTTGGGCGGGCTTAGGTGTGTACATGTACGTGTGCGCGTGCGAATGGACATACATAGACATACATATACTTGTTAGCGTTCGATACTTACTTTGATAGACACATCCCACTAGTGCAATGCCACTGACGGTGTAGTTCATGAATATCCGACGGGAGCTGCCAGTCACCAGGTCAGCCACCCACACGCTGAAATGTTTGTTTGTTTTAGAAATCACTGGACTCATCGCGGCAGACTATTTGCACTCATAATATTGAGAAACAGCGAAAGTTAATTCTACAGCGTCTCTGTCCTCAGGAATCTTAGACCGGATACTCAATAAAACAGTACTAACTGGGTGAGGTCGTGCATAAGGACGCACAAACGTCACCAATAATGTAAGGGACCGTCTCAGATAAAACGATGGGATTGGCGACACAACAATAATTAAGTAATGAATTTAATTTCGGCTAAGCGAGACTATACGTCAACGTATTCGCTGTCAGTCGGCAGTAATAACCGTTGCGCTAGTCAATTGTCAATTTCGACTGGGTCGCGCTGTCGTTATACGTGGTTGCAATGTTTCAGGCGATGTTAGTGTAATGCGAAGTCAATTCAAAGTCTGTTGCCGATATAAATACAATGTACATTCCAATGTTTAAGGTTGTGAATAATAACAATACGTTATTATTATCCACCTATGAGACTGTTGCGACTA
>CBDHHR010000290.1:5000-15000 GCA_965263245.1 Metamycoplasmataceae bacterium | reverse complement strand
ACTTCGCGCTGAATCTCATATTATATACCTCAATGAGATATGTTTTGATAGCAAACGCAGAGCGCGTGACTTCAGTGCACCGTAATCCTGATGGCGATGTAAACAAACGTAATATTTCAAATTACCGGATGACATTTTAAACAACTCTCCACACTAATCACCAAAGGAAAGTTAAACATTAAAGACCAGCCCATGGTATTTATATTATAAATGCTCTGTGTTTTGTTGTAAACAAGCGTCACTCGGAATGTATTTAAGTTAAAAAATGTAAGCGCGACAACGACACACGTGTGAACATCAGGTCAATTGTCAGACGTATTAGCACAGATGAATGCCTTTTTTGGATAGGCTTAATGTGGTTAGTAAACACGCACGCACGCACGACGCACGCACGCACGCACGCACGCACGCACGCACACACACACACACACGCACGCACGCACGCACACACACACACACACACACATATATATATATATATATATATATATATATATATATATATATATATATATATTAGCAACCTACTTCCACTGGCGATGGTTGTTTTTTCTAATCGGTCGACATCGAAGCGATTGATGGCCTTCCGTCGACTGTTGCACCAATAAATGCGTCTACGTTCACTGTCCACCACAATTCCCATCGCCAATCCTTAGAACGAATATAGTAAATATACATGTACATGCGTTGTTCGGGCAGAGGAAAAGATGGACGCGCGCACGCATGCACGCACGCATGCATGGATGCACGCACGCACACACGCATGCACTCGATCCGACTAATAAAAAGGGTAAGTTCTTATTATGGCGCAGTATCCAATCCTCAAACATCAATTCGCCTTATGTGGTAAACATTCGGAAGCTTGGGTGGTTTCTATGAAAGGTCCTCTATTTTATGCTCACCCAAACGACGTGTTGACACTAGTCTTAACCACTTCCGGTAGACCTAGCCCGTCCAAATGACGTGTTGACACTAGTTCTAACCACTTCCGGTAGACCCAGCCCATCCAAATGATGTGTTGACACTAGTCTTAACAACTTTCGGTAGACCCATCCTATCCAAATTACGTGGTGATACTTGTCTTGACCACTTCCGGTAGAGCCAGCCCGTCAAAATGACCGTGTATCGGATCTAGCCGGGTACTCATGCTTATAGCTAAGTGAACTGGAGCAAAGTAGAGCGACACAAAATCGTGGGATTCGAACCCGGGTTCTCTCGTTTCATATTCTGGTATTCTGGCAAGCTCCACGTGTGAGGAATTTCCTTATAACTGATACGCGGATATGTTGACCACTTGCCTGACATGATGGGGATGTGTGTGGGCTTCCCCAGCAGTGGAGGATGTGTGGACGTGTCCAGGGGGACGTCCATCATACCGCCGGCCGTCCCGACCAGCAGGTTACAACGAGCGCCCACGTCTGCACCAACAGCGCCAAGAATAATTCGTCACGAACGCGCCGTTAGCAAACATGGTTCAGTTAATTAAAGCGTTAGTACCAATTTTGCATGACTAGCAATTATGTGTACAATCCTAGGCTCACATACAAGTTCCATGGATGAATTTATGATTGCTTTAGTCACTGTACCTACACCGACGTTACACGTAGAACGCATTAGTTACATGTAGGTGCTATGATTACACATGCGATGTAATGCAGAGTCTGGTAGCAGTGCTGAATACCTTGGGAAACATCTTTCTGTAACACATCATTTCATGGGTTATGAGCGCAACACGTTCGATGCTTTCATATTAGCAACCTACTTAGCTGCTGTTTTATTATTGTACGTCAGTCACAATGTCCTACTGTCCTTCCTTGTCGTTAAACACACTGTCCTGTTGCCATTACGTAAACATAAACTATAATGCCAAGTTGACCTAATTTGCGCGTTAGTCAAACCTCCGAGCTATACTTCATTAGTCACTCAGTTCTAGATGACAGTTTTATTTTATTTGGGAATGAGAGGAACATGTTGTGTTGCGTAAATTCATTAACTACTTCTCCGAAGGTTAGGTCAAATAAATCAAAATAAATCGGTCTTTCTTGTGAAATATTATCATGACGTCTTTTGCCATTTGTACTGATGCAGCGAGCATATTGGTAGCCATTCTAAAATAATGTAACACAAGTGCCGACTTGATAATGGCACGGGCTGTTTCAATCGCAGTCAGAGCAATTGATTAAACGAAGCTGTTATTTAGTTCAGGCGTTGCCTGGTGGTTATAATAAATCAGTCGAGTATCATGAATAAAAACAAAACGCACTACATAAAAACTAGCGGATGGATTCGCTATAGCATGTCTCAGTTTTTGTTTTGTTTTGCCAGCTCGATGGGGATATTGTTGCTATGAGTGTTGATAGCAGCTGACCAGTCTTTAGAATTGATCTGCGTAACTCAATGTTGAATAGATAAAAAATTAATAGTCTACCTTCGGCACTGATTACCGTAGCCAAAGAGCACACGACACTGAGGACCGTCCATAGCCCTAGGTCGGGGGAGTTTGACCACGTCGTCATTGCAGATCGGTTCTCCCGCCCTACCGCCGCCTGGAGTCTGCAAAACAGTATTGTCAAACTAGCTAGTTTTAAATATAGGATATTAACAACATTGTTGACAAATTACAGTAAAAAGAACTGTAGGTCCGCCTGCCATCAAGGCGTTGGAACCAGGCAGGAATCTGAAGCTTAGCCCCTCCACATTTTGTTGTGGAAGCGGGTTAAGAGCCTACGATATATAGGGAAATGGTGATAATTTGTAGTGCAGTTGATTCAATGGGGGATAGACTGGAGGGATAGATTGGAGGGATAGACTGGAGGGGTAGACTGGATGGATAGACTGGATGGATAGACTGGAGGGATAGACTGGAGGGATAGACTGGAAGGATAGATTGGAGGGATAGACTGGAGGGATAGACTGGAGGGATAGACTGGAGGGATAGACTGGAGGGATAGACTGGAGGGATAGACAGGAGGGATAGACTGAAGGGATACATTGGAGGGATATTATACTGGAGGGATAGACTGGAGGGATAGTCTGGAGGGATAGACAGAAGGGATAGACTGAAGGGATAGACTGGAGTGATAGACTGGAGGGATAGACTGGAGGGATAGACTGGAGGGATAGACTAGAGAGATAGACTGGAGGTATAGACTGGAGGGATAGACTGGAGGGATAGACTGGACGGATAGACTTAAGGGATAAATTGGAGGGATATTATACTGGAGGGATAGACTGGAGGGATAGACTTGAGGGATAGACTAGAGAGATAGACTGGAGGTATAGACTGGAGGTATAGACTGGAGGGATAGACTGGAGGGATAGACTGGAGGGATAGACTTAAGGGATAAATTGGAGGGATATTATACTGGAGGGATAGACTGGAGGGATAGACTGGAGGGATAGACTGGAGGGAGAGACTGGAGGGATAGACTGAAGGGATAGACTGGAGGGATAGACTGGATGGATAGACTGGAGGGATAGACTGGAGGGATAGACTGGAGGGATAGACTGGAGGCAGAGATTTCTCCCCATCACTTAGAGACGAGTGCAGTTCACGGATTATAGCGAGCCAGAAAAACTTAAAAAAATTGAAAATGTCGCCGAAGCAAATCTTCAAAACATTCTCCCGTTTTCGAATGTCACAGACACCGAGTGGTGGCGAAGTACTGCTGCTGAGAAAGTCTGAAAGAAGAACATCACCAATAAATCTCCAGCAACTCCCCAATCACGCACTGACCAGAGCATAGAACTCTCAATCGACAGTATTCGGATTGGAATCCGAACCGCCGGGTCGAATTTTGACGATGTAAGTTCGCGTTAAGTTGCTCCAGATCAATCAGTTGCACTGATAAATACCTGGCTATAGACAGTGGTGAATACTTGTGTACGAATATTTTAGCGCATTGATAGTAGTGGGGATGAATGCTTACCGATAAGTCGAAATGGTGTTCGATTGAAGAGGTCAACCTATGTTAAGCGCTTAGAGCAGTCCTCGGGATGGATCCTGCGATATATGAGAATTTACCTTTATTTTGGTTCTTTATGAATAACAATTTAATTGACTTTAGTAAAAAATCGCTCACCTTTGATAATCTTCTCCAGCGATAGAATGGATGACGTCCCTGCGAAATATGTGTTTCTAGATTAGTCTTCAGATTCCCCGATGTCGTGTTTCTGTCACCGCTGTTAGTCCGGTTGTGGAAAGCGACTCGTCAGATGTGACATAATATTTACCAGACACATCGCAATAACAATAAATCAATAACACCAAATAACAATCAAATCGTCGCAAATTTAAATATTAATTAATTATTTATCTCACTAATTTACACTAAGTGGTTTTAGCTAAGGCAGTTAACAACGTCGTCCTCAATGTGTGTGCGTGCGCGTGCGCGTGCGCGTGCGCGTGCGCGTGCGCGTGCGCGTGCGCGTGCGCGTGCGCGTGCGCGTGCGCGCGCGCGCGTGCGTATGTGTGTGTGTGTGTTTGTGTATGCGTATGTGTGTATGTGTGCGTGCGTGTGTGTGTGTGTGTGTGTGTGTGTGTGTGTGTGTGCTTGCGCGCATACGCGTGTATTAGGTAGTGTATTGCGTGGTACCATCTGGCAGTAGGGCACGCACGCACGCTGGATGGGGGTCCTAGAGGCGGAGGTCAGGATGGTGGAGGGGACGTATGAGGACACGAATAGCAGGGTGCTGTGTAGACAGGGAGTGTCAGGAGAGTACAAAGGAAATGTTGGCCTGACACAGGGGAGCGCTTTGATCCCATTGTTGTTTATCGCTGTGGTGGAACTTATAAGCAGAAAGATTTGTACAAAAGACAAACTCCGGAAACTATTGTACGCATATGGCCTGGCATTAGTATCGGATGGGGAAGCAAATCTCCAAGAACAGCTGATAGAGTGGAAAGATATTTTTAGTAAGCATGGACTGAGGGTATGTTTGGAGAAGACGGGGGTAATGTGGGTGGGACATAGAAAACAAGAGCAGTATATAATTCTGGCTTAAGCAGAGACAGTTTTGTCTACCTGGGTGGAGCGATATGTGGGGTTGGCAGTTCGCCAATCTCGAAAAGGAAAAACCTTTGGGGTGTGGCTTGGACAATGGCGTGGGTGTTCAGTTAAAAATGGTAAAGGTAAGTTCTTATATAGCGAAATATCCAATCCTTAGGATTACTCAAAGCGCTTTACACTTTACTTCCCTGACAGACCTGTTCAATCAGACACCATCACAACTTCTTAAAAACTTACCCAAGGTTTTAACATCGCAGCACAGGATTCGAACCCGGGTCCTCTCAATTGAACCTGCTGGTCTAAAATGGACTAGTGATTTCCAAAACAATGCGGCGTGTAGGTACGACAAACGCCGATAAAAAGACTTCGGGGAAAATTATTTATAATTTCTAAAAATGTATATAGCAGGAGGTAATTATCGTTTAGGGGAAAAGGTATTTCTCTGCAATCTGTGCTGTGCAGCTCCATTTGGTACATAGGGATTCTTACCACAGTACCAAGCAAGATGGAAAATGTTTAAGAAATTGGAATTTCCATTTCTTTGGAACAGTAAACCCGAAGCTTTGAAAAGAGATTCACTATTAAACACATTTGCGGACGGAGGTCTTAATATTATAGATATTAGAACTAAATCTATTTATCAAACAAATTATGTAATTAATTAAAGAGTATAGAGCCAAGTGGTCTTTCTTAGCAGTGTATTGGCTGGGTATACACCTTAAAGTGACAATTCGTGTTTTTTTTAATTGCAAAATCATGTTAATCAGTATAAGTTATAACTACTGGTGCGTCCTGACCGCCAATAAATGTTTTAACGAAACAGAACTGACTTCGTAGTGTCGAACATCGAATGTTTATAAGAATCCCGACGCTGTTACTCAAATCGCCGCGAGTGACACCCACCCTTTGACCTTTACCAACTGGGAGCCGTGCACCTGGCTGGGTGTGGCAGTTAGTTAATTAGTTGTTATTGTCTATAAAGATTTTCTAATAGGGCGTGCAAGTCTCGCGCGCGAAAACGAGGCTGGGGGCAGTTGGGGGCAGGAGGTCCATTTACTCCATGTTAACATATAGGACTTAGTTTTGTTTTGGTCGTAATAATCGAACTGTCCGGAAATAGCGTATTTCAGTTATATTGTCCCAAGGATTATTACAAGCAGAAGCAGTGGAACACTTTGCCGGTGACAATGATCACGGAAATCATGAATTTTAATCGATTATTATGGTGGTTGCATTGGCAATAGCGGCAAGTTCTCGTGTTTGGCGATCTTGACTAATAATGAACAGTGCCAGTTTTCGCGCAGTACAACCGGTTTGGGCCAAACGTATACATGTGTTATGATTATGTGCATTTAGACAACTTGTCAGATATAAGTGCTTATCGAAACCACAACGTACAGCAATGTAAAACGCAAATCCCGTAAAAGACACATACAGCTTAGCATCGTGTCGATTATCTGCACTACGTAAATCGCTATGTGCCTATGATATTGTGATAAACTCAATATTAAATCGGACATTTAAGATAAGAAACGTATAACATAAGATATTTTTGAACTGATTTTCCTAGTATTCATCAGTCGGAAGCTACAACTGTCATCCATCGTTAGAATATTATTCTTGTGTCCAGTCCCCAATTAGTCTCGCTTAGTCCCCAATAAGCTCCAGTCGCGCGGAGTCACGCCATGTATCGTGACCCACTTGCAGGCCCTATTAGTCTCGCTTAGTCCCCAATAAGCTCCAGTCGCGCGGAGTCACGCCATGTATCGTGACCCACTTGCAGGCCCTATAGTTGGATGTCTCTTGTCTGGTTTTATGATGTGCACACAACATATTACTACAGATATATACCATATTTTATAACAAATGTAACGCCCCTGAAAAAAAACACCCACCCATACAAATCGCATTCACACATAAAACTGACTTCATACCATTGGTGGAATCGCTATGCTTCGACGTGTTGCTATTCGGTTGTTACAATTATGTTATACTAGAGCGGGTGGGCACGAGTACGACTGCAGTGGGCGTGGCGATGTTATTAAATCATAAACCCTACTATAATTTAATAGCCCGACTCTGTGCGGAATGAATCACACATTTCTATAAAACAAAACTGCACCCCAAAGCTCAGTCCGTCACACGTTACAACATCAAGCACAAGGTTCGTTCAGTGCGGAGTACTTCAGACATTGGAACAACCCATGCATGACCACACGTCACAATTCATGCATAATTCAGCGTAGTGTGATTCACGTAAAAGAAAAAGGTATCTCTATGTCTTGTTAAAATGCTTCTAACATTATCCGTAGCATCGACTGATTCAACAGTAATGCCACTTACCACGTTGTGGCAGAGTGTTCCACACACGAGAGTACGCACTTCCAGGATTTAGTTCGACACTGATTTGTTAGTTTATTTTATAATACCTTATTATATGGAGGTAGAAATAACTCCGAAATAACTAACGACGACATAGATTTGACTAAGAATGTCATTACACCAGTTTGCGAGAGTATATTTTCATATTTAAAAATATTTCGACTGAGTTGCGCAGTCATCTTCAGAGGAACCCAATGGCTTGTTCGAGTTTCATTTAATGTCGATTTCACATATCTGCCATTCCTGGTACATCTTTGGAATGTGGATGGTCACATGTTGGCAGTCGTCGCCGTCACAGCGACACGCGGCGACACACGTGGTCAGTTGTCCAGACTGGACGGCGTCAGTCCACGTACACGTTCTGTACTCGCCGGCGAACTGACAGGCTGACCACCACCTCGTCTGTCGCATCGCCACTTTGAAGTGGGACGTGGAGCACGTGAGGTGGTGTCCGGTGACTGTGACAGAGAAGGACGTCGCGGTGATGTCGGACACACCCAGGTCGATGCGTAGTCCGGGCAGCCAGCACACGTGCGGCGGCGGCGGCACCCAGCGACTGGAGCTTGTGTCGACCGTGTAGAGGTCTACGTCTGCCAGAGACAGGCAGGTGGCGTTGTCGACGTCTGTCAGCAGATCTGATAGTTCCGTCGTCACCGGCGGGTCCAAACCGTCCACCCTGGTCACTGGAGCACAACGTGTACAGTACCGTGATCACTGGCAACTTACAGCAGTGTCTGTGCTGTAGAACTATTACGTCATCTAGCAACAATATAACAACGTGTGTGTGTGTGTGTGTGTGTGTGTGTGTGTGTGTGTGTGTGTGTGTGTGTGTGTGTGTGTGTGTGTGTGTGTGTGTGTGTGTGTGTGTGTGTGTGTGTGTGTGTGTGTGTGTGTGTGTGTGTGTGTGTGTGTGTGTGTGTGTGTGTGTGTGTGTGTGTGTGTGTGTGTGTGTGTGTGTGTGTGTGTGTGTGTGTGTGTGTGTGTGTGTGTGTGTGTGTGTGTGTGTGTGTGTGTGTGTGTGTGTGTGTGTGTGTGTGTGTGTGTGTGTTTGTGTGTATGTGTATGCGCATGTGTGTGTGTATGTGTGTGGGTGTGTGTTTGAGACCAGAGAAAGTTTTTTTATGTGTTTGTTTGTTTGTTTGTTTGTGTGTGTATATGTGCGTGTGCGTGTGCGTGTGCGTGTGCGTGTGCGTGTGCGTGTGCGTGTGCGTGTGCGTGTGCGTGTGCGTGTGCGTGTGCGTGTGCGTGTGCGTGTGCGTGTGCGTGTGCGTGTGCGTGTGCGTGTGCGTGTGCGTGTGCGTGTGCGTGTGGGTGTGGGTGTGCGTGTGCGTGTGCGTGTGCGTGTGCGTGTGCGTGTGCTGTGCGTGTGCGTGTGCGTGTGCCAAGTGCGTGTGCGTGTGCGTGTTGCGTGTGCTGTGCGTGTGCGTGTGCGTGTGCGTGTGCGTGTGCGTGTGCGTGTGCGTGTGCGTGTGCGTGTGCGTGTGCGTGTGCGTGTGCGTGCGTGTGCGTGTGCGTGTGCGTGTGCGTGTGCGTGTGCGTGTGGGTGTGGGTGTGCGTGTGCGTGTGCGTGTGCGTGTGCGTGTGCGTGTGCGTGTGCGTGTGCGTGTGCGTGTGCGTGTGCGTGTGCGTGTGCGTGTGCGTGTGCGTGTGCGTGTGCGTGTGCGTGTGCGTGTGCGTGTGCGTGTGCGTGTGCGTGTGCGTGTGCGTGTGCGTGTGCGTGTGCGTGTGCGTGTGCGTGTGCGTGTGCGTGTGCGTGTGCGTGTGCGTGTGCGTGTGCGTGTGCGTGTGCGTGTGCGCGTGCGCGTGCGCGTGCGCGTGCGCGTGCGCGTGCGCGTGCGCGTGCGCGTGCGCGTGCGCGTGCGCTTGCGCGTGTGCGTGTGCGTGTGCGTGTGCGTGTGCGTGTGCGTGTGCGTGTGCGTGTGCGTGTGCGTGTGCGTGTGCGTGTGCGTGTGCGTGTGTCGCATGCGTGCGTGTAGGGTGACGTGTGTGTGATGTGTGTGTGTGTGCGTGTATGACTGTATGCGTGCACTAACCAAGTAGGGTGACTGTTGTGGGCGGGCTTGGGCGGGCTTAGGTGCGTGTGCGCGTGCGACATACATACACATACATATACTTGTTAGCGTTCGAACCAAGTAGGGTGACTGTCGCGACTAACCAAGTAGTTTGTTTGTGACTGTCATCGCGACTAACCAAGTAGGGTGACTGTCGCGACTAACCAAGTAGGGTGACTGTTGCGACACAACCAAGTAGGGTGACTTTAACCAAGTTGACTGTCGCGACTAACCAAGTAGGGCTATACGTCAACGTATTCGCTGTCAGTCGGCAAATAACCAAGTAGGGTGACGTGGTTGCAATGCGACTAATTCAAGTGTGTTGCCGATATAAATACAATGTACATTCCAATGTTAAGGTGACTGTCGCGACTGTTGCGACTAACCAAGTAGGGTGACTGTCGCGACTAACCAAGTAGGGTGACTGTTGCGACTAACCAAGTAGGGTGACTGTCGCGACTAACCAAGTAGGGTGACTGTCGCGACTAACCAAGTAGGGTGACTGTTGCGACTAACCAAGTAGGGTGACTGTCGCGACTAACCAAGTAGGGTGACTAT
>CBDHHR010000289.1:0-7527 GCA_965263245.1 Metamycoplasmataceae bacterium | reverse complement strand
GATGGGAAGGCAATGAATTGGGAGCTGAGGGGGAGGTTGTTGGAAAGGATTGGAGGAGATGAGGGAGGAGGTTGGTGGGAAGGAATGGAAGAGTTGAGGGAGGAGGTTGGTGGGAGGGAATGGAAGAGTTGAGGGAGGAGGTTGGTGGGAGGGAATGGAAGAGTTGAGGGAGGAGGTTGGTGGGAAGGAATGGAAGAGTCGAGGGAGGAGGTTGGTGGGAAGGAATGGAAGAGTTGAGGGAGGAGGTTGGTGGGAAGGAATGGAAGAGTTGAGGGAGGAGGTTGGTGGGAAGGAATGGAAGAGTTAAGGGAGGAGGTTGGTGGGAAGGAATGGGGGAGATGAGGAAGGAGACTGGTGTGAAGGAATAGAGGAGATGAGGAAGGAGGTTGGTGGGAAGGAATGAAGGAGACGAGGAAGGAGGTTGGTGGGAAGGAATGGAGGAGATGAGGAAGGAGTTTGGTGCGAAGGAATAGAGGAGACGAGGAAGGAAGTTGGTGGGAAGGAATGAAGGAGATGAGGAAGGAGGTTGGAGGGAAGGAATGAAGGAGTTGAGGAAGGGGGTTGGTGGGAAGGAATGGAGGAGATGAGGAAGGAAGTTGGTGGGAAGAAATGAAGGAGATGAGGAAGGAGGTTGGTGGGAAGGAATGGAGGAGATGAGGAAGGAGGTTGGTGGGAAGGAATGAAGGAGATGAGGAAGGAGGTTGGTGGGAAGGAATGAAGGAGATGAGGAAGGAGGTTGGTGGGAAGGAATGGAGGAGATGAGGAAGGAGGTTGGTGGGAAGGAATGGAGGAGACGAGGAAGGAGGTTGGTGGGAAGGAATGAAGGAGATGAGAAAGGAGGTTGGTGGGAAGGAATGAAGGAGATGGGGAAGGAGGTTGGTGGGAAGGAATGAAGGAGATGAGGAAGGAGGTTGGTGGGAAGGAATGAAGGAGAAGAGGAAGGAGGTTGGTGGGAAGGAATGAAGGAGATGAGGAAGGAGGTTGGTGGGAAGGAATGAAGGAGACGAGGAAGGAGGTTGGTGGGAAGGAATGAAGGAGATGAGGAAGGAGGTTGGTGGGAAGGAATGGAGGAGATGAGGAAGGAGGTTGGTGGGAAGGAATGAAGGAGATGAGGAAGGAGGTTGGTGGGAAGGAATGAAGGAGATGAGGAAGGAGGTTGGTGGGAAGGAATGAAGGAGATGAGGAAGGAGGTTGGTGGGAAGGAATGAAGGAGATGAGGAAGGAGGTTGGTGGGAAGGAATGAAGGAGATGAGGAAGGAGGTTGGTGGGAAGGAATGAAGGAGATGAGGAAGGAGGTTGGTGGGAAGGAATGAAGGAGATGAGGAAGGAGGTTGGTGGGAAGGAATGGAGGAGATGAGGATGGAGGAGATGAGGAAGGAGGTTGGTGGGAAGGAATGAAGGAGATGAGGAAGGAGGTTGGTGGGAAGGAATGGAGATGAGGAAGGAGGTTGGTGGGAAGGAATGGAGATGAGGAAGGAGGTTGGTGGGAAGGAATGAAGGAGATGAGGAAGGAGGTTGGTGGGAAGGAATGAAGGAGATGAGGAAGGAGGTTGGTGGGAAGGAATGGAGGAGATGAGGAAGGAGGTTGGTGGGAAGGACTTAAGGAGTTGAGGAAGCAAGCTGGTGGGTTAGGACATTCTAATAAGAAACTGGAAATGAATTGGGGTGAGCCTGGAGAAGACGACTGCTGAAGAAGAGATCCCTGGAAAGTTGAAGACAGGGAAGAAGAGGTGAAGTGAGATGGATGTTGAGAAGGAAGTAAAGATACGTGATGGGGAAGGACAAATCCAAGACCTGTATGTGCCTTTCGTGCCTGCATCTAATAGAATACTCATGAACAATATGTGCACTTTAGTAACATCCACTCAAAGATTTGCAAATACAAATAAAAAATAAAACGTCAGTAGTTTAAAACAACAACTGTGAAGGTGTACACTTTGTTGCAAGTTTCATCCCTGTATTGAAGCATGTGTAATACGCTTCAAACTATTCTAATAGGATACGCTGATGGGTGAGAGGACCAGTATAAAATATGCAATACTGACTGCATTATTAAATTTATTAATCAATATAAAATGGTACATTACAATGACCATCAACTCGTACGGTGACACTTACTCGTTGAGAAACTCGATAAGGGAGAGACGAGAGTGACTAAGTTCTGAGTTCTGTCGAAACTTCTTGAGCATCTCTTCCCCATCCATTTCCTCCTCCTCGTCCTCGGCTCCGTTGCTCGACATCTTCCTTGCCAGGTGTACGCTGCAACACATGGTTCATGTGACACCCTCACGACGTACAGTTTTTGGGTGTGACACCCCCAGAGTACAGGTTCATTGGTTGTGACACCCTCATAACACAGTTCATTCGGTGTGACATCCCCGGAATACCAGGTTCACTGGATGTGACACCCCTCTGGGGAGGTTATACATCTATACACAAGTGTGTGGTATTTTACAGTTTCCCACGCTCGTAGTTCTTTTTTATGTTCGTCTTATCACAGCCAGTCTTTTTTATCATAGCAGTTTTTTATTTTATTATTGCATGGTTAATTTTACTGTCTATTTTACTTTTTTGCCTCTATACAGCGCTTTTGAGGAACATTTTAAAGTCTGAAGAGAGCGCTTTATAAATCTGGTAAACTATATAATAATAAATAAATTTGTTTGACACTGTCAATGGTGCATCTGGTAACAAGACAGACTTTGTCACCATTAGGTCAATACCGTCAAAATGCAGGTTGACCTACGTCACTACTGACAGCAGACACTGACACAAAAGCCACACACATTAGCAACGCCTGAAAACTAGCACACTTTGTTCCAACAGGAGCTTTGGTAACTCCAAGTTTCATTTGTAAGATGTGTTTCTTTTCAAAACTCGATTAACTCACTCGTGTGCCGCCAGGAGGTGCTGTATCACAAGGTTTGGTTGCTGCGCTGCCGTTGCCCTGGAAACCAAAAGGATAGCTTTTAATAGGACAATCAAACCCACATGTATCTTAGCAAATGATGCGATAAATCATGACAAGTAATGTACCACCAAGAGTTAGGTTTTTTAGATGCATTGGACAATTCTGTACACATAGTTGCTATGTTCCATATTTTTTTAATTTTGGCCCATATACATACCTTATAAACTCACAGACTGTCAATGCATGGTTTA
The DNA here is from genome assembly GCA_965263245.1 of Metamycoplasmataceae bacterium. Taxonomy (GTDB): domain Bacteria; phylum Bacillota_I; class Bacilli_A; order Mycoplasmatales; family Metamycoplasmataceae; genus DT-68. Next base: position 4,365 of record CBDHHR010000289.1, on the reverse strand, counting down.
TTTTCCTCAATAATTAGTCCTAACTAATCAAACATATTTGAAACAAACTAAAACATTAAGAGATAATGTGAGTAAAAGGATATCCAACAATTTCTGTTTTTAAATTTGCTAATATTTTAACACTAGATGAGAAACGACTGAAGATATTGCAACCAATGAGTGTGAGGGGCAACGATTTAAAGCTTATGATCTGTATAGTTGGAAGAAGTACAAGTTTGCTTCATAATTTTGTAATGTAACTGCCATTCTGGAATGTCTGCTGTAAGAAACACATCAACCTTTACAGGTCATTGCAAGTGTCTTCATTATGTAAAACATGCTTTTATTTATTTATTTCTCAACTGTGTCAAATTTGATAGATTTATCACTGACAGTTAGACCAGGCCATTCCTGTTGATTATTGTATTGTATTGTATTGTATTGTATTGTATTGTATTGTATTGTATTGTATTGTATTGTATTGTATTGTATTGTATTGTACATGGCCAGAGAGCCCAGTATGACTCAACCACACTGACATCTGGCAGTCACTTCCTCTCCTCTAGTTCTGGTAATAACAGAAATCGTGGCTTATTATCAAGACGTAGATAACAAATGTCACTTGTCCCACATTCCCAGGTGATGGAAGAAATTACTCAGAGAATATGTATTTCCATTTCTTCCCGGACATGAAGCACGCCATGTGTTGTGATTGTGTCAGATTCCATCTTACATCACATGAGAGAGAAATAGCAACATTGTGAGCAGTGATAAGATACCCCGCCCTCTGCCACAGACACAGTTCACAACCGCCCTACCCTGGGAGTACACACATATTAGTCTCTAATCAGTTGACTCCTAGACTAGTGCAGCAAACCACGACTATTGCCATCATTACCGTATTTTTAATTTAAACTAATTCTCGCGACCAACACATTCCTGTGAGTGTCATAATTACAGTATAACATTCAATAGGTAATTGTAACATTATGTAGTCTCCTGGCCCTAGAAACAGCCAACATGTTCACACATACATCTTGCCCGAGCCTCGCGTGGACTTTGTCTAGATTTATGGTGCTTTATAAATGTACTTATTGTTATTACTGAAATTGTATTATCCTAGAAATGTTAACCTCAAGCACTAAGGTTGTTTATCAAAACTTGACAAACCTGTCATGTCTTCCCCTCCCTAAATAATGATACTGGTCACAGGTAGGATGTTGTGTGACACCCAAACTGCACAGTTCTTGGTGTGTGACACCCTAATAGAAGACATTTTGTTGGGTGTGACACCCCCACAACAAACACACTGCTGGATCAATGTTGCTGCACCAAAATATGATATCGATAACTGCCAAACTGCTGGGCTCCTCGTCAACCAATGACACAAACTGGCTGTGACAAATGAGAGGTCAGGGTGACCGTGCCCCAGTGGGGTTGGATGTATGGTCAGTGCACAGAGTTATATCTATGGGTCAGTGTCAGGTTGTGGCCTCTTGTGCCTCTTGTATCACTAGTCCAGGTGCATCAAACTAATTACTAAATATTTCCTGTCACATCACGGGAAAGAAATAAACATCTCCCTGAGGTGGTCAAGGCCACAACTCAGCTGGTCAATTCATTTGTCTACTGTCATTTGAAACAAATTGAACATGTGGTCCAAACGAATGTCCTTTCACTATTGACACTTGGTCCGAGTGAGTGTTCATTCACTGTTGACATTTGGTCGGAGTGAGTGTTCATTCACTGTTGATGTTTGGTCTGAGTGTGAGTTCATTCACTGTTGACATTTGGTCCGAGTGAGTGTTCATTCACTGTTGATGTTTGGTCTGAGTGTGTGTTCATTCACTGCTGATGTTTGGTCTGAGTGAGTGTTCATTCACTGTTGATGTTTGGTCTGAGTGAGTGTTCATTCACTGTTGATGTTTGGTCTGAGTGTGTGTTCATTCACTGTTGATGTTTGATCTGAGTGAGTGTTCATTCACTGTTGATGTTTGGTCTGAGTGTGTGTTCATTCACTGTTGATGTTTGGTCTGAGTGAGCGTTCATTCACTGTTGATGTTTGGTTTGAGTGAGCATTCATTCACTGTTGATGTTTGGTCTGAGTGAGTGTTCATTCACTGTTGATGTTTAGTCTGAGTGAGTGTTCATTCACTGTTGATGTTTGGCTCGAGTGAGCGTTCATTCACTGTTGACATTTGGTTCCAGTGAGTGTATACTCACTATTGACATTTGGTCCGAGTGAGTGTTCATTCACTGTTGATGTTTAGTCCGAGTGAGTGTTCATTCACTGTTGAAATTTGGTCCCAGTGACTGTTCGTTCACTATTGACAATTAGGTCTGAGTGAGAGTTCATTCACTGTTGATGTTTGGTCTGAGTGAGCCTTCATTCACTGTTGAAATTTGGTCCCAGTGAGTGTTCATTCACTGTTGAAATTTGGTCCCAGTGACTGCTCATTCACTGTTGAAATATGGTCCCAATGAGTGTTCATTCACTGTTGAAATTTGGTCCGAGTGAGTGTTCATTCACTGTTGAAATATGGTCCCAGTGAGTGTTCATTCACTGTTGACATTTTGTTCCAGTGAGTGTTCCTTCATTGTTAATAAGCAGTCCAAAACTAATACGATCCACAGATTTATGGATACATCAAATAAAACAAAATCGATGACTTTTTTGCTTCAATTTAAGCAATAGATAAAAAGCTAATGAAGATATTTCTACAAATGTGGTGTTATTTTAAAGCTCCACGGGATCATTTTACCAACATTGTCAAGAACTCTTAAACACAATTGTGCATTTAAAATAAATCAATTTTGATCCTTAGCAGTGATGTTGAGTACCTGTAAAATGTCAACACTATGACGCACCTGCATTAATTTAACAATGATATTGTCACTGTTATATCATGAAACTTGTGCTTGGTAATATAATAAATAAGGCAATGGATATTTTGTTCTTTAAATAATTTTATTTAACAATTTTTTTAATGATGAATATTTTTAAGAGCTCTTAATCTTAGTAAAACACTCCCCTGATCTGTGGCATAAAAAACGTACAACATTAAACATGAGGACGTTCCACCCCTGTACCTGTGAGTGACATGTCTGAGGTGGGCAGTGGGTGAGGCTGGTGGTGAGGTATATGAGGCCTGCACCTGCCGCAGCTGTTACTACACACCTGAGGGCCATAAACCAGCGACACGGAACAGAACAGACGTTGTATTCTAACCACTGACAAGGATGAGCCAAGCGGGCAACACCGATGAATATTACTCCAGCTGAATATGTATGTGCAGTTGTGCACTCAATCAATCTTGTCTCCCTTTGATGTGAACTTTCTCTCAGTGGAGAACATGATAACCATCTATCTCTACTCTCAGACATATCAATTTATCTCTCATGTTTCCACAATGTCAGAAGAAGAAATTCTTTTCACCTACATATATATATATATATATATATATATATATATATATATATATATATATATATATACATATGTCAGTGCCTTAATTAATGTACACATACATGCATACTCATTTACTAGAAACATTACAGCATTTCTCATTCTGCATTGGCAATATACAGATATGTATATTTAGGGGATACTATTTCAGGTGACACTTACATAGCAATTCTGTCTGTGCTGCCATTGGCCTGTGCGCTGTCATCTGAAAAACACAAAGACATAAATTATTTTATTACTAATCTGGCAAGATTTTGTGAAGTACCGTTTGACATTCTGTCGTTTTTAAGGTGGCATAAACAATAGCACCAGTGAAACTACATGATTAACTATGTGAGTCAACGTCAGACTACATTCCAATTTAACATGCATGTTGAAAATGGCAATAAAGTTTTATTATTATTATTTAACATAAATGCATCAATTGTTGATATCATCTGCCCATAAGAAAATGCCAAAACATTGGTATATACAGATCATATTTGCTTAAATACAGTGTGTAGATTACTAAAAAAATGTGATATCAACGTCAAAGAAAGGGGCTAAACAATCCCCCCCCCCCGAGGGAGAAAATTGTGTACACAGCTAAACATATACAAAATGGGCGAAGAGGCCCTGGAGTCCTTTGGAATATATACATGCTGTAGTGAGTTTGTAATTATGAATGAAATGTATCTTGGGTAATCATAGTCACTGCCTAGTCTCTTCACCGTAATAACCTAATTGGCATTTTCTCTGGCTATTCACATGAGATGACCAGAAACACGACTATGTTGTGTGAATGCAGCAAAAGGTCAGGGCATTAATAGTTTTTAGTCAAGATGGAGTTATCTACTTCCACTCCACTCGGCCAGCCCAGTAATCAGAATGCAGTTGGTATCAATAAAATGTATGACAATTCTTTCTATAGTTATTTATAA
>CBDHHR010000288.1:0-2500 GCA_965263245.1 Metamycoplasmataceae bacterium | reverse complement strand
CTCCCGTGGGCTGCAATTGGTATAATTAGTCTGAAAACAAACCTAAGTCGTCGATGACCCCGAAGCTCAGCCTGGCTTTTGCGAAACAGCCGACTTCAATTTTTCAACACAATTTGATTCGTATGGAATCATAGGATAAAGAATGCTCGCTGTGATGACATGTGTTTGTTGTACATCGGAATATCGCAGACTAATTCATACTGACGCTAATTTTCGAACCAAGCATTATCCTTGTTAACATGCTGTGAATGAAAGGAAAGGGTCCGTCTGATGTCAGTATGTGTCATCTCTGACGTCATAAAACGCAGCAAACTATACATATTCTAAAACGTCCAGTGGTATAGAACAACATGTGGAATTTCTCATTCATTTATTTGTTATATATATATTTTGTTTTGTGCACATATAGCTATGTAACAGTATGTATTATTATATAGATTCAAGCAATAGTTTTTATTTCGTTAAAAACTAACCTATAAATATTGCGATGAGCAGCGAACATTGATAATTGCAAACTCTTGCATATGATGTACGCATATCTACAGACATGTGTTTGATTTCAAGGTAGATATTCATAATCACACCAACGCACTATAGACATGCAAACACGCACGCAAACACAAGCACCCGCGCATATACATACACAGACTCGCTCACATATGCTTGCAAGCATGCTCGCACTGTGTATACGAACGTTCGTACGAGCTTGTTTAACGCCGAATATGTTTGCGGGTGATTCGTTTGCTTAACAGAAGGAAGCCATAAAAACAAGTTGTGGCGGAAATACAGCAACGTTCTCCCTGTACGGACAACGAGGAAGAGACACAATTTGTAGCGAAGGAGTATGGAGAGTATAGGAACGTATACGAAGATCGAAGATGGTGACCAATTATTAGCAACTGTCGCAAAACATAAGCCGCGCGCAAGTCTTAGGTCAATGTATTTTCTTTAGCACTATTGGTGAAACGAAAATATTTTAATAAAAGATTACAAACAACTTATAACGTACTTTGTATAATACCATTGATTAACACAACCATTGATTTGTAATTTGTCGCGGCTGCGAATGTCCGAACATGGAAATTGCAAAACATGTTCGTTTCCACTTTACTTGAACTGCTGATATATTTAACACGAACTAACAGTTTGCATCTACAATAAATCTTTTCACATCAGCGGTTTACTAAGAAAGTGATCTTAAGTATTTGCCGCGTAAATGAATATGTTGACCAATCACACCAGTCACACCAGTCACACCAGTCACACCCGTCACACCAGTCACACCATTCACACCAGTCACACCAGTCACACCCGTCACACCCGTCACACCCGTCACACCAGTCACACCAGTCACGCCAGTCACGCCAGTCACACCAGTCACACCAGTCACACCAGTCACACCCGTCACACCGTCACACCAGTCACACCAGTCACACCAGTCACACCGTCACACCAGTCACACCAGTCACACCCGTCACACCAGTCACACCAGTCACACTAGTCACACCGTCACACCAGTCACACCAGTCACACCAGTCACACCAGTCACACCAGTCACACCAGTCACACCAGTCACACCCGTCACACCAGTCACACCAGTCACACCAGTCACACCAGTCACACCAATCACACACCAGTCACACCAGTCACACCAGTCACACCAGTCACACCAGTCACACCAGTCACACCAGTCACACACCAGTCACACCAATCACACACCAGTCACACCAGTCACACCAGTCACACCAGTCACACCAGTCACACCAGTCACACCAGTCACACCAGTCACACCAATCACACACCAGTCACACCAATCACACACCAGTCACACCAGTCACACACCAGTCACACACCAGTCACACCAGTCACACACCAGTCACACCAGTCACACCAGTCACACCAGTCACACCCGTCACACCAATCACACCAATCACACCAGTCACACCAGTCACACCAATCACACACCAGTCACACCAGTCACACCAGTCACACCAGTCACACCAGTCACACCAGTCACACCCGTCACACCCGTCACACCCGTCACACCAGTCACACCAGTCACACCAGTCACACCAGTCACACCAGTCACACCAGTCACACCAGTCACACCAGTCACACCAATCACACCAATCACACCAATCACACCAATCACACCAATCACACCAATCACACCAATCACACCAATCACCAGGTCTGAGCAGGTGCCGTGCCAAAATCATTAAAAACGTCATCTTCTACAAAATCACCAGTCCTAGCATTAACACACATACAAACATACAAACGAATGCTGCCAGTTCCACAGCGCCTTCATATCATTATAGAAATGTTGTCAGAGGAAGTAGACTTTGGAGTACATGCTCAATCGTTACCAATTAAGTAAAACTTTTAGATTGACAACATGTAGCCCCATGCATTGCCATTACCACCAGCCTCCATATATTACAGAGCAGACACTACAGTTGTGAAAGCAGACCCGAATGTGTACAGTGTGTTGGCACGT
>CBDHHR010000287.1:22500-28107 GCA_965263245.1 Metamycoplasmataceae bacterium | reverse complement strand
GTATGGTTCACAAGGTGGTCCCCACGATGAGCCCCACGATGGTCCGCATGGTGGACCCATGTGCGACATCATTCCAACCCAGTGCGGAGGTCCACTGCGACCATGGCGACCACAAGATGACCCTCTCTGTCCACCCTGTCTCGCGCCACGACAGTCCGGTCGTCCGGCCTCGTCGTCCGTCGCCGCTTCTTCTCTTCTCTCTCCCGACACGGCGTCGATCAGCGGCTTCATGTTGTCCATCGATTATCGCTGTGTATCGATTCTCTTCGATTGTACAAGTCTGTCGGCGGCTGTGTTCGTTGTAGCTGCGGTGAGTCTAGTTATACTTCGCCTCGCGTCGAATTAGTTTGTTGCTGTCTGAGACGGATATAGTGGTTTATATACGACGGAGACGGCCGACGTTCGGACGACGTTGAGCCGACGTACGGAGAACGCTACGAACGTCTGTACGACGTACGCTACGAACGTCTGCCGTACGTCGCGAGGTGACGTCACGCGTTTCATTCTCGGGGGCGACCGACCGACATACAATGTTTCGTGTAGCGCGTTTATTTGAAGAATGGACACCATGATACACCTGTGACTCGTATAAAGGCGTACACCAAATGATGTACTGTCGATGCAACTTCGGTTTGTTTTTGTCACATACTGTTAGGATACATATTAGGAAACGTATTTAAACATGTCTATAACTCGGCGTATTGCTGTGGTGCATTGTTTACTCTGGGCGATCTAGTTAATGACTTCTGTGGTTTCGACTCGCTGCAGTGGAGCAGTCATCTCAAATGAAGTCACATGAATTATAAAGACAACACGGCATTGTTAAATTATTGGCGGTTCGTAATGGGATCCGCGGAGCGGCCCCCACTTTGGAACGAGCCCCGTGCAGCCTTTAGGTTATAAAAACCTGCAATTAGACGGAGCATAAATCGCTAGCACCCACCGTCTCTACCGACTGCCGATATCCTGACGTTATACTTGTAAAACAGTTTACGCTCCTTTTGGACATATTAAAAAGTTATATTTTGTGTGTATATTAACGACGCGCGTGTGCTGGTACATACAACATGAGATATATAGGGGCCATGGGGATCTTTTATGTTGACAGATAAAATCGTCACGATTTGCTTATCGGCAAATCTTTCATTATATTCTAGTACACTGTACACAATATTAGGGGAGACTGGGGCTAGTTGTAACACGGGTAAGTTGTAACAGAGGGCTTGCAGACAAAACTGCTAATGCAAATTATTATGCAAGACGATAGCATATTCATCAATAGATTTGAGCATGTCATATATAATATCACTCGAATCCGTCGAAACGCCATTAAGTTACGCCATTTTAAGGAAAAGAGGTACTATTCTCCAAGTTTTCTATATCTTCAAGTTAAGTGTATGTGTATCCATAATTCACATTTTTTTGCTTTCTTATTGGTGGATGTAATTACAAATATTGTGTTGTAACTGTTACATAAACCTTTAAACAGATTTGAAGTATATGTTGAAGTAGATAACCCGTCATAGTCATAGAAAGACATTTTGATGACACTCGCATTGTGACTGCACTTGTTTCACATTTGATTCACTCTTGGCAATTCTACGACAGGACTCGTTGGGATAAGATAGGGAGATGTAGGCTTTCAAATGGTTTAACATATGATGTGTGTAGAGGACATTAAACACCCTAAGAAAAAAACTTTTTATATTTGTCCTATATATGTCATCTATGCGAATTGGACTTTGACCATTTCTAATTAACATTATCAACATATTGACAATAACTGTTAAATTGGATTTTATGTTACACATGCGACTGTTTCAATGAACAGTAACAAGCTGTATTCTACATGTTCTTGTAATTAAAATGATTACGTGGTTGCGCACGCACACGCGCACGCGCACGCGCACGCGCACGCGCACGCGCACGCGCACGCGCACGCGCACGCGCACGCGCACGCGCACGCGCACGCGCACGCGCACGCGCACGCGCACGCGCACGCGCACGCGAAATCTACTCAATCATGTGTTCGTGTCCTTCGGTATATCTATATTGATCAAGCTAATTGCACTATCCATACAGGGAGCAGTTGCACCAATTGAGTGGTTTTGTATATTGTTACGATTTCCCTAGTGCTAAAACATATATATTACAATTTACCCCGTAGGCTGGTACAACTTGCCCCTGTCGGGGTAAATTGTAATACTTTAGAACACCTCATATGTCTCATTAAACCACAAATATGCAAGGCATTTAATTATGCACCACTTATCCGCGGGAGATATGTGGGGACATTTTGACATGACAAACGTTTTGATCAGTTAAGAAATCTACCCGCAATTTTGAAATGTGTTGTTTTTGTTACAACTAGCCCCGGTCTCCCCTATACTGTCACCATTTTGTGTGAACAGTGATCCAAATCATGAGGTCGATGAGTCGAATCCCGACGTACAGTAGACATATGCGCAATGTAGAGCTATGACGTCATCGCCTCGGAGTAAATGTTGCTAATATTGCAAACAAAAACCCAACATAAACGTAGTGATGGTGAAGCGTAACATTTGGAGAACAACTTTAAAAAGCTGTTTCTTTAGCTGGCATAGGTCATTGTATTTCCGATTCTTTGTTGCCCAAATATGTAGTCTGTGAATAGTTTAAGGCTTTTTGTTATACCCGCAGTCGGATTAATAAACACATTGTTTTCATTTACGAAAAAATACACAAACATTGCTGTAGTCCAAATTTAATATAGTGGCCATAGAAGAAACTACTTAGGCTTTGCTTTCATAACATTAATTTGAAACGACTTGAGCGAAAACATAAAATTGATGAGATGGATTTAATTGCGACAAATGATGTCTTGGTTGGTTTATCAGTCTCAGTCAGTCGGGCGTTCGAACAATGAATCGTGTATAAAGGTCTCAACCGGACACTATATCCCTCAAGTGGAACGAGTTTGCGCTAGCCATGGGGTACGTAAGCACCCATTAGACCATATATATATATATATATATATATATATATATATATATATATATATATATATAGATAGATATATATATATATATATATATATATATATATATATATATATATATATATATATATATATATATATATATATATATATATAATGTAATGGGTGCGTACGCACACCATGGACACACATATATATATATATATATATATATATATATATAAGTATAATATATATATATATATATATATATATATATATATATATATATATATATATATATATATACAGGGTCTGTGTTTGTGTGGGTGGGTATATTCTAACGGAAATGACACACAATTAGCTCCGCATACATGAAACACAAAAGATGTGCCATTACATATATCTTTATTATTATTTTCATCGACATTTTATTTTACACAAACAGTAACACATTGCTGTGCATTGTGTAACTAATCATATAAATAGTAACGTAGTTCCCAATACACATAAATGCAGCCATCGAAACAGCTCCAGAGGTTGATATACACAAAATATTCATATACATATCATTCCAATGTTCTAAACAGCTATAATTTCATTGCTGTTTTCACACAGTGTCTTGAATAAATAGCCATACAGTTGTTAATACTTTTAATAATGAATATTAAGTATATCTACGTGGATATCAACGAAGAACACACACATGCAAATAGTGCTCAATATATATATATATATATATATATATATATATATATATATATTATTCCGTTGCTGCTGTGACTACGCACATGATACCCACATATGCGAATAAAATCGATGTTTCAACATATAACTGGTAAGTAATTAAATTAGTCAGTGTCTTCGACAGCGTCTAACATGTTTATTCACTGTCGGCGATCATTTCCCATCCTCGTTCTGCTCTGTCTTCTACGTGTGTGTCCATTGACGATGCTGCTTCAGGGGCCTGGCTTATTGACGATGCTTGTTCAGGGCCCACGTCTTCGCTCATCGTCGCCTCTTTCGCCCCATCCTCGCTCGGCTGGAGACGCTCGAGATGCGACTCAATCCACTGCAAATTCTCCTTCAGTACTTTGCGTTTCCATGACAACATCTGGTACAGCTTGTTCCGTGGTGGACCACATCGCCATCCACGTCCATTACCATGACAACGCTGTCTCCAACAATCTCCGAATCCCAACAGGCCTTGGGAGAAAGGTCGGGACGCTTCGTGTGTTTCTCGGGGGCCATCTTCTTTCTGGTAGTCGTTTTCTGGGTCGCTGTTGCTTTCCCCGGCGCTGTCACTAGCGTCTGGGCAGAAGAAAGGGGGAGGGTACGGACATTTACCCCACCCCATCTGAGCTCCGGGTTGACAACAATCACCCGGGACGGTCGCCCAAGGAGGGCAGTGCGACCGAGCCCCGAATCCCCGGCGACATCGACGGTACATTGGGCACGGGTCGTGTCTGCGACAGTCGACGTTCCCGTGTCTCAGTCTGCGACGTCGCATTCTGTCAACCCACGGACACCTCGGACACTGTCCCAATTTCTCACCACCTGCGCCGTCTTCTTGTTTATGTGTATTGTGCATCTCCATCCCGGCATCCTTTGCATTCTCATTCCCGGCATGCTCTTCTTCGCTGTCGTCACCAACAAGCTCGGCTGCCCACGCTGGACGCATTCCCCACGGGCATGTCATGGGTCCGTATGTGGGTGGACCTTGTATGAACGATGGTCCCGCACTACACGGACATTGGATGGGTCCGAATCCAGATATGAACGATGGTCCGCTTGGTTGCCCGAATCGTGGTCCGCACCGTCGCCCACACGATGGTCCGCACGATGATCTGCACGGTTGTCCGCTATGTGGTTCATGAGGTGGTCGACACGATGAGCCCCACGATGGTCCGCATGGTGGACCCATGTGCGACATCATTCCAACCCAGTGCGGAGGTCCACTGCGACCGTGGCGACCACAAGATGACCCTCTCTGTCCACCCTGTCTCGCGCCACGACAGTCCGGTCGACCGGCCTCTTCGTCCGTCGCCGCTTCTTCTCTTCTCTCTCCCGACACGGCATCGATCAGCGGCTTCATGTTGTCCATCGATTATCGGTGTGTATCGATTCTCTTCGACTGTACAAGTCTGTCGGCGGCAGTGTTCGTTGTAGCTGCGGTGAGTCCAGTTATACTTTGCCTCGCGTCGAATTAGTTTGTTGCTGTCTGAGACGTATATCGTGGTTTATATACGACGGAGACGGCCGACGTTCGGACGACGTTGCGCCGACGTACGGCGTACGCTACGAACGTCTGCCGTACGTCGCGAGGTGACGTCACGCGTTTCATTCTCGGGGGGCGGCAGATGACAGACAATGTTTCGTGTAGCGTGTTTATTTGAAGAATGGACACCACGCTAGACCCGTGACTCGTATAAAGGCGTACACCAAATGATGTACCGCCGATGCGACTGCGGTTTGTTTATATCACATACTGTTAGGATACATATTAGGTAACGTATTTCAACATGTCTATAAAGCGACGTATTGTTGTGGTGTATTGTTTACTCTAGGCGATCTAGTTAATTACTTCTGTGTGTTCGAATCGCTGCAATGGAGCATAAATTAAAAACTCACATAAATTAAAAAGACACACG
>CBDHHR010000287.1:0-17500 GCA_965263245.1 Metamycoplasmataceae bacterium | reverse complement strand
ATATATATATATATTATTGTTGCTGCTGTGACTACGCTCATGACACCCACTTATGCAAATAAAATCGATGTTTCAATATATAACTGGTAACTAATTAAGTTAGTCAGTGTCTTCGACAGCGTATAACACGTTTATTCACTGTCGGCGATCACTTCCCATCCTCGTTCTGCTCTGTCTTCTACGTTTGTGTCCATTGACGATGCTTGTTCAGGGCCCACGTCTTCGCTCATCGTCGCCTCTTTCGCTTCATCCTCGCTCGGCCGGAGACGCTCGAGATGCGACTCAGTTCGATGCAACTTCTCCTTCAGTACTTTGCGTTTCCATGACAACATCTGATACAGCTTGTTGCGCGGTGGACCACATCGCCATCCTCGTCCGTTTCCATGACAACGCTGTCTCCAACAATCTCCGAATCCCAACGGGCGTTGGGAGAAAGGTCGGGACGGTTCGTGTGTTTCTCGGGCGCCATCTTCTTTCTGGTTGTCGTTTTCTGGGTCGCTGTTGCTCTCCCCGGCACTGTCACTAGCGTCTGGGCAGAAGAACGGGGGAGGGTACGGGCACTTACCCCACCCAATCCGAGCTTCGGGTTGAAAACATTCACCCGGGACAGTCGCCCAAGGAGGACAGTGCGACCGAGCCCCGAATCCCCGGCGACATCGACGGTACATTGGACACGGGTCGTGTCTGCGACAGTCGACGTTCCCGTGTCTCAGTCTGCGACGTCGCATTCTGTCAACCCACGGACACCTCGGACACTGTTGTCCCGATTTCTCACCACCTGCGCCGTCTTCTTGTTTCTGTGGACCGTGCGTCTCCTTCCCGGCATCCTTTGCGTCGTCTTTCCCGGCATGCTCTTCTTCGCTATCGTCATCAACCAGCTCGGATAGACGCGATCCCCACGGGTATGTCATGGGTCCGTATGTGGGTGGGCCTTGCATGAACGACGGTCCCGCACTCCACGGACATTGGCCGGATCCGAATCCAGACGGACCATACATGAACGGTGGTCCCGTTGGCTGCCCGCATCGTGGTCCGCATCGTCGCCCACACGATGTTCCGCACGCTGATCTGCACGGTTGTCCGTTCTGTGGTTCACAAGGTGGTCCCCACGATGGTCCGCACGGTGGATCAATGTACGACATCATTCCGACCCAGTGCGGAGGTCCACTGGGACCCTGGCGACCACAAGATGACCCTCTCTGTCCACCCTGTCTCGGGCCACAACAGTCCGGTCGACCGGCCTCGTCGTCCGTCGCGGCTTCTTCCCTTCTGTCTACCGACACGGCGTCGATCAGCGGCTTCATGTTGTCCATCGATTCTCTTCGATTGTACAAGTCTGTCGGCGGCAGTGTTCGTTGTAACTGCGGTGAGTCTAGTTATACTTCGCCTCGCGTCGAATTATTTTGTTGCTGTCTGAGACGGATATAGTGGTATATATACGACGGAGACGGCCGACGTTCGGACGACGTTGAGCCGACGTACAGCGTACGCTACGAACGTCTGCCGTACGTCGCGAGGTGACGTCACGCGTTTCATTCTCGGGGCGACCGACCGACATACGATGTTTCGTGTAGCGCGTTTATTTGAAGAATGGACACCATGCTACACCCGTGACTCGTATAAAGGCGTACACCAAATGATGTACCGCCGATGCGACTGCGGTTTGTTTATGTCACATACTGTTAGGATACATATTAGGTAACGTATTTAAACATGTCTATAACTCGGCGTATTGCTGTGGTGTATTGTTTACTCTGGGCGATCTAGTTAATGACTTCTGTGGGTTCGACTCGCTGCAGTGGAGCAGTCATCTCAAATGAACTCGCATGAATTATAAAGACAACACGGCATTGTTAAATTATTGGCGGTTCGTAATGGGATCCGCGGAGCGGCGGGGGGCCTGCGGAACATGTGCCCACAGAACTTTGGAATTATACCATTTTGGTATGACCCCGACTTTGGAACGTGCCCAGTGTAGCATTTAGGTTATAAAAACCTGAAATTAGGCGGCGCATAAATCGCCAGCACACACCGTCTCTACCGACTGCCGATATCGTGATGTAATACTTGTAAAACAGTTTACGCTCCTTTTTGGACATATTAAAAAGTGATATAGTTTGTGTGTATATTAATGACGCCCGTGTGCTGGGACATACATCATGAAATATGTAGGGGCCCTGGGGATGTTTTATGTTGACAGATAAAATCGTCTCGATTTGCTTATCGGCAAATCTTTCATTATATTATAATACACTGTACATAATATTAGGGGAGACCGGGGCTAGTTGTAACACGGGTAAGTTGTAACAGAGGGCTTGCAGACAAAACTGCTAATGCAAATTATTCTGCAAGACGATAGCATATTCATCAATAGATTTGAGCATGTCATATATAATATCACACGAATCCGTCGAAACGCCATTACGTTACGCCATTTTAAGGAAAAGAGGTATTATTCTCCAAGTTCTCTATATCTTCAAGTTAAGTGTATGTGTATCCATAATTCACATTTTTCTGCTTTCTCATTGGTTGATGTAATTACGAATATTGTATTGTAACTGTTACATAAACCTTTAAACAGATTTGAAGTATATGTTGAAATAGATAACCAACCCATCATAGTCATAGAAAGACATTTTGATGACACGCACATTGTGACTGCACTTGTTTGACATTAGATTCACGTTTGGCAATTCTACCACAGGACTCGTTGGGATAGGATAGGGAGATGTAGGCTTTCAAATGGTTTAACATATGATGTGTGTAGAGAGCATTAAACATCCTAAGTAAAACACTTTTTATATATGTCCTATATGTGTCATCTATGCGAATTGGACTATGACCATTTCTAATTATCAACATATTGACAATAACTGTTAAATTCAATCTTATGTTACACATGCGACTGTTTCATTGAACAGTAACACGCTGTATTCTACACGTTATTGTAATTGAAATGATTACGTTGTTACACACACACGCACACGCGCACGCGCACGCGCACGCACGCACGCACGCACACACGCACGCACACGCGCACGCGCATGCGCAAGCGCACACACATTCTATATAATGTAAATTTCAATACGAAATCTACTCAATCATATGTTCGTGTCCTTCGGTATATCTTTATTGTTAAATATCAAGCAAATTGTACAGCCTATTTCTTTGCTGCCCAAATATGTAGTCTGTGAATAGTTTAAGGCTTTATATTATACCCGCAGTCGGATTAATAAACACATTGTTTACAAATGTCTTATAACATTTAAAGCAACAATCACTAAACAACGTATTTTGTTTAGAGATAACGGAATTTCGACAATACAAACACAGACTCTCATTCATATTCCTACGTGGACCGATGAACCACTTTATATATGCGAGCCACTTCAACTAATTATTTCGCAAACATCACCCTGTATATTTAGACTCCAATAATTTGTATGAATATTTCATTTACGAAAAAATACACAAACATTGCTGTAGTCCAAATTTAATCTAGTGGCCATAGGAGATACTACTTAGGCTTTGCTTTCATAACATTAATTTGAAACGACTTGAGCGAAAACATAGAATTGAGGAAGTGCATCTAACTGGGACAAACGGTGTCTTGGGTGATTAACACCGAGAGGTTATTAGCCCACAATCAGACTGGCTTACGAACAATGACGCGCGAAGTGGTAAGTACAGTCATATTTGACCTACTTGTGCAACGAGGCGGGACGAACATCAGTCATACGTCGTTGAGTGAGTGAGTAGTGCCGTGTGAAGCTGTCTGGATGTCATCTCAAGACAGATAAGTATTATTCATTTCCGGGCTCTTATTGTGCGATGATTAAGCGTATGTCGTAAATTTTTCTACGCAACATTGGGGGAGACTTTGTGAAGTGTAAATGTGCCAACCGGAGACTCAACTCCTGTTTCTCGGACATGACTTGTCAAAGTATCTCCTTCTAGCGGAAGTACTTGTCCCTAGCCATGGCGTGTGTACGCACCCATTTCACCTTTTACCCGCCTATGCTTTCCCCTCACAGCTGCATATGCGTTGGTGTGTATGTGTGTGTGTGTGTGTGTGTGTGTGTGTGTGTGTGTGTGTGTGTGTGTGTGTGTGTGTGTGTGTGTGTGTGTGTGTGTGTGTGTGTGTGTGTGTGTGTGTGTGTGTGTGTGTGTGTGTGTGTGTGTGTGTGTGTGTGTGTGTGTGTGTGTGTGTGTGTGTGTGTGTGTGTGTGTGTGTGTGTGTGTGTGTGTGTGTGTGTGTGTGTGTGTGTGTGTGTTTATATATATATATATATATATATATATATATATATATATATATATATTATACACACCAATCTTTTTGTTGTCTGTGTGTATATGTGCGTGTGTGTATGTGGACGTATATACGTGTGAGTATTCTAGCGGAAATACTCTACAATTAGCTTCGCATACATGAAACACACTATATGTACCATTACATATATATATTTATTATTATTTTCATTGACACATTGTCCAAATACTCAAAACTGCTAAATGCATTCAACGAAAAAGCTCCCGATGTTGATATATAAACTACATACAAAACATTCACATACATCATTCAAATCTTTTAAACAGATAGATAAAAGTTGCTGTTTCCACGAAGTATCTTGAATAAATAGGCATGCACTGGCTGTTAGTTTTAATAAAAAGAATATAACAAATAACACATGCGACATGAACGGTGTTCAAATGTACTGTTACTGGTTTTCGAATGCACATAAAACACACCTATACGCATACAACCAGTATTTCGTAATAAAACTTGTAACTAAATTAGTTCCTGTCTTCAACAGATCTGTCTATTCACTGTCGGCGATCACTTCCCATCCTCGGTCTGGTCTCTGTTCTATGTGTGTCAATTCACGATGCCGCTTCAGGGGCCTGGTTCGTTGACGATGCTTGTTCAGGGCCCACGTCTTCGCTCATCGTCGTCTCTCTCGCCTCGTCCTCGCTCGGCCGGAGGCGCTCGAGATGCGACTCAATTCGCTGAAACTTCTCCTTCAGTACTTTGCGTTTCCATGACAACATCTGGTATAGCTTGTTGCGTGGTGGACCACATCGCCATCCACATCCGTTACCATGACAACGCTGTCTGCAACAATCTCCGAATCCCAACGGGCCTTGGGAGAAAGGTCGGGACGCTTCTTGTGTTTCTCGGGCGCCATCTTCTTTCTGGTTGTCGTTTTCTGTGTCGCAGTTGCTCTCCCCGGCGCTGTCACTAGCGTCTGGGCAGAAGAACGGGGGAGGGTACGGACAATTACCCCACCCCATCCGAGCTTCGGGCTGACAACAATCACCCGGGACAGTCGCCCAAGGAGGGCAGTGCGACCGAGCCCCGAATCCCCGGCGACATCGAAGGTACATTGGGCACGGGTCGTGTCTGCGACAGTCGACGTTCCCGTGTCTCAGTCTGCGACGTCGCATTCTGTCAACCCACGGACACTTCGGACACTGTCCCGATTTCTCACCACCTGCGCCGTCCTCTTGTTTCTGTGGACCGTGGGTCTCCTTCCCGGCATCCTTTGCGTCGTCTTTCCCGGCATGCTCTTCTTCGCTGTCGTCATCAACCAGGTCTCCTGGACGCGTTCCCCACGGGCATGTCATGGGTCCGTATGTGGGTGGGCCTTGCATAAACGATGGTCCCGCACTCCACGGACATTGGCCGGGTCCGAATCCAGACGGACCATACATGAACGGTGGTCCCGTTGGCTGCCCGCGTCGTGGTCCGCACCGTGGCCCACACGATGGTCCGCACGATGATCTGCACGGTTGACCGCTGTGTGGTTCACAAAGTGGTCCCCACGATGAACCCCACGATGGTCCGCATGGTGGACCCATTCCGACCCAATGCGGAGGTCCACTGCGACCGTGTCGACTACAGGATGACCCTCTCTGTCCACCCTGTCTCGCGCCACGACAGTCCGGTCGTCCGGCCTCGTCGTCCGTCGCCGCTTCTTCTCTTCTCTCTCCCGACACGGCGTCGATCAGCGGCTTCATGTTGTCCATCGATTATCGCTGTGTATCGATTCTCTTCGATTGTACAAGTCTGTCGGCGGCTGTGTTTGTTGTAGCTGCGTTGAGTCCAGTTATACTTCGTCTCGCGTCGAATTAGTTTGTTGCTGTCTGAGACGGATATAGTGGTATATATACGACGGAGACGGCCGACGTTCGGACGACGTTGAGCCGACGTACGGCGTACGCTACGAACGTCTGCCGTACGTCGCGAGGTGACGTCACGCGTTTCATTCTCGGGGCGGCCGGCCGACAGACAGACGATGTTTCGTGTAGCGTGTTTATTTGAAGAATGGACACCATGCTAGACCCGTGACTCGTATAAAGGCATACACCAAATGATGTACCGCCGATGCGACTGCGGTTTGTTTATATCACATACTGTTAGGATACATATTAGGTAACGTATTTAAACATGTCTATAAATCGACGTATTGCTGTGGTGTATTGTTTACTCTGGGCGAACTAGTTAATTACTTCTGTGTGTTCGACTCGCTACAGTGGAGCATTCATCTCAAATGAACTCACATAAATTAAAAAGACAACACGGCATTGTTAAATTATTGGCGGTTCGTAATGGGATCCTCGGACCGGCGAAGGGCATGCGGAACATGTGTCCACAGAACTTTGGAATTATACCATTTTGGTATGCCCCGGACTTTGGAACGTGCCCCGGGTAGCCTTTATAAAAACCTGAAATTAGGCGGCGCAGAAATCGCCAACACCCACCGTCTCTACCGACTGCCGATATCCTGACGTTATACTTGTAAAACAGTTTACGCTCCTTTTGGACATATTAAAAAGTTATATTTTGTGTGTATATTAACGACGCGCGTGTGCTGGTACATACAACATGAAGTATGTAGGGGCCATGGGGAACTTTTATGTTGACAGATAAAATCGTCACGATTTGCTTATCGGCAAATCTTTCATTATATTCTAGTACACTCTACATAATATTAGGGGAGACCGGGGCTAGTTGTAACACGGGTAAGTTGTAACAGAGGGCTTGCATACAAAACTGCTAATGCAAATTATTCTGCAAGACGATAGCATATTCATCAAAAGATTTGAGCATGTCGTATATAATATCACACGAATCCGTCGAAACGCCATTAAGTTACGCCATTTTAAGGAAAAGAGGTATTATTCTCCAACTTCTCTATATCTTCAAGTTAAGTGTATGTGTGCCCAAATATGTAGTCTGTGAATAGTTTAAGGCTTTTTGTTATAACCGCAGTCGGATTAATAAACACATTGTTTTCATTTACGAAAACATACACAAACATTGCTGTAGTCCAAATTTAATATAGTGGCCATAGAAGAAACTACTGAGGCTTTGCTTTCATAACATTAATTTGAAACGACTTGAGCGAAAACATAGAATTGATGAGATGGATTTAATTGCGACAAATGATGTCTTGGTGGGTTTATCAGTCTCAGTCAGTCGGGTCTTCGAACAATGACTCGTGTATAAAGGTCTCAACCGGACACTGTATCCCTCAAGTGGAACGAGTTGGCACTAGCCATGGGGTACGTACGCACCCATTACACCCTATATATATATATATATATATATATATATATATATATATATATATATGGCCATGGTGTGCGTACACCCTATATATATATATATATATATATATATATATATATATTATATATATATATATATATATATATATATATATATATATATATATATATATATATATATATATATATATATATATGGCCATGGTGTGCGTACACCCTATATATATATATATATATATATATATATATATATATATATATATATATATATATAGGGTGTACGCACACCATGGCCATATATATATATATATATATATATATATATATATATATATATATATATATATATATATATATATATATATGGCCATGGTGTGCGTACACCAAACATATATATATATATATATATATATATATATATATATATATATATATATATATATATATATATATATACAGGGTCTGTGTTTGTGTGGGTGTGTATATTCTAACGGAAATGACACACAATTAGCTCCGCATTCATGAAACACAAAAAGATGTGCCATTACATATATCTTTATTATTATTTTCATCGACATTTTACACAAACAGTAACACATTGCTGTGCATTGTGTAACTAAACATATATATATATATATATATAGTAATGTAGTTCCCAATACACATAAATGCAGCCATCGAAACAGCTCCAGAGGTTGATATACACAACACATTCACATACATATCATTCCAATGTTCTAAACAGCTAGAATTTCATTGCTGTTTTCACACAGTGTCTTGAATAAATAGCCAGAGAGTTGTTAATACTTTTAATAATGAATATTAAGCATATCTACGCGGATATCAACGAAGAATACACACATGCAAATAGTGCTCAATATATATATATATATATATATATATATATATATATATATATATATATATATATATATATATATATATATATTATACTGTTGCTGCTGTGACTACGCTCATGACACCCACTTATGCAAATAAAATCGATGTTTCAATATATAACCGGTAACTAATTAAGTTAGTCAGTGTCTTCGACAGCGTATAACACGTTTATTCACTGTCGGCGATCACTTCCCATCCTCGTTCTGCTCTGTCTTCTACGTTTGTGTCCATTGACGATGCTTGTTGAGGGCCCACGTCTTCGCTCATCGTCGCCACTTTCGCTTCATCCTCGCTCGGCCGGAGACGCTCGAGATGCGACTCAATTCGATGCAACTTCTCCTTCAGTACTTTGCGTTTCCATGACAACATCTGGTACAGCTTGTTGCGTGGTGGACCACATCGCCATCCACGTCCATTACCATGACAACGCTGTCTCCAACAATCTCCGAATCCCAACGGGCCTTGGGAGAAAGGTCGGGACGCTTCGTGTGTTTTTCGGGGGCCATCTTCTTTCTGGTTTTCGTTTTCTGGGTCGCTGTTGCTCTCCCCGGCGCTGTCACTAGCGTCTGGGCAGAAGAACGGGGGAGGGTACGGACACTTACCCCACCCCATCCGAGCTCCGGGTTGACAACAATCACCCGGGACAGTCGCCCAAGGAGGGCAGTGCGACCGAGCCCCGAATCCCCGGCGACATCGACGGTACAATGGGCACGGGTCGTGTCTGCGACAGTCGACATTCCCGTGTCTCAGTCTGCGACGTCGCATTCTGTCAACCCACGGACACCTCGGACACTGTCCCGATTTCTCACCACCTGCGCCGTCTTCTTGTTTATGTGTATTGTGCATCTCCTTCCCGGCATCCTTTGCATTCTCATTCCCGGCATGCTCTTCTTCGCTGTCGTCATCAACAAGCTCGGCTGCCCACGCTGGACGCATTCCCCACGGGCATGTCATGGGTCCGTATGTGGGTGGACCTTGTATGAACGACGGTCCCGCACTCCACGGACATTGGATGGGTCCGAATCCAGATATGAACGATGGTCCGCTTGGTTGCCCGAATCGTGGTCCGCACCGTCGCCCACACGATGGTCCGCACGATGATCTGCACGGTTGTCCGCTATGTGGTTCATAAGGTGGTCGACACGATGAGGCCCACGATGGTCCGCATGGTGGACCCATGTGCGACATCATTCCAACCCAGTGCGGAGGTCCACGGCGACCGTGGCGACCACAAGATGACCCTCTCTGTCCACCCTGTCTCGCGCCACGACAGTCCGGTCGACCGGCCTCTTCGCCCGTCGCCGCTTCTTCTCTTCTCTCTCCCGACACGGCATCGATCAGCGGCTTCATGTTGTCCATCGATTATCGGTGTGTATCGATTCTCTTCGATTGTACAAGTCTGTCGGCGGCAGTGTTCGTTGTAGCTGCGGTGAGTCCAGTTATACTTTGCCTCGCGTCGAATTAGTTTGTTGCTGTCTGAGACGTATATCGTGGTTTATATACGACGGAGACGGCCGACGTTCGGACGACGTTGCGCCGACGTACGCCATTAAGTTACGCCATTTTAAGGAAAAGAGGTACTATTCTCCAACTTCTCTATATCTTCAAGTTAAGTGTATGTGCATCCATAATTCAAATTTTCTGCTTTCTCATTGGTTGATGTAATTACGAATATTGTGTTGTAACTGTTACATAAACCTTTAAACAGATTTGAAGTTTATGTTGAAGTAGATAACCCATCATAGTCATAGAAAGACATTTTCATGACACGCACATTGTGAATGCACTTGTTTTACATTTGATTCACGCTTTGCAATTCTACGACAGGACTCGTTGGGATAGGATAGGGAGATGTAGGCTTTCACATGGTTTAATATATGATGTGTGTAGAGGACATTAAACATCCTAAGAAAAACACTTTTTATATGTCCTATATGTGTCATCTATGCGAATTGGACTATGACCATTTCTAATTATCAATATATTGACAATAACTGTTATATTCGATCTTATGTTACACATGCGACTGTTTCATTGAACAGTAACACGCTGTATTCTACACGTTATTGTAATTGAAATGATTACGTTGTTACACACACACGCGCACGCGCACGAACACACACACACACACACACACTCACACACACACATACACACACACACACACACACACACACACACACACACACACTCACCCCCACACACACACACTCACACACACACACACACACACACACACTCACACACACACTCACACCCCCCCCCACACACACACACTCACACACACACACACTCACACACACACACACACACACACACACACACACTCACACCCCCCCCACACACACACACTCACTCACACACACATACACACACGCACTCACACACACACACCCCCCCACCCACACACACACAAACACACACTCACACACACACACACACACACACACACACACACACACACACACACGCACACTCACACCCCCCCACACACACATACACACACACACACTCACACATACACCCCCCCCCCACACACACACACACACACACACACACACACACACACACACACACACACACACACACACACACACACACACACACACACACATATATATATATATAATGTAAATTTCAATACGCAATATACTCAATCCCGGGTTCGTGTCCTTCGGTATATCTTTATTATTAAATATCAAGCTAATTGTATAGCCTAATTATTTGCTGCCCAAACATGTAGTCTGTGAATAGTTTAAGGCTTTACGTTATATCCGCAGTCGGACTAATAAACACATTGTTTACAAATGTCTTATGACTAATTGAAAAGTCGACATTTAACGCAAAAATCAATAAGCAACGTATTTTGTTTAGAGATAACGGAATTTCGACAAAACAAACACAGAGTCTCATTCATACTCCTGCGTGTGCCGTTGAACCACTTTATCTGTGCGAGCCACTTGAACTAATTATTTCGCAAACATCACCCTGTATATTTAGACTCCAATAATTTGTATGAATATTTCATTTACGAAAAAATACACAAACATTGCTGTAGTCCAAATTTAATGTAGTGGCCATAGAAGATTAAACAGTTTTGAAGTATATGTTGAAGTAGTTAACCAATCCATCATAGTCATAGAAAGACATTTTGATGACACGCACATTGTGACTGCACTTGTTTTACATTTGATTCACGCTTTGCAATTCTACGACAGGACTCGTTGGGATAGGATAGGGAGATGTAGGCTTTCACATGGTTTAATATATGATGTGTGTAGAGAGCATTAAACATCCTAAGAAAAAAACTTTTTATATGTCCTATATGTGTCATCTATGCGAATTGGACTATGACCATTTCTAATTATCAATATATTGACAATAACTGTTATATTCGATCTTATGTTACACATGCGACTGTTTCATTGAACAGTAACACGCTGTATTCTACACGTTATTGTAATTGAAATGATTACGTTGTTACACACACACGCGCACGCGCACGAACACACACACACACACACACACTCACACACACACATACACACACACACACACACACACACACACACACACACACTCACCCCCACACACACACACTCACACACACACACACACACACACACACTCACACACACACTCACACCCCCCCCACACACACACACTCACACACACACACACTCACACACACACACACACACACACACACACACACACTCACACCCCCCCCACACACACACACTCACTCACACACACATACACACACGCACTCACACACACACACCCCCCCACCCACACACACACAAACACACACTCACACACACACACACACACACACACACACACACACACACACACACACACACACACGCACACTCACACCCCCCCACACACACATACACACACACACACTCACACATACACCCCCCCCCCACACACACACACACACACACACACACACACACACACACACACACACACACACACACACACACACACACACACACACACACACACACACACACACACACACACACACACACACACACACACACACACACACACACACACACACACACACACACACACACACACACACACACACACACACACACACACACACACACACACACACACACACACACACACACACACACACACACACACACACACACACACACACACACACACACACACACACACACACACACACACACACACACACACACACACACACACACACACACACACACACACACACACACACACACACACACACACACACACACACACACACACACACACACACACACACACACACACACACACACACACACACACACACACACACACACACACACACACACACACACACACACACACACACACACACACACACACACACACACACACACACACACACACACACACACACACAAGTAACCATAAGTAACTGGAAGGACATTAATTTTTGTAAGTCATTTTCTAAAATGATTCCCGTGGCTTCTGATTATTATTGATCAGTTGCTCATGGGATAGCAACTATTTAAATAGGGGAATATGTAACAGGAAGGGTTACTGAATAATGATCTCATTAAAACTTAACTAATACTTTCTAATCTTTTGTCCTTTTTACTTTATGCTAGTGCAATAAGCTCATTAGTGCCTATAGGCTGGGAGAGCCTAATAGCCACTCCCCCTTGTTTACCCTGTGGTGCCCCGTGTCATGTGACAGCCAATGCAGCAGGGTCATATCCAGTTTCCACTGAGGAGCAAGCACAGAAGATGTAATAACAGACTCTGTGTGTTTTACCATGTTTTGGGCACTATTTTCACCTCATTAATGACAGAAACGGAACATGAAAGACAGCAAGGATATGTAGCATAGCTACATATTATAGACTGTGTACATGTACTGAGCCGGTGCTCAGCTGCAGTAGCTTCTGCAAATTTCTAGTTGGGGTTTTCTTGGGTTTAGTTTATTTTCGTTCTGATAATCCGTATTATTTGAACACACCACAATAAATGGTACAAGCAGTTACCGTGTTCTGTCTTCAATGATAAATCCCAGTCTACATAATACTTTAGGACACCTCATATGTCTCATTAAACCACAAATATGCAAGGCATTTAATTATGCACCACTTATCCGCGGGAGATATGTGGGGACATTTTGACATGAAAAACGTTTGATCAGTTAAGAAATCCACCCGCAATTTTGAAATGTGTTGTTTTGTTACAATTAGCCCCGGTCTCCCCTACACTGTCACCATTTTGTGTGAACAGTGATCCAAATCAGGAGGTCGATGAGTCGAATCCCGACGTACAGTAGACATCTGCGCAATGTAGGGCTATGACGTCATCGCCTCGGAGTAAATGTTGCTAATATTGGAAACGAAAACCCAACAAAAACGTAGTGATGGTGAAGCGTAACATTTGGAGAACAAGTTTAAAAAGCTGTTTCCTTAGCTGGCATAGGTCATTGTATTTCCGATTCTTTGTTGCCCAAATATGTAGTCTGTGAATAGTTAAAGGCTTTTTATTATACCCGCAGTCGGATTAATAAACACATTGTTTTCATTTACTAAAAAATACACAAACAATGCTGTAGTCCAAATTTAATATAGTGGCCATACAAGAAACTACTTAGGCTTTGCTTTCATAACATTAATTTGAAACGACTTGAGCGAAAACATAGAATTGGTGAGATGGATTTAATTGCGACATATGATGTCTTGGTGGGTTTATCAGTATCAGTCAGTCTGGTCTTCGAACAATGACGCGTGTATGAAGGTCTCAACCGGACACTATATCCCTCAAGTGGAACGAGTTGGCACTAGCCATGTGGTACGTACGCACCCATTACAACCTATATATATATATATATATATATATATATATATATATATATATATATATATATATATATATATATATATATATATATATATATATAATATACATATATATATATATATATATATATATATATATATATATATACAGGGTCTGTGTTTGTGTGGGTGTGTATATTCTAACGGAAATGACACACAATTAGCTCCGCATACATGAAACCCAAAAAGATGTGCCATTACATATATCTTTATTATTATTTTCATCGACATTTTACACAAACAGTAACACATGGCTGTGCATTGTGTAACTAAACATATATATATATATAGTAACGTAGTTCCCAATACACATAAATGCAGCCATCGAAACAGCTCCAGAGGTTGATATACACAAAACATTCACATACATATCATTCCAACTTTCTAAACAGCTAGAATTTCATTGCTGTTTTCACACAGTGTCTTGAATAAATAGCCATAGAGTTGTTAATACTTTTAATAATGAATATTAAGCTTATCTACGCGGATATCAACGAAAAATACACACATGCAAATAGTGCTCAATATATATATATATATATATATATATATATATATATATATATATATATATATATATATATATATATATATATATTATACTGTTGCTGCTGTGACTACGCTCATGACACCCACTTATGCAAATAAAATCGATGTTTCAATATATAACTGGTAACTAATTAAGTTAGTCAGTGTCTTCGACAGCGTATAACACGTTTATTCACTGTCGGCGATCACTTCCCATCCTCGTTCTGCTCTGTCTTCTACGTGTCTGTCCATTGACGATGCTGCTTCAGGGGCCTGACTTATTGACGATGCTTGTTCAGGGCCCACGTCTTCGCTCATCGTCGGCTCTTTCGCCCCATCCTCGCTCGGCCGGAGATGCTCGAGATGCGACTCAATCCGCTGCAACTTCTCCCTCAGTACTTTGCGTTTCCATGACAACATCTGGTACAGCTTGTTGCGTGGTGGACCACATCGCCATCCACGTCCATTACCATGACAACGCTGTCTCCAACAATCTCCGAATCCCAACAGGCCTTGGGAGAAAGGTCGGGACGCTTCGTGTGTTTCTCGGGCGCCATCTTCTTTCTGGTAGTCGTTTTCTGGGTCGCTGTTGCTTTCCCCGGCGCTGTCACTAGCGTCTGGGCAGAAGAACGGGGGAGGGTACGGACACTTACCCCACCCCATCTGAGCTCCGGGTTGACAACAATCACCCGGGACAGTCGCCCAAGTAGGACAGTGCGACCGAGCCCCGAATCCCCGGCGACATCGACGGTACATTGGGCACGGGTCGTGTCTGCGACAGTCGACGTTCCCGTGTCTCAGTCTGCGACTTCGCATTCTGTCAACCCACGGACACCTCGGACACTGTTGTCCCGATTTCTCACCACCTGCGCCGTCCTCTTGTTTCTGTGGACCGTGCGTCTCCTTCCCGGCATCCTTTGCGTCGTCTTTCCCGGCATGCTCTTCTTCGCTGTCGTCATCAACCAGGTCTGCTGGAGGTGTTCCCCACGGGCATGTCATGGGTCCGTATGTGGGTAGACCTTGCATAAACGATGGTCCCGCACTCCACGGACATTGGCCGGGTCCGAATACAGACCGACCATACATGAACGGTGGTCCGCTTGGTTGCCCGCATCGTGGTCCGCACCGTCGCCCACACGATGGTCCGCACGATGATCTGCACGGTTGTCCGCTGTGTGGTTCACAAGGTGGTCCCCACGATGAGCCCCACGATGGTCCGAATGGTGGACCCATGTGCGACATCATTCCAACCCAGTGTGGAGGTCCACTGCGACCATGGCGACCACAAGATGACCCTCTCTGTCCACCCTGTCTCGCGCCACGACGGTCCGGTCGTCCGGCCTCTTCGTCCGTCGCGGCTTCTTCACTTCTGTCTCCCGACACGGCGTCGATCAGCGGCTTCATGTTGTCCATCGATTATCGCTGTGTATCGATTCTCTTCGATTATACAATTCTGTCGGCGGCTGTGTTGGTTGTAGCTGCGGTGAGTCCAGTTATACTTCGCCTCGCGTCGAATTAGTTTGTTGCTGTCTGAGACGTATATCGTGGTTTATATACGACGTAGACGGCCGACGTTCGGACGACGTTGAGCCGACGTACGGCGTACGCTACGAACGTCTGCCGTACGTCGCGAGGTGACGTCACGCGTTTCATTCTCGGGGCCGACCGACCGACATACAATGTTTCGTGTAGCGCGTTTATTTGAAGAATGGACACCATGATACACCCGTGACTCGTATTAAGGCGTACACCAAATGATGTACTGTCGATGCAACTGCGGTTTGTTTATGTCACATAGTGTTAGGATACATATTAGGAAACGTATTTAAACATGTCTATAACTCGGCGTATTGCTGTGGTGTATTGTTTACTCTGGGCGATCTAGTTACTGACTTTTGTGGGTTCGACACGCGAAAGTGGAGCAGTCATCTCAAATGAACTCACATGAATTATAAAGAAAACACGGCATTGTTAAATTATTGGCGGTTCGTAATGGGATCCGCGGAGCAGCGGAGGGCCTGCGGAACATGTGTCCACAGAAATTTGGAATTATACTATTTTGGTATGCCCCCGACTTTGGAACGAGCCCCTTGCAGCCTTTAGGCTATAAAAACCTGCAATTAGACGGCGCATAAATCGCTAGCACCCACCGTCTCTACCGACTGCCGATATCGTGACGTAATACTTGTAAAACAGTTTACGCTCCTTTTGGACATATTACAAAGTTATATAGTTTGTGTGTATATTAACGACGCGCGTGTGCTGGTACATACAACATGAGATATGTAGGGGCCCTGGGGATCTTTTATGTTGACAGATAAAATCGTCACGATTTGCTTATCGGCAAATCTTTCATTATAGTCTAGTACACTGTATACAATATTAGGGGAGACTGGGGCTAGTTGTAACACGGGTAAGTTGTAACAGAGGGCTTGCAGACAAAACTGCTAATACAAATTATTATGCAAGACGATAGCATATTCATCAATAGATTTGAGAATGTCGTATATAATATCACACGAATCCGTCGAAACGCCATTAAGTTACGCCATTTTAAGGAAAAGAGGTATTATTCTCCAACTTCTCTATATCTTCAAGTTAAG
>CBDHHR010000286.1:17500-19027 GCA_965263245.1 Metamycoplasmataceae bacterium | reverse complement strand
CCGGTTGGTCATACCCCAACGATAAACCCTTCCTCCGCAAAAACCTCCAATACGCTCCTCGACCACAGAACGCCCAGACTATTTACTCTCAATATTAAGGCTTTATAAGCGCGAAGAACACTTATTGGAAAACGCCCGTCCCCGGAACAAACGAACAACGCTATAGACCCGTGTTAGGAAGCTTTAAGGACGCGACGGTTCGGTGACATTTAGGTCGCGCATGATTCCACCCAGTGACGTCATACCGGATCGAGTTCCTCGCCGGCGTTACAGCACGGCACGACCTTGTTGCGTTGCCGACAGCGGCCGAACACGAATCGGCGCAACAGGATGATCGAGAAGATGACACAGTGCAGGATAATGTTGAGTGCCAGAAGGGTCCAGAACCACTTCAACGAAGCCAGCGGCTTGTTGCCGTAGTCGAATATCGAGTAGACGTACGGCTCTCCGTGGATGCCAATGCCGCCAGCCTTCCAGTAGGCGAGCGTGAATAAGACGTAGCCGATGGCGAACAGGGAGGATTGGTAGAAGTGCAGCAGACGCACGGGTATGGCCGTGAAGCAGATCTCGAGCACACAGTAGACGGTGTTGGCGATGTGTGTGTTCGTGTTCGCCAGGTCTAAGCCCGTGCCTGGGGGACACAGAGGGGCAGGTCGTAGTGGTGGGTGTGAGGGTGAGTGAGTGAGTGGGTGGGTGAGTGGGTGAGTAGGTGAGAAGGTGAGTAGGTGAGTGAGTGAGTGAGTGAGTGAGTGAGTGAGTGAGTGAGTGAGTGAGGGAGTGTGTGACTGATTGATTGATTGATTGTTTGAGTGGTGAGTGGGTGAGTAGACGAGTGAGTAAATAGATGAGTGGGAGGGCGGGCGGGCGGGCGGGCGGGCGGGCGGCGGGCGGGCGGGCGGGCGGGCGGGCGGGCGGGCGGGCGGGCGGGCGGGCGGGCGGGCGGGCGGGCGGGCGGGCGGGCGGGCGGGGCATAACGTACATCCCGATTCAAGTCAGTGCGATTTTAGCATATTTAACCACAGGACAAGAAGTGTGTACATCTTGTTTAGTATTCAGTCCTATCCGGCTGTCTTACCACGGTAGACCATCTTCCAATAGACAGTTGTGATGATCGGCGCCGATGTGTACAGGATGTTCTGTAGCACCCAAATCACCTTGTAGATCGTCTGCATCTTCTGACAATCTAACGACATAATACACCTAGTGCGTAACTGGCATATTTATTCATGAGATTGTTTGTCATTAGTCTATTGATAACAAATAGAGCATTGTCAATATTGAAACAAATTCAGTGGATCAGTATTAATTAAATAAATGTCTCTAAGGTCATTTTTAATTGAAGAACATAAATATTTATGTCAAAATACCAAAAATGGACACCATTCTTGTGTCATTGGATATTATTAAGTACTATGTATTAAGTTCATGTGTGTGTGTGTGTGTGTGTGTGTGTGTGTGTGTGTGTGTGTGTGTGTGTGTGTGTGTGTGTGTGTGTGTGTGTGTGTGTGTGTGTGTGTGTGTGTGTGT
>CBDHHR010000286.1:0-12500 GCA_965263245.1 Metamycoplasmataceae bacterium | reverse complement strand
CTGTGTGGGGTTTGAATCAAACAGTTTTGGCCATGAGGCCTTGCAACAACAGTAGTGCCGTGCCGCACATGCGCATGTTGTTCCTTGAATATGACATCAGTATCCAATGCATTAAATACTGTCACCCCGAGCAAAATACCACCCTAACAGGCGTATGTTGCGCCGATCTGCTATTCGGTTCACGGGAGTGCTCGCTATGTTAGCTTTACATTTTATTATTATGTAGTACGTTTACCATTTTATAATATGTATACAATGTCCTCAACCGACTGTTTGAAACAAACAAATGCAGCTACGCCACAGTTCGACATAAACATGTTGTTGTCAGAACCCCGTTAGCTGTAACTGAGCTATGGAAAGCAGCCAGTTTACACTCCACTGACATATGCCCTGGTACAGTAGCTATCCTAGCATATCTTTATAAAACTACTTCTCCATGTTATGGAATACAGTGTTTATGGCCTCAAGTTATGGTTATGTTGCAAGAAATTCTTGCTACATTTCTCTGGCATCTCTAGGACTCCTAGATTATCCGTTTCCAAACAAAGTTTTGTTCCTAAAAATAAGCTGAATATTGGCAAACCTGCTTTCTCTGTGGCTGCGCCAACAATTTAGAATCAACTCCCTAGTACGATTAAATCATCTGAAACTGTAGACACCTTTCGTAAAAAACGGAAAACATATTTGTTTGAAATTGCTTTTCCATCATACATTTTCGGCGGTTCCGTGATCCAATAACAACTTTAGCCTGTCCCGTGAATGACTAGCCAAATGATTTTGTTTGTTGCGCTTCTGAGCTTCACCTTGTTAAGGATATAGGCGCTACAGAAGGTTTTTGAAACGTACGACGTTTCTACCCATCATCTACAGGTCTTGGTCACGTACTGGTGTCACGTGTGATGGCTCAGGTTTCGGCGGAATGTACGTTTCCAAAGATATGTTCTAAAGTAAGTTAATTTCTTATTAGTCGATGGCTTGCTGACAAATTCACGGCATATCTTCATGCCACGAGGTCTGCAGAAGTGACCTGAGTTAGAAACTGAAGGCCGCCTCTGTTGTGTGTCTGTACAAGAGAAAAGACAATCGCCTGACATGCGACAGCCAACGTTGGTTCGAATCGAGTGTCAAACGTTTGGCAAGTTGTTTTGCTCCATAATAACTCAGCTGTAAGAATGAGTGCCTGGCTATAGACAATGGTGGATATTTGTGTAAGAATAGTTTTCGCGTATTAATTGCAGCGTTGTTGGATGTTTTCCTGAGAAGTCGAGATTTGCCAGGGAGTAAATTATAAAGCGCTTTGAGCAATCTTGAGGATGCACGGATACTGCGTTAATTTGAGACAAATAACTTTGCTGAAAACTGGATACATCAATTGAGCTAACCAGTTTGCTTAGCAAACACCGTCAAGCGATCAAAAAAACTGAAATTCTGGTTTCAATTGATTACCTTTATGACAAAAACCCAAGTGAAAGTGATAAATGCTGCAGTGTTTGCTCTAGGCAGCTATGTAATTCATTTATTTAACATATAACAAGAGGTATATTATACCTCTTGGCGATGTAAATGTTCGAATGTTTTACAACGGACGAATGTGTTTTTCCAGAAGCGAGATTTTACTCTGCTACCATATTTATTCAGGTCGGTTGGGATGGAAGCACGGGGATCACAATTGTCGAAATTTCAGGCGGTGACTATACCTTCCCCTAAGGTTATTCGGTTATTCGGTTATTCGGTTATTCGGTTATTCGGTTATTCGGTTATTCGGTTATTCGGTTATTCGGTTATTCGGGCTACTATGTATTATATATATCCCTTTGTAGAATATATATATATATATATATATATATATATATATATATATATTCTACAAATATATATATATATATATATATATATATATATATATATATATATATATATATATATATATTCTACAAAGGGGCAAGCACAACATTTGACAGAGCTCTACCACTTATCGGTAGTAATGCGAATCACAGATAATATTTTTTAATCTCTCCGGAAATCGTCAATTGTCGTGCCGCGCATGTGCAAACATGGTAATGTGGGAAGCATTTCGTTCAAATTATAAACAGAGATACGTTTTTGCAAAACACCTTTGATTGCATTGTGGTTGGTATGCCGATTTGTGTAATGTAATTGTCAAGGTCAAGGTTATGTAAAGGTCAGGTATCAATTAATGTTATATGCATAGTGTTTTTCTCGTCATAATTTGTGAAAATGTGAAAACATGAATAGTGCCTATTGGTAATATGTACAGGCCTCATACCGTCGCTCCCCCGAAAAATCAACCCAACTATACACATGTGTTACGAAGTTTTAATGACGCCACGGTTTGGTGACATTAAGCTCGCGCGTGAGTCGACTCCGTTACGTCACACTGCCTCGACAGGGGCGCCCACGAACACGGTCGGCACGATCTTGTTCCTGCGCCGCTCGTAACGAAGGACGATGAGTCCACGCACGAAGGCCATCGTGTAGGCGAAGAAGTGCAGGAGGAACCCGAAGACGACGAAGGCGCAGTACCAGAGGAAGGCCGCCAGTGGCTTGTTGCCGTAGTCGAACGTCTTGTAGAGGTACGGCTCCCCGTCGACGCCCGTGCCGCCAGCGCCCCAGTAGATCACCGTGAAGATGATGTAGACCGTCGCGTACAGCTGCGCCATGTAGAAGTGTAGGAAGCGCACGGGGATGGCGGTGATGCCGATCTCGATCACACAGTAGATGATGTTGGCGATGTGTGTGTTTGTGTTCGCCAGGGTTAAACCCGTGCCTGTGGGAACACAGCGCGGGAACACGTTGTAGCGGTGGGTGTGAGGGTGAGAGAGGGATGAGAGAGGGGTGGCAATAGGGAGGGCGGGAGGAGCAAAATGAAATACATTTTCATTTCGCAGCAACAACATTACATTCTACACAAGCAAACAAAAAGAAGTCTTGGTGGTCACATGGCACATTTTGTGCCGTCTTCCTGTGACCCCAAAAGGGTCAGTGAATGCGTGAGTGAGTGAGTGAGTGAGTGAGTGGGGGGAGGGAGGGAGGGAGGGAGGGGAGGGAGGGGAGGGAGGGAGGGAGGGAGGGAGGGAGGGAGGGAGGGAGCGAACTAACGAACGAACGAACGAACGAACGAACGAACGAACGAACGAACGAACGAACGAACGAACGAACGAACGAACGAACGAACGAACGAACGAACGAACGAACGAACGAACGAACGAACGAACGAACGAACGAACGAACGAACGAACGAACGAACGAACGAACGAACGAACGAACGAACGAACGAACGAACGAACGAACGAACGAACGAACGAACGAACGAACGAACGAACGAACGAACGAACGAACGAACGAACGAACGAACGAACGAACGAACGAACGAACGAACGAACGAACGAACGAACGAACGAACGAACGAACGAACGAACGAACGAACGAACGAACGAACGAACGAACGAACGAACGAACGAACGAACGAACGAACGAACGAACGAACGAACGAACGAACGAACGAACGAACGAACGAACGAACGAACGAACGAACGAGAAAGATTGCCAGTAAGTAGGTATACACACGCACGCACGCACGCACACACACCCGCACGCACGCACGCACGCACGCACGCACGCACGCACGCACGCACGCACGCACGCAGACAGGCAGGCAGGCAGGCAGGCAGACAGGCAGGCAGGCAGACAGGCAGACAGGCAGACAGACAGGCAGGCAGGCAGACAGGCAGGAAGGCAGACAGGCAGGCAGGCAGACAGACAGGTAGGCAGGCAGGCAGACAGGTAGGCAGGCAGGCAGGCAGGCAGGCATGCAGACAGGCAGACAGGCAGGCAGGCAGGCAGGCAGGCAGGCAGGCAGGCAGGCAGGCAGGCAGGCAGGCAGACAGGCAGACAGACAGGCAGGCAGGCAGGCAGGCAGGCAAGCAGGCAGGCAGGCAGGCAGGCAGGCAGGCAGACAGGCAGGCAGACAGGCAGGCAGGCAGGCAGGCAGGCAGGCAGGCAGGCAGGCAGGCAGGCAGACAGGCAGGCAGACAGGCAGGCAGGCAGGCAGGCAGGCAGACAGGTAGGCAGGCAGGCAGACAGGCAGACAGGCAGACAGGCAGACAGGCAGACAGGCAGACAGGCAGACAGGCAGACAGGCAGACAGGCAGACAGGCAGACAGGCAGACAGGCAGACAGGCAGACAGGCAGACAGGCAGACAGGCAGACAAGCAGACAGGCAGACAGGTAGGCAGGCAGTACATCCTGATTTGAACGGTTGTCTTACCTTTGTAGTACAAGTTCCAGTAGAAGATTGTGACGATTGGTGCAGACGAATACATGATGTTTTGCAGCACCCAAATCACCTTGAAGAGCAGGTGCATCTCCTGAGAGTCTACCAACACAAGCCACGTAGGTTGTAACTGCCATATAACATGTAGCAACTTACTCCTAAACTTAACGCCTGCTCGGTGTCGCGGGTACATTTTTTTCGGCGTTCAATACTTTCCGGGTGATTTTTGTGACAGTAATGTAAACAGTCATAATTTTTCAACATATCGGACGAAATTGTAAGCAACTCTTCAGATTATCCACCATAAATAAGTTAACGACTAGCACGTGGTATTTGTACTACAAATGCTTTGCGTGTTGTCGTACATTGATGAATTTACATTTAGCACGTATATATGCGCAAGCGCAGAAACGTCACCAGGAAAGTATCTAATGCCAGGAAGAATGTAAGCGCGACATTGGAGTTTAGTCTTAGTGACATTTGCGCTCTTATCGGTAGTAATGCGAACCACAAATAATATTAATCTCTCCGGAAATCGTCAATTGTCACGCTGCGCATGTGCAAACATGGAAATGTGGGAAGCATTTCGTTCAAAACGTAAACAGAGATATGGCTTGCAAAACATGTTTGACTGCATTGTGGTTGGAATGCCGATCTGTGTAATGTAATTGTATCTTGCCTATGCCATATCAAACTCGTTTTAACAACAGTCGCAACTGTTTTTATTGTTAATGTTGGGTTAATTTGAAGTACGCGCTATATAGATGAGCGTATGCTTACCCAGGATGCAGTGCGTATAGCCTAAGTGACCGGATCTCCGAACAGATAAATCAATAAGGAATGGGAAACCAGGTTTATGCTTGAATATAGGAAGGTATAATATATCACACGATACCGAGATTTTGGGGATCGGACGCGCAGTGAGTTCACACGCGCCCGTTAAATTGACGGGTGTTTAGACGTGATTTGAGTTACTTCGGATGAGGTATTACATTTTCGTTCGCTTATCTACTTTTGGTATTAATTGAACAAATGACCCTAATGAATGATTTGTCATTTAAAAACACAAATTAACCAATAATGCACATTACGGGGAATGGTTTATGCGCTGGTCATTAGCACACTTTGGATCAATTCAGGACTGCTAAAATTTCTGCCATTGATCTAATGGGGGCCGGATGCTCACCACTGTCGAATCCGAGTGATTTGACCCTCATGTAATGGCGCGTAACGCAGATCGCCTGCAGGACGGCACTGGTTGTGATGACCAAGAAGCACCAGTGAGCCATGTAGGCGAACCATATGAAGTAGCTGTCGAACGTGAGGATATTGTGGACGAGCATGACGCTGAAGTAGGTGGCGGCGACGACCCGGTAGATGACGTACCACAGGGACGGACCGCCGATCTGGAACGACAACGGTTGGACGTCAATCACACGGGCCGACCTCGATTGAGCTACCCGAGTAACTCGAGTAACCCGAGTACCAATCGAACATCGAAGATCACTCGCTCACGTGATCCTTCTTGACATAGATAAACAAGGTCAATCTTCAAGGCCGCTAACCCAGGCAATCGCCGCTTGGACTCGAGTAACTGACGTCATTAGCAGTGACAGCCAATTGGGAACGAAGGCCCCTACTGCATGAGACATTAATTAAACATTACACGACACAATCATTTAAATATGGATTAAGTCACCACATTTTATTAATTATAATTTAAGACCAAGAAGATGAACGTCACAATTTACATACAGAACAACCGATTACTTTATTTAATTTATTTATATAATGGGTTTATCTCCGTGATCACGATCGTCGCTGTTCAGTTGGATTACTCTCGTGGTACTGCGTGCGCAGCTTAAACCGGATACTACGTTAAGGTTACGCGAGTAGCTCGAGTAGGCCAATCAAAGTCGGCCATGACGTCGAAATAACGATCTTCCACACGATATGTGCCAAAGTGACTCTTCACGCCAGTTTGAAACACTTCTGAAGACTCGGTTATTCAAAAGAGCCTTTTATTCAAGAACAAAGACTTTCATTTAAAGTTGTCGCTCGATTTTACTTTTGATGTTTTTATTAATTATTTATTTATTATTTACTTTTTTTATCCTGTGCCGTTTTTATTATCTTTAATTTATAGCTAATTTAAATGTGTTTTATATGACTTTTTCTCAATGATAATTTAATTGGACATTTGATGTCACGTTTTTATAATGTGGACTTTGTTTAGTTCTATTTATATTTTGTAACAGCGCCTTCGAACAGGATAACCTGGATTTACGCTCATATAAATGCTTTATTATGATCAATCACAACTTCAGCATCCCAGAGGTTTTCTGGAGAAAAACAAGCCAACCCCGTAATCAAGCGAGTTGTAGTTACGGGTAAATAGTTGCGCCTTGAGGGAAATAATTGTTTCATAAAATAAATTACACATCCTTTTTAAAGACATCCAACGCTACTCCCCCTACCGAGTAAATTGTCAACAATCCCCCCTCGACCGGGAAAATCTCCAACAACCCCCGTTGATCCGCGAAACGAGTCGTCCAGAAAAGCGCAACTCCAATCTCTGACTCAGTCAATCCACTCGTCACAGAAGAGATAGCATCAATCTCGCAAACTACTTGCGTCAAGGCGATATCTCCTCAGACAGTAATGTTTCAATTGACCTAATCTCGCATATAATTTCTATAAATTGTTCTACAGCTCATCGAAACCTTCCGACTGCATATTCAGAAACCCCTAACCCCCCTGGATGCTAAACCGACCTTCAGTTCAGGCTCTCTATAAATCTCCATGCAACATTAGTGGATGAGCAAAAGTCCCCGGTTCCAGCGTTTATGAGATGGATGATCCTAATGAATGGCATACATTTTATAGAACTATGCCTGAATTATGTTTTAAACTTTGCTTGTCTTCTTAAAGTTTATGTATGACTAATTTTGTAAAGTCAATTTTGTATTGTATTTCACTTATTTTTATTCAATTAATGAAATAATTAATACTGTTATATTGAATTTATTTATTTAACTAATTTTTAACATATTTTAACCTATTTATTTAACTTAACTATTTAGTTTATATTTATATATTCATTTATTTATTTTATATTGTTAGCGCCTTTGTTCAGGTTGTCACCCGGATACATGGTGCTTTATAAATGTGACCAAATAATCAGAATTATCTCGTATATTGTGTAGCACCTGCGGCTCGAGGAAATCTGTAGGCACGTCGTGGTCCAGGCCGAAGTTGCGCGGTTGGCAATCACTTGGGCACGGCATCGCTCTGGCGTGATGGGTGAGGACACCGGCCCTACGTCAGTCAAGTCAACCTTTGGTCGAACACAGACCTAGAGGAACATATGTGACAAGACATAGACACAGACATAAACGCAGCAGCAGCAATGGCCAAACTCATCAGCATGTAGAAAAAGCACTAACACCAGCTTCCCAACAAAGACTGGCCATCCAGTTCTATGCTCGGGACTATGGCTGCGAAGGTTGGACACTGACTGCAACGACGAAGAAGATCCTGGCGTTTGAGACCAAGAGCGCACCATTGCGGATTACACATGTTAAATGGATTATTCGGTGGATGTCAAGGTTATTTATTAATTGGTAAACGCTTTCTGCAGGACTAATTCTGGCGTGTATCTGACAGGAACCTATGCATCTTCTTGAATGTTGTTATCGTACTAATTGCGTATGGAATTACCCCGATACCATTAATTAAGCTGGATGCTGCATAATTATAATGGGTATTGGTGTTTTATTGTAAGATTATGTTCTTACCTGTGCTCCCAGTCGACCTTGCTAACTGTAAATAACTTCTTCACGTCCGTTCGTTCTGGATAATTTTTAAAGCTGTGATGTCACACGCGGCTTTTTAACTGGAACCTCGATTACGTCATAAACATGACTGACGCACAACGTACACTGAACGTAATCGTAATTGTTTTTGTTTCATTGTTAACCTACGACATCGCGCGTAATATGAAATGATGTCGTCTTGTATTTCTAGCCACTGGTTAGAATGCGCGTTCCTTTTCTTGTCGTGTAACTCACACGATATGTTGCAATTTATTGGCGCATGTCTTTGCTCAATTCGTGAAGACAACCAGAAATTCGGGCGTACACGGCTCATCCAGCAGTCGGCATCACAGTAGGTGGGACAATGTCTACTCTGCGTCACGTCAGTGAAGTGCATGGATACGTGACGCCATTGTCCGCCATCTTGCCTTCCCCAAACCGTCGATAATGGGGTGCCACAAATCCACGCTAGTCGCTAGAGGCGCTAATACGCAACTAGACCCTAGTTGCGTATTTGCGCCTCTAGCGACTAACGTGGATTTGTTTCCATGTTTTGCTGAACGCTTATTTAAATCATCCTCAATTAGCTATTGACCATGCAGGCAAGTAGCCTGCGACAGTTTGTATGTGGGCATGCCGTATGTGTGGTCAATAGACAGAACAGCCCAAATAACGCCATCTTGGTATTGAATTCTATCGGACGTCCCGCGACGTTCCATCGGCTGTAAATGTACATTAATGTACATAGTATACCTTCACATTGGCGGACATGTCAGACTGTATCCATATTTAGCCATGTGTGAGGCTTCGGAGTCATGCGAGTTGAACAGCCGATTGTAGGATGATTTAAACAAGCGTTCCGCAAAATGTTCTGCAAAACGGTGCCGCATTTTACACACGTCAAGAATACGCAAAAGACGGCACAAAGACCACAGTTGCGTTAGTGCGCCCTCTGTCGGATTAGTTATTGTGGTACCTTATAGAGGTCAGATGAGAATTACGTGGCGTTAGATTTGGACCGTGAATACACACTTCACGTCTGGCGGCAATTCAAAATAAATTGTGAAGAATCACGTAAAAGTCGGAGACTAGCATGGATTCATCGGATTATGTCTAAACTCTTTTGAGTTTTTAGAATTCCTGGATAATACATATTCTAGAGCGGTAGATTGGACTTCAGAAGAAGGGTTTGCTACTGTGTGTGCTGAGACGGATAAAGGGGTTTGGAAACTCCGGGAACACTCCGCAGGGTTGACAGTCATTTAGGGTCATTTACACAAACTACATAAAAATCAATGTTGGACGTGTTAAACACACCTTTTATTGAAGGGTTAATTAAAAAAACTCACGTGATTACGTGATGCGTTATGGTTATCACGCACTGCTACCATTGAGCTGCACTTCGCGGAGAGTCCGATTATTACAACAACAAAAAACCAGACTCCTATGTTTTAACAATGGGGGGGTGGTGTCACTGTTCCCAAATGCCTCCAACCTCGCTTTCAAGCGCGATACTTACACGGCACTTAAAGCAAATCGGCCGGTCTTACGGTTGAAAAAATTTGGATACGTATCCGCGCCTTTTCTTATAAATACATGAGAAAAACGAACGTTGCACATAGATGCTAAATACCCCGCTCAGACTATCGACTTCTAGGGCCTACAACTTTTAGAACAATCGCCGATTTCTACAACTACGTCTACAACACTAGTACGTAATACGTTCGGCTTCGTCCAGCCAATCAGCGCGCAACCGACGATCGCCGGGTCAGGACGAAATGGTAAAAAATGAACTAAAAACAAAATCGTGTCGGGTTTCCTCATACTTTATGCAACAACAGCGAAATCGAACACAAACAACGGGGGGGGGAGGATAAAAAAGGAAAGAAACAATCCACGTGTAAGAAAAATGTAACATTGTGTCAGCGAACTGTAACATTTTAAAGGAAATTAAAAAAACAGCGCCGTACCTAAAATTCCAAGAATACACAAAGATTAACTTTGCATGTAACATTTGACAACATCCAATAAATAACTAAAAATACATTTGTAGATAAATTCGGTTTTAAGCCCGTTGTAGCGCTTACAATTTTCCGCGGTTAGAAACGTTCCAGTTGACGTTTCTGCGCAGGCGCGATATATGTAAAATCATAAATGTGCAGCGAAAAGACAAAGCATTTGTGATTTCTAAAAAAACGTAATATTGTATTGCATTGAACGACATTTTAAGAAACTCTTCACAGTAATCATCACAGGAAAGTTAACGAACAGCTCGTGGCATTTATACCGAAAATGCTTTGTTATTTCGCTGGACATTGATGATTTTACATTTATTGCGCATGCGCAGAGACGTCAACCGGAACGTTTTTAACGACCGGAAAAATGTAAGCGCGACACCGTCTGCCTAGCGATTTACGCGGAAAGCTGAAATGTAATCAGCTAGGCGCTCACGTGGCATCAGATTTGACATCCACTGGCATCAGGCGAATCCTTTCTACACATTGACAGCATGATTACATTGATAGCTTTTGTGTCGAAACGAACGTCATAAATAATTAGTGTGGTTTTTCCGATGTAATATAAACACTACGTCTACAGTCATCAAAGGGAACAAATAGTTATCTTACGGTTCCACACGAATAAAATGTTATAAAAATTGAAGTCGGATATTTCCAGGAGGCATGGCTGAGTTTCTGGTTTCCCGCAGTCTTCGACAAAATTTATTCCCATATAAACAAAACGAAAAACAATTGTATTATTCGAATAATCATTTTACATTTCTAGTATAACCGAAATTGAGTCGAATTGTTTTAGTAGTTATACTAAAGAGGAAGTTATAAGCAATTTCTTAGAACAAAATATTACTGTTTTTGTTGAATATAAACGTGTAAACTATAATATATATATATATATATATATATATATATATATATATATATATATGTATATATATATATATATAAGAGCAAGTAATTATTTACATACACATAAAATACACG
This sequence comes from Metamycoplasmataceae bacterium, assembly GCA_965263245.1. Classification (GTDB taxonomy): domain Bacteria; phylum Bacillota_I; class Bacilli_A; order Mycoplasmatales; family Metamycoplasmataceae; genus DT-68. The sequence continues at coordinate 1,392 of CBDHHR010000286.1, read as the reverse complement.
AAACAAAAATGTTGCTAAACTAAGAAAGACTAAAAGAGCAATAATACAATCATAACAACAATAACTAAAATTACTAATACAAATACTAACTATTATTCACGGTCGAGATAAGGGTAGGCCTACGTTTCTGCATCGGTGAGCTTGCAAACACTTTAATACGGCGTCACAGTCATTACTTGTAAAAACAGAAAGGTATATTATGGGGGTCGCGCTTCACGTCAAATAAAAAAATTGCATAAGGCTTCCTATCTACGTATATGAGTCAGTGCGTTTAGCCATTGCAGCTGTAAAAACACTGCAATACACGTGCACACGAACGCACGAGCACTGTGTCTTTCTCCCTCCCGCCCTCCGTGCACACGAACGCACGAGCACTATGTCTTTCTCCCTCCCGCCCTCCGTGCACACGAACGCACGAGCTCTATGTCTTTCTCCCTCCCGCCCTCCCGCCCTCCCGCCCTCTCTCCGTCGTTGTGCGTGCGTGTGTGCGTGCGTGCGTGCGTGCGGGTGTATAAAACATCATCATTATTGTGCAGCGGTACTATCCCGTAAAGGCCTAAGCAATCTTGTTCCAGATCTGCGCTGTCCTCTGCCAGACGGTGCTTTCCGATATTTATCACAGAATGCCCAGAAATTGTACTTTCAATGCTGCAGGCCAAGTGTGAAAAAGTTAAGGATGCCTGTTTGAAATGTACAACAAACTTAACCACGCTATAGACCTGTGTTACGAAGCTTTAATGACGCCACGGTTTGGCATTGACATTGGGGTCGGGGGTGAGTCCCCTGATTCACATCTTGTCACGTCACGTCACGTCACGTCACGTCACGTCACGTCACGTCACGTCACGTCACGTCACGTCACGTCACGTCACGTCACGTCACGTCACGTCACGTCACGTCACGTCACGTCACGTCACGTCACGTCACGTCACGTCACGTCACGTCACGTCACGTCACGTCACGTCACATCGGCTGAACATCAACGCCGGCGTCAGTGGTCGGCAAGACCTTGCTGCGTCGTCCGTAGCGAATGCCCGCGAGCCTGCGCACAAAGGCTATCGTGAAGGCGAAGAAGTGCAGGAGGAAGCCGAACACAACGAAGGCGCTGTACCAGAGGAAGGCCGCCAAGGGCCGGTTGTCGTAGTCGAACACCGAGTAGACGTACGACTTCCCGTGAACGCCCGTGCCGCCCGCCTTCCAGTAGATGACGGTGAACAAGATGTAGACCGTCGCGTACACCTGGGACTGGTAGAAGTGTAGGAAGCGCACGGGGATGGCCGTGATGCAGATCTCACACACGCAGTACAGGATGTTGGCGATGTGTGTGTTCGTGTTTACCAGGTCTAAACCAGTGCCTGGGGGACATAACGGCTCACTGGTAGCGGGGTGTGT
>CBDHHR010000285.1:0-9022 GCA_965263245.1 Metamycoplasmataceae bacterium | reverse complement strand
ACCAACTGGCAATGATGAGAGCAATTCTGACTTGTGTGAATTTGTGGAAGACTTTGCTACCTCTTGTGTGTTGATTATTAATGTACATTTCTGCTAACAAACACCTATGACTTTTGACCTATACCCTCTTTAAACTACTGTAACTGTGTCCTTAAATAACCACAATATTGGGATAATTTAATATTCCAAAGCTAAGATATACATCTACATTTAGTTTGTGGAAATAACACTGGCCATACAGGTGTAAAAATGAATTTGACATTTTCTCCTCAAGTTTGACGTGTTCTGTTTAATTTAAAGTAACTTTAAAAGCATCCATCAGAATTGGACAATGTTTTCAGGACAGTAAAGGTAACAAATGCAGCTACATTTACCTTACATAACTTTATAAGGTAACTGCAACAGTTATTGTGTTATGCAGCATAAAATGTGGTGTTCGTGTGAAGAATGAATCTTGACTTTAAAACTCGTTTTTCTCCTGCAATAAAATGTGACGTGTGTCCTGTTAATTCTTTTGTAACTTTAAAAGTACCCACCAGAATTGGACAATGTTTTCAGTACAGTAAAGGTAACAAACACCGCTACATTTCCCTCACATAACTTTATAAGTAACTGCAACAGTTACTGAGTTATGCATCATAATGTGTGGTTTTCATGTGAAGAATGAATCTCGACTTTGAAACTCGTTTTTCTCCTTAAGTAATTTCTGACAGGGGCCGTCTTTAAATTCTTGTAACTTTGCTTCTAGTGGGAATATTTGAATACAGTCAACAGTACAGGATATGTAAATAGTGTAGATTTCCTGTGCGTGTGCGTGTGTGTGCGTGTGTAGGTATAGGTATAGGTATAGGTAAAGGTAAAGGTATATGTATATGTATATGTATATGTATATGTATATGTATATGTATATGTATATGTATATGTATATGTATATGTATATGTATATGTATATGTATATGTATATGTATATGTATATGTATATGTATATGTATATGTATGTATATATACTGTATATATATACATATATATATATATATATATATATATATATATATATATATATACACGTGTATATATACATAATTATTCATTTATATATACATGTGTGTGTATCTCTGTTCGCAGTTTCCCCGCCACGGTCGCCTAAATCAGTCAAAAAACGATACCAGGGCGTCATGTATATTTGAAACAATTACTATGTTGACATGTGTTCGCTAAGAATATCGCCAACCGGACGCGCATGCACATCACCATAAATCCATTTCTTCTCTGGCAATAAGAATTTTTCCGCCCTTATTGCCAAAGCTGCTTTGGCAATAGTGCGTAAAAGGAATCCCTTTAAAAACTGACTGGATGATGTTACAAATTTTACAATTGAATGTAGGTTTTTTTGACATCATGATTTTCATTACCTTCATTGTCTTTTAAATCTCCGCCATTTTATGAAGTCTTCATTTTAAAGATGTGGCCCGACAAAGCCTATTGCATGTGCATTGTGAAAATTATGTCACTCTTGCAATACAATTGGGATACTTTGTCAACTATTACAAGTGTGCTGTGAACGTTGTATTATCCACTGGTATACTTTGTCAACTATTACAAGTGTGTTGTGAACGTTGTATTACCCCTGAAATACCACTGGTATACTCTGTCAACTATTACAGGTGTGTTGTGAACGTTGTATTACCCCTGAAATACCACTGGTATGCTTTGTCAACTATTACAAGTGTGTTGTGAACGTTGTATTACCCCTGAAATACCACTGGTATACTCTGTCAACTATTACAAGTGTGTTGTGAACGTTGTATTACCCCTGAAATACCACTGGTATGCTTTGTCAACTATTACAAGTGTGTTGTGAACGTTGTATTACCCCTGAAATACCACTGGTATACTTTGTCAACTATTACTAGTGTGCTGTGAACGTTGTATTACCCCTGAAATACCACTGGTATACTCTGTCAACTATTACAAGTATACTGTAAACGCTGTATTACCCCTGAAGTACCACTGATATACTTTGTCAGCTATTACAAATGTGTTGTGAAAGTTGTACTACCGGTACCCCCTGAAATACCACAGGGATAATCTATTAACTATTACGACAGTGTCGCGGTAGTACTAACCATGAGTTATGCCTGGCGGCTTTTTGCTTTACCGACGCGTGCAGTAACCATTGTAACCATGGTAAATCCCTACATGACGTTGTTGCAATCGACTATTGTTGATGTTAGCTAGAACAAATAAGTTGCAAAAACAATGTTGAAGGACGTATTTAGGGAAAATATGGCAGTTACATAACTACCCATGTTGGTTTGTGTATCCTACTATCGACACTATTTCTAGTTTGCTGCACTGTGCGGGATAACACTCTCGACAGCTACATTTCTATCGATTCTGTTTCACCCCGATGTTCTAATGGATCATTCATTGTCTCACTCATTCACTCACTCCCTTATTAACTAACTGACTCATTCACCCACACACTCACCCACTTAATCCATTCACTCACTCACACGCACATACATGCGTGTATATGCGTACTTATAGACACATTAACGCACTCACTTACTCACTCATATCTCGCTAACTCACTCACTCATTCAAACACATATGCACAAATAAACTCTAACCCATCGAACCACCCAAAGCCCACTCACATACCTACCCACACACCCACTCACCCATCCACCCACCCACCCACTCACCCACCCACCCTGGGAGTGAGTGAGTGAGTGAGTGAGTGAGTGAGTGAGTGAGTGAGTGAGTGAAAAGGCAAATTGGTAAAACAAAATTACAGGTGAAATCGTCAATTTAAGCGTATTTTCTGCGCGTGTAACGTGCGGTGTATTGTGTCAGTGTTAACGCGAAAACCTATTTCATATCTGTGTCATAACTAATATCACTGACAAAAAATCATCTTCTCTTACACAGTCGACACAGAAACACAGTCGTGCGACATGTATTTAATAATGAGTGTGCACATCAAATGGTGTTACTGTTTGAACTCATTACATAACCTATATGCACTTGTAAATACCCAGTTCATGTGTCCTTTTGTCTATAAAAAGTGGCGTAAAGTTCAGCGTATAGCCCAGTTCATGCGCCCTTTTGTCTCCAAAGTGGCATAAAGCTCAGTGCTCATCATTAGATGTTAAGATAACATTTGCACTTCGCTCTCGGCAGCCCAATAGACATCTTATCAGACGCCATATCACATTACCTGGCAGACTCTTGACAACCGGTACGGTAGTGGGACACTCCACAGGCTCGTCCACATCGGTATCAGCATTGTCAAGTACCGGACGATTTTTTGGTATAGGTAAGTGTGGTAAAGGCATCTGTTTATGCTTCAAAACTGCAACCCTCGTATTGAACCTTGGAATTACCTGACTATCTCCGCTGATTACGTAGGCGTGTATGTCGTGTTAAAGAAAGAAAGTATATAATAACATTAATGGTTCAATGCGAGTTCGTATGCGTCTGGTTTACGTCACTATTGGAATTATTGCAAAGTTGATAGTCAGATGATTAGCTCAATAGCAAGGTTGATTGATATCAGGGTATGTTAGCTAGTTCTAACATAAGTGTGTGGGGGTTTATGTATGCCCGCTTTCCTCGGTGATGTCAAAGAAAATATATAGAATAAGAACTGAGCTAGGACGGCGACTGCTTTGGGGTAACGATACCACCTGGACTGGTGCTGCTACGGTAGGGCAATCTAAAGCAATTCTCACTTCGTTTCCAAGCCAACGACTAGAATGGTACCAGAATGTAGTGGGTAAGAGGGTAGATTATAGACGTGTAATCGCAGGGTATTTAGCGGAATGGTTGGTTGTACCTCGCCCAGTTATAGCAAGCGACAGCGGAGCAGAATAGTTGGCGTGAGCGCATCACAATATTTCATTAACGGAAATCGAAGGATGAATAGTTATAACATTTAAAAGTCATTTGAAATATAGAAATACCCATTTTATAACAACATATAGGGGTAGCGATGTGGTATTGTACTACAACTAGTAAACTATAGATTGTTTCATTTGGAGCAAGGAAGAAAAACCGGGGCATATGGTTCATATATGGATGACACCATAGACGTACTCATCTACGAATTGGGCGTAACGTTTATTTACTGCTCCCATATTTATTACGTATAATGATATATCCCGGAATAAAGTGATTCGTTCGTTCGTTCGTTCGTTCGTTCGTTCGTTCGTTCGTTCGTTCGTTCGTTCGTTCGTTCGTTCGTTCGTTCGTTCGTTCGTTCGTTCGTTCGTTCGTTCGTTCGTTCGTTCGTTCGTTCGTTCGTTCGTTCGTTCGTTCGTTCGTTCGTTCGTTCGTTCGTTCGTTCGTTCGTTCGTTCGTTCGTTCGTTCGTTCGTTCGTTCGTTCGTTCGTTCGTTCGTTCGTTCGTTCGTTCGTTCGTTCGTTCGTTCGTTCGTTCGTTCGTTCGTTCGTTCGTTCGTTCGTTCGTTCGTTCGTTCGTTCGTTCGTTCGTTCGTTCGTTCGTTCGTTCGTTCGTTCGTTCGTTCGTTCGTTCGTTCGTTCGTTCGTTCGTTCGTTCGTTCGTTCGTTCGTTCGTTCGTTCGTTCGTTCGTTCGTTCGTTCGTTCGTTCGTTCGTTCGTTCGTTCGTTCGTTCGTTCGTTCGTTCGTTCGTTCGTTCGTTCGTTCGTTCGTTCGTTCGTTCGTTCGTTCGTTCGTTCGTTCGTTCGTTCGTTCGTTCGTTCGTTCGTTCGTTCGTTCGTTCGTTCGTTCGTTCGTTCGTTCGTTCGTTCGTTCGTTCGTTCGTTCGTTCGTCGGTTCGTCGGTTCGTCGGTTCGTCGGTTCGTCGGTTCGTCGGTTCGTCGGTTCGTCGGTTCGTCGGTTCGTCGGTTCGTCGGTTCGTCGGTTCGTCGGTTCGTCGGTTCGTCGGTTCGTCGGTTCGTCGGTTCGTCGGTTCGTCGGTTCGTCGGTTCGTCGGTTCGTCGGTTCGTCGGTTCGTCGGTTCGTGCGTTCGTGCGTTCGTGGTTCGTGCGTTCGTGCGTTCGTGCGTTCGTGCGTTCGTGCGTTCGTGCGTTCGTGCGTTCGTGCGTTCGTGCGTTCGTGCGTTCGTGCGTCCGTGCGTCCGTGCGTCCGTGCGTCCGTGCGTCCGTGCGTCCGTGCGTCCGTGCGTCCGTGCGTCCGTGCGTCCGTGCGTTCGTGCGTCCGTGCGTCCGTGCGTCCGTGCGTCCGTGCGTCCGTGCGTCCGTGCGTCCGTGCGTCCGTGCGTCCGTGCGTCCGTGCGTCCGTGCGTCCGTGCGTCCGTGCGTCCGTGCGTCCGTGCGTCGGTGCGTCCGTGCGTCCGTGCGTCCGTGCGTCCGTGCGTCCGTGCGTCCGTGCGTCCGTGCGTCCGTGCGTCCGTGCGTCCGTGCGTCCGTGCGTCCGTGCGTCCGTGCGTCCGTGCGTCCGTGCGTCCGTGCGTCCGTGCGTCCGTGCGTCCGTTCGTCCGTTCGTCCGTTCGTCCGTTCGTCCGTGCGTCCGTGCGTCCGTGCGTCCGTGCGTCCGTGCGTCCGTGCGTCCGTGCGTCCGTGCGTCCGTGCGTCCGTGCGTCCGTGCGTCCGTGCGTCCGTGCGTCCGTGCGTCCGTGCGTCCGTGCGTCCGTGCGTCCGTGCGTCCGTGCGTCCGTGTGTCCGTGCGTCCGTGCGTCCGTTCGTCCGTGCGTCCGTGCGTCCGTGCGTCCGTGCGTCCGTTCGTCCGTGCGTCCGTCCGTCCGTCCGTCCGTCCGTCCGTCCGTCCGTCCGTCCGTCCGTCCGTGCGTTCGTTCGTTCGTTCGTTCGTTCGTTCGTTCGTTCGTTCGTTCGTTCGTTCGTTCGTTCGTTCGTTCGTTCGTTCGTTCGTTCGTTCGTTCGTTCGTTCGTTCGTTCGTTCGTTCGTTCGTTCGTTCGTTCGTTCGTTCGTTCGTTCGTTCGTTCGTTCGTTCGTTCGTTCGTTCGTTCGTTCGTTCGTTCGTTCGTTCGTTCGTTCGTTCGTTCGTTCGTTCGTTCGTTCGTTCGTTCGTTCGTTCGTTCGTTCGTTCGTTCGTTCGTTCGTTCGTTCGTTCGTTCGTTCGTTCGTTCGTTCGTTCGTTCGTTCGTTCGTTCGTTCGTTCGTTCGTTCGTTCGTTCGTTCGTTCGTTCGTTCGTTCGTTCGTTCGTTCGTTCGTTCGTTCGTTCGTTCGTTCGTTCGTTCGTTCGTTCGTTCGTTCGTTCGTTCGTTCGTTCGTTCGTTCGTTCGTTCGTTCGTTCGTTCGTTCGTTCGTTCGTTCGTTCGTTCGTTCGTCCGTTCGTTCGTTCGTCGGTTCGTCGGTTCGTCGGTTCGTCGGTTCGTCGGTTCGTCGGTTCGTCGGTTCGTCGGTTCCTCGGTTCGTCGGTTCGTCGGTTCGTCGGTTCGTCGGTTCGTCGGTTCGTCGGTTCGTCGGTTCGTCGGTTCGTCGGTTCGTCGGTTCGTCGGTTCGTCGGTTCGTCGGTTCGTCGGTTCGTCGGTTCGTCGGTTCGTCGGTTCGTCGGTTCGTCGGTTCGTCGGTTCGTCGGTTCGTCGGTTCGTCGGTTCGTCGGTTCGTCGGTTCGTGCGTTCGTGCGTTCGTGCGTTCGTGCGTTCGTGCGTTCGTGCGTTCGTGCGTTCGTGCGTTCGTGCGTTCGTGCGTTCGTGCGTTCGTGCGTTCGTGCGTTCGTGCGTTCGTGCGTTCGTGCGTTCGTGCGTTCGTGCGTTCGTGCGTTCGTGCGTTCGTGCGTTCGTGCGTTCGTGCGTTCGTGCGTTCGTGCGTTCGTGCGTTCGTGCGTTCGTGCGTTCGTGCGTTCGTGCGTTCGTGCGTTCGTGCGTTCGTGCGTTCGTGCGTTCGTGCGTTCGTGCGTTCGTGCGTTCGTGCGTTCGTGCGTTCGTGCGTTCGTGCGTTCGTGCGTTCGTGCGTTCGTGCGTTCGTGCGTTCGTGCGTCCGTGCGTTCGTGCGTCCGTGCGTCCGTGCGTCCGTGCGTCCGTGCGTCCGTGCGTCCGTGCGTCCGTGCGTCCGTGCGTCCGTGCGTCCGTGCGTCCGTGCGTCCGTGCGTCCGTGCGTCCGTGCGTCCGTTCGTTCGTTCGTTCGTTCGTTCGTTCGTTCGTTCGTTCGTTCGTTCGTTCGTTCGTTCGTTCGTTCGTTCGTTCGTTCGTTCGTTCGTTCGTTCGTTCGTTCGTTCGTTCGTTCGTTCGTTCGTTCGTTCGTTCGTTCGTTCGTTCGTTCGTTCGTTCGTTCGTTCGTTCGTTCGTTCGTTCGTTCGTTCGTTCGTTCGTTCGTTCGTTCGTTCGTTCGTTCGTTCGTTCGTTCGTTCGTTCGTTCGTTCGTTCGTTCGTTCGTTCGTTCGTTCGTTCGTTCGTTCGTTCGTTCGTTCGTTCGTTCGTTCGTTCGTTCGTTCGTTCGTTCGTTCGTTCGTTCGTTCGTTCGTTCGTTCGTTCGTTCGTTCGTTCGTTCGTTCGTTCGTTCGTTCGTTCGTTCGTTCGTTCGTTCGTTCGTTCGTTCGTTCGTTCGTTCGTTCGTTCGTTCGTTCGTTCGTTCGTTCGTTCGTTCGTTCGTTCGTTCGTTCGTTCGTTCGTTCGTTCGTTCGTTCGTTCGTTCGTTCGTTCGTTCGTTCGTTCGTTCGTTCGTTCGTTCGTCGGTTCGTCGGTTCGTCGGTTCGTCGGTTCGTCGGTTCGTCGGTTCGTCGGTTCGTCGGTTCGTCGGTTCGTCGGTTCGTCGGTTCGTCGGTTCGTCGGTTCGTCGGTTCGTCGGTTCGTCGGTTCGTCGGTTCGTGCGTTCGTGCGTTCGTGCGTTCGTGCGTTCGTGCGTTCGTGCGTCCGTGCGTCCGTGCGTCCGTGCGTCCGTGCGTCCGTGCGTCCGTGCGTCCGTGCGCCCGTGCGCCCGTGCGTCCGTGCGTCCGTGCGTCCGTGCGTCCGTGCGTCCGTGCGTCCGTGCGTCCGTGCGTCCGTGCGTCCGTGCGTCCGTGCGTCCGTGCGTCCGTGCGTCCGTGCGTCCGTGCGTCCGTGCGTCCGTGCGTCCGTGCGTCCGTGCGTCCGTGCGTCCGTGCGTCCGTGCGTCCGTGCGTCCGTGCGTCCGTGCGTCCGTGCGTCCGTGCGTCCGTGCGTCCGTGCGTCCGTGCGTCCGTGCGTCCGTGCGTCCGTGCGTCCGTGCGTCCGTGCGTCCGTGCGTCCGTGCGTCCGTGCGTCCGTGCGTCCGTGCGTCCGTGCGTCCGTGCGTCCGTTCGTCCGTTCGTCCGTTCGTCCGTTCGTCCGTTCGTTCGTTCGTTCGTTCGTTCGTTCGTTCGTTCGTTCGTTCGTTCGTTCGTTCGTTCGTTCGTTCGTTCGTTCGTTCGTTCGTTCGTTCGTTCGTTCGTTCGTTCGTTCGTTCGTTCGTTCGTTCGTTCGTTCGTTCGTTCGTTCGTTCGTTCGTTCGTTCGTTCGTTCGTTCGTTCGTTCGTTCGTTCGTTCGTTCGTTCGTTCGTTCGTTCGTTCGTTCGTTCGTTCGTTCGTTCGTTCGTTCGTTCGTTCGTTCGTTCGTTCGTTCGTTCGTTCGTTCGTTCGTTCGTTCGTTCGTTCGTTCGTTCGTTCGTTCGTTCGTTCGTTCGTTCGTTCGTTCGTTCGTTCGTTCGTTCGTTCGTTCGTTCGTTCGTTCGTTCGTTCGTTCGTTCGTTCGTTCGTTCGTTCGTTCGTTCGTTCGTTCGTTCGTTCGTTCGTTCGTTCGTTCGTTCGTTCGTTCGTTCGTTCGTTCGTTCGTTCGTTCGTTCGTTCGTTCGTTCGTTCGTTCGTTCGTTCGTTCGTTCGTTCGTTCGTTCGTTCGTTCGTTCGTTCGTTCGTTCGTTCGTTCGTTCGTTCGTTCGTTCGTTCGTTCGTTCGTTCGTTCGTTCGTTCGTTCGTTCGTTCGTTCGTTCGTTCGTTCGTTCGTTCGTTCGTTCGTTCGTTCGTTCGTTCGTTCGTTCGTTCGTTCGTTCGTTCGTTCGTTCGTTCGTTCGTTCGTTCGTTCGTTCGTTCGTTCGTTCGTTCGTTCGTTCGTTCGTTCTTTCGTTCGTGCGTTCGTGCGTGC
>CBDHHR010000284.1:0-3927 GCA_965263245.1 Metamycoplasmataceae bacterium | reverse complement strand
TGATGGATTATTTGAAGACGACCTGAAACATGAACATCGCAGGCAACAGCAGGAATGTGGTAAATACCGTGTTCGCTTTGACTACTTGACTGTGACGACTGGCGCTGCCCTGCAAATTGTAGTGTGTAACTAAAGACATATGGTTGCATGCTTGCAAGGTTATAAATATTATGGCAGTATCCTTTTGTTCAAAATGGTGCAAAACCTAGCAGAAATAAAATAAAATCGCATCGTCATACTATTGATGATGAACATCGCATAACATTTGATTTGTTCCCATGCAAACATGCATTGCATACAATCAGATCGACGGACATTAGTAGTATCCGCTTAGTATCACCACCAGACTACGGGCGCGGACCATTAGAGCGGTCGTGTGACCTCTTTTTATACCACTTTTGCCAATTAGTTGGATATATTTGAGCAATGCTGACAACACGCTCCCATTTCGGCCTCAGTTGGTACAATGGGAGGTCTTTGGTGAACCTCAATGGTGTGGGTACATTTGGAGACTATTGGTGAACCTCAATGATGTGGGTACATTTGGAGAGTATTGGTGAACCTCAATGGTGTGGGTACATTTGGAGAGTATTGGTGAACCTCAGTGATGCGGGTACATTTGGAGAGTATTGGTGAACCTCAATGGTGTGGGTACATTTGGAGAGTATTGATGAACCTCAATGGTGTTGGTACATTTGGAGACTATTGGTGAACCTCAATGGTGTGGGTACATTTTGAGAGTATTGGTGAACCTCAGTGATGGGGGTACTTTTTATACCACTTTTGCCAATTAGTTGGATATATTTGAGCAATGCTGACAACACGCTCCCATTTCGGCCTCAATTGGTACAATGGGAGGTCTTTGGTGAACCTCAATGGTGTGGGTACATTTGGAGACTATTGGTGAACCTCAATGATGTGGGTACATTTTGAGAGTATTGGTGAACCTCAGTGATGTGGGTACATTTGGAGAGTATTGGTGAACCTCAATGGTGTGGGTACATTTGGAGAGTATTGGTGAACCTCAATGGTGTGGGTACATTTGGAGAGTATTGGTGAACCTCAATGGTGTGGGTACATTTGGAGAGTATTGGTGAACCTCAGTGATGGAGGTACATTTGGAGAGTATTGGTGAACCTCAATGGTGTGGGTACATTTGGAGAGTATTGATGAACCTCAATGGTGTGGGTACATTTGGAGAGTATTGGTGAACTTCAGTGGTGTGGGTACATTTGGAGAGTATTGGTGAACCTCAATGGTGTGGTACATTTGGAGACTATTGATGAACCTCAATGGTGTGGGTACATTTGGAGAGTATTGGTGAACCTCAATGGTATGGGTACATTTGGAGAGTATTGGTGAACCTCAATGGTATGGGTACATTTGGGGGCTCTTGGTGAACCTCAATGGTATGGGTACATTTGGGGACTATTGGTGAACCTCAATGGTGTGGGTACATTTGGAGACTTTTGGTGAACCTCAATGGTGTCGGTACATTTGGAGACTATTGGTGAACCTCAATGGTGTGGGTACATTTGGAGAGTATTGGTGAACCTCAGTGGTGTGGGTACATTTGGAGAGTATTGGTGAACCTCAATGGTGTGGGTACATTTGGAGACTATTGGTGAACCTCAGTGGTGTGGGTACATTTGGAGACTATTGATGAACCTCAATGGTATGGGTACATTTGGAGACTATTGGTGAACCTCAGTGGTGTGGGTACATTTGGAGACTATTGGTGAACCTCAATGGTGTGGGTACATTTGGGGACTATTGGTGAACCTCAATGGTATGGGTACATTTGGAGACTATTGGTGAACCTCAATGGTGTGGGTACATTTGGGGACTATTGGTGAACCTCAATGGTGTGGGTACATTTGGGGACTATTGGTGAACCTCAATGGTGTGGGTACATTTGGGGACTATTGGTGAACCTGAATGGTATGGGTACATTTGGAGACTATTGGTGAACCTCAGTGGTGTGGGTACATTTGGAGACTATTGATGAACCTCAATGGTGTGGGTATATTTGGAGAGTATTGGTGAATCTCAATGGTGTCGGTACAGTTGGGGTGTATTGGTGAACCCCAATGATGTCGGTACAATTGGAGAGTATTGGTGAACCTCAGTGATGTGGGTATAGTTGAAGAATATTCGTGCTTCTCAATGGTGTGGGTACAGTTGGAGAGTATTGGTGAAACTCAATTATGTGGGTACTACTCAATGTTTATAAACTGTTTCTTTTACTATGCGTGTGTTATTATGTTGATGAGCTAAACAATAAATTTTACTTCACTACAAAACAGAAGGTGCAAGGTGCAGTTCGACGTTTTGGCAGACCTCAGGGACTGCTCACATTAACTCTAGTTCGAATGAACCTTAACGCATATCACCAAAACAGGCGGCGCATTGTTTGCATTCTTGCAGACAGCGAGTCTTTGTTTGTACAACAATGGCTTAGCTCTTTATCGTCTCGCTTTGTTATCGTCTCCGCTCGATAGACGGGTGTGCACGCTAGTTTTCAATCTCAAAATCCCCCTATCCCATGACACCAATCGTTTTGTCTGTGTGTGAGGGAGTGGGCGTAGCTGTGTTTGTGTTTGTGTTTGTGTTTGTGTTTGTGTTTGTGTTTGTGTTTGTGTTTGTGTTTGTGTTTGTGTTTGTGTTTGTGTTTGTGTTTGTGTTTGTGTTTGTGTTTGTGTTTGTGTTTGTGTTTGTGTTTGTGTTTGTGTTTGTGTTTGTGTTTGTGTTTGTGTTTGTGTTTGTGTTTGTGTTTGTGTTTGTGTTTGTGTTTGTGTTTGTGTTTGTGTTTGTGTTTGTGTTTGTGTTTGTGTTTGTGTTTGTGTTTGTGTTTGTGTTTGTGTTTGTGTTTGTGTTTGTGTTTGTGTTTGTGTTTGTGTTTGTGTTTGTGTGCGTGTGCGTGTGCGTGTGCGTGTGCGTGTGCGTGTGCGTGTGCGTGTGCGTGTGCGTGTGCGTGTGCGTGTGCGTGTGCGTGTGCGTGTGCGTGTGCGTGTGCGTGTGCGTGTGCGTGTGCGTGTGCGTGTGCGTGTGCGTGTGCGTGTTCGTGTTCGTGTTCGTGTGCGTGTGCGTGTGCGTGTGCGTGTGCGTGTGCGTGTGCGTGTGCGTGTGCGTGTGTGAGGGAGTGGGCGTGTTTGTGTGTGGGGGGCGTAACGATGTATGCTGATGTGCGTTTGTTAGGTCAAATACAAACTACCTGGAGACATAGGTTTATCAAGTAGAGTACTTCGAAATACTTGTCTACCATGTCAAATACAAGTAAAAGGTTAAGTACAATTCATTCGTATTGGTCAACAATTACCTTTTTTGTTTATGAGCCTTTTAATGTGTATTTAAAAATACGCAATATCTTATAGTGGTTATTATCAGAATGGTCACACAATTGTGTAGTTCCTACAGACAAAAAGGTACAGAAATATTGTTTAGTATTGCTTTGAACTGTAGATAAATAATCCAGTCGTGTAACTGAAATGTATGTGAAATGTCCCTGTAGTGTACTATCTGATGTTTTGATACGTACAATTGACCAAGTGCAAATACTGGCATTACTACGACATTTATTAGTTATAATCATTTCGCCAGATGGCGAAACCTGTATTTGTTATTGTTATCATACTCAATAGGTGGCGCAATCTATTTGAATAAAAGCTGTTGTAGTAATTCAGAGCTATTAGATAGGATCTGAGGAAGATACCTCAACGTGTCACAACTAATTTTATGGTAAGAGATGGTGGGTGACGTCGATACTATCCAAATTGCTTTGGATTATTAGAATTGTGTATATATACAATGCGCCTAAGCATGTTGCGTTGCCTTGAACTGGTCACCACCAACATTGGTTGATGCGTCGTCGAGTCGCACGGCTTCTGGTGACATCCACAAGGAGCTGTCTACATTCTACAACCATAC
>CBDHHR010000283.1:0-5000 GCA_965263245.1 Metamycoplasmataceae bacterium | reverse complement strand
GATTTTGTTATTTAATCAATTGTTTTATAGTGATTGCTAATTCATAATTCTACGGACCTGTTGATTGCTCCACGCTGCAGCAGTAATATAGTATATTGGAGACTTGGTTAGTTCGCCCCTTTCGAGCACTCTGTTCAGTCTGAACGCAGTATATTTGTACCTTGAGGGGCAGTTTCTGGTTTATGTTAAATGCAAATATCATGCATATTTTTGTACTAGGTATCAACATGTAACAAGACCATTAAGAGGAAACAACACTATAGTCCATATTCCAGAAAGTAACTGGTACAGTCAATTTGGAATTTTGTTTTTGTGCATTACTGTCTATCTATCAAGAAACAGCTCTCCCAATTGTCAATCACATTTCATGTTTTGTCCTCTAGAAGATTACTAATGTATCTTGCTTCCTACAGAACATTAAAATTGATTGACAACTGGGAGTGCTGTTATGTAACAGATAGACAGTAATGTACAAAAATGAATTTCAAAGTGTTACCTTCTGGCACTACACTGTACTGTATTTGTTGATGTTAAAAATGGTTTTCCACATATATATATATAGGTGTTTTACAGTAATTTTATGGTATGGTTATTTTGAGATATATCTTTATTATATAGACTGACACATTCATTAATACCTCCAGCATTCATAATCACAAAGCACAAATTATCTCCAATCTAAATATCAATTTGATGTCATATTCCAAACCAAGTGAACCGCGCCATGTTTCATCTGATATATGTAAGGTAACAATGTCTTTTAGTCATGATCGTCTTTATCTGAAGCAACATGACACCAGGTCAAGAACCACACACCCATAGATCACACAGACTCGTACTCCTATTGGAACTGTGGCAGTACGAGCAAGCGAAGTGTGCACTTGGTGATTTCATTAGCCCATATCAGGTTTCTGAGCAGTCGGAGATTATTTCAATGACCACTTTGTGATCTAATTCAGCCGACTGATCATTCAACAGAACTGTGATTAGAGAAGTTCTTGAAGCATTTTGGCACAACTAGTCTGGCATGGTCGAGGTCTTTAATGTATTCACTCAGTACACACGTCACCGTGCCTAGTTATCTGTGTCTGTATGGGCAGGCACATGGCGCATACTGAATTAAACGGTTGTGTATTAAATCCAATTGTGACAACGCATAAATTACTGCTGTGGTGCATAGATAAGGTGTCCTAGTGCGCACTCAGTGCATAGGTCCTTACCGTATCGCACTTAGTTTCTGCCCAGGTGTAGTTTATATCTTGTGTATGCCACAATATGTGTCACGTTTCCAGTCAAAGACTTAAGTCAAGTTCCCAGTAGCCATTTGGATCACTAATCAAGTGACATCCAAAGTCATACCCAAATAGGGGGTGGTTGCTTGTTGTGTGAAGTGAATTCAAATTCACTGCGTATTCACTGCGTATCTTCTTTTTTGAGTGTCACGTCTGTCACAGGCATTGGTGATCCTGACCCTCAAAATCACACGGTCGTTTGTAGTTTGTAACTGTTCGTTTGTGCTTTTTCCTGACCATGTTGTCAAACGGTCTGTTCTCGTTCTTCTCTCCTGGCTGTAGCAGGATGGTCTGATTCATTCTTATTATACGGCCTGTAAATCTTGTTAGTTGTATTCTAATTTTGTTCACCGTCGTTTTGATGTGGCCGTTGAAGGATGTCATCAGAGAATACACTATACATATCCACTGTGTATCCACTGTGTATCTGCTGTATTAGTTTTGTATCTGCTGAATATTCACTGTGTGTGTGCTGTGTATCAGTTGGGTATTGGCTATGTATCAATTGTGTATCTGCGGTGTATTCACTGTGTATCAGTTGTGTATCCGCTGTGTATCCAATATGTATCTGCTGTGTATCAGTTGTGTATCCACTGTGTATCCAATATGTATCTGCTGTGTATCAGTTGTGAATCCACTGTGTATCCAATATGTATCTGCTGTGTATCAGTTGTGTATCCACTGTGTATCCAATATGTATCTGCTGTGTATCAGTTGTGTATCCACTGTGTATCCAATATGTATCTGCTGTGTATCAGTTGTGTATCCACTGTGTATCCAATATGTATCTGCTGTGTATCAGTTGTGAATCCACTGTGTATCCAATATGTATCTGCTGTGTATCAGTTGTGTATCCACTGTGTATCCAATATGTATCTGCTGTGTATCAGTTGTGTATCCACTGTGTATCAGTTGTATATCTGCTGTGTATCGAATATGTATCTGTTGTGTATCAGTTGTGTATCTGCTGTCTATCCAGTATGTATCTGCTGTGTATCAGTTGTATATCCAATGTGTATCCACTGTGTATTCACTGTGTATTCACTGTGTATTCACTGTGTATTCACTATGTATTCACTGTATATCAACTATGTACTCACTGTGTATCCATTGAGTATTCACTATGTATTCACTATGTATTCAATGCATATTCACTGTATATTCTCATGTGTTAGCACTATGGTATTGACAGTGTATCTCTCTGAAAGTTATGTATTGAACAGAACACAATATGTAGAAATTGGGAATGTAAAATCTGAAACTTCCCAAAGTGTGATAGACAAACTTTAAAAAAACACAGTTTGCATTGTCTTGTAAATTATGCAAGGTACCATTTTATTCAAAATTACAAAAAAGTGCATAATCATTCATTGTTATGCAGGCGTATACACAGTCAATTACAATGATGTCATCCACATCCAGACACTATACAACACTACTCACACTATGAACGTTACACCCTAACTGCATAACTACAACACAATAATCCAGTTTTTTTCACTTACAATGGACACCACTAAATTGCATATTATTTTATTTCCATTGAACATAAAAATTTAAAATAAATATGTCTGATAGCTCCTATGATAATGACTTTAGAGCAAGTCTTAATATAAGAGTCCCTGTGATCAGTCCTTGTGATGATGTACAACAGCTGCATATAATACATTGTTATTGTTGAGTATTTGTACTCTTCTTGCCTTCTTGACATATGCTTCTGTATGATTTGTCATCAGCCAGCAGGGTATAACATCAGAAATGCATATTTATGTGCATTATTAATTGTTATTCCATTGTAGAAAATAGGGCAAGCAAACCCCGAAAGCAATGCTCTAGTCTAAAATCCCAAATTATTTTGTGTACAAATAACAACAGTGCTAATATGTCCTATGGATGGTCATACAATGTAGGCTAACCACCATTATAATTGTAATGTATCAAGTAATTATACCAAATACACTGGTTCATTTAAATTACCTGCTCCGGTGCACACTGATTCTGTCGTGCGTGATGATCAAATTGCGTCCCTAACTAAGAAGGCATAGGCTACTAATTAAAACATTTTTAAGGCAGTTCGTCAACCTAGATAAACCCAGTTTTTATAGAAATAAGAGATTGCTATGTGTCAGGTAATCAGAGCATTAAATTCTACCGACATTAACAGAGAAATGACCCAAAGAGGCATTCTATTATGTATTGCTATTTGAGTGTTTGCATTCGGTATTGATCTGTGGTAGGATATTGATTGCGGCAGTATGCAGCATCACACCGAGTCTTGTAGTTGACAGTGTGACACCGGGCACACACGCTGGGCATGTGCTGTACAAGTACTGGGTTAATAATATACAACTACCGTATGTCACCAAAGACAACCCTCGGCGGGAATTTTTTAAGCCCGTCCTTGTGCGTCTGTGTCACTGGCATAAGAACTGAAATAATAATGAGGAACTGAATGGGGGGGCTTTAGTTGTCCCCAGTCAAATCTGACAACACCGCGAGCTTCTCTTGACAAATGTGCGCGGTAATATGTCAGACTTTAGCAAAGTTCTCACTCATAACTTTAACACTGTTAGACATGATAGGGGTGGGGTGATGTTGAAGATTGTTTTGGTGAAGACATCTGTGATTGTTTTCAGGCAAACAAAGTTGTGGATGGTTGTTGCTGAAGTCTTTCAGGGTATAATTTGGAGTTGTTAGTACCTGCATTTATTAAAACTGAGCACTGTGTAGTGGCAGAGTCAGTTGTCACAGCCTTTGCTGCATCT
This sequence comes from Metamycoplasmataceae bacterium, assembly GCA_965263245.1. GTDB lineage: Bacteria > Bacillota_I > Bacilli_A > Mycoplasmatales > Metamycoplasmataceae > DT-68. Next base: position 943 of record CBDHHR010000283.1, on the reverse strand, counting down.
TAATAACAGGGGCCGTATCAGTCAGTCTGTGAGGTAGCTTTCTAAACCAGGCCCACATTATTCCAAATAAGTACTGAGTGTTTTTTCATTGCATTTTAAATATGGGTTCCAAAAAAAATATATATATATATATTTTTAAATCAAATTTTATACACATTCACCTAAACACATTATAGAAACACAAATGCACTCGGCATTGACATTTCGATGACATTATGATGACAAATGTGGTGAAGTGTGTGTCTCTGTGTGTGTGTGTGTGTGCGTGCGTGCGTGTGTGCGTGCATGTGTGATTAGCTTAATGTTTCGCTTATCTACAAAATGTGGTTTTCTATTCTGCATTCAGGGATGAAATTATGCATTGATATGCTAAATAATACATCTGCTTCCCTACTACACGGTGAATGTCAAACAAGCAGATATATAGCATGCATTAATAATAAATACTTGGCATTGACTACCAAACTTGTTTATAGTATACATTTGGCAGCCCTAAATGTTTTCTTACTCTTTTTGTTCTGTTGTAAATTATTAATAGATCAACCAGACAGTAGTTGATAGGACCTGACTAGCAGTTACTTGAGTTTTAGGAGTGTTACATGTGATAGCATCTGATGAAAAACATTAGTTATGATATATGTCTAAAATGTTGATTGACAACACTAAAGACAAGGAGATTATCCAAACCCTAGCAACAGGAGATTAAGAGGAGATCAAACATCGAACACAGTTTTTTAATGATTATGAAAATATTGGTACAAATGTGTTTTATGAGTTAAGAAAGACAGAAAGACTAGACACATGAAATAACATTTGTGAAGGAACAGTACAGATTTGTCTAGATGTCAGAAAGTATTAATTATAATTATAATTATAATGAGTTGAACACTGTATCTGTTGATAATGACATGTGCGCAAGCAGCAGGGATATGTTTATAAACAA
>CBDHHR010000282.1:0-9581 GCA_965263245.1 Metamycoplasmataceae bacterium | reverse complement strand
AAATACGACACTGTAAGGGAAAAAATCATTAACCACTCTTAAACAGCACAAAAATAAATTATCAGTGCAGAATCATGGACTGACATAAAACAACATAAGAAAAATTATAAACGAATGGTATGTTGCGTGATAATAAATTACGGCCACTAAACTCGGACCCCATGTTGTCAGAAGGGGCGGCAAATCCGTCTGACCTCCCTACAATACACTGTATATATTTTTATGTACATATCTTGCAAAATAGGTACACTATCTGCTGACAATCTTCCCATTATCCTTACTGATTATCACCCATACTTGATGGAGATTATGATGGATGTTCATAGAGGGGGTGCAGTCTTCCTTCTTGAAGCAGTGTGGCGAGTCATGGGTTGACAGAATACCTCCTTCAGCCACTTGAAGTTTTTTTTTGGAGTCAAACTAGGAAAAGGCTATTCCTGCCTTGCATTCTGACAGTAGACATTTTCTCAGGTCTCATTCACTGTTCTAGGGTATTCTGTTAAATCACAGTACATGCAAGGGGGCCACATGCATATTTCGTTCGCTTGTTAAGTTTACCCGAGGATCTGGCAAACTTTGCCTTCTACACTCCATAACTTGCGGTACTGCTGCGCCTTTTCAACAATCACATCTTTCGCGTTCGCTCAAAGGAAAAATAAGACGCTTAAAATGTTCAAACACTGGCGTTATTAATTAGTCTTTGAGACTAAGTTTATTACCAGGTGTCGGTTGATCCCCTGACCCTGTCATATGCAAATACTCCTGAATGTTTTCTTTCTTCCATAAACGAAACTCGATCATTAAAATCGGTCATGCTGGAATTTTTTTACATAAATCAAGTACAGCTCCTGTAATAAGATGACAAACTACGACTTCTGTATCTGGAGTCAGACCATATTTGCATTTTCCATAGGCGACCATTATAACGTTTCCTTCATTTCCTATTAAACTTGAAGGGATCTGTTATTGACAATTTCACAGCATATTTACCATTCTTAGAAATAGAATAGTTCTATGAAAAATTTGTGAAATTCTCACACCTCAGCCTCCCACAAACTTTTTTCCAACTTTACATCCCTCCATTTTTGCTTGAACCATGCACCCACGGATTGCCCCTAATTACATCACCAAGCAAAACACAACTGTCACAGACCGAATGACAACTGCACATAAATGCAATGACTGACAGCTGTCATAATTTGACAGCTCTGATGCCACGCTGCACAAACACATAATTTCTAATTTCTACTCCACACTACATGTGCTCACAGAAATTCAGACCACCTGTATAATGCAGTTCTATAGGGTACGTGCTCTTTGGTCTTATTGTGGTCTTAAAATCATCTCTTCAGGGCTCATGACACAGTTAACTTTCCCATTAGCCACCATGTTAGGGTTTTGTAGGATTATAAGAAAACCAGACGCAGGAAAATTATAAAACTTATTACCTGTTGTTATCATCATCTCACTGACAGGCTGGTCAAGTTTAGTCAAATTCCAATATTTCGTTCTTTCATTTCGTATGACACCCGTCACTATGTACAAATGAATGCAGGCGGTAATACAACAGAAGTGGCAATAAGCCAAATCACTGCCAAGTACTCATCCGCTTAGTAAAATCAGCTAAAAATGCACTATTTCACTGCCAACAGCTTCCACAATCACACCTGGAAATCGGACTGCTCAAATGCACTTATGTCACAGCAGGTGAATGTTGAAAAAAATCAAAATTAAAAAATATATGGGACTATATGTAACCAAACAGGAAGTCTGTCATGACCCCTTCAACAGGCACGTGTGATTTGTTTATGTCGGTTGACCCATGACATTACCCACGATGCAGTGCTGGTACGGAACTACCAACTTGATTGTTAATTAATTTTAGAATGACGCAGCATTCCACTCAGGAATTAATAATTACTTAAAAACTTACTTCTCATTACACGGTTGTCATTTTTATTCCGTACAAAAACTTCCGATCGTTGGATTTGCTTCAATAGCATCTGACTATTATTATTATAATGGCCTCGTTATTATGAATATAACACTTCGCCTTCGGAAGCGCGCCAAGTCCAATTTTATACAAAATCACTGCCTCTTGGGAAGTCATGATTTTATCCCTAAAAATATACACACAATACCTGTGTTCATGTATGTTTGATTGTGAGGGCACTGTAAACATTTGTCTTGTGGGTTGGCTATGTACTGACCAGGAATATTCAAAAGCATACCCTTCCATAATATGTCAACTCCAAAATCACATTTCATTGATTGTACTAACAGTAAAGGCAAGTGAATGTTGTAAGTCATTTGGACTATCTTATAGTTGGTAAGTAAAGTAAAGTTCTTGTTAGATAACAAAACATATTTTTTACAATCACTTAAGGTGAGGGCGTGCCTGGGAGACAGCAGCAGCTACAAGGTGAAGGTGAAGGTGAGGGAGCACAAGGACGAAGGAGGCAAGAGGAGGATTACCCTGGGAGCTCCTAGATCTCATCCTTATGGCACCGACTAGGGAAGAACTGAGAAGAAAGTTGGTGGCCAGAGGACTGAAGGTGAATGTGGGGAAGATGAAGGTGATGGTGAGTACAGGTGAGAGGAGTGATGTCAGAGTCTGGTACATGGTCATCTGGAGTCTGTAGTGAGTACAGGTGAGAGGAGTGATGTCAGAGTCTGGTACATGGTCATCTGGAGTCTGTAGTGAGTACAGGTGAGAGGAGTAATGTCAGAGTCTGGTACTTGGTCATGTGGAGTCTGTAGTGAGTACAGGTGAGAGGAGTGATGTCAGAGTCTGGTACTTGGTCATGTGGAGTCTGTAGTGAGTACAGGTGAGAGGAGTGATGTCAGAGTCTGGTACTTGGTCATGTGGAGTCTGTAGTGAATACAGGTGAGAGGAGTGATGTCAGAGTCTGGTACATGGACATCTGGAGTCTGTAGTGAGTACAGGTGAGAGGAGTAATGTCAGAGTCTGGTACATGGACATCTGGAGTCTATAGTGAGTACAGGTGAGAGGAGTGATGTCAGAGTCTGGTACATGGTCATGTGGAGTCTGTAGTTAGTACAGGTGAGAGGAGTGATGTCAGAGTCTGGTACATGGTCATGTGGAGTCTGTAGTGAGTACAGGTGAGAGGAGTGATGTCAGAGTCTGGTACATGGCCATGTGGAGTCTGTAGTGAGTACAGGTGAGAGGAGTGATGTCAGAGTCTGGTACATGGACATCTGGAGTCTGTAGTGAGTACTCCTCTCAGGTGTAGAGGACAGACTCCACATGATGTACCAGAGTCTGGTATCACTGGTCTCACCTGTACTCACTACAGACTCCAGTGACCATGTACAGACTCTGACATCACTCCTCTCACCTGTACTCACTACAGACTCCACATGGTACCAGACTCTGACATCACTGGACCTGTACTGAGTACTGACAGACTCCACATGATGTACCAGACTCTGACATCACTCCTCTCACCTGTACTCACTACAGACTCCACATGTCCATGTACCAGACTCTGACATCACTCCTCTCACCTGTAGAGGAGTGATGACTCCAGAGTCTGGTACATGGTCACATGACCATGTACCAGACTCTGACATCACTCCTCTCACCTGTACTCACTACAGACTCCAGATGACCATGTACCAGACTCTGACATCACTCCTCTCACCTGTACTCACTACAGACTCCACATGGCCATGTACCAGACTCTGACATCACTCCTCTCACCTGTACTCACTACAGACTCCAGATGACCATGTACCAGACTCTGACATCACTCCTCTCACCTGTACTCACTACAGACTCCACATGACCATGTACCAGACTCTGACATCACTCCTCTCACCTGTACTCACTACAGACTCCACATGAGTACAGACTCTGACAGTACTCACTACAGACTCCACATGACCATGTACCAGACTCTGACATCACTCCTCTCACCTGTACTCACTACAGACTCCAGATGACCATGTACCAGACTCTGACATCACTCCTCTCACCTGTACTCACTACAGACTCCAGATGACCATGTACCAGACTCTGACATCACTCCTCTCACCTGTACTCTACAGACTCCACATGGTGTACCAGACTCTGACATCACTCCTCTCACCTGTACTCACTACAGACTCCACCATGTACCAGACTCTGACATCACTAGTCTCACCTGTACTCACTACAGACTCCAGTGACCATGTACCAGACTCTGACATCACTCCTCTCACCTGTACTCACTACAGACTCCACATGACCATGTACCAGACTCTGACATCACTCCTCTCACCTGTACTCACTACAGACTCCAGATGACCATGTACCAGACTCTGACATCACTCCTCTCACCTGTACTCACTACAGACTCCAGTGACCATGTACCAGACTCTGACATCACTCCTCTCACCTGTACTCACTACAGACTCCACATGTCCATGTACCAGACTCTGACATCACTCCTCTCACCTGTACTCACTACAGACTCCAGATGACCATGTACCAGACTCTGACATCACTCCTCTCACCTGTACTCACTACAGACTCCAGATGACCATGTACCAGACTCTGACATCACTCCTCTCACCTGTACTCACTACAGACTCCACATGTCCATGTACCAGACTCTGACATCACTCCTCTCACCTGTACTCACTACAGACTCCACATGACCATGTACCAGACTCTGACATCACTCCTCTCACCTGTATGTACAGACTCCACATGACCATGTACCAGACTCTGACATCACTCCTCTCACCTGTACTCACTACAGACTCCACATGACCATGTACCAGACTCTGACAGAGTCACTCCTCTCACCTGTACTCACTACAGACTCCACATGTCCATGTACCAGACTCTGACATCACTCCTCTCACCTGTACTCACTACAGACTCCACATGATGTACAGACTCTGACATCACTCCTCTCACCTGTACTACATCTGACATCACTCCTCTCACCTGTACTCACTACAGACTCCAGATGACCATGTACCAGACTCTGACATCACTCCTCTCACCTGTACTCACTACAGACTCCACATGTCCATGTACCAGACTCTGACATCACTCCTCTCACCTGTACTGACTACAGACTCCAGATGGATGTACCAGACTCTGACATCACTCCTCTCACCTGTACTCACTACAGACTCCACATGTCCATGTACCAGACTCTGACATCACTCCTCTCACCTGTACTCACTACAGACTCCAGATGACCATGTACCAGACTCTGACATCACTCCTCTCACCTGTACTCACTACAGACTCCAGATGGTACCAGACTCTGTCACTCCTCTCACCTGTACTAGTGACAGACTCACACCTGAGACTCCAGTGATGTACCAGACTCTGACATCACTCCTCTCACCTGTACATCAGTCTGTACAGTACAGGTCCACATGAGTACCAGACTCTGACATCACTCCTCTCACCTGTACTCACTACAGACTCCAGGTGATGATGTCATGTACCAGACTCTGACATCACTCCTCTCACCTGTACTCACTACAGACTCCAGATGACCATGTACCAGACTCTGACATCACTCCTCTCACCTGTACTCACTACAGACTCCAGATGACCATGTACCAGACTCTGACATCACTCCTCTCACCTGTACTCTGTACTACAGACTCCAGATGTCCATGTACCAGACTGAGAGGAGTGACATCACTCCTCTCACCTGTACTCACTACAGACTCCACATGACCATGTACCAGACTCTGACATCACTCCTCTCACCTGTGACTGTCATGTACCAGACTCTGACATCACTCCTCTCACCTGTACTCATACAGACTCCACATGACCAAGTACCAGACTCTGACATCACTCCTCTCACCTGTACTCACTACAGACTCCAGATGACCATGTACCAGACTCTGACATCACTCCTCTCACCTGTACTAGGACTCCAGATGACCATGTACCAGACTCTGACATCACTCCTCTCACCTGTAGTCACTACAGACTCCAGTGACCATGTACCAGACTCTGACATCACTCCTCTCACCTGTACTCACTACAGACTCCACATCCACATGGTCATGTACTGGACTCTGACATCACTCCTCTCACCTGTACTCACTACAGACTCCAGTGACCATGTACCAGACTCTGACATCACTCCTCTCACCTGTACTCACTACAGACTCCACATGACCATGTACCAGACTCTGACATCACTCCTCTCACCTGTACTCACTACAGACTCCACATGACCATGTACCAGACTCTGACATCACTCCTCTCACCTGTACTCACTACAGACTCCACATGACCATGTACCAGACTCTGACATCACTCCTCTCACCTGTACTAACTACAGACTCCACATGAGTACCAGACTCTGACATCACTCCTCTCACCTGTACTCACTACAGACTCCACATGACCATGTACCAGACTCTGACATCACTCCTCTCACCTGTACTCACTACAGACTCCAGATGATGTACCAGACTCTGACATCACTCCTCTCACCTGTACTGGTACATGGACATGTGGACTCAGGTGAGAGGAGTGATGTCAGAGTCTGGTACAGTCATCTGGAGTCTGTAGTGAGTACATGTGAGAGGAGTGATGTCAGAGTCTGGTACATGGTCATCTGGAGTCTGTAGAGTACAGGTGAGAGGAGTGATGTCAGAGTCTGGTACATGGACCATGTACCAGACTCTGACATCACTCCTCTCACCTGTAGTCTCACTACAGACTCCACATGACCATGTACCAGACTGGTACATGACATCACTCCTCTCACCTGTACTCTGTACTACAGACTCCACATGACCATGTACCAGACTCTGACATCACTCCTCTCACCTGTACTCACTACAGACTCCAGATGTCCATGTACCAGACTCTGACATCACTCCTCTCACCTGTACTCACTGTGGAGTCTGTAGTGAGTACATGATGTCCATGTACCAGACTCTGACATCACTCCTCTCACCTGTACTCACTACAGACTCCAGGTGAGAGGAGTAATGTCATGACCATGTACCAGACTACAGGTGACATCACTCCTCTCACCTGTACTCACTACAGACTCCAGGATGACCAGAGTGTACTCATGTGGACTCTGTCACTCCTCTCACCTGTACTCATCTACAGACTCCACATGACCAGTCTATAGTACCAGACTCTGACATCACTCCTCTCACCTGTACTCACTACAGACTCCACATGTCCATGTACCAGACTCTGACATCACTCCTCTCACCTGTACTCACTACAGACTCCACATGACCATGTACCAGACTCTGACATCACTCCTCTCACCTGTACTTCACTACAGACTCCACATGACCATGTACCAGACTCCACATGACATCACTCCTCTCACCTGTACTCACTACAGACTCCACATGACCATGTACCAGACTCTGACATCACTCCTCTCACCTGTACTCACTACAGACTCCACATGTCCATGTACCAGACTCTGACATCACTCCTCTCACCTGTACTCACTACAGACTCCACATGACCATGTACCAGACTCTGACATCACTCCTCTCACCTGTACTCACTACAGACTCCACATGACCATGTACCAGACTCTGACATCACTCCTCTCACCTGTACTCACTACAGACTCCACATGACCATGTACCAGACTCTGACATCACTCCTCTCACCTGTACTCTCCAGATGACCATGTACCAGACTCTGACATCACTCCTCTCACCTGTACTCACTACAGACTCCAGATGTCCATGTACCAGACTCTGACATCACTCCTCTCACCTGTACTCACTACAGACTCCACATGACCATGTACCAGACTCTGACATCACTCCTCTCACCTGTACTCACTACAGACTCCACATGTCCATGTACCAGACTCTGACATCACTCCTCTCACCTGTACTAACTACAGACTCCACATGACCATGTACCAGACTCTGACATCACTCCTCTCACCTGTACTCACTACAGACTCCACATGTCCATGTACCAGACTCTGACATCACTCCTCTCACCTGTACTAACTACAGACTCCACATGACCATGTACCAGACTCTGACATCACTCCTCTCACCTGTACTCACTACAGACTCCAGATGACCATGTACCAGACTCTGACATCACTCCTCTCACCTGTACTCACTACAGACTCCAGATGACCATGTACCAGACTCTGACATCACTCCTCTCACCTGTACTCACTACAGACTCCAGATGACCATGTACCAGACTCTGACATCACTCCTCTCACCTGTACTCACTACAGACTCCACATGACCAAGTACCAGACTCTGACATCACTCCTCTCACCTGTACTCACTACAGACTCCACATGACCATGTACCAGACTCTGACATCACTCCTCTCACCTGTACTCACTACAGACTCCACATGTCCATGTACCAGACTCTGACATCACTCCTCTCACCTGTACTCACTACAGACTCCAGATGACCATGTACCAGACTCTGACATCACTCCTCTCACCTGTACTCACTACAGACTCCAGATGACCATGTACCAGACTCTGACATCACTCCTCTCACCTGTACTAACTACAGACTCCACATGTCCATGTACCAGACTCTGACATCACTCCTCTCACCTGTACTCACTACAGACTCCACATGACCATGTACCAGACTCTGACATCACTCCTCTCACCTGTATTCACTACAGACTCCACATGACCATGTACCAGACTCTGACATCACTCCTCTCACCTGTACTCACTACAGACTCCACATGACCAAGTACCAGACTCTGACATCACTCCTCTCACCTGTACTCACTACAGACTCCAGATGACCATGTACCAGACTCTGACATCACTCCTCTCACCTGTACTAACTACAGACTCCACATGACCATGTACCAGACTCTGACATCACTCCTCTCACCTGTACTCACTACAGACTCCACATGACCATGTACCAGACTCTGACATCACTCCTCTCACCTGTACTCACTACAGACTCCACATGACCATGTACCAGACTCTGACATCACTCCTCTCACCTGTACTCACTACAGACTCCACATGTCCATGTACCAGACTCTGACATCACTCCTCTCACCTGTACTCACTACAGACTCCACATGACCATGTACCAGACTCTGACATCACTCCTCTCACCTGTACTCACTACAGACTCCACATGACCATGTACCAGACTCTGACATCACTCCTCTCACCTGTACTCACTACAGACTCCACATGACCATGTACCAGACTCTGACATCACTCCTCTCACCTGTACTCACTACAGACTCCACATGACCATGTACCAGACTCTGACATCACTCCTCTCACCTGTACTCACTACAGACTCCACATGACCATGTACCAGACTCTGACATCACTCCTCTCACCTGTACTCACTACAGACTCCAGATGACCATGTACCAGACTCTGACATCACTCCTCTCACCTGTACTCACTACAGACTCCACATGACCATGTACCAGACTCTGACATCACTCCTCTCACCTGTACTCACTACAGACTCCACATGACCATGTACCAGACTCCTCTCACCTGTACTCACTACAGACTCCAGATGACCATGTACCAGACTCTGACATCACTCCTCTCACCTGTACTCACTAC
>CBDHHR010000281.1:5000-8516 GCA_965263245.1 Metamycoplasmataceae bacterium | reverse complement strand
GACGTAATGTACTGACGTGTCAACAGTTACTTGGAACAATTGCATTTATTAACAATTTTACAAACAATTAACGTGGAAACCGGACTTAACACCGCGATGTTGGTTTGAATAGAATTGGCGATAGCCACGTCGTAACGAATTCAATTATCAACATAATGCACATTAATTTAAAGGAATGACATATAGATTAAAATATTTAATCGCGAATATGCTGATAAAATATCTTCCGTCACTTTTAAGGCGGCAATGTCGCTGATTCACTTCCCCGAATTTAGATAAAACACACGGTTGCGCAACGCAGTTATGCAACTTATTCGTTACTACGGTAAGAGGAAGTTGTTGCTGGAATTTTATTTTGCAAACGATAGTTAGGCCTATTCAAATCTCAAACGTATACATAAATTGTTGTTTATCGTTAACATATATATTCGTCTGTTTAAACCCTATCTGAATACAACTTGGTTAGTTAAAAGAAGACAAAATTGGCATCTACTATCCTATCGTAAAAAGGAGGGTTAATATAACGTACGCAATTCTGACAGTCGAAGAAACTATTCCTTTCACTTCTGTCTATATGAGTAGCAATGATATTAGAAATCAAATTTTTCATAACTAAACGAAAGCAATACAACATTTTAATGCAATACATAATTAAATAAATGTTAAAGTGGGAATAAATTGCATTCGCTTTGTCGCATGACGAAAACGAACAGTATAGAAAGCAATACTGCAACATTATATATATATATATATATATATATATATATATATATATATATATATATATATATATATATATATATATATATATATATATACATATAATATATATATATATATACATATACATATACATTTTGTACTTAAGCGTTTGACCTGCAAAACTGTTTCGTTGTCAATCATTCTAAACACACCACGTTGTTTTCACAAAACAGTACAATTTTGTTTGGAAATATTTTGTAAAAGACACACCGAGAAGACACAAAAGCTAAAAGACATAACAACACGTGATAAACACATCCAAGAGGTTTGTTTCTTGCAAGTTTCGTGGTATGACTCTATGTGTGCATTCCCACGTACACCAGACGGCGCATACATACTCAATGTGCGTTCCGGTTCCGTCCATGAAATTGATCTAACTCTCGTAGAGTGCGAACTATATCTTACAATGAACACCGACATAATTATTTGTAAATCTATATTAGCCATATGGGCAAGTAAAGTGGCGCTTTTTAGTTCAGCACATAACGTTTCTCGTTCGGTACAAAAGCTTGTGTGCTATGAACATAGCAAGTAACACACGCCGTGCGCGCAAAACTATAGTATGACTTTCTGGATATGAACAGTATCCACACACTGAAATACTACTGTCACCCCGTAATAACGACAACAAAATTGCAAATACATTCGCAAAGTTGAATGTTCAAAGTAAAACTTCTCTAAACGATATCAGCAAACACATTTCGGGAACGACAAAGACGCGAATATTCCTGTCAAGAAGAAACAAGATACATATGTTTGTGCATCAAGTGTAAACAAAGTCATGTATAATACGTGGTTGGAAAAAGTGCGCTTACCAACGGCAGCAACGTTCCTTTCTTTCCGTGGCTACAAGAGGCGGCGGCGGCGTCTTCAAAGGTTCGTTCGTTTGATAATTGGCCAGATGAGAGCCAATTACGTAACAACTCAGTGCGCGCTCCTGCGACGCGTTTTATAGGCGTACAAGATCGTCAATAACTGTCAGACGGCACAGCCACTGCGCACGTCTGACTCATACATATGCAACGGCGAGGCACCCGCTCACAGAAATGACGTACGACGCGCCGTGAACCACTGGCGACTTGTCAGCGTGAGTTTTTCTATCGCTCCGTGCGGCTAATCCCTCTCGCACGGCGCTAATCCCATCAAAGACAGTGGGGAAAACAGCTTGCGCCAAATTTTTCCGCGGCCAACTGAACTAGAAAACGCCCAATTTACCGAAGAAAATCTGTCGTGCGACCGGGCGCGCTCGAGAGAGCCTGTTAGCGGCTAACAACGCGATCCCGCACAGAACCCGCGCATTCTGCGTATGTATCAATCGTATACGCGGGCGATAATTAACTTCCTTCGCCTGCGGGTCTGAGCTTATTGACGTTCTGGCCGAGTCACACATTTTTTGCCCTCCTCCCCCTAGCGGCGATACGATCACACCGCGGTCGACTAATAGGGGCTATTAGGGAGCGCACATTGTCTTTTACTAAATAGACGGCCGACTGGCGCCTTGGGAGGTCTGACGGCTGCGTCACGCGCCGCTGAATGTCGTCACGCGTGGCCGACTACGCACGATCGCGAGCTTGCGCCGTTGCGGGGAAGAGGCGATGAACGAAGCACAATGGGCGGCTCGAATGCCAACGTCCGACGCCTGCCTTCACGGAGATGTCTACGATCATGCGATTAGCCGACAGTATAGAACGGGCGTGATACGTTTGTGAGCGACCGTTGCGGCGGTATGCGTCAATTGGTTCCGCGGACGACCGCTACGCGGCGGGGGCAAGAAACCGCGCGCGCGCACACAGCCGAATATGCATAGACAATTACACGCATCAGCGCATTCAAAATATGCAGCATAAACAATGGGTAGTCATTTACCATTGACAGACGGATTGTTTAGAAATGTATATAGATTAATTTTTACTTGTTTTTCGTAAACGGAATGTGAAATTATTCACTTCAAACTCCACAAGAAAATTAACTAATTTAACTAATATGATTAAATAGAAATAGCGAGTTGTCTGAAACGCAGTAGGCCTACCTTGCGCGTTTTAATGTCGCAACACTCTTATATAAACTAGGATATAATCGCATTATAAAATCGCATGAATTCACTCTAAGTAAGTGTATTCTTTAATTGACGACATGCAGTCTAACGGAATTCCAAAGTAGTAGAAAACAGTGTGACTTCTTGCTGCTCTTATGTGTTAACACATCAATACGCTCACACATCCCCTCCTGTGGGAGTGACGTGAATGCGACTGGAATACGAGACGCTTCGCGGTTTTTATGGAATGCGACGTTGTACGGAAAGCAAGAGAGACAGTTGTTGCCTGCAGAGACGTTCTCTCATGTTTATTTTATATACCACAGATATGTATATATATAGATACAATTTTTATATTCATATATATATATATATATATATATATATATATATATATATATATATATATATATATGTGTGTGTGTGTGTGTGTGTGTGTGTGTGTGTGTGTGTGTGTGTGTGTGTGTGTGTGTGTGTGTGTGTGTGTGTGTGTGTGTGTGTGTGTGTGTGTGTGTGTGTGTGTGTGTGTGTGTGTGTGTGTGTGTGTGTGTGTGTGTGTGTGTGTGTGTGTGTGTGTGTGTGTGTGTGTGTGTGTGTGTGTGTGTGTGTGTGTGTGTGTGTGTGTGTGTGTGTGTGTGTGTGTGTGTGTGTGTGTGTGTGTGTGTGTGTGTGTGTGTGTGTGTGTGTGTGTGTGTGGTGTGTGTGTGTGTGTGTGTGTG
>CBDHHR010000280.1:0-191220 GCA_965263245.1 Metamycoplasmataceae bacterium | reverse complement strand
TCGTTGTACACTCCCTTGTTCTGTCTTTGTACACTCCCTTGATCTGACTTTGTACACTGCCTTGTTCTGTCTTTGTTCACTCCCTTGATCTGTCTATGTACACTGTCTTGTTCTGTCTTTGTACACACCCTTGATCTGTCTATGTACATTCCCTTGTTCTGTCTTTGTTCACTCCCTTGTTCTGTCTTTGTTCACTCCCTTGATCTGTCTTTGTACACTCCCTTGATCTGTCTTTGTACACTGTCTTGTTCTGTCTTTGTACACTCCCTTGATCTGTCTTTGTACACTCCCTTGTTCTGTCTTTGTACATTCCCTTGATCTGTCTTTGTACACTCCCTTGTTCTGTCTTTGTACATTCCCTTGATCTGTCTTTGTACACTCCCTTGTTCTGTCTTTGTTCACTCCCTTGTTCTGTCTTTGTACATTCCCTTGATCTGTCTTTGTTCACTCCCTTGATCTGTCTTTGTACACTCCCTTGATCTGTCTTTGTACACTCCCTTGTTCTGTCTTTGTACATTCCCTTGATCTGTCTTTGTTCACTCCCTTGTTCTGTCTTTGTACACTGTCTTGTTCTGTCTTTGTACACTCCCTTGATCTGTCTTTGTACACTGCCTTGTTCTGTCTTTGTACACTCCCTTGATCTGTCTTTGTACACTGCCTTGTTCTGTCTTTGTACACTGTCCCTTGTTCTGTCTTTTGTACACTGCCTTGTTCTGTCTTTGTACACTCCCTTGTTCTGTCTTTGTACACTCCCTTGTTCTGTATTCATACACTGCCTTGATCTGTCTTTGTACACTCCCTTGTTCTGTATTCATACACTGCCTTGTTCTGTCTTTGTACACTCCCTTGTTCTGTATTCATACACTGCCTTGTTCTGTCTTTGTACACTCCCTTGTTCTGTATTCATACACTCCCTTGTTCTGTATTCATACACTGTCTTGTTCTGTCTTCGTACACTCCCTTGTTCTGTATTCATACACTGCCTTGTTCTGTCTTTGTACACTCCCTTGTTCTGTATTCGTACACTCCCTTGTTCTGTCTTCATACACTGTCTTGTTCTGTCTGTTGTACACTCCCTTGTTCTGTATTCGTACACTCCCTTGTTCTGTCTTCATACACTGTCTTGTTCTGTCTTTGTACACTCCCTTGTTCTGTCTACGTACACTGCCTTGTTCTGTCTTCATACACTCTCCCTTGTTCTGCCTTTGCACACTCCCTTGTTCTAACTTTGTACACTGTCTTGTTCTGTCTTTGTACACTCCCTTGTTCTGTCTATGTACACTCCCTTGTTCTGTCTATGTACACTCCCTTGTTCTGTCTTCATACACTGTCTTGTTCTGTCTTTGTACACTCCCTTGTTCTGTCTATGTACACTCCCTTGTTCTGTCTATGTACACTCCCTTGTTCTGTCTTCATACACTGTCTTGTTCTGTCTTTGTACACTCCCTTGTTCTGTCTATGTACACTCCCTTGTTCTAACTTTGTACACTCCCTTGTTCTGTCTTTGTACACTCCCTTGTTCTGTCTTCATACACTGTCTTGTTCTGTCTTTGTACACTCCCTTGTTCTGCCTATGTACACTCCCTTGTTCTGTCTTCGTACACTCCCTTGATCTGTCTTTGTACACTGCCTTGTTCTGTCTATGTACACTCCCTTGATCTGTCTTTGTACACTGCCTTGTTCTGTCTCTGTTCACTCCCTTGATCTGTCTTTGTACACTGCCTTGTTCTGTCTTTGTTCACTCCCTTGATCTGTCTTTGTACACTCCCTTGATCTGTCTATGTACACTCCCTTGTTCTGTCTTTGTACACTCCCTTGATCTGTCTTTGTACACTCCCTTGATCTGTCTTTGTACACTGCCTTGTTCTGTCTTTGTACACTCCCTTGTTCTGTCTTTGTACACTCCCTTGATCTGACTTTGTACACTGCCTTGTTCTGTCTTTGTTCACTCCCTTGATCTGTCTATGTACACTGTCTTGTTCTGTCTTTGTACACACCCTTGATCTGTCTATGTACACTCCCTTGATCTGTCTTTGTACACTGCCTTGATCTGTCTTTGTACACTGCCTTGTTCTGTCTTTGTTCACTCCCTTGATCTGTCTATGTACACTGTCTTGTTCTGTCTTTGTACACTCCCTTGATCTGTCTATGTACACTCCCTTGATCTGTCTTTGTACACTCCCTTGATCTGTCTTTGTACACTGCCTTGTTCTGTCTTTGTTCACTCCCTTGATCTGTCTATGTACACTGTCTTGTTCTGTCTTTGTACACTCCCTTGATCTGTCTATGTACACTCCCTTGATCTGTCTTTGTACACTGCCTTGTTCTGTCTTTGTTCACTCCATTGATCTGTCTTTGTACACTCCCTTGATCTGTCTTCATACACTGTCTTGTTCTGTCTTTGTACACTCCCTTGATCTGTCTTTGTACACTGTCTTGTTCTGTCTTTGTACACTCCCTTGATCTGTCTTTGTACACTGCCTTGTTCTGTCTTTGTTCACTCCCTTGATCTGTCTTTGTACACTCCCTTGATCTGTCTATGTACACTCCCTTGTTCTGTCTTTGTACACTCCCTTGATCTGTCTTTGTACACTCCCTTGATCTGTCTTTGTACACTGCCTTGTTCTGTCTTTGTACACTCCCTTGTTCTGTCTTTGTACACTCCCTTGATCTGACTTTGTACACTGCCTTGTTCTGTCTTTGTTCACTCCCTTGATATGTCTGTGTACACTGTCTTGTTCTGTCTTTGTACACACCCTTGATCTGTCTATGTACACTCCCTTGATCTGTCTTTGTACACTGCCTTGATCTCTGTCTTTGTACACTGCCTTGTTCTGTCTTTGTTCACTCCCTTGATCTGTCTATGTACACTGTCTTGTTCTGTCTTTGTACACTCCCTTGATCTGTCTTTGTACACTCCCTTGATCTGTCTATGTACACTCCCTTGATCTGTCTTTGTACACTGCCTTGTTCTGTCTTTGTTCACTCCATTGATCTGTCTTTGTACACTCCCTTGATATTTCTATGTACACTCCCTTGTTCTGTCTTTGTACACTCCCTTGATCTGTCTTTGTACACTCCCTTGATCTGTCTTTGTACACTCCCTTGATCTGTCTTTGTACACTGTCTTGTTCTGTCTTTGTACACTCCCTTGTTCTGTCTTTGTACACTCCCTTGATCTGTCTTTGTACACTCCCTTGATCTGTCTTTGTACACTGCCTTGTTCTGTCTTTGTACACTCCCTTGATCTGTCTTTGTACACTCCCTTGATCTGTCTTTGTACACTGTCTTGTTCTGTCTTTGTACACTCCCTTGATCTGTCTATGTACACTCCCTTGATCTGTCTTTGTACACTCCCTTGATCTGTCTTCGTACACTGCCTTGTTCTGTCTTTGTACACTCCCTTGATCTGTCTTTGTACACTCCCTTGATCTGTCTTTGTACACTCCCTTGATCTGTCTTTGTACACTGCCTTGTTCTGTCTTTGTACTCCCTTGATCTGTCTTTGTACACTGCCTTGTTCTGTCTTTGTACACTCCCTTGTCTGTCTTTGTACACTCCCTGTCTTTGTACACTCCCTTGTCTGTCTGTACACTCCCTTGTCTGTCTTTGTACACTCTTGTCTGTCTTTGTACACTCCCTTGTTCTGTCTATGTACACTCCCTTGATCTGTCTATGTACACTCCCTTGTTCTGTCTTTGTACACTCCCTTGATCTGTCTTTGTACACTCCCTTGATCTGTCTTTGTACACTGTCTTGTTCTGTCTTTGTACACTCCCTTGTTCTGTCTTTGTACACTCCCTTGATCTGTCTTTGTACACTCCCTTGATCTGTCTTTGTACACTGTCTTGTTATGTCTTTGTACACTCCCTTGTTCTGTCTTTGTACACTCCCTTGATCTGTCTTTGTACACTCCCTTGATCTGTCTTTGTACACTCCCTTGTTCTGTCTTTGTACACTCCCTTGATCTGTCTTTGTACACTCCCTTGATCTGTCTTTGTACACTCCCTTGTTCTGTCTTTGTACACTCCCTTGATCTGTCTTTGTACACTCCCTTGTTCTGTCTTTGTACACTCCCTTGATCTGTCTTCGTACACTGTCTTGTTCTGTCTTTTGTACACTCCCTTGTTCTGTCTTTGTACACTGTCTTGTTCTGTCTTTGTACACTCCCTTGTTCTGTCTTTGTACACTGTCTTGTTCTGTCTTTGTACACTCCCTTGTTCTGTCTACGTACACTGCCTTGTTCTGTCTTCATACACTCTCCCTTGTTCTGCCTTTGCACACTCCCTTGTTCTAACTTTGTACACTCCCTTGTTCTGTCTTCATACACTGTCTTGTTCTGTCTTTGTACACTCCCTTGTTCTCTCTATGTACACTCCCTTGTTCTGTCTTTGTACACTCCCTTGTTCTGTCTTCATACACTGTCTTGTTCTGTCTTTGTACACTCCCTTGTTCTGTCTATGTACACTCCCTTGTTCTGTCTTTGTACACTCCCTTGTTCTGTCTTCATACACTGTCTTGTTCTGTCTTTGTACACTCCCTTGTTCTGTCTATGTACACTCCCTTGTTCTGTCTTTGTACACTCCCTTGATCTGTCTTCGTACACTCCCTTGATCTGTCTTCGTACACTGTCTTGTTCTGTCTTTTGTACACTCCCTTGTTCTGTCTTTGTACACTCCCTTGTTCTGTATTCATACACTGCCTTGTTCTGTATTCGTACACTGTCTTGTTCTGTCTTTTGTACACTCCCTTGTTCTGTCTTCATACACTGTCTTGTTCTGTCTTTGTACACTGTCTTGTTCTGTCTTTGTACACTCCCTTGTTCTGTTTACGTACACTGCCTTGTTCTGTCTTCATACACTCTCCCTTGTTCTGCCTTTGCACACTCCCTTGTTCTAACTTTGTACACTCCCTTGTTCTGTCTTTGTACACTCCCTTGTTCTGTCTTCATACACTGTCTTGTTCTGTCTTTGTACACTCCCTTGTTCTGTCTATGTACACTCCCTTGATCTGTCTTTGTACACTCCCTTGTTCTGTCTTCATACACTGTCTTGTTCTGTCTTTGTACACTGTCTTGTTCTGTCTTTGTACACTCCCTTGTTCTGTCTACGTACACTGCCTTGTTCTGTCTTCATACACTCTCCCTTGTTCTGCCTTTGCACACTCCCTTGTTCTAACTTTGTACACTCCCTTGTTCTGTCTTCATACACTGTCTTGTTCTGTCTTTGTACACTCCCTTGTTCTGTATTCGTACACTCCCTTGTTCTGTCTTCATACACTCCCTTGTTCTGTCTTTGTACACTCCCTTGTTCTGTCTTTGTACACTCCCTTGTTCTGTCTTCATACACTGTCTTGTTCTGTCTTTGTACACTCCCTTGTTCTGTCTACGTACACTGCCTTGTTCTGTCTTCATACACTCTCCCTTGTTCTGCCTTTGCACACTCCCTTGTTCTAACTTTGTACACTGTCTTGTTCTGTCTTTGTACACTCCCTTGTTCTGTCTATGTACACTCCCTTGTTCTGTCTTTGTACACTCCCTTGTTCTGTCTTCATACACTGTCTTGTTCTGTCTTTGTACACTCCCTTGTTCTGTCTATGTACACTCCCTTGTTCTGTCTATGTACACTCCCTTGTTCTGTCTTCATACACTGTCTTGTTCTGTCTTTGTACACTCCCTTGTTCTGTCTATGTACACTCCCTTGTCTAACTTTGTACACTCCCTTGTTCTGTCTTTGTACACTCCCTTGTTCTGTCTTCATACACTGTCTTGTTCTGTCTTGTACACTCCCTTGTCTGCCTATGTACACTCCCTTGTTCTGTCTTCGTACACTCCCTTGATCTGTCTTTGTACACTGCCTTGTTCTGTCTATGTACACTCCCTTGATCTGTCTTTGTACACTGCCTTGTTCTGTCTTTGTTCACTCCCTTGATCTGTCTTTGTACACTGCCTTGTTCTGTCTTTGTTCACTCCCTTGATCTGTCTTTGTACACTCCCTTGATCTGTCTATGTACACTCCCTTGTTCTGTCTTTGTACACTCCCTTGATCTGTCTTTGTACACTCCCTTGATCTGTCTTTGTACACTGCCTTGTTCTGTCTTTGTACACTCCCTTGATCTGACTTTGTACACTGCCTTGTTCTGTCTTTGTTCACTCCCTTGATCTGTCTATGTACACTGTCTTGTTCTGTCTTTGTACACACCCTTGATCTGTCTATGTACACTCCCTTGATCTGTCTTTGTACACTGCCTTGATCTGTCTTTGTACACTGCCTTGTTCTGTCTTTGTTCACTCCCTTGATCTGTCTATGTACACTGTCTTGTTCTGTCTTTGTACACTCCCTTGATCTGTCTTTGTACACTCCCTTGATCTGTCTTTGTACACTCCCTTGATCTGTCTTTGTACACTGCCTTGTTCTGTCTTTGTTCACTCCCTTGATCTGTCTATGTACACTGTCTTGTTCTGTCTTTGTACACTCCCTTGATCTGTCTATGTACACTCCCTTGATCTGTCTTTGTACACTGCCTTGATCTGTCTTTGTACACTCCATTGATCTGTCTTTGTACACTCCCTTGATCTGTCTTCATACACTGTCTTGTTCTGTCTTTGTACACTCCCTTGATCTGTCTTTGTACACTGTCTTGTTCTGTCTTTGTACACTCCCTTGATCTGTCTTTGTACACTGCCTTGTTCTGTCTTTGTTCACTCCCTTGATCTGTCTTTGTACACTCCCTTGATCTGTCTTTGTACACTCCCTTGTTCTGTCTTTGTACACTCCCTTGATCTGTCTTTGTACACTCCCTTGATCTGTCTTTGTACACTGCCTTGTTCTGTCTTTGTACACTCCCTTGTTCTGTCTTTGTACACTCCCTTGATCTGACTTTGTACACTGCCTTGTTCTGTCTTTGTTCACTCCCTTGATCTGTCTATGTACACTGTCTTGTTCTGTCTTTGTACACACCCTTGATCTGTCTATGTACACTCCCTTGATCTGTCTTTGTACACTGCCTTGATCTGTCTTTGTACACTGCCTTGTTCTGTCTTCATACACTGTCTTGTTCTGTCTTTGTACACTCCCTTGTTCTGTCTTCATACACTGTCTTGTTCTGTCTTTGTACACTCCCTTGTTCTGTCTATGTACACTCCCTTGTTCTGTCTTCGTACACTCCCTTGATCTGTCTTTGTACACTCCCTTGATCTGTCTTTGTACACTCCCTTGATCTGTCTTTGTACACTCCCTTGTTCTGTCTTTGTACACTCCCTTGATCTGTCTATGTACACTCCCTTGATCTGTCTTTGTACACTGCCTTGCTCTGTCTTTGTACACTCCCTTGTTCTGTCTTTGTACACTGCCTTGTTCTGTCTATGTACACTCCCTTGATCTGTCTTTGTACACTGCCTTGTTCTGTCTATGTACACTCCCTTGATCTGTCTTTGTACACTGCCTTGTTCTGTCTTTGTTCACTCCCTTGATCTGTCTTTGTACACTGCCTCGTTCTGTCTTTGTTCACTCCCTTGATCTGTCTTTGTACACTCCCTTGATCTGTCTTCATACACTGTCTTGTTCTGTCTTTGTACACTCCCTTGATCTGTCTTTGTACACTCCCTTGATCTGTCTTTGTACACTCCCTTGATCTGTCTTCATACACTGTCTTGTACACTCTGTCTTTGTACACTCCCTTGTTCTGTCTTTGTTCACTCCCTTGATCTGTCTTTGTACACTCCCTTGATCTGTCTATGTACACTCCCTTGTTCTGTCTTTGTACACTCCCTTGATCTGTCTATGTACACTCCCTTGATCTGTCTATGTACACTCCCTTGTTCTGTCTATGTACACTCCCTTGTTCTGTCTTTGTTCCCTTGATCTGTCTATGTACACTCCCTTGATCTGTCTTTGTACACTCCCTTGATCTGTCTTTGTACACTCCCTTGATCTGTCTATGTACACTCCCTTGTTCTGTCTTTGTACACTCCCTTGATCTGTCTATGTACACTCCCTTGTTCTGTCTTTGTACACTCCCTTGATCTGTCTTGTACACTCCCTTGTCTGTCTTTGTACACTCCCTTGATCTGTCTTTGTACACTGCCTTGTTCTGTCTTTGTACACTCCCTTGTTCTGTCTTTGTACACTCCCTTGATCTGTCTTCATACACTGTCTTGTTCTGTCTTTGTACACTCCCTTGTTCTGTCTTTGTACACTCCCTTGATCTGTCTTTGTACACTCCCTTGATCTGTCTATGTACACTCCCTTGTTCTGTCTTTGTACACTCCCTTGATCTGTCTATGTACACTCCCTTGTTCTGTCTTTGTACACTCCCTTGATCTGTCTTTGTACACTCCCTTGTTCTGTCTTTGTACACTGCCTTGTTCTGTCTTTGTTCACTCCCTTGATCTGTCTTTGTACACTCCCTTGATCTGTCTTCATACACTGTCTTGTTCTGTCTTTGTACACTCCCTTGATCTGTCTTTGTACACTCCCTTGATCTGTCTTTGTACACTCCCTTGATCTGTCTTCATACACTGTCTTGTTCTGTCTTTGTACACTGCCTTGTTCTGTCTTTGTTCACTCCCTTGATCTGTCTTTGTACACTCCCTTGATCTGTCTATGTACACTCCCTTGTTCTGTCTTTGTACACTCCCTTGATCTGTCTATGTACACTCCCTTGATCTGTCTATGTACACTCCCTTGTTCTGTCTATGTACACTCCCTTGTTCTGTCTTTGTACACTCCCTTGATCTGTCTATGTACACTCCCTTGATCTGTCTTTGTACACTCCCTTGATCTGTCTTTGTACACTCCCTTGATCTGTCTATGTACACTCCCTTGTTCTGTCTTTGTACACTCCCTTGATCTGTCTATGTACACTCCCTTGATCTGTCTATGTACACTCCCTTGATCTGTCTATGTACACTCCCTTGTTCTGTCTTTGTACACTCCCTTGATCTGTCTTTGTACACTGCCTTGTTCTGTCTTTGTACACTCCCTTGTTCTGTCTTTGTACACTCCCTTGATCTGTCTTTGTACACTCCCTTGATCTGTCTTTGTACACTGCCTTGTTCTGTCTTTGTTCACTCCCTTGATCTGTCTATGTACACTATCTTGTTCTGTCTTTGTACACTCCCTTGATCTGTCTATGTACACTCCCTTGATCTGTCTTTGTACATTGCCTTGATCTGTCTTTGTACACTGCCTTGTTCTGTCTTTGTTCACTCCCTTGATCTGTCTATGTACACTGTCTTGTTCTGTCTGTGTACACTCCCTTGATCTGTCTATGTACACTCCCTTGATCTGTCTTTGTACACTCCCTTGATCTGTCTTTGTACACTGCCTTGTTCTGTCTTTGTTCACTCCCTTGATCTGTCTATGTACACTGTCTTGTTCTGTCTTTGTACACTCCCTTGATCTGTCTATGTACACTCCCTTGATCTGTCTTTGTACACTGCCTTGTTCTGTCTTTGTTCACTCCCTTGATCTGTCTTTGTACACTCCCTTGATCTGTCTATGTACACTCCCTTGTTCTGTCTTTGTACACTCCCTTGATCTGTCTTTGTACACTCCCTTGATCTGTCTTTGTACACTGTCTTGTTCTGTCTTTGTACACTCCCTTGTTCTGTCTTTGTACACTCCCTTGATCTGTCTTTGTACACTCCCTTGATCTGTCTTTGTACACTGTCTTGTTCTGTCTTTGTACACTCCCTTGTTCTGTCTTTGTACACTCCCTTGATCTGTCTTTGTACACTCCCTTGTTCTGTATTCGTACACTGCCTTGTTTTGTCTTCGTACACTGTCTTGTTCTGTCTTTTGTACACTGCCTTGTTCTGTCTTTGTACACTCCCTTGTTCTGCCTTTGTACACTCCCTTGTTCTGTATTCATACACTGCCTTGATCTGTCTTTGTACACTCCCTTGTTCTGTATTCATACACTGCCTTGTTCTGTCTTTGTACACTCCCTTGTTCTGTATTCATACACTGCCTTGTTCTGTCTTTGTACACTCCCTTGTTCTGTATTCATACACTCCCTTGTTCTGTATTCATACACTGTCTTGTTCTGTCTTCATACACTCCCTTGTTCTGTATTCATACACTGCCTTGTTCTGTCTTTGTACACTCCCTTGTTCTGTATTCGTACACTCCCTTGTTCTGTCTTCATACACTGTCTTGTTCTGTCTTTTGTACACTCCCTTGTTCTGTATTCGTACACTCCCTTGTTCTGTCTTCATACACTGTCTTGTTCTGTCTTTGTACACTCCCTTGTTCTGTCTACGTACACTGCCTTGTTCTGTCTTCATACACTCTTGTTCTGCCTTTGCACACTCCCTTGTTCTAACTTTGTACACTGTCTTGTTCTGTCTTTGTACACTCCCTTGTTCTGTCTATGTACACTCCCTTGTTCTGTCTTTGTACACTCCCTTGTTCTGTCTTCATACACTGTCTTGTTCTGTCTTTGTACACTCCCTTGTTCTTTCTATGTACACTCCCTTGTTCTGTCTATGTACACTCCCTTGTTCTGTCTTCATACACTGTCTTGTTCTGTCTTTGTACACTCCCTTGTTCTGTCTATGTACACTCCCTTGTTCTAACTGTGTACACTCCCTTGTTCTGTCTTTGTACACTCCCTTGTTCTGTCTTCATACACTGTCTTGTTCTGTCTTTGTACACTCCCTTGTTCTGCCTATGTACACTCCCTTGTTCTGTCTTCGTACACTCCCTTGATCTGTCTTTGTACACTGCCTTGTTCTGTCTATGTACACTCCCTTGATCTGTCTTTGTACACTGCCTTGTTCTGTCTTTGTTCACTCCCTTGATCTGTCTTTGTACACTGCCTTGTTCTGTCTTTGTTCACTCCCTTGATCTGTCTTTGTACACTCCCTTGATCTGTCTTCATACACTGTCTTGTTCTGTCTTTGTACACTCCCTTGATCTGTCTTTGTACACTGCCTTGATCTGTCTTTGTACACTGCCTTGTTCTGTCTTTGTTCACTCCCTTGATCTGTCTATGTACACTGTCTTGTTCTGTCTTTGTACACTCCCTTGATCTGTCTATGTACACTCCCTTGATCTGTCTTTGTACACTCCCTTGATCTGTCTTTGTACACTGCCTTGTTCTGTCTTTGTACACTCCCTTGTTCTGTCTTTGTACACTCCCTTGATCTGTCTTTGTACACTCCCTTGATCTGTCTATGTACACTCCCTTGATCTGTCTTTGTACACTGCCTTGTTCTGTCTTTGTTCACTCCCTTGATCTGTCTTTGTACACTCCCTTGATATTTCTATGTACACTCCCTTGTTCTGTCTTTGTACACTCCCTTGATCTGTCTTTGTACACTCCCTTGATCTGTCTTTGTACACTGTCTTGTTCTGTCTTTGTACACTCCCTTGTTCTGTCTTTGTACACTCCCTTGATCTGTCTTTGTACACTCCCTTGTTCTGTATTCGTACACTGCCTTGTTTTGTCTTCGTACACTGTCTTGTTCTGTCTTTTGTACACTGCCTTGTTCTGTCTTTGTACACTCCCTTGTTCTGTCTTTGTACACTCCCTTGTTCTGTATTCATACACTGCCTTGATCTGTCTTTGTACACTCCCTTGTTCTGTATTCATACACTGCCTTGTTCTGTCTTTGTACACTCCCTTGTTCTGTATTCATACACTGCCTTGTTCTGTCTTTGTACACTCCCTTGTTCTGTATTCATACACTCCCTTGTTCTGTATTCATACACTGTCTTGTTCTGTCTTCGTACACTCCCTTGTTCTGTATTCATACACTGCCTTGTTCTGTCTTTGTACACTCCCTTGTTCTGTATTCGTACACTCCCTTGTTCTGTCTTCATACACTGTCTTGTTCTGTCTGTTGTACACTCCCTTGTTCTGTATTCGTACACTCCCTTGTTCTGTCTTCATACACTGTCTTGTTCTGTCTTTGTACACTCCCTTGTTCTGTCTACGTACACTGCCTTGTTCTGTCTTCATACACTCTCCCTTGTTCTGCCTTTGCACACTCCCTTGTTCTAACTTTGTACACTGTCTTGTTCTGTCTTTGTACACTCCCTTGTTCTGTCTATGTACACTCCCTTGTTCTGTCTTTGTACACTCCCTTGTTCTGTCTTCATACACTGTCTTGTTCTGTCTTTGTACACTCCCTTGTTCTGTCTATGTACACTCCCTTGTTCTGTCTATGTACACTCCCTTGTTCTGTCTTCATACACTGTCTTGTTCTGTCTTTGTACACTCCCTTGTTCTGTCTATGTACACTCCCTTGTTCTAACTTTGTACACTCCCTTGTTCTGTCTTTGTACACTCCCTTGTTCTGTCTTCATACACTGTCTTGTTCTGTCTTTGTACACTCCCTTGTTCTGCCTATGTACACTCCCTTGTTCTGTCTTCGTACACTCCCT
This sequence comes from Metamycoplasmataceae bacterium, assembly GCA_965263245.1. Lineage (GTDB taxonomy): Bacteria > Bacillota_I > Bacilli_A > Mycoplasmatales > Metamycoplasmataceae > DT-68. The sequence goes on along the minus strand of CBDHHR010000280.1, from coordinate 178,828 downwards.
TGATCTGTCTTTGTACACTGCCTTGTTCTGTCTATGTACACTCCCTTGATCTGTCTTTGTACACTGCCTTGTTCTGTCTCTGTTCACTCCCTTGATCTGTCTTTGTACACTGCCTTGTTCTGTCTTTGTTCACTCCCTTGATCTGTCTTTGTACACTCCCTTGATCTGTCTATGTACACTCCCTTGTTCTGTCTTTGTACACTCCCTTGATCTGTCTTTGTACACTCCCTTGATCTGTCTTTGTACACTGCCTTGTTCTGTCTTTGTACACTCCCTTGTTCTGTCTTTGTACACTCCCTTGATCTGACTTTGTACACTGCCTTGTTCTGTCTTTGTTCACTCCCTTGATCTGTCTATGTACACTGTCTTGTTCTGTCTTTGTACACACCCTTGATCTGTCTATGTACACTCCCTTGATCTGTCTTTGTACACTGCCTTGATCTGTCTTTGTACACTGCCTTGTTCTGTCTTTGTTCACTCCCTTGATCTGTCTATGTACACTGTCTTGTTCTGTCTTTGTACACTCCCTTGATCTGTCTATGTACACTCCCTTGATCTGTCTTTGTACACTCCCTTGATCTGTCTTTGTACACTGCCTTGTTCTGTCTTTGTTCACTCCCTTGATCTGTCTATGTACACTGTCTTGTTCTGTCTTTGTACACTCCCTTGATCTGTCTATGTACACTCCCTTGATCTGTCTTTGTACACTGCCTTGTTCTGTCTTTGTTCACTCCATTGATCTGTCTTTGTACACTCCCTTGATCTGTCTTCATACACTGTCTTGTTCTGTCTTTGTACACTCCCTTGATCTGTCTTTGTACACTGTCTTGTTCTGTCTTTGTACACTCCCTTGATCTGTCTTTGTACACTGCCTTGTTCTGTCTTTGTACACTCCCTTGATCTGTCTTTGTACACTCCCTTGATCTGTCTATGTACACTCCCTTGTTCTGTCTTTGTACACTCCCTTGATCTGTCTTTGTACACTCCCTTGATCTGTCTTTGTACACTGCCTTGTTCTGTCTTTGTACACTCCCTTGTTCTGTCTTTGTACACTCCCTTGATCTGACTTTGTACACTGCCTTGTTCTGTCTTTGTACACTCCCTTGTTCTGTCTTCATACACTGTCTTGTTCTGTCTTTGTACACTCCCTTGTTCTGTCTACGTACACTGCCTTGTTCTGTCTTTGTACACTCTTGTTCTGCCTTTGTACACTCCCTTGTTCTGTCTTTGTACACTGTCTTGTTCTGTCTTTGTACACTCCCTTGTTCTGTCTTTGTACACTCCCTTGTTCTGTCTTTGTACACTCCCTTGTTCTGTCTTTGTACACTCCCTTGTTCTGTCTTTGTACACTCCCTTGTTCTGTCTTTGTACACTCCCTTGTTCTGTCTTTGTACACTCCCTTGTTCTGTCTTCATACACTGTCTTGTTCTGTCTTTGTACACTCCCTTGTTCTGTCTTTGTACACTCCCTTGTTCTAACTGTGTACACTCCCTTGTTCTGTCTTTGTACACTCCCTTGTTCTGTCTTCATACACTGTCTTGTTCTGTCTTTGTACACTCCCTTGTTCTGCCTATGTACACTCCCTTGTTCTGTCTTCGTACACTCCCTTGATCTGTCTTTGTACACTGCCTTGTTCTGTCTATGTACACTCCCTTGATCTGTCTTTGTACACTCCCTTGTTCTGTCTTTGTTCACTCCCTTGATCTGTCTTTGTACACTGCCTTGTTCTGTCTTTGTACACTCCCTTGATCTGTCTTTGTACACTCCCTTGATCTGTCTTGATACACTGTCTTGTTCTGTCTTTGTACACTCCCTTGATCTGTCTTTGTACACTGTCTTGTTCTGTCTTTGTACACTCCCTTGATCTGTCTTTGTACACTCCCTTGTTCTGTCTTTGTTCACTCCCTTGATCTGTCTTTGTACACTCCCTTGATCTATCTATGTACACTCCCTTGTTCTGTCTTTGTACACTCCCTTGATCTGTCTTTGTACACTCCCTTGATCTGTCTTTGTACACTGCCTTGTTCTGTCGTTGTACACTCCCTTGTTCTGTCTTTGTACACTCCCTTGATCTGACTTTGTACACTGCCTTGTTCTGTCTTTGTTCACTCCCTTGATCTGTCTATGTACACTGTCTTGTTCTGTCTTTGTACACACCCTTGATCTGTCTATGTACACTCCCTTGATCTGTCTTTGTACACTGCCTTGATCTGTCTTTGTACACTGCCTTGTTCTGTCTTTGTTCACTCCCTTGATCTGTCTATGTACACTCCCTTGATCTGTCTTTGTACACTCCCTTGATCTGTCTTTGTACACTGCCTTGTTCTGTCTTTGTACACTCCCTTGTTCTGTCTTTGTACACTCCCTTGATCTGTCTTTGTACACTCCCTTGATCTGTCTTTGTACACTCCCTTGATCTGTCTATGTACACTCCCTTGATCTGTCTTTGTACACTGCCTTGTTCTGTCTTTGTTCACTCCCTTGATCTGTCTTTGTACACTCCCTTGATATTTCTATGTACACTCCCTTGTTCTGTCTTTGTACACTCCCTTGATCTGTCTTTGTACACTCCCTTGATCTGTCTTTGTACACTGTCTTGTTCTGTCTTTGTACACTCCCTTGTTCTGTCTTTGTACACTCCCTTGATCTGTCTTTGTACACTCCCTTGTTCTGTATTCGGACACTGCCTTGTTTTGTCTTCGTACACTGTCTTGTTCTGTCTTTTGTACACTGCCTTGTTCTGTCTTTGTACACTCCCTTGTTCTGTCTTTGTACACTCCCTTGTTCTGTATTCATACACTGCCTTGATCTGTCTTTGTACACTCCCTTGTTCTGTATTCATACACTGCCTTGTTCTGTCTTTGTACACTCCCTTGTTCTGTATTCATACACTGCCTTGTTCTGTCTTTGTACACTCCCTTGTTCTGTATTCATACACTCCCTTGTTCTGTATTCATACACTGTCTTGTTCTGTCTTCGTACACTCCCTTGTTCTGTATTCATACACTGCCTTGTTCTGTCTTTGTACACTCCCTTGTTCTGTATTCGTACACTCCCTTGTTCTGTCTTCATACACTGTCTTGTTCTGTCTGTTGTACACTCCCTTGTTCTGTATTCGTACACTCCCTTGTTCTGTCTTCATACACTGTCTTGTTCTGTCTTTGTACACTCCCTTGTTCTGTCTACGTACACTGCCTTGTTCTGTCTTCATACACTCTCCCTTGTTCTGCCTTTGCACACTCCCTTGTTCTAACTTTGTACACTGTCTTGTTCTGTCTTTGTACACTCCCTTGTTCTGTCTATGTACACTCCCTTGTTCTGTCTATGTACACTCCCTTGTTCTGTCTTCATACACTGTCTTGTTCTGTCTTTGTACACTCCCTTGTTCTGTCTATGTACACTCCCTTGTTCTGTCTATGTACACTCCCTTGTTCTGTCTTCATACACTGTCTTGTTCTGTCTTTGTACACTCCCTTGTTCTGTCTATGTACACTCCCTTGTTCTAACTTTGTACACTCCCTTGTTCTGTCTTTGTACACTCCCTTGTTCTGTCTTCATACACTGTCTTGTTCTGTCTTTGTACACTCCCTTGTTCTGCCTATGTACACTCCCTTGTTCTGTCTTCGTACACTCCCTTGATCTGTCTTTGTACACTGCCTTGTTCTGTCTATGTACACTCCCTTGATCTGTCTTTGTACACTGCCTTGTTCTGTCTCTGTTCACTCCCTTGATCTGTCTTTGTACACTGCCTTGTTCTGTCTTTGTTCACTCCCTTGATCTGTCTTTGTACACTCCCTTGATCTGTCTATGTACACTCCCTTGTTCTGTCTTTGTACACTCCCTTGATCTGTCTTTGTACACTCCCTTGATCTGTCTTTGTACACTGCCTTGTTCTGTCTTTGTACACTCCCTTGTTCTGTCTTTGTACACTCCCTTGATCTGACTTTGTACACTGCCTTGTTCTGTCTTTGTTCACTCCCTTGATCTGTCTATGTACACTGTCTTGTTCTGTCTTTGTACACACCCTTGATCTGTCTATGTACACTCCCTTGATCTGTCTTTGTACACTGCCTTGATCTGTCTTTGTACACTGCCTTGTTCTGTCTTTGTTCACTCCCTTGATCTGTCTATGTACACTGTCTTGTTCTGTCTTTGTACACTCCCTTGATCTGTCTATGTACACTCCCTTGATCTGTCTTTGTACACTCCCTTGATCTGTCTTTGTACACTGCCTTGTTCTGTCTTTGTTCACTCCCTTGATCTGTCTATGTACACTGTCTTGTTCTGTCTTTGTACACTCCCTTGATCTGTCTATGTACACTCCCTTGATCTGTCTTTGTACACTGCCTTGTTCTGTCTTTGTTCACTCCATTGATCTGTCTTTGTACACTCCCTTGATCTGTCTTCATACACTGTCTTGTTCTGTCTTTGTACACTCCCTTGATCTGTCTTTGTACACTGTCTTGTTCTGTCTTTGTACACTCCCTTGATCTGTCTTTGTACACTGCCTTGTTCTGTCTTTGTTCACTCCCTTGATCTGTCTTTGTACACTCCCTTGATCTGTCTATGTACACTCCCTTGTTCTGTCTTTGTACACTCCCTTGATCTGTCTTTGTACACTCCCTTGATCTGTCTTTGTACACTGCCTTGTTCTGTCTTTGTACACTCCCTTGTTCTGTCTTTGTACACTCCCTTGATCTGACTTTGTACACTGCCTTGTTCTGTCTTTGTTCACTCCCTTGATATGTCTGTGTACACTGTCTTGTTCTGTCTTTGTACACACCCTTGATCTGTCTATGTACACTCCCTTGATCTGTCTTTGTACACTGCCTTGATCTCTGTCTTTGTACACTGCCTTGTTCTGTCTTTGTTCACTCCCTTGATCTGTCTATGTACACTGTCTTGTTCTGTCTTTGTACACTCCCTTGATCTGTCTTTGTACACTCCCTTGATCTGTCTATGTACACTCCCTTGATCTGTCTTTGTACACTGCCTTGTTCTGTCTTTGTTCACTCCATTGATCTGTCTTTGTACACTCCCTTGATATTTCTATGTACACTCCCTTGTTCTGTCTTTGTACACTCCCTTGATCTGTCTTTGTACACTCCCTTGATCTGTCTTTGTACACTCCCTTGATCTGTCTTTGTACACTGTCTTGTTCTGTCTTTGTACACTCCCTTGTTCTGTCTTTGTACACTCCCTTGATCTGTCTTTGTACACTCCCTTGATCTGTCTTTGTACACTGCCTTGTTCTGTCTTTGTACACTCCCTTGATCTGTCTTTGTACACTCCCTTGATCTGTCTTTGTACACTGTCTTGTTCTGTCTTTGTACACTCCCTTGATCTGTCTATGTACACTCCCTTGATCTGTCTTTGTACACTCCCTTGATCTGTCTTCGTACACTGCCTTGTTCTGTCTTTGTACACTCCCTTGATCTGTCTTTGTACACTCCCTTGATCTGTCTTTGTACACTCCCTTGATCTGTCTTTGTACACTGCCTTGTTCTGTCTTTGTACACTCCCTTGATCTGTCTTTGTACACTGCCTTGTTCTGTCTTTGTACACTCCCTTGATCTGTCTTTGTACACTGCCTTGTTCTGTCTTTGTACACTCCCTTGTCTGTCTGTACACTCCCTTGATCTGTCTTTGTACACTCCCTTGTTCTGTCTTTGTACACTCCCTTGTTCTGTCTATGTACACTCCCTTGATCTGTCTATGTACACTCCCTTGTTCTGTCTTTGTACACTCCCTTGATCTGTCTTTGTACACTCCCTTGATCTGTCTTTGTACACTGTCTTGTTCTGTCTTTGTACACTCCCTTGTTCTGTCTTTGTACACTCCCTTGATCTGTCTTTGTACACTCCCTTGATCTGTCTTTGTACACTGTCTTGTTATGTCTTTGTACACTCCCTTGTTCTGTCTTTGTACACTCCCTTGATCTGTCTTTGTACACTCCCTTGATCTGTCTTTGTACACTCCCTTGTTCTGTCTTTGTACACTCCCTTGATCTGTCTTTGTACACTCCCTTGATCTGTCTTTGTACACTCCCTTGTTCTGTCTTTGTACACTCCCTTGATCTGTCTTTGTACACTCCCTTGTTCTGTCTTTGTACACTCCCTTGATCTGTCTTCGTACACTGTCTTGTTCTGTCTTTTGTACACTCCCTTGTTCTGTCTTTGTACACTGTCTTGTTCTGTCTTTGTACACTCCCTTGTTCTGTCTTTGTACACTGTCTTGTTCTGTCTTTGTACACTCCCTTGTTCTGTCTACGTACACTGCCTTGTTCTGTCTTCATACACTCTCCCTTGTTCTGCCTTTGCACACTCCCTTGTTCTAACTTTGTACACTCCCTTGTTCTGTCTTCATACACTGTCTTGTTCTGTCTTTGTACACTCCCTTGTTCTCTCTATGTACACTCCCTTGTTCTGTCTTTGTACACTCCCTTGTTCTGTCTTCATACACTGTCTTGTTCTGTCTTTGTACACTCCCTTGTTCTGTCTATGTACACTCCCTTGTTCTGTCTTTGTACACTCCCTTGTTCTGTCTTCATACACTGTCTTGTTCTGTCTTTGTACACTCCCTTGTTCTGTCTATGTACACTCCCTTGTTCTGTCTTTGTACACTCCCTTGATCTGTCTTCGTACACTCCCTTGATCTGTCTTCGTACACTGTCTTGTTCTGTCTTTTGTACACTCCCTTGTTCTGTCTTTGTACACTCCCTTGTTCTGTATTCATACACTGCCTTGTTCTGTATTCGTACACTGTCTTGTTCTGTCTTTTGTACACTCCCTTGTTCTGTCTTCATACACTGTCTTGTTCTGTCTTTGTACACTGTCTTGTTCTGTCTTTGTACACTCCCTTGTTCTGTTTACGTACACTGCCTTGTTCTGTCTTCATACACTCTCCCTTGTTCTGCCTTTGCACACTCCCTTGTTCTAACTTTGTACACTCCCTTGTTCTGTCTTTGTACACTCCCTTGTTCTGTCTTCATACACTGTCTTGTTCTGTCTTTGTACACTCCCTTGTTCTGTCTATGTACACTCCCTTGATCTGTCTTTGTACACTCCCTTGTTCTGTCTTCATACACTGTCTTGTTCTGTCTTTGTACACTGTCTTGTTCTGTCTTTGTACACTCCCTTGTTCTGTCTACGTACACTGCCTTGTTCTGTCTTCATACACTCTCCCTTGTTCTGCCTTTGCACACTCCCTTGTTCTAACTTTGTACACTCCCTTGTTCTGTCTTCATACACTGTCTTGTTCTGTCTTTGTACACTCCCTTGTTCTGTATTCGTACACTCCCTTGTTCTGTCTTCATACACTGTCTTGTTCTGTCTGTTGTACACTCCCTTGTTCTGTCTTCGTACACTCCCTTGTTCTGTCTTCATACACTGTCTTGTTCTGTCTTTGTACACTCCCTTGTTCTGTCTACGTACACTCTCCTTGTTCTGTCTTTGCACACTCTCCTTGTTCTGCCTTTGCACACTCCCTTGTTCTAACTTTGTACACTGTCTTGTTCTGTCTTTGTACACTCCCTTGTTCTGTCTATGTACACTCCCTTGTTCTGTCTTTGTACACTCCCTTGTTCTGTCTTCATACACTGTCTTGTTCTGTCTTTGTACACTCCCTTGTTCTGTCTATGTACACTCCCTTGTTCTGTCTATGTACACTCCCTTGTTCTGTCTTCATACACTGTCTTGTTCTGTCTTTGTACACTCCCTTGTTCTGTCTATGTACACTCCCTTGTTCTAACTTTGTACACTCCCTTGTTCTGTCTTTGTACACTCCCTTGTTCTGTCTTCATACACTGTCTTGTTCTGTCTTTGTACACTCCCTTGTTCTGCCTATGTACACTCCCTTGTTCTGTCTTCGTACACTCCCTTGATCTGTCTTTGTACACTGCCTTGTTCTGTCTATGTACACTCCCTTGATCTGTCTTTGTACACTGCCTTGTTCTGTCTCTGTTCACTCCCTTGATCTGTCTTTGTACACTGCCTTGTTCTGTCTTTGTTCACTCCCTTGATCTGTCTTTGTACACTCCCTTGATCTGTCTATGTACACTCCCTTGTTCTGTCTTTGTACACTCCCTTGATCTGTCTTTGTACACTCCCTTGATCTGTCTTTGTACACTGCCTTGTTCTGTCTTTGTACACTCCCTTGATCTGATCTTTGTACACTGCCTTGTTCTGTCTTTGTTCACTCCCTTGATCTGTCTATGTACACTGTCTTGTTCTGTCTTTGTACACACCCTTGATCTGTCTATGTACACTCCCTTGATCTGTCTTTGTACACTGCCTTGATCTGTCTTTGTACACTGCCTTGTTCTGTCTTTGTTCACTCCCTTGATCTGTCTATGTACACTGTCTTGTTCTGTCTTTGTACACTCCCTTGATCTGTCTATGTACACTCCCTTGATCTGTCTTTGTACACTCCCTTGATCTGTCTTTGTACACTGCCTTGTTCTGTCTTTGTTCACTCCCTTGATCTGTCTATGTACACTGTCTTGTTCTGTCTTTGTACACTCCCTTGATCTGTCTATGTACACTCCCTTGATCTGTCTTTGTACACTGCCTTGTTCTGTCTTTGTTCACTCCATTGATCTGTCTTTGTACACTCCCTTGATCTGTCTTCATACACTGTCTTGTTCTGTCTTTGTACACTCCCTTGATCTGTCTTTGTACACTGTCTTGTTCTGTCTTTGTACACTCCCTTGATCTGTCTTTGTACACTGCCTTGTTCTGTCTTTGTTCACTCCCTTGATCTGTCTTTGTACACTCCCTTGATCTGTCTATGTACACTCCCTTGTTCTGTCTTTGTACACTCCCTTGATCTGTCTTTGTACACTCCCTTGATCTGTCTTTGTACACTGCCTTGTTCTGTCTTTGTACACTCCCTTGTTCTGTCTTTGTACACTCCCTTGATCTGACTTTGTACACTGCCTTGTTCTGTCTTTGTTCACTCCCTTGATCTGTCTATGTACACTGTCTTGTTCTGTCTTTGTACACACCCTTGATCTGTCTATGTACACTCCCTTGATCTGTCTTTGTACACTGCCTTGATCTGTCTTTGTACACTGCCTTGTTCTGTCTTCATACACTGTCTTGTTCTGTCTTTGTACACTCCCTTGTTCTGTCTTCATACACTGTCTTGTTCTGTCTTTGTACACTCCCTTGTTCTGTCTATGTACACTCCCTTGTTCTGTCTTCGTACACTCCCTTGATCTGTCTTTGTACACTCCCTTGATCTGTCTATGTACACTCCCTTGATCTGTCTTTGTACACTCCCTTGTTCTGTCTTTGTACACTCCCTTGATCTGTCTATGTACACTCCCTTGATCTGTCTTTGTACACTGCCTTGCTCTGTCTTTGTACACTCCCTTGTTCTGTCTTTGTACACTGCCTTGTTCTGTCTATGTACACTCCCTTGATCTGTCTTTGTACACTGCCTTGTTCTGTCTATGTACACTCCCTTGATCTGTCTTTGTACACTGCCTTGTTCTGTCTTTGTTCACTCCCTTGATCTGTCTTTGTACACTGCCTCGTTCTGTCTTTGTTCACTCCCTTGATCTGTCTTTGTACACTCCCTTGATCTGTCTTCATACACTGTCTTGTTCTGTCTTTGTACACTCCCTTGATCTGTCTTTGTACACTCCCTTGATCTGTCTTTGTACACTCCCTTGTCTGTCTTCATACACTGTCTTGTTCTGTCTTTGTACACTCCTTGTTCTGTCTTTGTTCACTCCCTTGATCTGTCTTTGTACACTCCCTTGATCTGTCTATGTACACTCCCTTGTTCTGTCTTTGTACACTCCCTTGATCTGTCTATGTACACTCCCTTGATCTGTCTATGTACACTCCCTTGTTCTGTCTATGTACACTCCCTTGTTCTGTCTTTGTACACTCCCTTGATCTGTCTATGTACACTCCCTTGATCTGTCTTTGTACACTCCCTTGATCTGTCTTTGTACACTCCCTTGATCTGTCTATGTACACTCCCTTGTTCTGTCTTTGTACACTCCCTTGATCTGTCTATGTACACTCCCTTGATCTGTCTATGTACACTCCCTTGATCTGTCTATGTACACTCCCTTGTTCTGTCTTTGTACACTCCCTTGATCTGTCTTTGTACACTGCCTTGTTCTGTCTTTGTACACTCCCTTGTTCTGTCTTTGTACACTCCCTTGATCTGTCTTCATACACTGTCTTGTTCTGTCTTTGTACACTGCCTTGTTCTGTCTTTGTTCACTCCCTTGATCTGTCTTTGTACACTCCCTTGATCTGTCTATGTACACTCCCTTGTTCTGTCTTTGTACACTCCCTTGATCTGTCTATGTACACTCCCTTGTTCTGTCTTTGTACACTCCCTTGATCTGTCTTTGTACACTGCCTTGTTCTGTCTTTGTACACTGCCTCGTTCTGTCTTTGTACACTCCCTTGATCTGTCTTTGTACACTCCCTTGATCTGTCTTCATACACTGTCTTGTTCTGTCTTTGTACACTCTTGTTCTGTCTTTGTACACTCCCTTGATCTGTCTTTGTACACTCCCTTGATCTGTCTTCATACACTGTCTTGTTCTGTCTTTGTACACTGCCTTGTTCTGTCTTTGTTCACTCCCTTGATCTGTCTTTGTACACTCCCTTGATCTGTCTATGTACACTCCCTTGTTCTGTCTTTGTACACTCCCTTGATCTGTCTATGTACACTCCCTTGATCTGTCTATGTACACTCCCTTGTTCTGTCTATGTACACTCCCTTGTTCTGTCTTTGTACACTCCCTTGATCTGTCTATGTACACTCCCTTGATCTGTCTTTGTACACTCCCTTGATCTGTCTTTGTACACTCCCTTGATCTGTCTATGTACACTCCCTTGTTCTGTCTTTGTACACTCCCTTGATCTGTCTATGTACACTCCCTTGATCTGTCTATGTACACTCCCTTGATCTGTCTATGTACACTCCCTTGTTCTGTCTTTGTACACTCCCTTGATCTGTCTTTGTACACTGCCTTGTTCTGTCTTTGTACACTCCCTTGTTCTGTCTTTGTACACTCCCTTGATCTGTCTTTGTACACTCCCTTGATCTGTCTTTGTACACTGCCTTGTTCTGTCTTTGTTCACTCCCTTGATCTGTCTATGTACACTATCTTGTTCTGTCTTTGTACACTCCCTTGATCTGTCTATGTACACTCCCTTGATCTGTCTTTGTACATTGCCTTGATCTGTCTTTGTACACTGCCTTGTTCTGTCTTTGTTCACTCCCTTGATCTGTCTATGTACACTGTCTTGTTCTGTCTGTGTACACTCCCTTGATCTGTCTATGTACACTCCCTTGATCTGTCTTTGTACACTCCCTTGATCTGTCTTTGTACACTGCCTTGTTCTGTCTTTGTTCACTCCCTTGATCTGTCTATGTACACTGTCTTGTTCTGTCTTTGTACACTCCCTTGATCTGTCTATGTACACTCCCTTGATCTGTCTTTGTACACTGCCTTGTTCTGTCTTTGTTCACTCCCTTGATCTGTCTTTGTACACTCCCTTGATCTGTCTATGTACACTCCCTTGTTCTGTCTTTGTACACTCCCTTGATCTGTCTTTGTACACTCCCTTGATCTGTCTTTGTACACTGTCTTGTTCTGTCTTTGTACACTCCCTTGTTCTGTCTTTGTACACTCCCTTGATCTGTCTTTGTACACTCCCTTGATCTGTCTTTGTACACTGTCTTGTTCTGTCTTTGTACACTCCCTTGTTCTGTCTTTGTACACTCCCTTGATCTGTCTTTGTACACTCCCTTGTTCTGTATTCGTACACTGCCTTGTTTTGTCTTCGTACACTGTCTTGTTCTGTCTTTTGTACACTGCCTTGTTCTGTCTTTGTACACTCCCTTGTTCTGCCTTTGTACACTCCCTTGTTCTGTATTCATACACTGCCTTGATCTGTCTTTGTACACTCCCTTGTTCTGTATTCATACACTGCCTTGTTCTGTCTTTGTACACTCCCTTGTTCTGTATTCATACACTGCCTTGTTCTGTCTTTGTACACTCCCTTGTTCTGTATTCATACACTCCCTTGTTCTGTATTCATACACTGTCTTGTTCTGTCTTCATACACTCCCTTGTTCTGTATTCATACACTGCCTTGTTCTGTCTTTGTACACTCCCTTGTTCTGTATTCGTACACTCCCTTGTTCTGTCTTCATACACTGTCTTGTTCTGTCTTTTGTACACTCCCTTGTTCTGTATTCGTACACTCCCTTGTTCTGTCTTCATACACTGTCTTGTTCTGTCTTTGTACACTCCCTTGTTCTGTCTACGTACACTGCCTTGTTCTGTCTTCATACACTCTTGTTCTGCCTTTGCACACTCCCTTGTTCTAACTTTGTACACTGTCTTGTTCTGTCTTTGTACACTCCCTTGTTCTGTCTATGTACACTCCCTTGTTCTGTCTTTGTACACTCCCTTGTTCTGTCTTCATACACTGTCTTGTTCTGTCTTTGTACACTCCCTTGTTCTTTCTATGTACACTCCCTTGTTCTGTCTATGTACACTCCCTTGTTCTGTCTTCATACACTGTCTTGTTCTGTCTTTGTACACTCCCTTGTTCTGTCTATGTACACTCCCTTGTTCTAACTGTGTACACTCCCTTGTTCTGTCTTTGTACACTCCCTTGTTCTGTCTTCATACACTGTCTTGTTCTGTCTTTGTACACTCCCTTGTTCTGCCTATGTACACTCCCTTGTTCTGTCTTCGTACACTCCCTTGATCTGTCTTTGTACACTGCCTTGTTCTGTCTATGTACACTCCCTTGATCTGTCTTTGTACACTGCCTTGTTCTGTCTTTGTTCACTCCCTTGATCTGTCTTTGTACACTGCCTTGTTCTGTCTTTGTTCACTCCCTTGATCTGTCTTTGTACACTCCCTTGATCTGTCTTCATACACTGTCTTGTTCTGTCTTTGTACACTCCCTTGATCTGTCTTTGTACACTGCCTTGATCTGTCTTTGTACACTGCCTTGTTCTGTCTTTGTTCACTCCCTTGATCTGTCTATGTACACTGTCTTGTTCTGTCTTTGTACACTCCCTTGATCTGTCTATGTACACTCCCTTGATCTGTCTTTGTACACTCCCTTGATCTGTCTTTGTACACTGCCTTGTTCTGTCTTTGTACACTCCCTTGTTCTGTCTTTGTACACTCCCTTGATCTGTCTTTGTACACTCCCTTGATCTGTCTATGTACACTCCCTTGATCTGTCTTTGTACACTGCCTTGTTCTGTCTTTGTTCACTCCCTTGATCTGTCTTTGTACACTCCCTTGATATTTCTATGTACACTCCCTTGTTCTGTCTTTGTACACTCCCTTGATCTGTCTTTGTACACTCCCTTGATCTGTCTTTGTACACTGTCTTGTTCTGTCTTTGTACACTCCCTTGTTCTGTCTTTGTACACTCCCTTGATCTGTCTTTGTACACTCCCTTGTTCTGTATTCGTACACTGCCTTGTTTTGTCTTCGTACACTGTCTTGTTCTGTCTTTTGTACACTGCCTTGTTCTGTCTTTGTACACTCCCTTGTTCTGTCTTTGTACACTCCCTTGTTCTGTATTCATACACTGCCTTGTTCTGTCTTTGTACACTCCCTTGTTCTGTATTCATACACTGCCTTGTTCTGTCTTTGTACACTCCCTTGTTCTGTATTCATACACTGCCTTGTTCTGTCTTTGTACACTCCCTTGTTCTGTATTCATACACTCCCTTGTTCTGTATTCATACACTGTCTTGTTCTGTCTTCGTACACTCCCTTGTTCTGTATTCATACACTGCCTTGTTCTGTCTTTGTACACTCCCTTGTTCTGTATTCGTACACTCCCTTGTTCTGTCTTCATACACTGTCTTGTTCTGTCTGTTGTACACTCCCTTGTTCTGTATTCGTACACTCCCTTGTTCTGTCTTCATACACTGTCTTGTTCTGTCTTTGTACACTCCCTTGTTCTGTCTACGTACACTGCCTTGTTCTGTCTTCATACACTCTCCCTTGTTCTGCCTTTGCACACTCCCTTGTTCTAACTTTGTACACTGTCTTGTTCTGTCTTCATACACTCCCTTGTTCTGTCTATGTACACTCCCTTGTTCTAACTTTGTACACTCCCTTGTTCTGTCTTCATACACTGTCTTGTTCTGTCTTTGTACACTCCCTTGTTCTGTCTATGTACACTCCCTTGTTCTGTCTATGTACACTCCCTTGATCTGTCTTCATACACTGCCTTGTTCTGTCTTTGTACACTCTCCTTGTTCTGTCTATGTACACTCCCTTGTTCTAACTTTGTACACTCCCTTGTTCTGTCTTTGTACACTCCCTTGTTCTGTCTTCATACACTGTCTTGTTCTGTCTTTGTACACTCCCTTGTTCTGCCTATGTACACTCCCTTGTTCTGTCTTCGTACACTCCCTTGATCTGTCTTTGTACACTCCCTTGTTCTGTCTATGTACACTCCCTTGATCTGTCTTTGTACACTGCCTTGTTCTGTCTCTGTACACTCCCTTGATCTGTCTTTGTACACTCCCTTGTTCTGTCTTTGTTCACTCCCTTGATCTGTCTTTGTACACTCCCTTGATCTGTCTATGTACACTCCCTTGTTCTGTCTTTGTACACTCCCTTGTTCTGTCTTTGTACACTCCCTTGATCTGTCTTTGTACACTGCCTTGTTCTGTCTTTGTACACTCCCTTGTTCTGTCTTTGTACACTCCCTTGATCTGTCTTTGTACACTGCCTTGTTCTGTCTTTGTTCACTCCCTTGATCTGTCTATGTACACTGTCTTGTTCTGTCTTTGTACACTCCCTTGTTCTGTCTATGTACACTCCCTTGATCTGTCTTTGTACACTGCCTTGATCTGTCTTTGTACACTGCCTTGTTCTGTCTTTGTACACTCCCTTGATCTGTCTATGTACACTCCCTTGTTCTGTCTTTGTACACTCCCTTGATCTGTCTTTGTACACTCCCTTGTTCTGTCTTTGTACACTCCCTTGATCTGTCTTTGTACACTCCCTTGTTCTGTCTTTGTTCACTCCCTTGTTCTGTCTTTGTACACTCCCTTGTTCTGTCTTTGTACACTCCCTTGATCTGTCTTTGTACACTCCCTTGATCTGTCTTTGTACACTCCCTTGTTCTGTCTTTGTACACTCCATTGATCTGTCTTTGTACACTCCCTTGTTCTGTCTTCATACACTCCCTTGTTCTGTCTTTGTACACTCCCTTGATCTGTCTTTGTACACTGTCTTGTTCTGTCTTTGTACACTCCCTTGATCTGTCTTTGTACACTCCCTTGTTCTGTCTTTGTACACTCCCTTGATCTGTCTTTGTACACTCCCTTGTTCTGTCTTCATACACTCCCTTGTTCTGTCTTTGTACACTCCCTTGATCTGTCTTTGTACACTCCCTTGATCTGTCTTTGTACACTGCCTTGTTCTGTCTTTGTACACTCCCTTGTTCTGTCTTTGTACACTCCCTTGTTCTGTCTTTGTACACTGCCTTGTTCTGTCTTTGTACACTCCCTTGTTCTGTCTTCATACACTGTCTTGTTCTGTCTTTGTACACTCCCTTGTTCTGTCTTTGTACACTCCCTTGTTCTGTCTTTGTACACTCTTGTTCTGTCTTTGTACACTCCCTTGTTCTGTCTTTGTACACTGTCTTGTTCTGTCTTTGTACACTCCCTTGTTCTGTCTTTGTACACTCCCTTGTTCTGTCTTTGTACACTCCCTTGTTCTGTCTTCATACACTCCCTTGTTCTGTCTTTGTACACTCCCTTGTTCTGTCTTTGTACACTCCCTTGTTCTGTCTTTGTACACTCCCTTGTTCTGTCTTCATACACTGTCTTGTTCTGTCTTTGTACACTCCCTTGTTCTGTCTTGTACACTCCCTTGTTCTGTCTTTGTACACTCCCTTGTTCTGTCTTTGTACACTCCCTTGTTCTGTCTTCATACACTGTCTTGTTCTGTCTTTGTACACTCCCTTGTTCTGTCTATGTACACTCCCTTGTTCTGTCTTCGTACACTCCCTTGTTCTGTCTTTGTACACTCCCTTGTTCTGTCTATGTACACTCCCTTGATCTGTCTTTGTACACTCCCTTGTTCTGTCTTTGTACACTCCCTTGATCTGTCTTTGTACACTGCCTTGTTCTGTCTTTGTACACTCCCTTGTTCTGTCTTTGTACACTCCCTTGATCTGTCTTGATACACTGTCTTGTTCTGTCTTTGTACACTCCCTTGATCTGTCTTTGTACACTGTCTTGTTCTGTCTTTGTACACTCCCTTGATCTGTCTTTGTACACTCCCTTGTTCTGTCTTTGTTCACTCCCTTGATCTGTCTTTGTACACTCCCTTGATCTATCTATGTACACTCCCTTGTTCTGTCTTTGTACACTCCCTTGATCTGTCTTTGTACACTCCCTTGATCTGTCTTTGTACACTGCCTTGTTCTGTCGTTGTACACTCCCTTGTTCTGTCTTTGTACACTCCCTTGATCTGACTTTGTACACTGCCTTGTTCTGTCTTTGTTCACTCCCTTGATCTGTCTATGTACACTGTCTTGTTCTGTCTTTGTACACACCCTTGATCTGTCTATGTACAATCCCTTGATCTGTCTTTGTACACTGCCTTGATCTGTCTTTGTACACTGCCTTGTTCTGTCTTTGTTCACTCCCTTGATCTGTCTATGTACACTCCCTTGATCTGTCTTTGTACACTCCCTTGATCTGTCTTTGTACACTGCCTTGTTCTGTCTTTGTACACTCCCTTGTTCTGTCTTTGTACACTCCCTTGATCTGTCTTTGTACACTCCCTTGATCTGTCTTTGTACACTCCCTTGATCTGTCTATGTACACTCCCTTGATCTGTCTTTGTACACTGCCTTGTTCTGTCTTTGTTCACTCCCTTGATCTGTCTTTGTACACTCCCTTGATATTTCTATGTACACTCCCTTGTTCTGTCTTTGTACACTCCCTTGATCTGTCTTTGTACACTCCCTTGATCTGTCTTTGTACACTGTCTTGTTCTGTCTTTGTACACTCCCTTGTTCTGTCTTTGTACACTCCCTTGATCTGTCTTTGTACACTCCCTTGTTCTGTATTCGGACACTGCCTTGTTTTGTCTTCGTACACTGTCTTGTTCTGTCTTTTGTACACTGCCTTGTTCTGTCTTTGTACACTCCCTTGTTCTGTCTTTGTACACTCCCTTGTTCTGTATTCATACACTGCCTTGATCTGTCTTTGTACACTCCCTTGTTCTGTATTCATACACTGCCTTGTTCTGTCTTTGTACACTCCCTTGTTCTGTATTCATACACTGCCTTGTTCTGTCTTTGTACACTCCCTTGTTCTGTATTCATACACTCCCTTGTTCTGTATTCATACACTGTCTTGTTCTGTCTTCGTACACTCCCTTGTTCTGTATTCATACACTGCCTTGTTCTGTCTTTGTACACTCCCTTGTTCTGTATTCGTACACTCCCTTGTTCTGTCTTCATACACTGTCTTGTTCTGTCTGTTGTACACTCCCTTGTTCTGTATTCGTACACTCCCTTGTTCTGTCTTCATACACTGTCTTGTTCTGTCTTTGTACACTCCCTTGTTCTGTCTACGTACACTGCCTTGTTCTGTCTTCATACACTCTCCCTTGTTCTGCCTTTGCACACTCCCTTGTTCTAACTTTGTACACTGTCTTGTTCTGTCTTTGTACACTCCCTTGTTCTGTCTATGTACACTCCCTTGTTCTGTCTATGTACACTCCCTTGTTCTGTCTTCATACACTGTCTTGTTCTGTCTTTGTACACTCCCTTGTTCTGTCTATGTACACTCCCTTGTTCTGTCTATGTACACTCCCTTGTTCTGTCTTCATACACTGTCTTGTTCTGTCTTTGTACACTCCCTTGTTCTGTCTATGTACACTCCCTTGTTCTAACTTTGTACACTCCCTTGTTCTGTCTTTGTACACTCCCTTGTTCTGTCTTCATACACTGTCTTGTTCTGTCTTTGTACACTCCCTTGTTCTGCCTATGTACACTCCCTTGTTCTGTCTTCGTACACTCCCTTGATCTGTCTTTGTACACTGCCTTGTTCTGTCTATGTACACTCCCTTGATCTGTCTTTGTACACTGCCTTGTTCTGTCTCTGTTCACTCCCTTGATCTGTCTTTGTACACTGCCTTGTTCTGTCTTTGTTCACTCCCTTGATCTGTCTTTGTACACTCCCTTGATCTGTCTATGTACACTCCCTTGTTCTGTCTTTGTACACTCCCTTGATCTGTCTTTGTACACTCCCTTGATCTGTCTTTGTACACTGCCTTGTTCTGTCTTTGTACACTCCCTTGTTCTGTCTTTGTACACTCCCTTGATCTGACTTTGTACACTGCCTTGTTCTGTCTTTGTTCACTCCCTTGATCTGTCTATGTACACTGTCTTGTTCTGTCTTTGTACACACCCTTGATCTGTCTATGTACACTCCCTTGATCTGTCTTTGTACACTGCCTTGATCTGTCTTTGTACACTGCCTTGTTCTGTCTTTGTTCACTCCCTTGATCTGTCTATGTACACTGTCTTGTTCTGTCTTTGTACACTCCCTTGATCTGTCTATGTACACTCCCTTGATCTGTCTTTGTACACTCCCTTGATCTGTCTTTGTACACTGCCTTGTTCTGTCTTTGTTCACTCCCTTGATCTGTCTATGTACACTGTCTTGTTCTGTCTTTGTACACTCCCTTGATCTGTCTATGTACACTCCCTTGATCTGTCTTTGTACACTGCCTTGTTCTGTCTTTGTTCACTCCATTGATCTGTCTTTGTACACTCCCTTGATCTGTCTTCATACACTGTCTTGTTCTGTCTTTGTACACTCCCTTGATCTGTCTTTGTACACTGTCTTGTTCTGTCTTTGTACACTCCCTTGATCTGTCTTTGTACACTGCCTTGTTCTGTCTTTGTTCACTCCCTTGATCTGTCTTTGTACACTCCCTTGATCTGTCTATGTACACTCCCTTGTTCTGTCTTTGTACACTCCCTTGATCTGTCTTTGTACACTCCCTTGATCTGTCTTTGTACACTGCCTTGTTCTGTCTTTGTACACTCCCTTGTTCTGTCTTTGTACACTCCCTTGATCTGACTTTGTACACTGCCTTGTTCTGTCTTTGTTCACTCCCTTGATATGTCTGTGTACACTGTCTTGTTCTGTCTTTGTACACACCCTTGATCTGTCTATGTACACTCCCTTGATCTGTCTTTGTACACTGCCTTGATCTCTGTCTTTGTACACTGCCTTGTTCTGTCTTTGTTCACTCCCTTGATCTGTCTATGTACACTGTCTTGTTCTGTCTTTGTACACTCCCTTGATCTGTCTTTGTACACTCCCTTGATCTGTCTATGTACACTCCCTTGATCTGTCTTTGTACACTGCCTTGTTCTGTCTTTGTTCACTCCATTGATCTGTCTTTGTACACTCCCTTGATATTTCTATGTACACTCCCTTGTTCTGTCTTTGTACACTCCCTTGATCTGTCTTTGTACACTCCCTTGATCTGTCTTTGTACACTCCCTTGATCTGTCTTTGTACACTGTCTTGTTCTGTCTTTGTACACTCCCTTGTTCTGTCTTTGTACACTCCCTTGATCTGTCTTTGTACACTCCCTTGATCTGTCTTTGTACACTGCCTTGTTCTGTCTTTGTACACTCCCTTGATCTGTCTTTGTACACTCCCTTGATCTGTCTTTGTACACTGTCTTGTTCTGTCTTTGTACACTCCCTTGATCTGTCTATGTACACTCCCTTGATCTGTCTTTGTACACTCCCTTGATCTGTCTTCGTACACTGCCTTGTTCTGTCTTTGTACACTCCCTTGATCTGTCTTTGTACACTCCCTTGATCTGTCTTTGTACACTCCCTTGATCTGTCTTTGTACACTGCCTTGTTCTGTCTTTGTACTCCCTTGATCTGTCTTTGTACACTTTGACTCCCTTGATCTGTCTTTGTACACTCCCTGTCTTTGTACACTCCCTTGTCTGTCTTTGTACACTCCCTTGATCTGTCTTTGTACACTCTTGTCTGTCTTTGTACACTCCCTTGTTCTGTCTATGTACACTCCCTTGATCTGTCTATGTACACTCCCTTGTTCTGTCTTTGTACACTCCCTTGATCTGTCTTTGTACACTCCCTTGATCTGTCTTTGTACACTGTCTTGTTCTGTCTTTGTACACTCCCTTGTTCTGTCTTTGTACACTCCCTTGATCTGTCTTTGTACACTCCCTTGATCTGTCTTTGTACACTGTCTTGTTATGTCTTTGTACACTCCCTTGTTCTGTCTTTGTACACTCCCTTGATCTGTCTTTGTACACTCCCTTGATCTGTCTTTGTACACTCCCTTGTTCTGTCTTTGTACACTCCCTTGATCTGTCTTTGTACACTCCCTTGATCTGTCTTTGTACACTCCCTTGTTCTGTCTTTGTACACTCCCTTGATCTGTCTTTGTACACTCCCTTGTTCTGTCTTTGTACACTCCCTTGATCTGTCTTCGTACACTGTCTTGTTCTGTCTTTTGTACACTCCCTTGTTCTGTCTTTGTACACTGTCTTGTTCTGTCTTTGTACACTCCCTTGTTCTGTCTTTGTACACTGTCTTGTTCTGTCTTTGTACACTCCCTTGTTCTGTCTACGTACACTGCCTTGTTCTGTCTTCATACACTCTCCCTTGTTCTGCCTTTGCACACTCCCTTGTTCTAACTTTGTACACTCCCTTGTTCTGTCTTCATACACTGTCTTGTTCTGTCTTTGTACACTCCCTTGTTCTCTCTATGTACACTCCCTTGTTCTGTCTTTGTACACTCCCTTGTTCTGTCTTCATACACTGTCTTGTTCTGTCTTTGTACACTCCCTTGTTCTGTCTATGTACACTCCCTTGTTCTGTCTTTGTACACTCCCTTGTTCTGTCTTCATACACTGTCTTGTTCTGTCTTTGTACACTCCCTTGTTCTGTCTATGTACACTCCCTTGTTCTGTCTTTGTACACTCCCTTGATCTGTCTTCGTACACTCCCTTGATCTGTCTTCGTACACTGTCTTGTTCTGTCTTTTGTACACTCCCTTGTTCTGTCTTTGTACACTCCCTTGTTCTGTATTCATACACTGCCTTGTTCTGTATTCGTACACTGTCTTGTTCTGTCTTTTGTACACTCCCTTGTTCTGTCTTCATACACTGTCTTGTTCTGTCTTTGTACACTGTCTTGTTCTGTCTTTGTACACTCCCTTGTTCTGTTTACGTACACTGCCTTGTTCTGTCTTCATACACTCTCCCTTGTTCTGCCTTTGCACACTCCCTTGTTCTAACTTTGTACACTCCCTTGTTCTGTCTTTGTACACTCCCTTGTTCTGTCTTCATACACTGTCTTGTTCTGTCTTTGTACACTCCCTTGTTCTGTCTATGTACACTCCCTTGATCTGTCTTTGTACACTCCCTTGTTCTGTCTTCATACACTGTCTTGTTCTGTCTTTGTACACTGTCTTGTTCTGTCTTTGTACACTCCCTTGTTCTGTCTACGTACACTGCCTTGTTCTGTCTTCATACACTCTCCCTTGTTCTGCCTTTGCACACTCCCTTGTTCTAACTTTGTACACTCCCTTGTTCTGTCTTCATACACTGTCTTGTTCTGTCTTTGTACACTCCCTTGTTCTAACTTTGTACACTCCCTTGTTCTGTCTTCATACACTGTCTTGTTCTGTCTTTGTACACTCCCTTGTTCTGTCTTCGTACACTCCCTTGTTCTGTCTTTGTACACTCTTGTTCTGTCTTGTACACTCCCTTGTTCTGTCTACGTACACTGCCTTGTTCTGTCTTCATACACTCTCCCTTGTTCTGCCTTTGCACACTCCCTTGTTCTAACTTTGTACACTGTCTTGTTCTGTCTTTGTACACTCCCTTGTTCTGTCTATGTACACTCCCTTGTTCTGTCTTTGTACACTCCCTTGTTCTGTCTTCATACACTGTCTTGTTCTGTCTTTGTACACTCCCTTGTTCTGTCTATGTACACTCCCTTGTTCTGTCTATGTACACTCCCTTGTTCTGTCTTCATACACTGTCTTGTTCTGTCTTTGTACACTCCCTTGTTCTGTCTATGTACACTCCCTTGTTCTAACTTTGTACACTCCCTTGTTCTGTCTTTGTACACTCCCTTGTTCTGTCTTCATACACTGTCTTGTTCTGTCTTTGTACACTCCCTTGTTCTGCCTATGTACACTCCCTTGTTCTGTCTTCGTACACTCCCTTGATCTGTCTTTGTACACTGCCTTGTTCTGTCTATGTACACTCCCTTGATCTGTCTTTGTACACTGCCTTGTTCTGTCTCTGTTCACTCCCTTGATCTGTCTTTGTACACTGCCTTGTTCTGTCTTTGTTCACTCCCTTGATCTGTCTTTGTACACTCCCTTGATCTGTCTATGTACACTCCCTTGTTCTGTCTTTGTACACTCCCTTGATCTGTCTTTGTACACTCCCTTGATCTGTCTTTGTACACTGCCTTGTTCTGTCTTTGTACACTCCCTTGATCTGACTTTGTACACTGCCTTGTTCTGTCTTTGTTCACTCCCTTGATCTGTCTATGTACACTGTCTTGTTCTGTCTTTGTACACACCCTTGATCTGTCTATGTACACTCCCTTGATCTGTCTTTGTACACTGCCTTGATCTGTCTTTGTACACTGCCTTGTTCTGTCTTTGTTCACTCCCTTGATCTGTCTATGTACACTGTCTTGTTCTGTCTTTGTACACTCCCTTGATCTGTCTATGTACACTCCCTTGATCTGTCTTTGTACACTCCCTTGATCTGTCTTTGTACACTGCCTTGTTCTGTCTTTGTTCACTCCCTTGATCTGTCTATGTACACTGTCTTGTTCTGTCTTTGTACACTCCCTTGATCTGTCTATGTACACTCCCTTGATCTGTCTTTGTACACTGCCTTGTTCTGTCTTTGTTCACTCCATTGATCTGTCTTTGTACACTCCCTTGATCTGTCTTCATACACTGTCTTGTTCTGTCTTTGTACACTCCCTTGATCTGTCTTTGTACACTGTCTTGTTCTGTCTTTGTACACTCCCTTGATCTGTCTTTGTACACTGCCTTGTTCTGTCTTTGTTCACTCCCTTGATCTGTCTTTGTACACTCCCTTGATCTGTCTATGTACACTCCCTTGTTCTGTCTTTGTACACTCCCTTGATCTGTCTTTGTACACTCCCTTGATCTGTCTTTGTACACTGCCTTGTTCTGTCTTTGTACACTCCCTTGTTCTGTCTTTGTACACTCCCTTGATCTGACTTTGTACACTGCCTTGTTCTGTCTTTGTTCACTCCCTTGATCTGTCTATGTACACTGTCTTGTTCTGTCTTTGTACACACCCTTGATCTGTCTATGTACACTCCCTTGATCTGTCTTTGTACACTGCCTTGATCTGTCTTTGTACACTGCCTTGTTCTGTCTTCATACACTGTCTTGTTCTGTCTTTGTACACTCCCTTGTTCTGTCTTCATACACTGTCTTGTTCTGTCTTTGTACACTCCCTTGTTCTGTCTATGTACACTCCCTTGTTCTGTCTTCGTACACTCCCTTGATCTGTCTTTGTACACTCCCTTGATCTGTCTATGTACACTCCCTTGATCTGTCTTTGTACACTCCCTTGTTCTGTCTTTGTACACTCCCTTGATCTGTCTATGTACACTCCCTTGATCTGTCTTTGTACACTGCCTTGCTCTGTCTTTGTACACTCCCTTGTTCTGTCTTTGTACACTGCCTTGTTCTGTCTATGTACACTCCCTTGATCTGTCTTTGTACACTGCCTTGTTCTGTCTATGTACACTCCCTTGATCTGTCTTTGTACACTGCCTTGTTCTGTCTTTGTTCACTCCCTTGATCTGTCTTTGTACACTGCCTCGTTCTGTCTTTGTTCACTCCCTTGATCTGTCTTTGTACACTCCCTTGATCTGTCTTCATACACTGTCTTGTTCTGTCTTTGTACACTCCCTTGATCTGTCTTTGTACACTCCCTTGATCTGTCTTTGTACACTCCCTTGATCTGTCTTCATACACTGTCTTGTTCTGTCTTTGTACACTGCCTTGTTCTGTCTTTGTTCACTCCCTTGATCTGTCTTTGTACACTCCCTTGATCTGTCTATGTACACTCCCTTGTTCTGTCTTTGTACACTCCCTTGATCTGTCTATGTACACTCCCTTGATCTGTCTATGTACACTCCCTTGTTCTGTCTATGTACACTCCCTTGTTCTGTCTTTGTACACTCCCTTGATCTGTCTATGTACACTCCCTTGATCTGTCTTTGTACACTCCCTTGATCTGTCTTTGTACACTCCCTTGATCTGTCTATGTACACTCCCTTGTTCTGTCTTTGTACACTCCCTTGATCTGTCTATGTACACTCCCTTGATCTGTCTATGTACACTCCCTTGATCTGTCTATGTACACTCCCTTGTTCTGTCTTTGTACACTCCCTTGATCTGTCTTTGTACACTGCCTTGTTCTGTCTTTGTACACTCCCTTGTTCTGTCTTTGTACACTCCCTTGATCTGTCTTCATACACTGTCTTGTTCTGTCTTTGTACACTGCCTTGTTCTGTCTTTGTTCACTCCCTTGATCTGTCTTTGTACACTCCCTTGATCTGTCTATGTACACTCCCTTGTTCTGTCTTTGTACACTCCCTTGATCTGTCTATGTACACTCCCTTGTTCTGTCTTTGTACACTCCCTTGATCTGTCTTTGTACACTCCCTTGCCTTTGTACACTCCCTTGTCTGTCTTTGTACACTGCCTTGTTCTGTCTTTGTTCACTCCCTTGATCTGTCTTTGTACACTCCCTTGATCTGTCTTCATACACTGTCTTGTTCTGTCTTTGTACACTCCCTTGATCTGTCTTTGTACACTCCCTTGTTCTGTCTTTGTACACTCCCTTGATCTGTCTTCATACACTGTCTTGTTCTGTCTTTGTACACTGCCTTGTTCTGTCTTTGTTCACTCCCTTGATCTGTCTTTGTACACTCCCTTGATCTGTCTATGTACACTCCCTTGTTCTGTCTTTGTACACTCCCTTGATCTGTCTATGTACACTCCCTTGATCTGTCTATGTACACTCCCTTGTTCTGTCTATGTACACTCCCTTGTTCTGTCTTTGTACACTCCCTTGATCTGTCTATGTACACTCCCTTGATCTGTCTTTGTACACTCCCTTGATCTGTCTTTGTACACTCCCTTGATCTGTCTATGTACACTCCCTTGTTCTGTCTTTGTACACTCCCTTGATCTGTCTATGTACACTCCCTTGATCTGTCTATGTACACTCCCTTGATCTGTCTATGTACACTCCCTTGTTCTGTCTTTGTACACTCCCTTGATCTGTCTTTGTACACTGCCTTGTTCTGTCTTTGTACACTCCCTTGTTCTGTCTTTGTACACTCCCTTGATCTGTCTTTGTACACTCCCTTGATCTGTCTTTGTACACTGCCTTGTTCTGTCTTTGTTCACTCCCTTGATCTGTCTATGTACACTATCTTGTTCTGTCTTTGTACACTCCCTTGATCTGTCTATGTACACTCCCTTGATCTGTCTTTGTACATTGCCTTGATCTGTCTTTGTACACTGCCTTGTTCTGTCTTTGTTCACTCCCTTGATCTGTCTATGTACACTGTCTTGTTCTGTCTGTGTACACTCCCTTGATCTGTCTATGTACACTCCCTTGATCTGTCTTTGTACACTCCCTTGATCTGTCTTTGTACACTGCCTTGTTCTGTCTTTGTTCACTCCCTTGATCTGTCTATGTACACTGTCTTGTTCTGTCTTTGTACACTCCCTTGATCTGTCTATGTACACTCCCTTGATCTGTCTTTGTACACTGCCTTGTTCTGTCTTTGTTCACTCCCTTGATCTGTCTTTGTACACTCCCTTGATCTGTCTATGTACACTCCCTTGTTCTGTCTTTGTACACTCCCTTGATCTGTCTTTGTACACTCCCTTGATCTGTCTTTGTACACTGTCTTGTTCTGTCTTTGTACACTCCCTTGTTCTGTCTTTGTACACTCCCTTGATCTGTCTTTGTACACTCCCTTGATCTGTCTTTGTACACTGTCTTGTTCTGTCTTTGTACACTCCCTTGTTCTGTCTTTGTACACTCCCTTGATCTGTCTTTGTACACTCCCTTGTTCTGTATTCGTACACTGCCTTGTTTTGTCTTCGTACACTGTCTTGTTCTGTCTTTTGTACACTGCCTTGTTCTGTCTTTGTACACTCCCTTGTTCTGCCTTTGTACACTCCCTTGTTCTGTATTCATACACTGCCTTGATCTGTCTTTGTACACTCCCTTGTTCTGTATTCATACACTGCCTTGTTCTGTCTTTGTACACTCCCTTGTTCTGTATTCATACACTGCCTTGTTCTGTCTTTGTACACTCCCTTGTTCTGTATTCATACACTCCCTTGTTCTGTATTCATACACTGTCTTGTTCTGTCTTCATACACTCCCTTGTTCTGTATTCATACACTGCCTTGTTCTGTCTTTGTACACTCCCTTGTTCTGTATTCGTACACTCCCTTGTTCTGTCTTCATACACTGTCTTGTTCTGTCTTTTGTACACTCCCTTGTTCTGTATTCGTACACTCCCTTGTTCTGTCTTCATACACTGTCTTGTTCTGTCTTTGTACACTCCCTTGTTCTGTCTACGTACACTGCCTTGTTCTGTCTTCATACACTCTTGTTCTGCCTTTGCACACTCCCTTGTTCTAACTTTGTACACTGTCTTGTTCTGTCTTTGTACACTCCCTTGTTCTGTCTATGTACACTCCCTTGTTCTGTCTTTGTACACTCCCTTGTTCTGTCTTCATACACTGTCTTGTTCTGTCTTTGTACACTCCCTTGTTCTTTCTATGTACACTCCCTTGTTCTGTCTATGTACACTCCCTTGTTCTGTCTTCATACACTGTCTTGTTCTGTCTTTGTACACTCCCTTGTTCTGTCTATGTACACTCCCTTGTTCTAACTGTGTACACTCCCTTGTTCTGTCTTTGTACACTCCCTTGTTCTGTCTTCATACACTGTCTTGTTCTGTCTTTGTACACTCCCTTGTTCTGCCTATGTACACTCCCTTGTTCTGTCTTCGTACACTCCCTTGATCTGTCTTTGTACACTGCCTTGTTCTGTCTATGTACACTCCCTTGATCTGTCTTTGTACACTGCCTTGTTCTGTCTTTGTTCACTCCCTTGATCTGTCTTTGTACACTGCCTTGTTCTGTCTTTGTTCACTCCCTTGATCTGTCTTTGTACACTCCCTTGATCTGTCTTCATACACTGTCTTGTTCTGTCTTTGTACACTCCCTTGATCTGTCTTTGTACACTGCCTTGATCTGTCTTTGTACACTGCCTTGTTCTGTCTTTGTTCACTCCCTTGATCTGTCTATGTACACTGTCTTGTTCTGTCTTTGTACACTCCCTTGATCTGTCTATGTACACTCCCTTGATCTGTCTTTGTACACTCCCTTGATCTGTCTTTGTACACTGCCTTGTTCTGTCTTTGTACACTCCCTTGTTCTGTCTTTGTACACTCCCTTGATCTGTCTTTGTACACTCCCTTGATCTGTCTATGTACACTCCCTTGATCTGTCTTTGTACACTGCCTTGTTCTGTCTTTGTTCACTCCCTTGATCTGTCTTTGTACACTCCCTTGATATTTCTATGTACACTCCCTTGTTCTGTCTTTGTACACTCCCTTGATCTGTCTTTGTACACTCCCTTGATCTGTCTTTGTACACTGTCTTGTTCTGTCTTTGTACACTCCCTTGTTCTGTCTTTGTACACTCCCTTGATCTGTCTTTGTACACTCCCTTGTTCTGTATTCGTACACTGCCTTGTTTTGTCTTCGTACACTGTCTTGTTCTGTCTTTTGTACACTGCCTTGTTCTGTCTTTGTACACTCCCTTGTTCTGTCTTTGTACACTCCCTTGTTCTGTATTCATACACTGCCTTGATCTGTCTTTGTACACTCCCTTGTTCTGTATTCATACACTGCCTTGTTCTGTCTTTGTACACTCCCTTGTTCTGTATTCATACACTGCCTTGTTCTGTCTTTGTACACTCCCTTGTTCTGTATTCATACACTCCCTTGTTCTGTATTCATACACTGTCTTGTTCTGTCTTCGTACACTCCCTTGTTCTGTATTCATACACTGCCTTGTTCTGTCTTTGTACACTCCCTTGTTCTGTATTCGTACACTCCCTTGTTCTGTCTTCATACACTGTCTTGTTCTGTCTGTTGTACACTCCCTTGTTCTGTATTCGTACACTCCCTTGTTCTGTCTTCATACACTGTCTTGTTCTGTCTTTGTACACTCCCTTGTTCTGTCTACGTACACTGCCTTGTTCTGTCTTCATACACTCTCCCTTGTTCTGCCTTTGCACACTCCCTTGTTCTAACTTTGTACACTGTCTTGTTCTGTCTTTGTACACTCCCTTGTTCTGTCTATGTACACTCCCTTGTTCTGTCTTTGTACACTCCCTTGTTCTGTCTTCATACACTGTCTTGTTCTGTCTTTGTACACTCCCTTGTTCTGTCTATGTACACTCCCTTGTTCTGTCTATGTACACTCCCTTGTTCTGTCTTCATACACTGTCTTGTTCTGTCTTTGTACACTCCCTTGTTCTGTCTATGTACACTCCCTTGTTCTAACTTTGTACACTCCCTTGTTCTGTCTTTGTACACTCCCTTGTTCTGTCTTCATACACTGTCTTGTTCTGTCTTTGTACACTCCCTTGTTCTGCCTATGTACACTCCCTTGTTCTGTCTTCGTACACTCCCTTGATCTGTCTTTGTACACTGCCTTGTTCTGTCTATGTACACTCCCTTGATCTGTCTTTGTACACTGCCTTGTTCTGTCTCTGTTCACTCCCTTGATCTGTCTTTGTACACTGCCTTGTTCTGTCTTTGTTCACTCCCTTGATCTGTCTTTGTACACTCCCTTGATCTGTCTATGTACACTCCCTTGTTCTGTCTTTGTACACTCCCTTGATCTGTCTTTGTACACTCCCTTGATCTGTCTTTGTACACTGCCTTGTTCTGTCTTTGTACACTCCCTTGTTCTGTCTTTGTACACTCCCTTGATCTGACTTTGTACACTGCCTTGTTCTGTCTTTGTTCACTCCCTTGATCTGTCTATGTACACTGTCTTGTTCTGTCTTTGTACACACCCTTGATCTGTCTATGTACACTCCCTTGATCTGTCTTTGTACACTGCCTTGATCTGTCTTTGTACACTGCCTTGTTCTGTCTTTGTTCACTCCCTTGATCTGTCTATGTACACTGTCTTGTTCTGTCTTTGTACACTCCCTTGATCTGTCTATGTACACTCCCTTGATCTGTCTTTGTACACTCCCTTGATCTGTCTTTGTACACTGCCTTGTTCTGTCTTTGTTCACTCCCTTGATCTGTCTATGTACACTGTCTTGTTCTGTCTTTGTACACTCCCTTGATCTGTCTATGTACACTCCCTTGATCTGTCTTTGTACACTGCCTTGTTCTGTCTTTGTTCACTCCATTGATCTGTCTTTGTACACTCCCTTGATCTGTCTTCATACACTGTCTTGTTCTGTCTTTGTACACTCCCTTGATCTGTCTTTGTACACTGTCTTGTTCTGTCTTTGTACACTCCCTTGATCTGTCTTTGTACACTGCCTTGTTCTGTCTTTGTTCACTCCCTTGATCTGTCTTTGTACACTCCCTTGATCTGTCTATGTACACTCCCTTGTTCTGTCTTTGTACACTCCCTTGATCTGTCTTTGTACACTCCCTTGATCTGTCTTTGTACACTGCCTTGTTCTGTCTTTGTACACTCCCTTGTTCTGTCTTTGTACACTCCCTTGATCTGACTTTGTACACTGCCTTGTTCTGTATTCGTACACTCCCTTGTTCTGTCTTCATACACTGTCTTGTTCTGTCTTTGTACACTCCCTTGTTCTGTCTACGTACACTGCCTTGTTCTGTCTTCATACACTCTTGTTCTGCCTTTGCACACTCCCTTGTTCTAACTTTGTACACTGTCTTGTTCTGTCTTTGTACACTCCCTTGTTCTGTCTATGTACACTCCCTTGTTCTGTCTTTGTACACTCCCTTGTTCTGTCTTCATACACTGTCTTGTTCTGTCTTTGTACACTCCCTTGTTCTTTCTATGTACACTCCCTTGTTCTGTCTATGTACACTCCCTTGTTCTGTCTTCATACACTGTCTTGTTCTGTCTTTGTACACTCCCTTGTTCTGTCTATGTACACTCCCTTGTTCTAACTGTGTACACTCCCTTGTTCTGTCTTTGTACACTCCCTTGTTCTGTCTTCATACACTGTCTTGTTCTGTCTTTGTACACTCCCTTGTTCTGCCTATGTACACTCCCTTGTTCTGTCTTCGTACACTCCCTTGATCTGTCTTTGTACACTGCCTTGTTCTGTCTATGTACACTCCCTTGATCTGTCTTTGTACACTGCCTTGTTCTGTCTTTGTTCACTCCCTTGATCTGTCTTTGTACACTGCCTTGTTCTGTCTTTGTTCACTCCCTTGATCTGTCTTTGTACACTCCCTTGATCTGTCTTGATACACTGTCTTGTTCTGTCTTTGTACACTCCCTTGATCTGTCTTTGTACACTGTCTTGTTCTGTCTTTGTACACTCCCTTGATCTGTCTTTGTACACTCCCTTGTTCTGTCTTTGTTCACTCCCTTGATCTGTCTTTGTACACTCCCTTGATCTATCTATGTACACTCCCTTGTTCTGTCTTTGTACACTCCCTTGATCTGTCTTTGTACACTCCCTTGATCTGTCTTTGTACACTGCCTTGTTCTGTCGTTGTACACTCCCTTGTTCTGTCTTTGTACACTCCCTTGATCTGACTTTGTACACTGCCTTGTTCTGTCTTTGTTCACTCCCTTGATCTGTCTATGTACACTGTCTTGTTCTGTCTTTGTACACACCCTTGATCTGTCTATGTACAATCCCTTGATCTGTCTTTGTACACTGCCTTGATCTGTCTTTGTACACTGCCTTGTTCTGTCTTTGTTCACTCCCTTGATCTGTCTATGTACACTCCCTTGATCTGTCTTTGTACACTCCCTTGATCTGTCTTTGTACACTGCCTTGTTCTGTCTTTGTACACTCCCTTGTTCTGTCTTTGTACACTCCCTTGATCTGTCTTTGTACACTCCCTTGATCTGTCTTTGTACACTCCCTTGATCTGTCTATGTACACTCCCTTGATCTGTCTTTGTACACTGCCTTGTTCTGTCTTTGTTCACTCCCTTGATCTGTCTTTGTACACTCCCTTGATATTTCTATGTACACTCCCTTGTTCTGTCTTTGTACACTCCCTTGATCTGTCTTTGTACACTCCCTTGATCTGTCTTTGTACACTGTCTTGTTCTGTCTTTGTACACTCCCTTGTTCTGTCTTTGTACACTCCCTTGATCTGTCTTTGTACACTCCCTTGTTCTGTATTCGGACACTGCCTTGTTTTGTCTTCGTACACTGTCTTGTTCTGTCTTTTGTACACTGCCTTGTTCTGTCTTTGTACACTCCCTTGTTCTGTCTTTGTACACTCCCTTGTTCTGTATTCATACACTGCCTTGATCTGTCTTTGTACACTCCCTTGTTCTGTATTCATACACTGCCTTGTTCTGTCTTTGTACACTCCCTTGTTCTGTATTCATACACTGCCTTGTTCTGTCTTTGTACACTCCCTTGTTCTGTATTCATACACTCCCTTGTTCTGTATTCATACACTGTCTTGTTCTGTCTTCGTACACTCCCTTGTTCTGTATTCATACACTGCCTTGTTCTGTCTTTGTACACTCCCTTGTTCTGTATTCGTACACTCCCTTGTTCTGTCTTCATACACTGTCTTGTTCTGTCTGTTGTACACTCCCTTGTTCTGTATTCGTACACTCCCTTGTTCTGTCTTCATACACTGTCTTGTTCTGTCTTTGTACACTCCCTTGTTCTGTCTACGTACACTGCCTTGTTCTGTCTTCATACACTCTCCCTTGTTCTGCCTTTGCACACTCCCTTGTTCTAACTTTGTACACTGTCTTGTTCTGTCTTTGTACACTCCCTTGTTCTGTCTATGTACACTCCCTTGTTCTGTCTATGTACACTCCCTTGTTCTGTCTTCATACACTGTCTTGTTCTGTCTTTGTACACTCCCTTGTTCTGTCTATGTACACTCCCTTGTTCTGTCTATGTACACTCCCTTGTTCTGTCTTCATACACTGTCTTGTTCTGTCTTTGTACACTCCCTTGTTCTGTCTATGTACACTCCCTTGTTCTAACTTTGTACACTCCCTTGTTCTGTCTTTGTACACTCCCTTGTTCTGTCTTCATACACTGTCTTGTTCTGTCTTTGTACACTCCCTTGTTCTGCCTATGTACACTCCCTTGTTCTGTCTTCGTACACTCCCTTGATCTGTCTTTGTACACTGCCTTGTTCTGTCTATGTACACTCCCTTGATCTGTCTTTGTACACTGCCTTGTTCTGTCTCTGTTCACTCCCTTGATCTGTCTTTGTACACTGCCTTGTTCTGTCTTTGTACACTCCCTTGTTCTGTCTTTGTACACTCCCTTGATCTGTCTTTGTACACTCCCTTGATCTGTCTTTGTACACTCCCTTGTTCTGTCTTTGTACACTCCCTTGATCTGTCTTTGTACACTCCCTTGATCTGTCTTTGTACACTGCCTTGTTCTGTCTTTGTACACTCCCTTGTTCTGTCTTTGTACACTCCCTTGATCTGACTTTGTACACTGCCTTGTTCTGTCTTTGTTCACTCCCTTGATCTGTCTATGTACACTGTCTTGTTCTGTCTTTGTACACACCCTTGATCTGTCTATGTACACTCCCTTGATCTGTCTTTGTACACTGCCTTGATCTGTCTTTGTACACTGCCTTGTTCTGTCTTTGTTCACTCCCTTGATCTGTCTATGTACACTGTCTTGTTCTGTCTTTGTACACTCCCTTGATCTGTCTATGTACACTCCCTTGATCTGTCTTTGTACACTCCCTTGATCTGTCTTTGTACACTGCCTTGTTCTGTCTTTGTTCACTCCCTTGATCTGTCTATGTACACTGTCTTGTTCTGTCTTTGTACACTCCCTTGATCTGTCTATGTACACTCCCTTGATCTGTCTTTGTACACTGCCTTGTTCTGTCTTTGTTCACTCCATTGATCTGTCTTTGTACACTCCCTTGATCTGTCTTCATACACTGTCTTGTTCTGTCTTTGTACACTCCCTTGATCTGTCTTTGTACACTGTCTTGTTCTGTCTTTGTACACTCCCTTGATCTGTCTTTGTACACTGCCTTGTTCTGTCTTTGTTCACTCCCTTGATCTGTCTTTGTACACTCCCTTGATCTGTCTATGTACACTCCCTTGTTCTGTCTTTGTACACTCCCTTGATCTGTCTTTGTACACTCCCTTGATCTGTCTTTGTACACTGCCTTGTTCTGTCTTTGTACACTCCCTTGTTCTGTCTTTGTACACTCCCTTGATCTGACTTTGTACACTGCCTTGTTCTGTCTTTGTTCACTCCCTTGATATGTCTGTGTACACTGTCTTGTTCTGTCTTTGTACACACCCTTGATCTGTCTATGTACACTCCCTTGATCTGTCTTTGTACACTGCCTTGATCTCTGTCTTTGTACACTGCCTTGTTCTGTCTTTGTTCACTCCCTTGATCTGTCTATGTACACTGTCTTGTTCTGTCTTTGTACACTCCCTTGATCTGTCTTTGTACACTCCCTTGATCTGTCTATGTACACTCCCTTGATCTGTCTTTGTACACTGCCTTGTTCTGTCTTTGTTCACTCCATTGATCTGTCTTTGTACACTCCCTTGATATTTCTATGTACACTCCCTTGTTCTGTCTTTGTACACTCCCTTGATCTGTCTTTGTACACTCCCTTGATCTGTCTTTGTACACTCCCTTGATCTGTCTTTGTACACTGTCTTGTTCTGTCTTTGTACACTCCCTTGTTCTGTCTTTGTACACTCCCTTGATCTGTCTTTGTACACTCCCTTGATCTGTCTTTGTACACTGCCTTGTTCTGTCTTTGTACACTCCCTTGATCTGTCTTTGTACACTCCCTTGATCTGTCTTTGTACACTGTCTTGTTCTGTCTTTGTACACTCCCTTGATCTGTCTATGTACACTCCCTTGATCTGTCTTTGTACACTCCCTTGATCTGTCTTCGTACACTGCCTTGTTCTGTCTTTGTACACTCCCTTGATCTGTCTTTGTACACTCCCTTGATCTGTCTTTGTACACTCCCTTGATCTGTCTTTGTACACTGCCTTGTTCTGTCTTTGTACTCCCTTGATCTGTCTTTGTACACTTTGACTCCCTTGTCTGTCTTTGTACACTCCCTGTCTTTGTACACTCCCTTGTCTGTCTTTGTACACTCCCTTGTCTGTCTTTGTACACTCTTGTCTGTCTTTGTACACTCCCTTGTTCTGTCTATGTACACTCCCTTGATCTGTCTATGTACACTCCCTTGTTCTGTCTTTGTACACTCCCTTGATCTGTCTTTGTACACTCCCTTGATCTGTCTTTGTACACTGTCTTGTTCTGTCTTTGTACACTCCCTTGTTCTGTCTTTGTACACTCCCTTGATCTGTCTTTGTACACTCCCTTGATCTGTCTTTGTACACTGTCTTGTTATGTCTTTGTACACTCCCTTGTTCTGTCTTTGTACACTCCCTTGATCTGTCTTTGTACACTCCCTTGATCTGTCTTTGTACACTCCCTTGTTCTGTCTTTGTACACTCCCTTGATCTGTCTTTGTACACTCCCTTGATCTGTCTTTGTACACTCCCTTGTTCTGTCTTTGTACACTCCCTTGATCTGTCTTTGTACACTCCCTTGTTCTGTCTTTGTACACTCCCTTGATCTGTCTTCGTACACTGTCTTGTTCTGTCTTTTGTACACTCCCTTGTTCTGTCTTTGTACACTGTCTTGTTCTGTCTTTGTACACTCCCTTGTTCTGTCTTTGTACACTGTCTTGTTCTGTCTTTGTACACTCCCTTGTTCTGTCTACGTACACTGCCTTGTTCTGTCTTCATACACTCTCCCTTGTTCTGCCTTTGCACACTCCCTTGTTCTAACTTTGTACACTCCCTTGTTCTGTCTTCATACACTGTCTTGTTCTGTCTTTGTACACTCCCTTGTTCTCTCTATGTACACTCCCTTGTTCTGTCTTTGTACACTCCCTTGTTCTGTCTTCATACACTGTCTTGTTCTGTCTTTGTACACTCCCTTGTTCTGTCTATGTACACTCCCTTGTTCTGTCTTTGTACACTCCCTTGTTCTGTCTTCATACACTGTCTTGTTCTGTCTTTGTACACTCCCTTGTTCTGTCTATGTACACTCCCTTGTTCTGTCTTTGTACACTCCCTTGATCTGTCTTCGTACACTCCCTTGATCTGTCTTCGTACACTGTCTTGTTCTGTCTTTTGTACACTCCCTTGTTCTGTCTTTGTACACTCCCTTGTTCTGTATTCATACACTGCCTTGTTCTGTATTCGTACACTGTCTTGTTCTGTCTTTTGTACACTCCCTTGTTCTGTCTTCATACACTGTCTTGTTCTGTCTTTGTACACTGTCTTGTTCTGTCTTTGTACACTCCCTTGTTCTGTTTACGTACACTGCCTTGTTCTGTCTTCATACACTCTCCCTTGTTCTGCCTTTGCACACTCCCTTGTTCTAACTTTGTACACTCCCTTGTTCTGTCTTTGTACACTCCCTTGTTCTGTCTTCATACACTGTCTTGTTCTGTCTTTGTACACTCCCTTGTTCTGTCTATGTACACTCCCTTGATCTGTCTTTGTACACTCCCTTGTTCTGTCTTCATACACTGTCTTGTTCTGTCTTTGTACACTGTCTTGTTCTGTCTTTGTACACTCCCTTGTTCTGTCTACGTACACTGCCTTGTTCTGTCTTCATACACTCTCCCTTGTTCTGCCTTTGCACACTCCCTTGTTCTAACTTTGTACACTCCCTTGTTCTGTCTTCATACACTGTCTTGTTCTGTCTTTGTACACTCCCTTGTTCTGTACTTTGTACACTCCCTTGTTCTGTCTTCATACACTGTCTTGTTCTGTCTTTGTACACTCCCTTGTTCTGTATTCGTACACTCCCTTGTTCTGTCTTCACACTGTCTTGTTCTGTCTTTGTACACTCCCTTGTTCTGTCTACGTACACTGCCTTGTTCTGTCTTCATACACTCTCCCTTGTTCTGCCTTTGCACACTCCCTTGTTCTAACTTTGTACACTGTCTTGTTCTGTCTTTGTACACTCCCTTGTTCTGTCTATGTACACTCCCTTGTTCTGTCTTTGTACACTCCCTTGTTCTGTCTTCATACACTGTCTTGTTCTGTCTTTGTACACTCCCTTGTTCTGTCTATGTACACTCCCTTGTTCTGTCTATGTACACTCCCTTGTTCTGTCTTCATACACTGTCTTGTTCTGTCTTTGTACACTCCCTTGTTCTGTCTATGTACACTCCCTTGTTCTAACTTTGTACACTCCCTTGTTCTGTCTTTGTACACTCCCTTGTTCTGTCTTCATACACTGTCTTGTTCTGTCTTTGTACACTCCCTTGTTCTGCCTTGTACACTCCCTTGTTCTGTCTTCGTACACTCCCTTGATCTGTCTTTGTACACTGCCTTGTTCTGTCTATGTACACTCCCTTGATCTGTCTTTGTACACTGCCTTGTTCTGTCTCTGTTCACTCCCTTGATCTGTCTTTGTACACTGCCTTGTTCTGTCTTTGTTCACTACATCTGTCTTTGTTCTGATCTTCTATGTACACTCCCTTGTTCTGTCTTTGTACACTCCCTTGATCTGTCTTTGTACACTCCCTTGATCTGTCTTTGTACACTGCCCTTGTTCTGTCTGTTGTACACTCCCTTGTTCTGTCTTCTTTGTACACTGTCTTGTTCTGTCTTGTACACTGTCTTGATCTGTCTTTGTACACTCCCTTGATCTGTCTTTGTACACTGTACACTCCCTTGTTCTGTCTTTGTACACTCCCTTGATCTGTCTATGTACACTGTCTTGTTCTGTCTTTGTACACTCCCTTGATCTGTCTATGTACACTCCCTTGATCTGTCTTTGTACACTCCCTTGATCTGTCTTTGTACACTGCCTTGTTCTGTCTTTGTTCACTCCCTTGATCTGTCTATGTACACTGTCTTGTTCTGTCTTTGTACACTCCCTTGATCTGTCTATGTACACTCCCTTGATCTGTCTTTGTACACTGCCTTGTTCTGTCTTTGTTCACTCCATTGATCTGTCTTTGTACACTCCCTTGATCTGTCTTCATACACTGTCTTGTTCTGTCTTTGTACACTCCCTTGATCTGTCTTTGTACACTGTCTTGTTCTGTCTTTGTACACTCCCTTGATCTGTCTTTGTACACTGCCTTGTTCTGTCTTTGTTCACTCCCTTGATCTGTCTTTGTACACTCCCTTGATCTGTCTATGTACACTCCCTTGTTCTGTCTTTGTACACTCCCTTGTCTGTCTTTGTACACTCCCTTGATCTGTCTTTGTACACTGCCTTGTTCTGTCTTTGTACACTCCCTTGTTCTGTCTTTGTACACTCCCTTGATCTGACTTTGTACACTGCCTTGTTCTGTCTTTGTTCACTCCCTTGATCTGTCTATGTACACTGTCTTGTTCTGTCTTTGTACACACCCTTGATCTGTCTATGTACACTCCCTTGTCTGTCTTTGTACACTGCCTTGATCTGTCTTTGTACACTGCCTTGTCTGTCTTCATACACTGTACACTCCCTTGTTCTGTCTTCATACACTGTCTTGTTCTGTCTTTGTACACTCCCTTGTCTGTCTATGTACACTCCCTTGTTCTGTCTTCGTACACTCCCTTGATCTGTCTTTGTACACTCCCTTGATCTGTCTATGTACACTCCCTTGATCTGTCTTTGTACACTCCCTTGTTCTGTCTTTGTACACTCCCTTGATCTGTCTATGTACACTCCCTTGATCTGTCTTTGTACACTGCCTTGCTCTGTCTTTGTACACTCCCTTGTTCTGTCTTTGTACACTGCCTTGTTCTGTCTATGTACACTCCCTTGTCTGTCTTTGTACACTGCCTTGTTCTGTCTATGTACACTCCCTTGATCTGTCTTTGTACACTGCCTTGTTCTGTCTTTGTTCACTCCCTTGATCTGTCTTTGTACACTGCCTTGTTCTGTCTTTGTACTCCCTTGATCTGTCTTTGTACACTCCCTTGATCTGTCTTCATACACTGTCTTGTTCTGTCTTTGTACACTCCCTTGATCTGTCTTTGTACACTCCCTTGATCTGTCTTTGTACACTGCCTGTCTTTGTACACTCTTGTTCTGTCTTTGTTCACTCCCTTGATCTGTCTTTGTACACTCCCTTGATCTGTCTATGTACACTCCCTTGTTCTGTCTTTGTACACTCCCTTGTCTGTCTATGTACACTCCCTTGATCTGTCTATGTACACTCCCTTGTTCTGTCTATGTACACTCCCTTGTTCTGTCTTTGTACACTCCCTTGATCTGTCTTTGTACACTCCCTTGATCTGTCTTTGTACACTCTTGTCTGTCTTTGTACACTCCCTTGATCTGTCTATGTACTCCCTTGTTCTGTCTTTGTACACTCCCTTGATCTGTCTATGTACACTCCCTTGTCTGTCTACACTCCCTTGATCTGTCTATGTACACTCCCTTGTTCTGTCTTTGTACACTCCCTTGATCTGTCTTTGTACACTGTTGTTCTGTCTTTGTACACTCCCTTGTTCTGTCTTTGTACACTCCCTTGTTCTGTCTTCATACACTCTTGTTCTGTCTTTGTACACTCCTTGTTCTGTCTTTGTTCACTCTTGATCTGTCTTTGTACACTCCCTTGATCTGTCTTTGTACACTCCCTTGTTCTGTCTTTGTACACTCCCTTGATCTGTCTATGTACACTCCCTTGTTCTGTCTTTGTACACTCCCTTGATCTGTCTTTGTACACTCCCTTGATCTGTCTTTGTACACTGCCTTGTTCTGTCTTTGTTCACTCCCTTGATCTGTCTTTGTACACTCCCTTGATCTGTCTTCATACACTGTCTTGTTCTGTCTTTGTACACTCCCTTGATCTGTCTTTGTACACTCCCTTGATCTGTCTTTGTACACTCCCTTGATCTGTCTTCATACACTGTCTTGTTCTGTCTTTGTACACTCCTTGTTCTGTCTTTGTTCACTCCCTTGTCTGTCTTTGTACACTCCCTTGATCTGTCTATGTACACTCCCTTGTTCTGTCTTTGTACACTCCCTTGATCTGTCTATGTACACTCCCTTGATCTGTCTATGTACACTCCCTTGTTCTGTCTATGTACACTCCCTTGTTCTGTCTTTGTACACTCCCTTGATCTGTCTATGTACACTCCCTTGATCTGTCTTTGTACACTCCCTTGATCTGTCTTTGTACACTCCCTTGATCTGTCTATGTACACTCCCTTGTTCTGTCTTTGTACACTCCCTTGATCTGTCTATGTACACTCCCTTGATCTGTCTATGTACACTCCCTTGATCTGTCTATGTACACTCCCTTGTTCTGTCTTTGTACACTCCCTTGATCTGTCTTTGTACACTGCCTTGTTCTGTCTTTGTACACTCCCTTGTTCTGTCTTTGTACACTCCCTTGATCTGTCTTTGTACACTCCCTTGATCTGTCTTTGTACACTGCCTTGTTCTGTCTTTGTTCACTCCCTTGATCTGTCTATGTACACTATCTTGTTCTGTCTTTGTACACTCCCTTGATCTGTCTATGTACACTCCCTTGATCTGTCTTTGTACATTGCCTTGATCTGTCTTTGTACACTGCCTTGTTCTGTCTTTGTTCACTCCCTTGATCTGTCTATGTACACTGTCTTGTTCTGTCTGTGTACACTCCCTTGATCTGTCTATGTACACTCCCTTGATCTGTCTTTGTACACTCCCTTGATCTGTCTTTGTACACTGCCTTGTTCTGTCTTTGTTCACTCCCTTGATCTGTCTATGTACACTGTCTTGTTCTGTCTTTGTACACTCCCTTGATCTGTCTATGTACACTCCCTTGATCTGTCTTTGTACACTGCCTTGTTCTGTCTTTGTTCACTCCCTTGATCTGTCTTTGTACACTCCCTTGATCTGTCTATGTACACTCCCTTGTTCTGTCTTTGTACACTCCCTTGATCTGTCTTTGTACACTCCCTTGATCTGTCTTTGTACACTGTCTTGTTCTGTCTTTGTACACTCCCTTGTTCTGTCTTTGTACACTCCCTTGATCTGTCTTTGTACACTCCCTTGATCTGTCTTTGTACACTGTCTTGTTCTGTCTTTGTACACTCCCTTGTTCTGTCTTTGTACACTCCCTTGATCTGTCTTTGTACACTCCCTTGTTCTGTATTCGTACACTGCCTTGTTTTGTCTTCGTACACTGTCTTGTTCTGTCTTTTGTACACTGCCTTGTTCTGTCTTTGTACACTCCCTTGTTCTGCCTTTGTACACTCCCTTGTTCTGTATTCATACACTGCCTTGATCTGTCTTTGTACACTCCCTTGTTCTGTATTCATACACTGCCTTGTTCTGTCTTTGTACACTCCCTTGTTCTGTATTCATACACTGCCTTGTTCTGTCTTTGTACACTCCCTTGTTCTGTATTCATAC
Source organism: Metamycoplasmataceae bacterium (assembly GCA_965263245.1). GTDB lineage: Bacteria > Bacillota_I > Bacilli_A > Mycoplasmatales > Metamycoplasmataceae > DT-68. The sequence goes on along the minus strand of CBDHHR010000280.1, from coordinate 138,061 downwards.
ACTCCCTTGTTCTGTATTCATACACTGTCTTGTTCTGTCTTCATACACTCCCTTGTTCTGTATTCATACACTGCCTTGTTCTGTCTTTGTACACTCCCTTGTTCTGTATTCGTACACTCCCTTGTTCTGTCTTCATACACTGTCTTGTTCTGTCTTTTGTACACTCCCTTGTTCTGTATTCGTACACTCCCTTGTTCTGTCTTCATACACTGTCTTGTTCTGTCTTTGTACACTCCCTTGTTCTGTCTACGTACACTGCCTTGTTCTGTCTTCATACACTCTTGTTCTGCCTTTGCACACTCCCTTGTTCTAACTTTGTACACTGTCTTGTTCTGTCTTTGTACACTCCCTTGTTCTGTCTATGTACACTCCCTTGTTCTGTCTTTGTACACTCCCTTGTTCTGTCTTCATACACTGTCTTGTTCTGTCTTTGTACACTCCCTTGTTCTTTCTATGTACACTCCCTTGTTCTGTCTATGTACACTCCCTTGTTCTGTCTTCATACACTGTCTTGTTCTGTCTTTGTACACTCCCTTGTTCTGTCTATGTACACTCCCTTGTTCTAACTGTGTACACTCCCTTGTTCTGTCTTTGTACACTCCCTTGTTCTGTCTTCATACACTGTCTTGTTCTGTCTTTGTACACTCCCTTGTTCTGCCTATGTACACTCCCTTGTTCTGTCTTCGTACACTCCCTTGATCTGTCTTTGTACACTGCCTTGTTCTGTCTATGTACACTCCCTTGATCTGTCTTTGTACACTGCCTTGTTCTGTCTTTGTTCACTCCCTTGATCTGTCTTTGTACACTGCCTTGTTCTGTCTTTGTTCACTCCCTTGATCTGTCTTTGTACACTCCCTTGATCTGTCTTCATACACTGTCTTGTTCTGTCTTTGTACACTCCCTTGATCTGTCTTTGTACACTGCCTTGATCTGTCTTTGTACACTGCCTTGTTCTGTCTTTGTTCACTCCCTTGATCTGTCTATGTACACTGTCTTGTTCTGTCTTTGTACACTCCCTTGATCTGTCTATGTACACTCCCTTGATCTGTCTTTGTACACTCCCTTGATCTGTCTTTGTACACTGCCTTGTTCTGTCTTTGTACACTCCCTTGTTCTGTCTTTGTACACTCCCTTGATCTGTCTTTGTACACTCCCTTGATCTGTCTATGTACACTCCCTTGATCTGTCTTTGTACACTGCCTTGTTCTGTCTTTGTTCACTCCCTTGATCTGTCTTTGTACACTCCCTTGATATTTCTATGTACACTCCCTTGTTCTGTCTTTGTACACTCCCTTGATCTGTCTTTGTACACTCCCTTGATCTGTCTTTGTACACTGTCTTGTTCTGTCTTTGTACACTCCCTTGTTCTGTCTTTGTACACTCCCTTGATCTGTCTTTGTACACTCCCTTGTTCTGTATTCGTACACTGCCTTGTTTTGTCTTCGTACACTGTCTTGTTCTGTCTTTTGTACACTGCCTTGTTCTGTCTTTGTACACTCCCTTGTTCTGTCTTTGTACACTCCCTTGTTCTGTATTCATACACTGCCTTGATCTGTCTTTGTACACTCCCTTGTTCTGTATTCATACACTGCCTTGTTCTGTCTTTGTACACTCCCTTGTTCTGTATTCATACACTGCCTTGTTCTGTCTTTGTACACTCCCTTGTTCTGTATTCATACACTCCCTTGTTCTGTATTCATACACTGTCTTGTTCTGTCTTCGTACACTCCCTTGTTCTGTATTCATACACTGCCTTGTTCTGTCTTTGTACACTCCCTTGTTCTGTATTCGTACACTCCCTTGTTCTGTCTTCATACACTGTCTTGTTCTGTCTGTTGTACACTCCCTTGTTCTGTATTCGTACACTCCCTTGTTCTGTCTTCATACACTGTCTTGTTCTGTCTTTGTACACTCCCTTGTTCTGTCTACGTACACTGCCTTGTTCTGTCTTCATACACTCTCCCTTGTTCTGCCTTTGCACACTCCCTTGTTCTAACTTTGTACACTGTCTTGTTCTGTCTTTGTACACTCCCTTGTTCTGTCTATGTACACTCCCTTGTTCTGTCTTTGTACACTCCCTTGTTCTGTCTTCATACACTGTCTTGTTCTGTCTTTGTACACTCCCTTGTTCTGTCTATGTACACTCCCTTGTTCTGTCTATGTACACTCCCTTGTTCTGTCTTCATACACTGTCTTGTTCTGTCTTTGTACACTCCCTTGTTCTGTCTATGTACACTCCCTTGTTCTAACTTTGTACACTCCCTTGTTCTGTCTTTGTACACTCCCTTGTTCTGTCTTCATACACTGTCTTGTTCTGTCTTTGTACACTCCCTTGTTCTGCCTATGTACACTCCCTTGTTCTGTCTTCGTACACTCCCTTGATCTGTCTTTGTACACTGCCTTGTTCTGTCTATGTACACTCCCTTGATCTGTCTTTGTACACTGCCTTGTTCTGTCTCTGTTCACTCCCTTGATCTGTCTTTGTACACTGCCTTGTTCTGTCTTTGTTCACTCCCTTGATCTGTCTTTGTACACTCCCTTGATCTGTCTATGTACACTCCCTTGTTCTGTCTTTGTACACTCCCTTGTTCTGTCTTTGTACACTCCCTTGATCTGTCTTTGTACACTGCCTTGTTCTGTCTTTGTACACTCCCTTGTTCTGTCTTTGTACACTCCCTTGATCTGTCTTTGTACACTGCCTTGTTCTGTCTTTGTTCACTCCCTTGATCTGTCTATGTACACTGTCTTGTTCTGTCTTTGTACACTCCCTTGATCTGTCTATGTACACTCCCTTGATCTGTCTTTGTACACTGCCTTGATCTGTCTTTGTACACTGCCTTGTTCTGTCTTTGTTCACTCCCTTGATCTGTCTATGTACACTGTCTTGTTCTGTCTTTGTACACTCCCTTGATCTGTCTATGTACACTCCCTTGATCTGTCTTTGTACACTCCCTTGATCTGTCTTTGTACACTGCCTTGTTCTGTCTTTGTTCACTCCCTTGTTCTGTCTATGTACACTCCCTTGTTCTGTCTTTGTACACTCCCTTGATCTGTCTATGTACACTCCCTTGATCTGTCTTTGTACACTGCCTTGTTCTGTCTTTGTTCACTCCATTGATCTGTCTTTGTACACTCCCTTGATCTGTCTTCATACACTGTCTTGTTCTGTCTTTGTACACTCCCTTGATCTGTCTTTGTACACTGTCTTGTTCTGTCTTTGTACACTCCCTTGATCTGTCTTTGTACACTCCCTTGTTCTGTCTTTGTACACTCCCTTGATCTGTCTTTGTACACTCCCTTGTTCTGTCTTCATACACTCCCTTGTTCTGTCTTTGTACACTCCCTTGATCTGTCTTTGTACACTCCCTTGATCTGTCTTTGTACACTGCCTTGTTCTGTCTTTGTACACTCCCTTGTTCTGTCTTTGTACACTCCCTTGATCTGTCTTTGTACACTGCCTTGTTCTGTCTTTGTACACTCCCTTGTTCTGTCTTCATACACTGTCTTGTTCTGTCTTTGTACACTCCCTTGTTCTGTCTTTGTACACTCCCTTGTTCTGTCTTTGTACACTCTTGTTCTGTCTTTGTACACTCCCTTGTTCTGTCTTTGTACACTGTCTTGTTCTGTCTTTGTACACTCCCTTGTTCTGTCTTTGTACACTCCCTTGTTCTGTCTTTGTACACTCCCTTGTTCTGTCTTTGTACACTGTCCCTTGTTCTGTCTTTGTACACTCCCTTGTTCTTTCTATGTACACTCCCTTGTTCTGTCTTTGTACACTCCCTTGTTCTGTCTTCATACACTGTCTTGTTCTGTCTTTGTACACTCCCTTGTTCTGTCTTTGTACACTCCCTTGTTCTGTCTTTGTACACTGTGTTCTGTCTTTGTACACTCCCTTGTTCTGTCTTTGTACACTCCCTTGTTCTGTCTTCATACACTGTCTTGTTCTGTCTTTGTACACTCCCTTGTTCTGTCTATGTACACTCCCTTGTTCTGTCTTCGTACACTCCCTTGATCTGTCTTTGTACACTCCCTTGTTCTGTCTATGTACACTCCCTTGATCTGTCTTTGTACACTGCCTTGTTCTGTCTTTGTACACTCCCTTGATCTGTCTTTGTACACTGCCTTGTTCTGTCTTTGTACACTCCCTTGTTCTGTCTTTGTACACTCCCTTGATCTGTCTTTGTACACTGTCTTGTTCTGTCTTTGTACACTCCCTTGATCTGTCTTTGTACACTGTCTTGTTCTGTCTTTGTACACTCCCTTGATCTGTCTTTGTACACTCCCTTGTTCTGTCTTTGTTCACTCCCTTGATCTGTCTTTGTACACTCCCTTGATCTATCTATGTACACTCCCTTGTTCTGTCTTTGTACACTCCCTTGATCTGTCTTTGTACACTCCCTTGATCTGTCTTTGTACACTGCCTTGTTCTGTCGTTGTACACTCCCTTGTTCTGTCTTTGTACACTCCCTTGATCTGACTTTGTACACTGCCTTGTTCTGTCTTTGTTCACTCCCTTGATCTGTCTATGTACACTGTCTTGTTCTGTCTTTGTACACACCCTTGATCTGTCTATGTACAATCCCTTGATCTGTCTTTGTACACTGCCTTGATCTGTCTTTGTACACTGCCTTGTTCTGTCTTTGTTCACTCCCTTGATCTGTCTATGTACACTCCCTTGATCTGTCTTTGTACACTCCCTTGATCTGTCTTTGTACACTGCCTTGTTCTGTCTTTGTACACTCCCTTGTTCTGTCTTTGTACACTCCCTTGATCTGTCTTTGTACACTCCCTTGATCTGTCTTTGTACACTCCCTTGATCTGTCTATGTACACTCCCTTGATCTGTCTTTGTACACTGCCTTGTTCTGTCTTTGTTCACTCCCTTGATCTGTCTTTGTACACTCCCTTGATATTTCTATGTACACTCCCTTGTTCTGTCTTTGTACACTCCCTTGATCTGTCTTTGTACACTCCCTTGATCTGTCTTTGTACACTGTCTTGTTCTGTCTTTGTACACTCCCTTGTTCTGTCTTTGTACACTCCCTTGATCTGTCTTTGTACACTCCCTTGTTCTGTATTCGGACACTGCCTTGTTTTGTCTTCGTACACTGTCTTGTTCTGTCTTTTGTACACTGCCTTGTTCTGTCTTTGTACACTCCCTTGTTCTGTCTTTGTACACTCCCTTGTTCTGTATTCATACACTGCCTTGATCTGTCTTTGTACACTCCCTTGTTCTGTATTCATACACTGCCTTGTTCTGTCTTTGTACACTCCCTTGTTCTGTATTCATACACTGCCTTGTTCTGTCTTTGTACACTCCCTTGTTCTGTATTCATACACTCCCTTGTTCTGTATTCATACACTGTCTTGTTCTGTCTTCGTACACTCCCTTGTTCTGTATTCATACACTGCCTTGTTCTGTCTTTGTACACTCCCTTGTTCTGTATTCGTACACTCCCTTGTTCTGTCTTCATACACTGTCTTGTTCTGTCTGTTGTACACTCCCTTGTTCTGTATTCGTACACTCCCTTGTTCTGTCTTCATACACTGTCTTGTTCTGTCTTTGTACACTCCCTTGTTCTGTCTACGTACACTGCCTTGTTCTGTCTTCATACACTCTCCCTTGTTCTGCCTTTGCACACTCCCTTGTTCTAACTTTGTACACTGTCTTGTTCTGTCTTTGTACACTCCCTTGTTCTGTCTATGTACACTCCCTTGTTCTGTCTATGTACACTCCCTTGTTCTGTCTTCATACACTGTCTTGTTCTGTCTTTGTACACTCCCTTGTTCTGTCTATGTACACTCCCTTGTTCTGTCTATGTACACTCCCTTGTTCTGTCTTCATACACTGTCTTGTTCTGTCTTTGTACACTCCCTTGTTCTGTCTATGTACACTCCCTTGTTCTAACTTTGTACACTCCCTTGTTCTGTCTTTGTACACTCCCTTGTTCTGTCTTCATACACTGTCTTGTTCTGTCTTTGTACACTCCCTTGTTCTGCCTATGTACACTCCCTTGTTCTGTCTTCGTACACTCCCTTGATCTGTCTTTGTACACTGCCTTGTTCTGTCTATGTACACTCCCTTGATCTGTCTTTGTACACTGCCTTGTTCTGTCTCTGTTCACTCCCTTGATCTGTCTTTGTACACTGCCTTGTTCTGTCTTTGTTCACTCCCTTGATCTGTCTTTGTACACTCCCTTGATCTGTCTATGTACACTCCCTTGTTCTGTCTTTGTACACTCCCTTGATCTGTCTTTGTACACTCCCTTGATCTGTCTTTGTACACTGCCTTGTTCTGTCTTTGTACACTCCCTTGTTCTGTCTTTGTACACTCCCTTGATCTGACTTTGTACACTGCCTTGTTCTGTCTTTGTTCACTCCCTTGATCTGTCTATGTACACTGTCTTGTTCTGTCTTTGTACACACCCTTGATCTGTCTATGTACACTCCCTTGATCTGTCTTTGTACACTGCCTTGATCTGTCTTTGTACACTGCCTTGTTCTGTCTTTGTTCACTCCCTTGATCTGTCTATGTACACTGTCTTGTTCTGTCTTTGTACACTCCCTTGATCTGTCTATGTACACTCCCTTGATCTGTCTTTGTACACTCCCTTGATCTGTCTTTGTACACTGCCTTGTTCTGTCTTTGTTCACTCCCTTGATCTGTCTATGTACACTGTCTTGTTCTGTCTTTGTACACTCCCTTGATCTGTCTATGTACACTCCCTTGATCTGTCTTTGTACACTGCCTTGTTCTGTCTTTGTTCACTCCATTGATCTGTCTTTGTACACTCCCTTGATCTGTCTTCATACACTACACTCCCTTGATCTGTCTTCATACACTGTCTTGTTCTGTCTTTGTACACTCCCTTGATCTGTCTTTGTACACTGTCTTGTTCTGTCTTTGTACACTCCCTTGATCTGTCTTTGTACACTGCCTTGTTCTGTCTTTGTTCACTCCCTTGATCTGTCTTTGTACACTCCCTTGATCTGTCTATGTACACTCCCTTGTTCTGTCTTTGTACACTCCCTTGATCTGTCTTTGTACACTCCCTTGATCTGTCTTTGTACACTGCCTTGTTCTGTCTTTGTACACTCCCTTGTTCTGTCTTTGTACACTCCCTTGATCTGACTTTGTACACTGCCTTGTTCTGTCTTTGTTCACTCCCTTGATATGTCTGTGTACACTGTCTTGTTCTGTCTTTGTACACACCCTTGATCTGTCTATGTACACTCCCTTGATCTGTCTTTGTACACTGCCTTGATCTCTGTCTTTGTACACTGCCTTGTTCTGTCTTTGTTCACTCCCTTGATCTGTCTATGTACACTGTCTTGTTCTGTCTTTGTACACTCCCTTGATCTGTCTTTGTACACTCCCTTGATCTGTCTATGTACACTCCCTTGATCTGTCTTTGTACACTGCCTTGTTCTGTCTTTGTTCACTCCATTGATCTGTCTTTGTACACTCCCTTGATATTTCTATGTACACTCCCTTGTTCTGTCTTTGTACACTCCCTTGATCTGTCTTTGTACACTCCCTTGATCTGTCTTTGTACACTCCCTTGATCTGTCTTTGTACACTGTCTTGTTCTGTCTTTGTACACTCCCTTGTTCTGTCTTTGTACACTCCCTTGATCTGTCTTTGTACACTCCCTTGATCTGTCTTTGTACACTGCCTTGTTCTGTCTTTGTACACTCCCTTGATCTGTCTTTGTACACTCCCTTGATCTGTCTTTGTACACTGTCTTGTTCTGTCTTTGTACACTCCCTTGATCTGTCTATGTACACTCCCTTGATCTGTCTTTGTACACTCCCTTGATCTGTCTTCGTACACTGCCTTGTTCTGTCTTTGTACACTCCCTTGATCCTTGTACACTCTTGATCTGTCTTTGTACACTCCCTTGATCTGTCTTTGTACACTCCCTTGATCTGTCTTTGTACACTCCCTTGATCTGTCTTTGTACACTGCCTTGTTCTGTCTTTGTACACTCCCTTGATCTGTCTTTGTACACTCCCTTGATCTGTCTTTGTACACTGTCTTGTTCTGTCTTTGTACACTCCCTTGTTCTGTCTATGTACACTCCCTTGATCTGTCTATGTACACTCCCTTGTTCTGTCTTTGTACACTCCCTTGATCTGTCTTTGTACACTCCCTTGATCTGTCTTTGTACACTGTCTTGTTCTGTCTTTGTACACTCCCTTGTTCTGTCTTTGTACACTCCCTTGATCTGTCTTTGTACACTCCCTTGATCTGTCTTTGTACACTGTCTTGTTATGTCTTTGTACACTCCCTTGTTCTGTCTTTGTACACTCCCTTGATCTGTCTTTGTACACTCCCTTGATCTGTCTTTGTACACTCCCTTGTTCTGTCTTTGTACACTCCCTTGATCTGTCTTTGTACACTCCCTTGATCTGTCTTTGTACACTCCCTTGTTCTGTCTTTGTACACTCCCTTGATCTGTCTTTGTACACTCCCTTGTTCTGTCTTTGTACACTCCCTTGATCTGTCTTCGTACACTGTCTTGTTCTGTCTTTTGTACACTCCCTTGTTCTGTCTTTGTACACTGTCTTGTTCTGTCTTTGTACACTCCCTTGTTCTGTCTTTGTACACTGTCTTGTTCTGTCTTTGTACACTCCCTTGTTCTGTCTACGTACACTGCCTTGTTCTGTCTTCATACACTCTCCCTTGTTCTGCCTTTGCACACTCCCTTGTTCTAACTTTGTACACTCCCTTGTTCTGTCTTCATACACTGTCTTGTTCTGTCTTTGTACACTCCCTTGTTCTCTCTATGTACACTCCCTTGTTCTGTCTTTGTACACTCCCTTGTTCTGTCTTCATACACTGTCTTGTTCTGTCTTTGTACACTCCCTTGTTCTGTCTATGTACACTCCCTTGTTCTGTCTTTGTACACTCCCTTGTTCTGTCTTCATACACTGTCTTGTTCTGTCTTTGTACACTCCCTTGTTCTGTCTATGTACACTCCCTTGTTCTGTCTTTGTACACTCCCTTGATCTGTCTTCGTACACTCCCTTGATCTGTCTTCGTACACTGTCTTGTTCTGTCTTTTGTACACTCCCTTGTTCTGTCTTTGTACACTCCCTTGTTCTGTATTCATACACTGCCTTGTTCTGTATTCGTACACTGTCTTGTTCTGTCTTTTGTACACTCCCTTGTTCTGTCTTCATACACTGTCTTGTTCTGTCTTTGTACACTGTCTTGTTCTGTCTTTGTACACTCCCTTGTTCTGTTTACGTACACTGCCTTGTTCTGTCTTCATACACTCTCCCTTGTTCTGCCTTTGCACACTCCCTTGTTCTAACTTTGTACACTCCCTTGTTCTGTCTTTGTACACTCCCTTGTTCTGTCTTCATACACTGTCTTGTTCTGTCTTTGTACACTCCCTTGTTCTGTCTATGTACACTCCCTTGATCTGTCTTTGTACACTCCCTTGTTCTGTCTTCATACACTGTCTTGTTCTGTCTTTGTACACTGTCTTGTTCTGTCTTTGTACACTCCCTTGTTCTGTCTACGTACACTGCCTTGTTCTGTCTTCATACACTCTCCCTTGTTCTGCCTTTGCACACTCCCTTGTTCTAACTTTGTACACTCCCTTGTTCTGTCTTCATACACTGTCTTGTTCTGTCTTTGTACACTCCCTTGTTCTGTACTTTGTACACTCCCTTGTTCTGTCTTCATACACTGTCTTGTTCTGTCTTTGTACACTCCCTTGTTCTGTATTCGTACACTCCCTTGTTCTGTCTTCATACACTGTCTTGTTCTGTCTTTGTACACTCCCTTGTTCTGTCTACGTACACTGCCTTGTTCTGTCTTCATACACTCTCCCTTGTTCTGCCTTTGCACACTCCCTTGTTCTAACTTTGTACACTGTCTTGTTCTGTCTTTGTACACTCCCTTGTTCTGTCTATGTACACTCCCTTGTTCTGTCTTTGTACACTCCCTTGTTCTGTCTTCATACACTGTCTTGTTCTGTCTTTGTACACTCCCTTGTTCTGTCTATGTACACTCCCTTGTTCTGTCTATGTACACTCCCTTGTTCTGTCTTCATACACTGTCTTGTTCTGTCTTTGTACACTCCCTTGTTCTGTCTATGTACACTCCCTTGTTCTAACTTTGTACACTCCCTTGTTCTGTCTTTGTACACTCCCTTGTTCTGTCTTCATACACTGTCTTGTTCTGTCTTTGTACACTCCCTTGTTCTGCCTATGTACACTCCCTTGTTCTGTCTTCGTACACTCCCTTGATCTGTCTTTGTACACTGCCTTGTTCTGTCTATGTACACTCCCTTGATCTGTCTTTGTACACTGCCTTGTTCTGTCTCTGTTCACTCCCTTGATCTGTCTTTGTACACTGCCTTGTTCTGTCTTTGTTCACTCCCTTGATCTGTCTTTGTACACTCCCTTGATCTGTCTATGTACACTCCCTTGTTCTGTCTTTGTACACTCCCTTGATCTGTCTTTGTACACTCCCTTGATCTGTCTTTGTACACTGCCTTGTTCTGTCTTTGTACACTCCCTTGACACTCTGATCTTTGTACACTGCCTTGTTCTGTCTTTGTTCACTCCCTTGATCTGTCTATGTACACTGTCTTGTTCTGTCTTTGTACACACCCTTGATCTGTCTATGTACACTCCCTTGATCTGTCTTTGTACACTGCCTTGATCTGTCTTTGTACACTGCCTTGTTCTGTCTTTGTTCACTCCCTTGATCTGTCTATGTACACTGTCTTGTTCTGTCTTTGTACACTCCCTTGATCTGTCTATGTACACTCCCTTGATCTGTCTTTGTACACTCCCTTGATCTGTCTTTGTACACTGCCTTGTTCTGTCTTTGTTCACTCCCTTGATCTGTCTATGTACACTGTCTTGTTCTGTCTTTGTACACTCCCTTGATCTGTCTATGTACACTCCCTTGATCTGTCTTTGTACACTGCCTTGTTCTGTCTTTGTTCACTCCATTGATCTGTCTTTGTACACTCCCTTGATCTGTCTTCATACACTGTCTTGTTCTGTCTTTGTACACTCCCTTGATCTGTCTTTGTACACTGTCTTGTTCTGTCTTTGTACACTCCCTTGATCTGTCTTTGTACACTGCCTTGTTCTGTCTTTGTTCACTCCCTTGATCTGTCTTTGTACACTCCCTTGATCTGTCTATGTACACTCCCTTGTTCTGTCTTTGTACACTCCCTTGATCTGTCTTTGTACACTCCCTTGATCTGTCTTTGTACACTGCCTTGTTCTGTCTTTGTACACTCCCTTGTTCTGTCTTTGTACACTCCCTTGATCTGACTTTGTACACTGCCTTGTTCTGTCTTTGTTCACTCCCTTGATCTGTCTATGTACACTGTCTTGTTCTGTCTTTGTACACACCCTTGATCTGTCTATGTACACTCCCTTGATCTGTCTTTGTACACTGCCTTGATCTGTCTTTGTACACTGCCTTGTTCTGTCTTCATACACTGTCTTGTTCTGTCTTTGTACACTCCCTTGTTCTGTCTTCATACACTGTCTTGTTCTGTCTTTGTACACTCCCTTGTTCTGTCTATGTACACTCCCTTGTTCTGTCTTCGTACACTCCCTTGATCTGTCTTTGTACACTCCCTTGATCTGTCTATGTACACTCCCTTGATCTGTCTTTGTACACTCCCTTGTTCTGTCTTTGTACACTCCCTTGATCTGTCTATGTACACTCCCTTGATCTGTCTTTGTACACTGCCTTGCTCTGTCTTTGTACACTCCCTTGTTCTGTCTTTGTACACTGCCTTGTTCTGTCTATGTACACTCCCTTGATCTGTCTTTGTACACTGCCTTGTTCTGTCTATGTACACTCCCTTGATCTGTCTTTGTACACTGCCTTGTTCTGTCTTTGTTCACTCCCTTGATCTGTCTTTGTACACTGCCTCGTTCTGTCTTTGTTCACTCCCTTGATCTGTCTTTGTACACTCCCTTGATCTGTCTTCATACACTGTCTTGTTCTGTCTTTGTACACTCCCTTGATCTGTCTTTGTACACTCCCTTGATCCTTGTTCTGTCTTTGTTTGTTCACTCCCTGTCTTTGTTCACTCCCTTGTCTGTCTTTGTACACTCCCTTGATCTGTCTATGTACACTCCCTTGTTCTGTCTTTGTACACTCCCTTGATCTGTCTATGTACACTCCCTTGATCTGTCTATGTACACTCCCTTGTTCTGTCTATGTACACTCCCTTGTTCTGTCTTTGTACACTCCCTTGATCTGTCTATGTACACTCCCTTGATCTGTCTTTGTACACTCCCTTGATCTGTCTTTGTACACTCCCTTGATCTGTCTATGTACACTCCCTTGTTCTGTCTTTGTACACTCCCTTGATCTGTCTATGTACACTCCCTTGATCTGTCTATGTACACTCCCTTGATCTGTCTTGTACACTCCCTTGTCTGTCTTTGTACACTCCCTTGATCTGTCTTTGTACACTCCCTTGTTCTGTCTTTGTACACTCCCTTGTTCTGTCTTTGTACACTCCCTTGATCTGTCTTTGTACACTCCCTTGATCTGTCTTTGTACACTCCCTTGTTCTGTCTTTGTACACTCCCTTGATCTGTCTTTGTACACTCCCTTGATCTGTCTATGTACACTCCCTTGTTCTGTCTTTGTACACTCCCTTGATCTGTCTATGTACACTCCCTTGTTCTGTCTTTGTACACTCCCTTGATCTGTCTTTGTACACTCCCTTGTTCTGTCTTTGTACACTGCCTTGTTCTGTCTTTGTTCACTCCCTTGATCTGTCTTTGTACACTCCCTTGATCTGTCTTCATACACTGTCTTGTTCTGTCTTTGTACACTCCCTTGTTCTGTCTTTGTACACTCCCTTGTTCTGTCTTTGTACACTCCCTTGATCTGTCTTCATACACTGTCTTGTTCTGTCTTTGTACACTGCCTTGTTCTGTCTTTGTTCACTCCCTTGATCTGTCTTTGTACACTCCCTTGATCTGTCTATGTACACTCCCTTGTTCTGTCTTTGTACACTCCCTTGATCTGTCTATGTACACTCCCTTGATCTGTCTATGTACACTCCCTTGTTCTGTCTATGTACACTCCCTTGTTCTGTCTTTGTACACTCCCTTGATCTGTCTATGTACACTCCCTTGATCTGTCTTTGTACACTCCCTTGATCTGTCTTTGTACACTCCCTTGATCTGTCTATGTACACTCCCTTGTTCTGTCTTTGTACACTCCCTTGATCTGTCTATGTACACTCCCTTGATCTGTCTATGTACACTCCCTTGATCTGTCTATGTACACTCCCTTGTTCTGTCTTTGTACACTCCCTTGATCTGTCTTTGTACACTGCCTTGTTCTGTCTTTGTACACTCCCTTGTTCTGTCTTTGTACACTCCCTTGATCTGTCTTTGTACACTCCCTTGATCTGTCTTTGTACACTGCCTTGTTCTGTCTTTGTTCACTCCCTTGATCTGTCTATGTACACTATCTTGTTCTGTCTTTGTACACTCCCTTGATCTGTCTATGTACACTCCCTTGATCTGTCTTTGTACATTGCCTTGATCTGTCTTTGTACACTGCCTTGTTCTGTCTTTGTTCACTCCCTTGATCTGTCTATGTACACTGTCTTGTTCTGTCTGTGTACACTCCCTTGATCTGTCTATGTACACTCCCTTGATCTGTCTTTGTACACTCCCTTGATCTGTCTTTGTACACTGCCTTGTTCTGTCTTTGTTCACTCCCTTGATCTGTCTATGTACACTGTCTTGTTCTGTCTTTGTACACTCCCTTGATCTGTCTATGTACACTCCCTTGATCTGTCTTTGTACACTGCCTTGTTCTGTCTTTGTTCACTCCCTTGATCTGTCTTTGTACACTCCCTTGATCTGTCTATGTACACTCCCTTGTTCTGTCTTTGTACACTCCCTTGATCTGTCTTTGTACACTCCCTTGATCTGTCTTTGTACACTGTCTTGTTCTGTCTTTGTACACTCCCTTGTTCTGTCTTTGTACACTCCCTTGATCTGTCTTTGTACACTCCCTTGATCTGTCTTTGTACACTGTCTTGTTCTGTCTTTGTACACTCCCTTGTTCTGTCTTTGTACACTCCCTTGATCTGTCTTTGTACACTCCCTTGTTCTGTATTCGTACACTGCCTTGTTTTGTCTTCGTACACTGTCTTGTTCTGTCTTTTGTACACTGCCTTGTTCTGTCTTTGTACACTCCCTTGTTCTGCCTTTGTACACTCCCTTGTTCTGTATTCATACACTGCCTTGATCTGTCTTTGTACACTCCCTTGTTCTGTATTCATACACTGCCTTGTTCTGTCTTTGTACACTCCCTTGTTCTGTATTCATACACTGCCTTGTTCTGTCTTTGTACACTCCCTTGTTCTGTATTCATACACTCCCTTGTTCTGTATTCATACACTGTCTTGTTCTGTCTTCATACACTCCCTTGTTCTGTATTCATACACTGCCTTGTTCTGTCTTTGTACACTCCCTTGTTCTGTATTCGTACACTCCCTTGTTCTGTCTTCATACACTGTCTTGTTCTGTCTTTTGTACACTCCCTTGTTCTGTATTCGTACACTCCCTTGTTCTGTCTTCATACACTGTCTTGTTCTGTCTTTGTACACTCCCTTGTTCTGTCTACGTACACTGCCTTGTTCTGTCTTCATACACTCTTGTTCTGCCTTTGCACACTCCCTTGTTCTAACTTTGTACACTGTCTTGTTCTGTCTTTGTACACTCCCTTGTTCTGTCTATGTACACTCCCTTGTTCTGTCTTTGTACACTCCCTTGTTCTGTCTTCATACACTGTCTTGTTCTGTCTTTGTACACTCCCTTGTTCTTTCTATGTACACTCCCTTGTTCTGTCTATGTACACTCCCTTGTTCTGTCTTCATACACTGTCTTGTTCTGTCTTTGTACACTCCCTTGTTCTGTCTATGTACACTCCCTTGTTCTAACTGTGTACACTCCCTTGTTCTGTCTTTGTACACTCCCTTGTTCTGTCTTCATACACTGTCTTGTTCTGTCTTTGTACACTCCCTTGTTCTGCCTATGTACACTCCCTTGTTCTGTCTTCGTACACTCCCTTGATCTGTCTTTGTACACTGCCTTGTTCTGTCTATGTACACTCCCTTGATCTGTCTTTGTACACTGCCTTGTTCTGTCTTTGTTCACTCCCTTGATCTGTCTTTGTACACTGCCTTGTTCTGTCTTTGTTCACTCCCTTGATCTGTCTTTGTACACTCCCTTGATCTGTCTTCATACACTGTCTTGTTCTGTCTTTGTACACTCCCTTGATCTGTCTTTGTACACTGCCTTGATCTGTCTTTGTACACTGCCTTGTTCTGTCTTTGTTCACTCCCTTGATCTGTCTATGTACACTGTCTTGTTCTGTCTTTGTACACTCCCTTGATCTGTCTATGTACACTCCCTTGATCTGTCTTTGTACACTCCCTTGATCTGTCTTTGTACACTGCCTTGTTCTGTCTTTGTACACTCCCTTGTTCTGTCTTTGTACACTCCCTTGATCTGTCTTTGTACACTCCCTTGATCTGTCTATGTACACTCCCTTGATCTGTCTTTGTACACTGCCTTGTTCTGTCTTTGTTCACTCCCTTGATCTGTCTTTGTACACTCCCTTGATATTTCTATGTACACTCCCTTGTTCTGTCTTTGTACACTCCCTTGATCTGTCTTTGTACACTCCCTTGATCTGTCTTTGTACACTGTCTTGTTCTGTCTTTGTACACTCCCTTGTTCTGTCTTTGTACACTCCCTTGATCTGTCTTTGTACACTCCCTTGTTCTGTATTCGTACACTGCCTTGTTTTGTCTTCGTACACTGTCTTGTTCTGTCTTTTGTACACTGCCTTGTTCTGTCTTTGTACACTCCCTTGTTCTGTCTTTGTACACTCCCTTGTTCTGTATTCATACACTGCCTTGATCTGTCTTTGTACACTCCCTTGTTCTGTATTCATACACTGCCTTGTTCTGTCTTTGTACACTCCCTTGTTCTGTATTCATACACTGCCTTGTTCTGTCTTTGTACACTCCCTTGTTCTGTATTCATACACTCCCTTGTTCTGTATTCATACACTGTCTTGTTCTGTCTTCGTACACTCCCTTGTTCTGTATTCATACACTGCCTTGTTCTGTCTTTGTACACTCCCTTGTTCTGTATTCGTACACTCCCTTGTTCTGTCTTCATACACTGTCTTGTTCTGTCTGTTGTACACTCCCTTGTTCTGTATTCGTACACTCCCTTGTTCTGTCTTCATACACTGTCTTGTTCTGTCTTTGTACACTCCCTTGTTCTGTCTACGTACACTGCCTTGTTCTGTCTTCATACACTCTCCCTTGTTCTGCCTTTGCACACTCCCTTGTTCTAACTTTGTACACTGTCTTGTTCTGTCTTTGTACACTCCCTTGTTCTGTCTATGTACACTCCCTTGTTCTGTCTTTGTACACTCCCTTGTTCTGTCTTCATACACTGTCTTGTTCTGTCTTTGTACACTCCCTTGTTCTGTCTATGTACACTCCCTTGTTCTGTCTATGTACACTCCCTTGTTCTGTCTTCATACACTGTCTTGTTCTGTCTTTGTACACTCCCTTGTTCTGTCTATGTACACTCCCTTGTTCTAACTTTGTACACTCCCTTGTTCTGTCTTTGTACACTCCCTTGTTCTGTCTTCATACACTGTCTTGTTCTGTCTTTGTACACTCCCTTGTTCTGCCTATGTACACTCCCTTGTTCTGTCTTCGTACACTCCCTTGATCTGTCTTTGTACACTGCCTTGTTCTGTCTATGTACACTCCCTTGATCTGTCTTTGTACACTGCCTTGTTCTGTCTCTGTTCACTCCCTTGATCTGTCTTTGTACACTGCCTTGTTCTGTCTTTGTTCACTCCCTTGATCTGTCTTTGTACACTCCCTTGATCTGTCTATGTACACTCCCTTGTTCTGTCTTTGTACACTCCCTTGATCTGTCTTTGTACACTCCCTTGATCTGTCTTTGTACACTGCCTTGTTCTGTCTTTGTACACTCCCTTGTTCTGTCTTTGTACACTCCCTTGATCTGTCTTTGTACACTGCCTTGTTCTGTCTTTGTTCACTCCCTTGATCTGTCTATGTACACTGTCTTGTTCTGTCTTTGTACACTCCCTTGATCTGTCTATGTACACTCCCTTGATCTGTCTTTGTACACTGCCTTGATCTGTCTTTGTACACTGCCTTGTTCTGTCTTTGTTCACTCCCTTGATCTGTCTATGTACACTGTCTTGTTCTGTCTTTGTACACTCCCTTGATCTGTCTATGTACACTCCCTTGATCTGTCTTTGTACACTCCCTTGATCTGTCTTTGTACACTGCCTTGTTCTGTCTTTGTACACTCCCTTGATCTGTCTATGTACACTGTCTTGTTCTGTCTTTGTACACTCCCTTGTTCTGTCTATGTACACTCCCTTGATCTGTCTTTGTACACTGCCTTGTTCTGTCTTTGTACACTCCATTGATCTGTCTTTGTACACTCCCTTGATCTGTCTTCATACACTGTCTTGTTCTGTCTTTGTACACTCCCTTGATCTGTCTTTGTACACTGTCTTGTTCTGTCTTTGTACACTCCCTTGATCTGTCTTTGTACACTGCCTTGTTCTGTCTTTGTTCACTCCCTTGATCTGTCTTTGTACACTCCCTTGATCTGTCTTCATACACTCCCTTGTTCTGTCTTTGTACACTCCCTTGATCTGTCTTTGTACACTCCCTTGATCTGTCTTTGTACACTGCCTTGTTCTGTCTTTGTACACTCCCTTGTTCTGTCTTTGTACACTCCCTTGATCTGTCTTTGTACACTGCCTTGTTCTGTATTCGTACACTCCCTTGTTCTGTCTTCATACACTGTCTTGTTCTGTCTTTGTACACTCCCTTGTTCTGTCTACGTACACTGCCTTGTTCTGTCTTCATACACTCTTGTTCTGCCTTTGCACACTCCCTTGTTCTAACTTTGTACACTGTCTTGTTCTGTCTTTGTACACTCCCTTGTTCTGTCTATGTACACTCCCTTGTTCTGTCTTTGTACACTCCCTTGTTCTGTCTTCATACACTGTCTTGTTCTGTCTTTGTACACTCCCTTGTTCTTTCTATGTACACTCCCTTGTTCTGTCTATGTACACTCCCTTGTTCTGTCTTCATACACTGTCTTGTTCTGTCTTTGTACACTCCCTTGTTCTGTCTATGTACACTCCCTTGTTCTAACTGTGTACACTCCCTTGTTCTGTCTTTGTACACTCCCTTGTTCTGTCTTCATACACTGTCTTGTTCTGTCTTTGTACACTCCCTTGTTCTGCCTATGTACACTCCCTTGTTCTGTCTTCGTACACTCCCTTGATCTGTCTTTGTACACTGCCTTGTTCTGTCTATGTACACTCCCTTGATCTGTCTTTGTACACTGCCTTGTTCTGTCTTTGTTCACTCCCTTGATCTGTCTTTGTACACTGCCTTGTTCTGTCTTTGTTCACTCCCTTGATCTGTCTTTGTACACTCCCTTGATCTGTCTTGATACACTGTCTTGTTCTGTCTTTGTACACTCCCTTGATCTGTCTTTGTACACTGTCTTGTTCTGTCTTTGTACACTCCCTTGATCTGTCTTTGTACACTGCCTTGTTCTGTCTTTGTTCACTCCCTTGATCTGTCTTTGTACACTCCCTTGATCTATCTATGTACACTCCCTTGTTCTGTCTTTGTACACTCCCTTGATCTGTCTTTGTACACTCCCTTGATCTGTCTTTGTACACTGCCTTGTTCTGTCGTTGTACACTCCCTTGTTCTGTCTTTGTACACTCCCTTGATCTGACTTTGTACACTGCCTTGTTCTGTCTTTGTTCACTCCCTTGATCTGTCTATGTACACTGTCTTGTTCTGTCTTTGTACACACCCTTGATCTGTCTATGTACAATCCCTTGATCTGTCTTTGTACACTGCCTTGATCTGTCTTTGTACACTGCCTTGTTCTGTCTTTGTTCACTCCCTTGATCTGTCTATGTACACTCCCTTGATCTGTCTTTGTACACTCCCTTGATCTGTCTTTGTACACTGCCTTGTTCTGTCTTTGTACACTCCCTTGTTCTGTCTTTGTACACTCCCTTGATCTGTCTTTGTACACTCCCTTGATCTGTCTTTGTACACTCCCTTGATCTGTCTATGTACACTCCCTTGATCTGTCTTTGTACACTGCCTTGTTCTGTCTTTGTTCACTCCCTTGATCTGTCTTTGTACACTCCCTTGATATTTCTATGTACACTCCCTTGTTCTGTCTTTGTACACTCCCTTGATCTGTCTTTGTACACTCCCTTGATCTGTCTTTGTACACTGTCTTGTTCTGTCTTTGTACACTCCCTTGTTCTGTCTTTGTACACTCCCTTGATCTGTCTTTGTACACTCCCTTGTTCTGTATTCGGACACTGCCTTGTTTTGTCTTCGTACACTGTCTTGTTCTGTCTTTTGTACACTGCCTTGTTCTGTCTTTGTACACTCCCTTGTTCTGTCTTTGTACACTCCCTTGTTCTGTATTCATACACTGCCTTGATCTGTCTTTGTACACTCCCTTGTTCTGTATTCATACACTGCCTTGTTCTGTCTTTGTACACTCCCTTGTTCTGTATTCATACACTGCCTTGTTCTGTCTTTGTACACTCCCTTGTTCTGTATTCATACACTCCCTTGTTCTGTATTCATACACTGTCTTGTTCTGTCTTCGTACACTCCCTTGTTCTGTATTCATACACTGCCTTGTTCTGTCTTTGTACACTCCCTTGTTCTGTATTCGTACACTCCCTTGTTCTGTCTTCATACACTGTCTTGTTCTGTCTGTTGTACACTCCCTTGTTCTGTATTCGTACACTCCCTTGTTCTGTCTTCATACACTGTCTTGTTCTGTCTTTGTACACTCCCTTGTTCTGTCTACGTACACTGCCTTGTTCTGTCTTCATACACTCTCCCTTGTTCTGCCTTTGCACACTCCCTTGTTCTAACTTTGTACACTGTCTTGTTCTGTCTTTGTACACTCCCTTGTTCTGTCTATGTACACTCCCTTGTTCTGTCTATGTACACTCCCTTGTTCTGTCTTCATACACTGTCTTGTTCTGTCTTTGTACACTCCCTTGTTCTGTCTATGTACACTCCCTTGTTCTGTCTATGTACACTCCCTTGTTCTGTCTTCATACACTGTCTTGTTCTGTCTTTGTACACTCCCTTGTTCTGTCTATGTACACTCCCTTGTTCTAACTTTGTACACTCCCTTGTTCTGTCTTTGTACACTCCCTTGTTCTGTCTTCATACACTGTCTTGTTCTGTCTTTGTACACTCCCTTGTTCTGCCTATGTACACTCCCTTGTTCTGTCTTCGTACACTCCCTTGATCTGTCTTTGTACACTGCCTTGTTCTGTCTATGTACACTCCCTTGATCTGTCTTTGTACACTGCCTTGTTCTGTCTCTGTTCACTCCCTTGATCTGTCTTTGTACACTGCCTTGTTCTGTCTTTGTTCACTCCCTTGATCTGTCTTTGTACACTCCCTTGATCTGTCTATGTACACTCCCTTGTTCTGTCTTTGTACACTCCCTTGATCTGTCTTTGTACACTCCCTTGATCTGTCTTTGTACACTGCCTTGTTCTGTCTTTGTACACTCCCTTGTTCTGTCTTTGTACACTCCCTTGATCTGACTTTGTACACTGCCTTGTTCTGTCTTTGTTCACTCCCTTGATCTGTCTATGTACACTGTCTTGTTCTGTCTTTGTACACACCCTTGATCTGTCTATGTACACTCCCTTGATCTGTCTTTGTACACTGCCTTGATCTGTCTTTGTACACTGCCTTGTTCTGTCTTTGTTCACTCCCTTGATCTGTCTATGTACACTGTCTTGTTCTGTCTTTGTACACTCCCTTGATCTGTCTATGTACACTCCCTTGATCTGTCTTTGTACACTCCCTTGATCTGTCTTTGTACACTGCCTTGTTCTGTCTTTGTTCACTCCCTTGATCTGTCTATGTACACTGTCTTGTTCTGTCTTTGTACACTCCCTTGATCTGTCTATGTACACTCCCTTGATCTGTCTTTGTACACTGCCTTGTTCTGTCTTTGTTCACTCCATTGATCTGTCTTTGTACACTCCCTTGATCTGTCTTCATACACTGTCTTGTTCTGTCTTTGTACACTCCCTTGATCTGTCTTTGTACACTGTCTTGTTCTGTCTTTGTACACTCCCTTGATCTGTCTTTGTACACTGCCTTGTTCTGTCTTTGTTCACTCCCTTGATCTGTCTTTGTACACTCCCTTGATCTGTCTATGTACACTCCCTTGTTCTGTCTTTGTACACTCCCTTGATCTGTCTTTGTACACTCCCTTGATCTGTCTTTGTACACTGCCTTGTTCTGTCTTTGTACACTCCCTTGTTCTGTCTTTGTACACTCCCTTGATCTGACTTTGTACACTGCCTTGTTCTGTCTTTGTTCACTCCCTTGATATGTCTGTGTACACTGTCTTGTTCTGTCTTTGTACACACCCTTGATCTGTCTATGTACACTCCCTTGATCTGTCTTTGTACACTGCCTTGATCTCTGTCTTTGTACACTGCCTTGTTCTGTCTTTGTTCACTCCCTTGATCTGTCTATGTACACTGTCTTGTTCTGTCTTTGTACACTCCCTTGATCTGTCTTTGTACACTCCCTTGATCTGTCTTTGTACACTCCCTTGATCTGTCTTTGTACACTGCCTTGTTCTGTCTTTGTTCACTCCATTGATCTGTCTTTGTACACTCCCTTGATATTTCTATGTACACTCCCTTGTTCTGTCTTTGTACACTCCCTTGATCTGTCTTTGTACACTCCCTTGATCTGTCTTTGTACACTCCCTTGATCTGTCTTTGTACACTGTCTTGTTCTGTCTTTGTACACTCCCTTGTTCTGTCTTTGTACACTCCCTTGATCTGTCTTTGTACACTCCCTTGATCTGTCTTTGTACACTGCCTTGTTCTGTCTTTGTACACTCCCTTGATCTGTCTTTGTACACTCCCTTGATCTGTCTTTGTACACTGTCTTGTTCTGTCTTTGTACACTCCCTTGATCTGTCTATGTACACTCCCTTGATCTGTCTTTGTACACTCCCTTGATCTGTCTTCGTACACTGCCTTGTTCTGTCTTTGTACACTCCCTTGATCTGTCTTTGTACACTCCCTTGATCTGTCTTTGTACACTCCCTTGATCTGTCTTTGTACACTGCCTTGTTCTGTCTTTGTACACTCCCTTGATCTGTCTTTGTACACTGCCTTGTTCTGTCTTTGTACACTCCCTTGATCTGTCTTTGTACACTCCTTGTTCTGTCTTTGTACACTCCCTTGATCTGTCTTTGTACACTCCCTTGATCTGTCTTTGTACACTGTCTTGTTCTGTCTTTGTACACTCCCTTGTTCTGTCTATGTACACTCCCTTGATCTGTCTATGTACACTCCCTTGTTCTGTCTTTGTACACTCCCTTGATCTGTCTTTGTACACTCCCTTGATCTGTCTTTGTACACTGTCTTGTTCTGTCTTTGTACACTCCCTTGTTCTGTCTTTGTACACTCCCTTGATCTGTCTTTGTACACTCCCTTGATCTGTCTTTGTACACTGTCTTGTTATGTCTTTGTACACTCCCTTGTTCTGTCTTTGTACACTCCCTTGATCTGTCTTTGTACACTCCCTTGATCTGTCTTTGTACACTCCCTTGTTCTGTCTTTGTACACTCCCTTGATCTGTCTTTGTACACTCCCTTGATCTGTCTTTGTACACTCCCTTGTTCTGTCTTTGTACACTCCCTTGATCTGTCTTTGTACACTCCCTTGTTCTGTCTTTGTACACTCCCTTGATCTGTCTTCGTACACTGTCTTGTTCTGTCTTTTGTACACTCCCTTGTTCTGTCTTTGTACACTGTCTTGTTCTGTCTTTGTACACTCCCTTGTTCTGTCTTTGTACACTGTCTTGTTCTGTCTTTGTACACTCCCTTGTTCTGTCTACGTACACTGCCTTGTTCTGTCTTCATACACTCTCCCTTGTTCTGCCTTTGCACACTCCCTTGTTCTAACTTTGTACACTCCCTTGTTCTGTCTTCATACACTGTCTTGTTCTGTCTTTGTACACTCCCTTGTTCTCTCTATGTACACTCCCTTGTTCTGTCTTTGTACACTCCCTTGTTCTGTCTTCATACACTGTCTTGTTCTGTCTTTGTACACTCCCTTGTTCTGTCTATGTACACTCCCTTGTTCTGTCTTTGTACACTCCCTTGTTCTGTCTTCATACACTGTCTTGTTCTGTCTTTGTACACTCCCTTGTTCTGTCTATGTACACTCCCTTGTTCTGTCTTTGTACACTCCCTTGATCTGTCTTCGTACACTCCCTTGATCTGTCTTCGTACACTGTCTTGTTCTGTCTTTTGTACACTCCCTTGTTCTGTCTTTGTACACTCCCTTGTTCTGTATTCATACACTGCCTTGTTCTGTATTCGTACACTGTCTTGTTCTGTCTTTTGTACACTCCCTTGTTCTGTCTTCATACACTGTCTTGTTCTGTCTTTGTACACTGTCTTGTTCTGTCTTTGTACACTCCCTTGTTCTGTTTACGTACACTGCCTTGTTCTGTCTTCATACACTCTCCCTTGTTCTGCCTTTGCACACTCCCTTGTTCTAACTTTGTACACTCCCTTGTTCTGTCTTTGTACACTCCCTTGTTCTGTCTTCATACACTGTCTTGTTCTGTCTTTGTACACTCCCTTGTTCTGTCTATGTACACTCCCTTGATCTGTCTTTGTACACTCCCTTGTTCTGTCTTCATACACTGTCTTGTTCTGTCTTTGTACACTGTCTTGTTCTGTCTTTGTACACTCCCTTGTTCTGTCTACGTACACTGCCTTGTTCTGTCTTCATACACTCTCCCTTGTTCTGCCTTTGCACACTCCCTTGTTCTAACTTTGTACACTCCCTTGTTCTGTCTTCATACACTGTCTTGTTCTGTCTTTGTACACTCCCTTGTTCTGTATTTGTACACTCCCTTGTTCTGTCTTCATACACTGTCTTGTTCTGTCTGTTGTACACTCCCTTGTTCTGTATTCGTACACTCCCTTGTTCTGTCTTCATACACTGTCTTGTTCTGTCTTTGTACACTCCCTTGTTCTGTCTTCGTACACTGCCTTGTTCTGTCTTCATACACTCTCCCTTGTTCTGCCTTTGCACACTCCCTTGTTCTAACTTTGTACACTGTCTTGTTCTGTCTTTGTACACTCCCTTGTTCTGTCTATGTACACTCCCTTGTTCTGTCTTTGTACACTCCCTTGTTCTGTCTTCATACACTGTCTTGTTCTGTCTTTGTACACTCCCTTGTTCTGTCTATGTACACTCCCTTGTTCTGTCTATGTACACTCCCTTGTTCTGTCTTCATACACTGTCTTGTTCTGTCTTTGTACACTCCCTTGTTCTGTCTATGTACACTCCCTTGTTCTAACTTTGTACACTCCCTTGTTCTGTCTTTGTACACTCCCTTGTTCTGTCTTCATACACTGTCTTGTTCTGTCTTTGTACACTCCCTTGTTCTGCCTATGTACACTCCCTTGTTCTGTCTTCGTACACTCCCTTGATCTGTCTTTGTACACTGCCTTGTTCTGTCTATGTACACTCCCTTGATCTGTCTTTGTACACTGCCTTGTTCTGTCTCTGTTCACTCCCTTGATCTGTCTTTGTACACTGCCTTGTTCTGTCTTTGTTCACTCCCTTGATCTGTCTTTGTACACTCCCTTGATCTGTCTATGTACACTCCCTTGTTCTGTCTTTGTACACTCCCTTGATCTGTCTTTGTACACTCCCTTGATCTGTCTTTGTACACTGCCTTGTTCTGTCTTTGTACACTCCCTTGTTCTGTCTTTGTACACTCTTGATCTGACTTGTACACTGCCTTGTTCTGTCTTTGTTCACTCCCTTGATCTGTCTATGTACACTGTCTTGTTCTGTCTTTGTACACACCCTTGATCTGTCTATGTACACTCCCTTGATCTGTCTTTGTACACTGCCTTGATCTGTCTTTGTACACTGCCTTGTTCTGTCTTTGTTCACTCCCTTGATCTGTCTATGTACACTGTCTTGTTCTGTCTTTGTACACTCCCTTGATCTGTCTATGTACACTCCCTTGATCTGTCTTTGTACACTCCCTTGATCTGTCTTTGTACACTGCCTTGTTCTGTCTTTGTTCACTCCCTTGATCTGTCTATGTACACTGTCTTGTTCTGTCTTTGTACACTCCCTTGATCTGTCTATGTACACTCCCTTGATCTGTCTTTGTACACTGCCTTGTTCTGTCTTTGTTCACTCCATTGATCTGTCTTTGTACACTCCCTTGATCTGTCTTCATACACTGTCTTGTTCTGTCTTTGTACACTCCCTTGATCTGTCTTTGTACACTGTCTTGTTCTGTCTTTGTACACTCCCTTGATCTGTCTTTGTACACTGCCTTGTTCTGTCTTTGTTCACTCCCTTGATCTGTCTTTGTACACTCCCTTGATCTGTCTATGTACACTCCCTTGTTCTGTCTTTGTACACTCCCTTGATCTGTCTTTGTACACTCCCTTGATCTGTCTTTGTACACTGCCTTGTTCTGTCTTTGTACACTCCCTTGTTCTGTCTTTGTACACTCCCTTGATCTGACTTTGTACACTGCCTTGTTCTGTCTTTGTTCACTCCCTTGATCTGTCTATGTACACTGTCTTGTTCTGTCTTTGTACACACCCTTGATCTGTCTATGTACACTCCCTTGATCTGTCTTTGTACACTGCCTTGATCTGTCTTTGTACACTGCCTTGTTCTGTCTTCATACACTGTCTTGTTCTGTCTTTGTACACTCCCTTGTTCTGTCTTCATACACTGTCTTGTTCTGTCTTTGTACACTCCCTTGTTCTGTCTATGTACACTCCCTTGTTCTGTCTTCGTACACTCCCTTGATCTGTCTTTGTACACTCCCTTGATCTGTCTATGTACACTCCCTTGATCTGTCTTTGTACACTCCCTTGTTCTGTCTTTGTACACTCCCTTGATCTGTCTATGTACACTCCCTTGATCTGTCTTTGTACACTGCCTTGCTCTGTCTTTGTACACTCCCTTGTTCTGTCTTTGTACACTGCCTTGTTCTGTCTATGTACACTCCCTTGATCTGTCTTTGTACACTGCCTTGTTCTGTCTATGTACACTCCCTTGATCTGTCTTTGTACACTGCCTTGTTCTGTCTTTGTTCACTCCCTTGATCTGTCTTTGTACACTGCCTCGTTCTGTCTTTGTTCACTCCCTTGATCTGTCTTTGTACACTCCCTTGATCTGTCTTCATACACTGTCTTGTTCTGTCTTTGTACACTCCCTTGATCTGTCTTTGTACACTCCCTTGATCTGTCTTTGTACACTCCCTTGATCTGTCTTCATACACTGTCTTGTTCTGTCTTTGTACACTCCCTTGTTCACTCTGTCTTTGTACACTCCCTTGATCTGTCTATGTACACTCCCTTGTTCTGTCTTTGTACACTCCCTTGATCTGTCTATGTACACTCCCTTGATCTGTCTATGTACACTCCCTTGTTCTGTCTATGTACACTCCCTTGTTCTGTCTTTGTACACTCCCTTGATCTGTCTATGTACACTCCCTTGATCTGTCTTTGTACACTCCCTTGATCTGTCTTTGTACACTCCCTTGATCTGTCTATGTACACTCCCTTGTTCTGTCTTTGTACACTCCCTTGATCTGTCTATGTACACTCCCTTGATCTGTCTATGTACACTCCCTTGATCTGTCTTGTTCCCTTGTCTGTCTTTGTACACTCCCTTGATCTGTCTTTGTACACTGCCTTGTTCTGTCTTTGTACACTCCCTTGTTCTGTCTTTGTACACTCCCTTGATCTGTCTTCATACACTGTCTTGTTCTGTCTTTGTACACTGCCTTGTTCTGTCTTTGTTCACTCCCTTGATCTGTCTTTGTACACTCCCTTGATCTGTCTATGTACACTCCCTTGTTCTGTCTTTGTACACTCCCTTGATCTGTCTATGTACACTCCCTTGTTCTGTCTTTGTACACTCCCTTGATCTGTCTTTGTACACTGATCTGTCTTTGTACACTCTTGTCTGTCTTTGTACACTGCCTTGTTCTGTCTTTGTTCACTCCCTTGATCTGTCTTTGTACACTCCCTTGATCTGTCTTCATACACTGTCTTGTTCTGTCTTTGTACACTGTCTTGTTCTGTCTTTGTACACTCCCTTGATCTGTCTTTGTACACTCCCTTGATCTGTCTTCATACACTGTCTTGTTCTGTCTTTGTACACTGCCTTGTTCTGTCTTTGTTCACTCCCTTGATCTGTCTTTGTACACTCCCTTGATCTGTCTATGTACACTCCCTTGTTCTGTCTTTGTACACTCCCTTGATCTGTCTATGTACACTCCCTTGATCTGTCTATGTACACTCCCTTGTTCTGTCTATGTACACTCCCTTGTTCTGTCTTTGTACACTCCCTTGATCTGTCTATGTACACTCCCTTGATCTGTCTTTGTACACTCCCTTGATCTGTCTTTGTACACTCCCTTGATCTGTCTATGTACACTCCCTTGTTCTGTCTTTGTACACTCCCTTGATCTGTCTATGTACACTCCCTTGATCTGTCTATGTACACTCCCTTGATCTGTCTATGTACACTCCCTTGTTCTGTCTTTGTACACTCCCTTGATCTGTCTTTGTACACTGCCTTGTTCTGTCTTTGTACACTCCCTTGTTCTGTCTTTGTACACTCCCTTGATCTGTCTTTGTACACTCCCTTGATCTGTCTTTGTACACTGCCTTGTTCTGTCTTTGTTCACTCCCTTGATCTGTCTATGTACACTATCTTGTTCTGTCTTTGTACACTCCCTTGATCTGTCTATGTACACTCCCTTGATCTGTCTTTGTACATTGCCTTGATCTGTCTTTGTACACTGCCTTGTTCTGTCTTTGTTCACTCCCTTGATCTGTCTATGTACACTGTCTTGTTCTGTCTGTGTACACTCCCTTGATCTGTCTATGTACACTCCCTTGATCTGTCTTTGTACACTCCCTTGATCTGTCTTTGTACACTGCCTTGTTCTGTCTTTGTTCACTCCCTTGATCTGTCTATGTACACTGTCTTGTTCTGTCTTTGTACACTCCCTTGATCTGTCTATGTACACTCCCTTGATCTGTCTTTGTACACTGCCTTGTTCTGTCTTTGTTCACTCCCTTGATCTGTCTTTGTACACTCCCTTGATCTGTCTATGTACACTCCCTTGTTCTGTCTTTGTACACTCCCTTGATCTGTCTTTGTACACTCCCTTGATCTGTCTTTGTACACTGTCTTGTTCTGTCTTTGTACACTCCCTTGTTCTGTCTTTGTACACTCCCTTGATCTGTCTTTGTACACTCCCTTGATCTGTCTTTGTACACTGTCTTGTTCTGTCTTTGTACACTCCCTTGTTCTGTCTTTGTACACTCCCTTGATCTGTCTTTGTACACTCCCTTGTTCTGTATTCGTACACTGCCTTGTTTTGTCTTCGTACACTGTCTTGTTCTGTCTTTTGTACACTGCCTTGTTCTGTCTTTGTACACTCCCTTGTTCTGCCTTTGTACACTCCCTTGTTCTGTATTCATACACTGCCTTGATCTGTCTTTGTACACTCCCTTGTTCTGTATTCATACACTGCCTTGTTCTGTCTTTGTACACTCCCTTGTTCTGTATTCATACACTGCCTTGTTCTGTCTTTGTACACTCCCTTGTTCTGTATTCATACACTCCCTTGTTCTGTATTCATACACTGTCTTGTTCTGTCTTCATACACTCCCTTGTTCTGTATTCATACACTGCCTTGTTCTGTCTTTGTACACTCCCTTGTTCTGTATTCGTACACTCCCTTGTTCTGTCTTCATACACTGTCTTGTTCTGTCTTTTGTACACTCCCTTGTTCTGTATTCGTACACTCCCTTGTTCTGTCTTCATACACTGTCTTGTTCTGTCTTTGTACACTCCCTTGTTCTGTCTACGTACACTGCCTTGTTCTGTCTTCATACACTCTTGTTCTGCCTTTGCACACTCCCTTGTTCTAACTTTGTACACTGTCTTGTTCTGTCTTTGTACACTCCCTTGTTCTGTCTATGTACACTCCCTTGTTCTGTCTTTGTACACTCCCTTGTTCTGTCTTCATACACTGTCTTGTTCTGTCTTTGTACACTCCCTTGTTCTTTCTATGTACACTCCCTTGTTCTGTCTATGTACACTCCCTTGTTCTGTCTTCATACACTGTCTTGTTCTGTCTTTGTACACTCCCTTGTTCTGTCTATGTACACTCCCTTGTTCTAACTGTGTACACTCCCTTGTTCTGTCTTTGTACACTCCCTTGTTCTGTCTTCATACACTGTCTTGTTCTGTCTTTGTACACTCCCTTGTTCTGCCTATGTACACTCCCTTGTTCTGTCTTCGTACACTCCCTTGATCTGTCTTTGTACACTGCCTTGTTCTGTCTATGTACACTCCCTTGATCTGTCTTTGTACACTGCCTTGTTCTGTCTTTGTTCACTCCCTTGATCTGTCTTTGTACACTGCCTTGTTCTGTCTTTGTTCACTCCCTTGATCTGTCTTTGTACACTCCCTTGATCTGTCTTCATACACTGTCTTGTTCTGTCTTTGTACACTCCCTTGATCTGTCTTTGTACACTGCCTTGATCTGTCTTTGTACACTGCCTTGTTCTGTCTTTGTTCACTCCCTTGATCTGTCTATGTACACTGTCTTGTTCTGTCTTTGTACACTCCCTTGATCTGTCTATGTACACTCCCTTGATCTGTCTTTGTACACTCCCTTGATCTGTCTTTGTACACTGCCTTGTTCTGTCTTTGTACACTCCCTTGTTCTGTCTTTGTACACTCCCTTGATCTGTCTTTGTACACTCCCTTGATCTGTCTATGTACACTCCCTTGATCTGTCTTTGTACACTGCCTTGTTCTGTCTTTGTTCACTCCCTTGATCTGTCTTTGTACACTCCCTTGATATTTCTATGTACACTCCCTTGTTCTGTCTTTGTACACTCCCTTGATCTGTCTTTGTACACTCCCTTGATCTGTCTTTGTACACTGTCTTGTTCTGTCTTTGTACACTCCCTTGTTCTGTCTTTGTACACTCCCTTGATCTGTCTTTGTACACTCCCTTGTTCTGTATTCGTACACTGCCTTGTTTTGTCTTCGTACACTGTCTTGTTCTGTCTTTTGTACACTGCCTTGTTCTGTCTTTGTACACTCCCTTGTTCTGTCTTTGTACACTCCCTTGTTCTGTATTCATACACTGCCTTGATCTGTCTTTGTACACTCCCTTGTTCTGTATTCATACACTGCCTTGTTCTGTCTTTGTACACTCCCTTGTTCTGTATTCATACACTGCCTTGTTCTGTCTTTGTACACTCCCTTGTTCTGTATTCATACACTCCCTTGTTCTGTATTCATACACTGTCTTGTTCTGTCTTCGTACACTCCCTTGTTCTGTATTCATACACTGCCTTGTTCTGTCTTTGTACACTCCCTTGTTCTGTATTCGTACACTCCCTTGTTCTGTCTTCATACACTGTCTTGTTCTGTCTGTTGTACACTCCCTTGTTCTGTATTCGTACACTCCCTTGTTCTGTCTTCATACACTGTCTTGTTCTGTCTTTGTACACTCCCTTGTTCTGTCTACGTACACTGCCTTGTTCTGTCTTCATACACTCTCCCTTGTTCTGCCTTTGCACACTCCCTTGTTCTAACTTTGTACACTGTCTTGTTCTGTCTTTGTACACTCCCTTGTTCTGTCTATGTACACTCCCTTGTTCTGTCTTTGTACACTCCCTTGTTCTGTCTTCATACACTGTCTTGTTC
Organism: Metamycoplasmataceae bacterium; assembly: GCA_965263245.1. Classification (GTDB taxonomy): domain Bacteria; phylum Bacillota_I; class Bacilli_A; order Mycoplasmatales; family Metamycoplasmataceae; genus DT-68. Next base: position 107,104 of record CBDHHR010000280.1, on the reverse strand, counting down.
TGTCTTTGTACACTCCCTTGTTCTGTCTATGTACACTCCCTTGTTCTGTCTATGTACACTCCCTTGTTCTGTCTTCATACACTGTCTTGTTCTGTCTTTGTACACTCCCTTGTTCTGTCTATGTACACTCCCTTGTTCTAACTTTGTACACTCCCTTGTTCTGTCTTTGTACACTCCCTTGTTCTGTCTTCATACACTGTCTTGTTCTGTCTTTGTACACTCCCTTGTTCTGCCTATGTACACTCCCTTGTTCTGTCTTCGTACACTCCCTTGTTCTGTCTTTGTACACTCCCTTGTTCTGTCTATGTACACTCCCTTGTTCTGTCTTTGTACACTGCCTTGTTCTGTCTCTGTTCACTCCCTTGTTCTGTCTTTGTACACTGCCTTGTTCTGTCTTTGTTCACTCCCTTGATCTGTCTTTGTACACTCCCTTGATCTGTCTATGTACACTCCCTTGTTCTGTCTTTGTACACTCCCTTGTTCTGTCTTTGTACACTCCCTTGATCTGTCTTTGTACACTCCCTTGTTCTGTCTTTGTACACTCCCTTGTTCTGTCTTTGTACACTCCCTTGATCTGTCTTTGTACACTGCCTTGTTCTGTCTTTGTTCACTCCCTTGATCTGTCTATGTACACTGTCTTGTTCTGTCTTTGTACACTCCCTTGTTCTGTCTATGTACACTCCCTTGATCTGTCTTTGTACACTGCCTTGTTCTGTCTTTGTACACTGCCTTGTTCTGTCTTTGTACACTCCCTTGATCTGTCTATGTACACTGTCTTGTTCTGTCTTTGTACACTCCCTTGATCTGTCTATGTACACTCCCTTGTTCTGTCTTTGTACACTCCCTTGATCTGTCTTTGTACACTGCCTTGTTCTGTCTTTGTACACTCCCTTGTTCTGTCTATGTACACTCCCTTGTTCTGTCTTTGTACACTCCCTTGTTCTGTCTTTGTACACTCCCTTGATCTGTCTTTGTACACTGCCTTGTTCTGTCTTTGTTCACTCCATTGATCTGTCTTTGTACACTCCCTTGTTCTGTCTTCATACACTGTCTTGTTCTGTCTTTGTACACTCCCTTGTTCTGTCTTTGTACACTGTCTTGTTCTGTCTTTGTACACTCCCTTGTTCTGTCTTTGTACACTCCCTTGTTCTGTCTTTGTACACTCCCTTGATCTGTCTTTGTACACTCCCTTGTTCTGTCTTCATACACTCCCTTGTTCTGTCTTTGTACACTCCCTTGATCTGTCTTTGTACACTCCCTTGTTCTGTCTTTGTACACTGCCTTGTTCTGTCTTTGTACACTCCCTTGTTCTGTCTTTGTACACTCCCTTGTTCTGTCTTTGTACACTGCCTTGTTCTGTCTTTGTACACTCCCTTGTTCTGTCTTCATACACTGTCTTGTTCTGTCTTTGTACACTCCCTTGTTCTGTCTTTGTACACTCCCTTGTTCTGTCTTTGTACACTCTTGTTCTGTCTTTGTACACTCCCTTGTTCTGTCTTTGTACACTGTCTTGTTCTGTCTTTGTACACTCCCTTGTTCTGTCTTTGTACACTCCCTTGTTCTGTCTTTGTACACTCCCTTGTTCTGTCTTTGTACACTCCCTTGTTCTGTCTTTGTACACTCCCTTGTTCTGTCTTTGTACACTCCCTTGTTCTGTCTTTGTACACTCCCTTGTTCTGTCTTCATACACTGTCTTGTTCTGTCTTTGTACACTCCCTTGTTCTGTCTTTGTACACTCCCTTGTTCTGTCTTCATACACTCCCTTGTTCTGTCTTTGTACACTCCCTTGTTCTGTCTTTGTACACTGTCTTGTTCTGTCTTTGTACACTCCCTTGTTCTGTCTATGTACACTCCCTTGTTCTGTCTTCGTACACTCCCTTGTTCTGTCTTTGTACACTCCCTTGTTCTGTCTATGTACACTCCCTTGATCTGTCTTTGTACACTCCCTTGTTCTGTCTTTGTACACTCCCTTGATCTGTCTTTGTACACTGCCTTGTTCTGTCTTTGTACACTCCCTTGTTCTGTCTTTGTACACTCCCTTGATCTGTCTTGATACACTGTCTTGTTCTGTCTTTGTACACTCCCTTGATCTGTCTTTGTACACTGTCTTGTTCTGTCTTTGTACACTCCCTTGATCTGTCTTTGTACACTCCCTTGTTCTGTCTTTGTTCACTCCCTTGATCTGTCTTTGTACACTCCCTTGATCTGTCTATGTACACTCCCTTGTTCTGTCTTTGTACACTCCCTTGATCTGTCTTTGTACACTCCCTTGATCTGTCTTTGTACACTGCCTTGTTCTGTCGTTGTACACTCCCTTGTTCTGTCTTTGTACACTCCCTTGATCTGACTTTGTACACTGCCTTGTTCTGTCTTTGTTCACTCCCTTGATCTGTCTATGTACACTGTCTTGTTCTGTCTTTGTACACACCCTTGATCTGTCTATGTACAATCCCTTGATCTGTCTTTGTACACTGCCTTGATCTGTCTTTGTACACTGCCTTGTTCTGTCTTTGTTCACTCCCTTGATCTGTCTATGTACACTGTCTTGTTCTGTCTTTGTACACTCCCTTGATCTGTCTATGTACACTCCCTTGATCTGTCTTTGTACACTCCCTTGTTCTGTCTTTGTACACTCCCTTGATCTGTCTTTGTACACTCCCTTGATCTGTCTTTGTACACTCCCTTGATCTGTCTATGTACACTCCCTTGATCTGTCTTTGTACACTGCCTTGTTCTGTCTTTGTTCACTCCCTTGATCTGTCTTTGTACACTCCCTTGATATTTCTATGTACACTCCCTTGTTCTGTCTTTGTACACTCCCTTGATCTGTCTTTGTACACTCCCTTGATCTGTCTTTGTACACTGTCTTGTTCTGTCTTTGTACACTCCCTTGTTCTGTCTTTGTACACTCCCTTGATCTGTCTTTGTACACTCCCTTGTTCTGTATTCGGACACTGCCTTGTTTTGTCTTCGTACACTGTCTTGTTCTGTCTTTTGTACACTGCCTTGTTCTGTCTTTGTACACTCCCTTGTTCTGTCTTTGTACACTCCCTTGTTCTGTATTCATACACTGCCTTGATCTGTCTTTGTACACTCCCTTGTTCTGTATTCATACACTGCCTTGTTCTGTCTTTGTACACTCCCTTGTTCTGTATTCATACACTGCCTTGTTCTGTCTTTGTACACTCCCTTGTTCTGTATTCATACACTCCCTTGTTCTGTATTCATACACTGTCTTGTTCTGTCTTCGTACACTCCCTTGTTCTGTATTCATACACTGCCTTGTTCTGTCTTTGTACACTCCCTTGTTCTGTATTCGTACACTCCCTTGTTCTGTCTTCATACACTGTCTTGTTCTGTCTGTTGTACACTCCCTTGTTCTGTATTCGTACACTCCCTTGTTCTGTCTTCATACACTGTCTTGTTCTGTCTTTGTACACTCCCTTGTTCTGTCTACGTACACTGCCTTGTTCTGTCTTCATACACTCTCCCTTGTTCTGCCTTTGCACACTCCCTTGTTCTAACTTTGTACACTGTCTTGTTCTGTCTTTGTACACTCCCTTGTTCTGTCTATGTACACTCCCTTGTTCTGTCTATGTACACTCCCTTGTTCTGTCTTCATACACTGTCTTGTTCTGTCTTTGTACACTCCCTTGTTCTGTCTATGTACACTCCCTTGTTCTGTCTATGTACACTCCCTTGTTCTGTCTTCATACACTGTCTTGTTCTGTCTTTGTACACTCCCTTGTTCTGTCTATGTACACTCCCTTGTTCTAACTTTGTACACTCCCTTGTTCTGTCTTTGTACACTCCCTTGTTCTGTCTTCATACACTGTCTTGTTCTGTCTTTGTACACTCCCTTGTTCTGCCTATGTACACTCCCTTGTTCTGTCTTCGTACACTCCCTTGATCTGTCTTTGTACACTGCCTTGTTCTGTCTATGTACACTCCCTTGATCTGTCTTTGTACACTGCCTTGTTCTGTCTCTGTTCACTCCCTTGATCTGTCTTTGTACACTGCCTTGTTCTGTCTTTGTTCACTCCCTTGATCTGTCTTTGTACACTCCCTTGATCTGTCTATGTACACTCCCTTGTTCTGTCTTTGTACACTCCCTTGATCTGTCTTTGTACACTCCCTTGATCTGTCTTTGTACACTGCCTTGTTCTGTCTTTGTACACTCCCTTGTTCTGTCTTTGTACACTCCCTTGATCTGACTTTGTACACTGCCTTGTTCTGTCTTTGTTCACTCCCTTGATCTGTCTATGTACACTGTCTTGTTCTGTCTTTGTACACACCCTTGATCTGTCTATGTACACTCCCTTGATCTGTCTTTGTACACTGCCTTGATCTGTCTTTGTACACTGCCTTGTTCTGTCTTTGTTCACTCCCTTGATCTGTCTATGTACACTGTCTTGTTCTGTCTTTGTACACTCCCTTGATCTGTCTATGTACACTCCCTTGATCTGTCTTTGTACACTCCCTTGATCTGTCTTTGTACACTGCCTTGTTCTGTCTTTGTTCACTCCCTTGATCTGTCTATGTACACTGTCTTGTTCTGTCTTTGTACACTCCCTTGATCTGTCTATGTACACTCCCTTGATCTGTCTTTGTACACTGCCTTGTTCTGTCTTTGTTCACTCCATTGATCTGTCTTTGTACACTCCCTTGATCTGTCTTCATACACTGTCTTGTTCTGTCTTTGTACACTCCCTTGATCTGTCTTTGTACACTGTCTTGTTCTGTCTTTGTACACTCCCTTGATCTGTCTTTGTACACTGCCTTGTTCTGTCTTTGTTCACTCCCTTGATCTGTCTTTGTACACTCCCTTGATCTGTCTATGTACACTCCCTTGTTCTGTCTTTGTACACTCCCTTGATCTGTCTTTGTACACTCCCTTGATCTGTCTTTGTACACTGCCTTGTTCTGTCTTTGTACACTCCCTTGTTCTGTCTTTGTACACTCCCTTGATCTGACTTTGTACACTGCCTTGTTCTGTCTTTGTTCACTCCCTTGATATGTCTGTGTACACTGTCTTGTTCTGTCTTTGTACACACCCTTGATCTGTCTATGTACACTCCCTTGATCTGTCTTTGTACACTGCCTTGATCTCTGTCTTTGTACACTGCCTTGTTCTGTCTTTGTTCACTCCCTTGATCTGTCTATGTACACTGTCTTGTTCTGTCTTTGTACACTCCCTTGATCTGTCTTTGTACACTCCCTTGATCTGTCTATGTACACTCCCTTGATCTGTCTTTGTACACTGCCTTGTTCTGTCTTTGTTCACTCCATTGATCTGTCTTTGTACACTCTGTCTTTGTACACTCCCTTGATCTGTCTATGTACACTCCCTTGATCTGTCTATGTACACTCCCTTGATCTGTCTTTGTACACTCCCTTGATCTGTCTTTGTACACTCCCTTGATCTGTCTTTGTACACTCCCTTGATATTTCTATGTACACTCCCTTGTTCTGTCTTTGTACACTCCCTTGTCTGTCTTTGTACACTCCCTTGATCTGTCTTTGTACACTCCCTTGTTCTGTCTTTGTACACTCCCTTGTTCTGTCTTTGTACACTCCCTTGATCTGTCTTTGTACACTCCCTTGATCTGTCTTTGTACACTGCCTTGTTCTGTCTTTGTACACTCCCTTGATCTGTCTTTGTACACTCCCTTGATCTGTCTTTGTACACTCCCTTGATCTGTCTTTGTACACTGTCTTGTTCTGTCTTTGTACACTCCCTTGATCTGTCTTTGTACACTCCCTTGATCTGTCTTTGTACACTCCCTTGATCTGTCTTTGTACACTCCCTTGTTCTGTCTTTGTACACTCCCTTGATCTGTCTTTGTACACTCCCTTGATCTGTCTTTGTACACTCCCTTGATCTGTCTTTGTACACTGCCTTGTTCTGTCTTTGTACACTCCCTTGATCTGTCTTTGTACACTCCCTTGATCTGTCTTTGTACACTGTCTTGTTCTGTCTTTGTACACTCCCTTGTTCTGTCTATGTACACTCCCTTGATCTGTCTATGTACACTCCCTTGTTCTGTCTTTGTACACTCCCTTGATCTGTCTTTGTACACTCCCTTGATCTGTCTTTGTACACTGTCTTGTTCTGTCTTTGTACACTCCCTTGTTCTGTCTTTGTACACTCCCTTGATCTGTCTTTGTACACTCCCTTGATCTGTCTTTGTACACTGTCTTGTTATGTCTTTGTACACTCCCTTGTTCTGTCTTTGTACACTCCCTTGATCTGTCTTTGTACACTCCCTTGATCTGTCTTTGTACACTCCCTTGTTCTGTCTTTGTACACTCCCTTGTCTGTCTTTGTACACTCCCTTGATCTGTCTTTGTACACTCCCTTGTTCTGTCTTTGTACACTCCCTTGATCTGTCTTTGTACACTCCCTTGTTCTGTCTTTGTACACTCCCTTGATCTGTCTTCGTACACTGTCTTGTTCTGTCTTTTGTACACTCCCTTGTTCTGTCTTTGTACACTGTCTTGTTCTGTCTTTGTACACTCCCTTGTTCTGTCTTTGTACACTGTCTTGTTCTGTCTTTGTACACTCCCTTGTTCTGTCTACGTACACTGCCTTGTTCTGTCTTCATACACTCTCCCTTGTTCTGCCTTTGCACACTCCCTTGTTCTAACTTTGTACACTCCCTTGTTCTGTCTTCATACACTGTCTTGTTCTGTCTTTGTACACTCCCTTGTTCTCTCTATGTACACTCCCTTGTTCTGTCTTTGTACACTCCCTTGTTCTGTCTTCATACACTGTCTTGTTCTGTCTTTGTACACTCCCTTGTTCTGTCTATGTACACTCCCTTGTTCTGTCTTTGTACACTCCCTTGTTCTTGTTCTGTCTTCATACACTGTCTTGTTCTGTCTTTGTACACTCCCTTGTTCTGTCTATGTACACTCCCTTGTTCTGTCTTTGTACACTCCCTTGATCTGTCTTCGTACACTCCCTTGATCTGTCTTCGTACACTGTCTTGTTCTGTCTTTTGTACACTCCCTTGTTCTGTCTTTGTACACTCCCTTGTTCTGTATTCATACACTGCCTTGTTCTGTATTCGTACACTGTCTTGTTCTGTCTTTTGTACACTCCCTTGTTCTGTCTTCATACACTGTCTTGTTCTGTCTTTGTACACTGTCTTGTTCTGTCTTTGTACACTCCCTTGTTCTGTTTACGTACACTGCCTTGTTCTGTCTTCATACACTCTCCCTTGTTCTGCCTTTGCACACTCCCTTGTTCTAACTTTGTACACTCCCTTGTTCTGTCTTTGTACACTCCCTTGTTCTGTCTTCATACACTGTCTTGTTCTGTCTTTGTACACTCCCTTGTTCTGTCTATGTACACTCCCTTGATCTGTCTTTGTACACTCCCTTGTTCTGTCTTCATACACTGTCTTGTTCTGTCTTTGTACACTGTCTTGTTCTGTCTTTGTACACTCCCTTGTTCTGTCTACGTACACTGCCTTGTTCTGTCTTCATACACTCTCCCTTGTTCTGCCTTTGCACACTCCCTTGTTCTAACTTTGTACACTCCCTTGTTCTGTCTTCATACACTGTCTTGTTCTGTCTTTGTACACTCCCTTGTTCTAACTTTGTACACTCCCTTGTTCTGTCTTCATACACTGTCTTGTTCTGTCTTTGTACACTCCCTTGTTCTGTCTATGTACACTCCCTTGTTCTGTCTTTGTACACTCCCTTGATCTGTCTTCGTACACTGCCTTGTTCTGTCTTCATACACTCTCCCTTGTTCTGCCTTTGCACACTCCCTTGTTCTAACTTTGTACACTGTCTTGTTCTGTCTTTGTACACTCCCTTGTCTGTCTATGTACACTCCCTTGTTCTGTCTTTGTACACTCCCTTGTTCTGTCTTCATACACTGTCTTGTTCTGTCTTTGTACACTCCCTTGTTCTGTCTATGTACACTCCCTTGTTCTGTCTATGTACACTCCCTTGTTCTGTCTTCATACACTGTCTTGTTCTGTCTTTGTACACTCCCTTGTTCTGTCTATGTACACTCCCTTGTTCTAACTTTGTACACTCCCTTGTTCTGTCTTTGTACACTCCCTTGTTCTGTCTTCATACACTGTCTTGTTCTGTCTTTGTACACTCCCTTGTTCTGCCTATGTACACTCCCTTGTTCTGTCTTCGTACACTCCCTTGATCTGTCTTTGTACACTGCCTTGTTCTGTCTATGTACACTCCCTTGATCTGTCTTTGTACACTGCCTTGTTCTGTCTCTGTTCACTCCCTTGATCTGTCTTTGTACACTGCCTTGTTCTGTCTTTGTTCACTCCCTTGATCTGTCTTTGTACACTCCCTTGATCTGTCTATGTACACTCCCTTGTTCTGTCTTTGTACACTCCCTTGATCTGTCTTTGTACACTCCCTTGATCTGTCTTTGTACACTGCCTTGTTCTGTCTTTGTACACTCCCTTGTTCTGTCTTTGTACACTCCCTTGATCTGACTTTGTACACTGCCTTGTTCTGTCTTTGTTCACTCCCTTGATCTGTCTATGTACACTGTCTTGTTCTGTCTTTGTACACACCCTTGATCTGTCTATGTACACTCCCTTGATCTGTCTTTGTACACTGCCTTGATCTGTCTTTGTACACTGCCTTGTTCTGTCTTTGTTCACTCCCTTGATCTGTCTATGTACACTGTCTTGTTCTGTCTTTGTACACTCCCTTGATCTGTCTATGTACACTCCCTTGATCTGTCTTTGTACACTCCCTTGATCTGTCTTTGTACACTGCCTTGTTCTGTCTTTGTTCACTCCCTTGATCTGTCTATGTACACTGTCTTGTTCTGTCTTTGTACACTCCCTTGATCTGTCTATGTACACTCCCTTGATCTGTCTTTGTACACTGCCTTGTTCTGTCTTTGTTCACTCCATTGATCTGTCTTTGTACACTCCCTTGATCTGTCTTCATACACTGTCTTGTTCTGTCTTTGTACACTCCCTTGATCTGTCTTTGTACACTGTCTTGTTCTGTCTTTGTACACTCCCTTGATCTGTCTTTGTACACTGCCTTGTTCTGTCTTTGTTCACTCCCTTGATCTGTCTTTGTACACTCCCTTGATCTGTCTATGTACACTCCCTTGTTCTGTCTTTGTACACTCCCTTGATCTGTCTTTGTACACTCCCTTGATCTGTCTTTGTACACTGCCTTGTTCTGTCTTTGTACACTCCCTTGTTCTGTCTTTGTACACTCCCTTGATCTGACTTTGTACACTGCCTTGTTCTGTCTTTGTTCACTCCCTTGATCTGTCTATGTACACTGTCTTGTTCTGTCTTTGTACACACCCTTGATCTGTCTATGTACACTCCCTTGATCTGTCTTTGTACACTGCCTTGATCTGTCTTTGTACACTGCCTTGTTCTGTCTTCATACACTGTCTTGTTCTGTCTTTGTACACTCCCTTGTTCTGTCTTCATACACTGTCTTGTTCTGTCTTTGTACACTCCCTTGTTCTGTCTATGTACACTCCCTTGTTCTGTCTTCGTACACTCCCTTGATCTGTCTTTGTACACTCCCTTGATCTGTCTATGTACACTCCCTTGATCTGTCTTTGTACACTCCCTTGTTCTGTCTTTGTACACTCCCTTGATCTGTCTATGTACACTCCCTTGATCTGTCTTTGTACACTGCCTTGCTCTGTCTTTGTACACTCCCTTGTTCTGTCTTTGTACACTGCCTTGTTCTGTCTATGTACACTCCCTTGATCTGTCTTTGTACACTGCCTTGTTCTGTCTATGTACACTCCCTTGATCTGTCTTTGTACACTGCCTTGTTCTGTCTTTGTTCACTCCCTTGATCTGTCTTTGTACACTGCCTCGTTCTGTCTTTGTTCACTCCCTTGATCTGTCTTTGTACACTCCCTTGATCTGTCTTCATACACTGTCTTGTTCTGTCTTTGTACACTCCCTTGATCTGTCTTTGTACACTCCCTTGATCTGTCTTGTACACTCCCTTGATCTGTCTTCATACACTGTCTTGTTCTGTCTTTGTACACTGCCTTGTTCTGTCTTTGTTCACTCCCTTGATCTGTCTTTGTACACTCCCTTGATCTGTCTATGTACACTCCCTTGTTCTGTCTTTGTACACTCCCTTGATCTGTCTATGTACACTCCCTTGATCTGTCTATGTACACTCCCTTGTTCTGTCTATGTACACTCCCTTGTTCTGTCTTTGTACACTCCCTTGATCTGTCTATGTACACTCCCTTGATCTGTCTTTGTACACTCCCTTGATCTGTCTTTGTACACTCCCTTGATCTGTCTATGTACACTCCCTTGTTCTGTCTTTGTACACTCCCTTGATCTGTCTATGTACACTCCCTTGATCTGTCTATGTACACTCCCTTGATCTGTCTATGTACACTCCCTTGTTCTGTCTTTGTACACTCCCTTGATCTGTCTTTGTACACTGCCTTGTTCTGTCTTTGTACACTCCCTTGTTCTGTCTTTGTACACTCCCTTGATCTGTCTTCATACACTGTCTTGTTCTGTCTTTGTACACTCCTTGTTCTGTCTTTGTTCACTCCCTTGATCTGTCTTTGTACACTCCCTTGATCTGTCTATGTACACTCCCTTGTTCTGTCTTTGTACACTCCCTTGATCTGTCTATGTACACTCCCTTGTTCTGTCTATGTACACTCCCTTGATCTGTCTGTCTTTGTCTTTGTACACTCCCTTGATCTGTCTTTGTACACTCCCTTGATCTGTCTTTGTACACTGCCTTGTTCTGTCTTTGTTCACTCCCTTGATCTGTCTTTGTACACTCCCTTGATCTGTCTTCATACACTGTCTTGTTCTGTCTTTGTACACTCCCTTGATCTGTCTTTGTACACTCCCTTGTCTGTCTTTGTACACTCCCTTGATCTGTCTTCATACACTGTCTTGTTCTGTCTTTGTACACTGCCTTGTTCTGTCTTTGTTCACTCCCTTGATCTGTCTTTGTACACTCCCTTGATCTGTCTATGTACACTCCCTTGTTCTGTCTTTGTACACTCCCTTGATCTGTCTATGTACACTCCCTTGATCTGTCTATGTACACTCCCTTGTTCTGTCTATGTACACTCCCTTGTTCTGTCTTTGTACACTCCCTTGATCTGTCTATGTACACTCCCTTGATCTGTCTTTGTACACTCCCTTGATCTGTCTTTGTACACTCCCTTGATCTGTCTATGTACACTCCCTTGTTCTGTCTTTGTACACTCCCTTGATCTGTCTATGTACACTCCCTTGATCTGTCTATGTACACTCCCTTGATCTGTCTATGTACACTCCCTTGTTCTGTCTTTGTACACTCCCTTGATCTGTCTTTGTACACTGCCTTGTTCTGTCTTTGTACACTCCCTTGTTCTGTCTTTGTACACTCCCTTGATCTGTCTTTGTACACTCCCTTGATCTGTCTTTGTACACTGCCTTGTTCTGTCTTTGTTCACTCCCTTGATCTGTCTATGTACACTATCTTGTTCTGTCTTTGTACACTCCCTTGATCTGTCTATGTACACTCCCTTGATCTGTCTTTGTACATTGCCTTGATCTGTCTTTGTACACTGCCTTGTTCTGTCTTTGTTCACTCCCTTGATCTGTCTATGTACACTGTCTTGTTCTGTCTGTGTACACTCCCTTGATCTGTCTATGTACACTCCCTTGATCTGTCTTTGTACACTCCCTTGATCTGTCTTTGTACACTGCCTTGTTCTGTCTTTGTTCACTCCCTTGATCTGTCTATGTACACTGTCTTGTTCTGTCTTTGTACACTCCCTTGATCTGTCTATGTACACTCCCTTGATCTGTCTTTGTACACTGCCTTGTTCTGTCTTTGTTCACTCCCTTGATCTGTCTTTGTACACTCCCTTGATCTGTCTATGTACACTCCCTTGTTCTGTCTTTGTACACTCCCTTGATCTGTCTTTGTACACTCCCTTGATCTGTCTTTGTACACTGTCTTGTTCTGTCTTTGTACACTCCCTTGTTCTGTCTTTGTACACTCCCTTGATCTGTCTTTGTACACTCCCTTGATCTGTCTTTGTACACTGTCTTGTTCTGTCTTTGTACACTCCCTTGTTCTGTCTTTGTACACTCCCTTGATCTGTCTTTGTACACTCCCTTGTTCTGTATTCGTACACTGCCTTGTTTTGTCTTCGTACACTGTCTTGTTCTGTCTTTTGTACACTGCCTTGTTCTGTCTTTGTACACTCCCTTGTTCTGCCTTTGTACACTCCCTTGTTCTGTATTCATACACTGCCTTGATCTGTCTTTGTACACTCCCTTGTTCTGTATTCATACACTGCCTTGTTCTGTCTTTGTACACTCCCTTGTTCTGTATTCATACACTGCCTTGTTCTGTCTTTGTACACTCCCTTGTTCTGTATTCATACACTCCCTTGTTCTGTATTCATACACTGTCTTGTTCTGTCTTCATACACTCCCTTGTTCTGTATTCATACACTGCCTTGTTCTGTCTTTGTACACTCCCTTGTTCTGTATTCGTACACTCCCTTGTTCTGTCTTCATACACTGTCTTGTTCTGTCTTTTGTACACTCCCTTGTTCTGTATTCGTACACTCCCTTGTTCTGTCTTCATACACTGTCTTGTTCTGTCTTTGTACACTCCCTTGTTCTGTCTACGTACACTGCCTTGTTCTGTCTTCATACACTCTTGTTCTGCCTTTGCACACTCCCTTGTTCTAACTTTGTACACTGTCTTGTTCTGTCTTTGTACACTCCCTTGTTCTGTCTATGTACACTCCCTTGTTCTGTCTTTGTACACTCCCTTGTTCTGTCTTCATACACTGTCTTGTTCTGTCTTTGTACACTCCCTTGTTCTTTCTATGTACACTCCCTTGTTCTGTCTATGTACACTCCCTTGTTCTGTCTTCATACACTGTCTTGTTCTGTCTTTGTACACTCCCTTGTTCTGTCTATGTACACTCCCTTGTTCTAACTGTGTACACTCCCTTGTTCTGTCTTTGTACACTCCCTTGTTCTGTCTTCATACACTGTCTTGTTCTGTCTTTGTACACTCCCTTGTTCTGCCTATGTACACTCCCTTGTTCTGTCTTCGTACACTCCCTTGATCTGTCTTTGTACACTGCCTTGTTCTGTCTATGTACACTCCCTTGATCTGTCTTTGTACACTGCCTTGTTCTGTCTTTGTTCACTCCCTTGATCTGTCTTTGTACACTGCCTTGTTCTGTCTTTGTTCACTCCCTTGATCTGTCTTTGTACACTCCCTTGATCTGTCTTCATACACTGTCTTGTTCTGTCTTTGTACACTCCCTTGATCTGTCTTTGTACACTGCCTTGATCTGTCTTTGTACACTGCCTTGTTCTGTCTTTGTTCACTCCCTTGATCTGTCTATGTACACTGTCTTGTTCTGTCTTTGTACACTCCCTTGATCTGTCTATGTACACTCCCTTGATCTGTCTTTGTACACTCCCTTGATCTGTCTTTGTACACTGCCTTGTTCTGTCTTTGTACACTCCCTTGTTCTGTCTTTGTACACTCCCTTGATCTGTCTTTGTACACTCCCTTGATCTGTCTATGTACACTCCCTTGATCTGTCTTTGTACACTGCCTTGTTCTGTCTTTGTTCACTCCCTTGATCTGTCTTTGTACACTCCCTTGATATTTCTATGTACACTCCCTTGTTCTGTCTTTGTACACTCCCTTGATCTGTCTTTGTACACTCCCTTGATCTGTCTTTGTACACTGTCTTGTTCTGTCTTTGTACACTCCCTTGTTCTGTCTTTGTACACTCCCTTGATCTGTCTTTGTACACTCCCTTGTTCTGTATTCGTACACTGCCTTGTTTTGTCTTCGTACACTGTCTTGTTCTGTCTTTTGTACACTGCCTTGTTCTGTCTTTGTACACTCCCTTGTTCTGTCTTTGTACACTCCCTTGTTCTGTATTCATACACTGCCTTGATCTGTCTTTGTACACTCCCTTGTTCTGTATTCATACACTGCCTTGTTCTGTCTTTGTACACTCCCTTGTTCTGTATTCATACACTGCCTTGTTCTGTCTTTGTACACTCCCTTGTTCTGTATTCATACACTCCCTTGTTCTGTATTCATACACTGTCTTGTTCTGTCTTCGTACACTCCCTTGTTCTGTATTCATACACTGCCTTGTTCTGTCTTTGTACACTCCCTTGTTCTGTATTCGTACACTCCCTTGTTCTGTCTTCATACACTGTCTTGTTCTGTCTGTTGTACACTCCCTTGTTCTGTATTCGTACACTCCCTTGTTCTGTCTTCATACACTGTCTTGTTCTGTCTTTGTACACTCCCTTGTTCTGTCTACGTACACTGCCTTGTTCTGTCTTCATACACTCTCCCTTGTTCTGCCTTTGCACACTCCCTTGTTCTAACTTTGTACACTGTCTTGTTCTGTCTTTGTACACTCCCTTGTTCTGTCTATGTACACTCCCTTGTTCTGTCTTTGTACACTCCCTTGTTCTGTCTTCATACACTGTCTTGTTCTGTCTTTGTACACTCCCTTGTTCTGTCTATGTACACTCCCTTGTTCTGTCTATGTACACTCCCTTGTTCTGTCTTCATACACTGTCTTGTTCTGTCTTTGTACACTCCCTTGTTCTGTCTATGTACACTCCCTTGTTCTAACTTTGTACACTCCCTTGTTCTGTCTTTGTACACTCCCTTGTTCTGTCTTCATACACTGTCTTGTTCTGTCTTTGTACACTCCCTTGTTCTGCCTATGTACACTCCCTTGTTCTGTCTTCGTACACTCCCTTGATCTGTCTTTGTACACTGCCTTGTTCTGTCTATGTACACTCCCTTGATCTGTCTTTGTACACTGCCTTGTTCTGTCTCTGTTCACTCCCTTGATCTGTCTTTGTACACTGCCTTGTTCTGTCTTTGTTCACTCCCTTGATCTGTCTTTGTACACTCCCTTGATCTGTCTATGTACACTCCCTTGTTCTGTCTTTGTACACTCCCTTGATCTGTCTTTGTACACTCCCTTGATCTGTCTTTGTACACTGCCTTGTTCTGTCTTTGTACACTCCCTTGTTCTGTCTTTGTACACTCCCTTGATCTGACTTTGTACACTGCCTTGTTCTGTCTTTGTTCACTCCCTTGATCTGTCTATGTACACTGTCTTGTTCTGTCTTTGTACACACCCTTGATCTGTCTATGTACACTCCCTTGATCTGTCTTTGTACACTGCCTTGATCTGTCTTTGTACACTGCCTTGTTCTGTCTTTGTTCACTCCCTTGATCTGTCTATGTACACTGTCTTGTTCTGTCTTTGTACACTCCCTTGATCTGTCTATGTACACTCCCTTGATCTGTCTTTGTACACTCCCTTGATCTGTCTTTGTACACTGCCTTGTTCTGTCTTTGTTCACTCCCTTGATCTGTCTATGTACACTGTCTTGTTCTGTCTTTGTACACTCCCTTGATCTGTCTATGTACACTCCCTTGATCTGTCTTTGTACACTGCCTTGTTCTGTCTTTGTTCACTCCATTGATCTGTCTTTGTACACTCCCTTGATCTGTCTTCATACACTGTCTTGTTCTGTCTTTGTACACTCCCTTGATCTGTCTTTGTACACTGTCTTGTTCTGTCTTTGTACACTCCCTTGATCTGTCTTTGTACACTGCCTTGTTCTGTCTTTGTTCACTCCCTTGATCTGTCTTTGTACACTCCCTTGATCTGTCTATGTACACTCCCTTGTTCTGTCTTTGTACACTCCCTTGATCTGTCTTTGTACACTCCCTTGATCTGTCTTTGTACACTGCCTTGTTCTGTCTTTGTACACTCCCTTGTTCTGTCTTTGTACACTCCCTTGATCTGACTTTGTACACTGCCTTGTTCTGTATTCGTACACTCCCTTGTTCTGTCTTCATACACTGTCTTGTTCTGTCTTTGTACACTCCCTTGTTCTGTCTACGTACACTGCCTTGTTCTGTCTTCATACACTCTTGTTCTGCCTTTGCACACTCCCTTGTTCTAACTTTGTACACTGTCTTGTTCTGTCTTTGTACACTCCCTTGTTCTGTCTATGTACACTCCCTTGTTCTGTCTTTGTACACTCCCTTGTTCTGTCTTCATACACTGTCTTGTTCTGTCTTTGTACACTCCCTTGTTCTTTCTATGTACACTCCCTTGTTCTGTCTATGTACACTCCCTTGTTCTGTCTTCATACACTGTCTTGTTCTGTCTTTGTACACTCCCTTGTTCTGTCTATGTACACTCCCTTGTTCTAACTGTGTACACTCCCTTGTTCTGTCTTTGTACACTCCCTTGTTCTGTCTTCATACACTGTCTTGTTCTGTCTTTGTACACTCCCTTGTTCTGCCTATGTACACTCCCTTGTTCTGTCTTCGTACACTCCCTTGATCTGTCTTTGTACACTGCCTTGTTCTGTCTATGTACACTCCCTTGATCTGTCTTTGTACACTGCCTTGTTCTGTCTTTGTTCACTCCCTTGATCTGTCTTTGTACACTGCCTTGTTCTGTCTTTGTTCACTCCCTTGATCTGTCTTTGTACACTCCCTTGATCTGTCTTGATACACTGTCTTGTTCTGTCTTTGTACACTCCCTTGATCTGTCTTTGTACACTGTCTTGTTCTGTCTTTGTACACTCCCTTGATCTGTCTTTGTACACTCCCTTGTTCTGTCTTTGTTCACTCCCTTGATCTGTCTTTGTACACTCCCTTGATCTATCTATGTACACTCCCTTGTTCTGTCTTTGTACACTCCCTTGATCTGTCTTTGTACACTCCCTTGATCTGTCTTTGTACACTGCCTTGTTCTGTCGTTGTACACTCCCTTGTTCTGTCTTTGTACACTCCCTTGATCTGACTTTGTACACTGCCTTGTTCTGTCTTTGTTCACTCCCTTGATCTGTCTATGTACACTGTCTTGTTCTGTCTTTGTACACACCCTTGATCTGTCTATGTACAATCCCTTGATCTGTCTTTGTACACTGCCTTGATCTGTCTTTGTACACTGCCTTGTTCTGTCTTTGTTCACTCCCTTGATCTGTCTATGTACACTCCCTTGATCTGTCTTTGTACACTCCCTTGATCTGTCTTTGTACACTGCCTTGTTCTGTCTTTGTACACTCCCTTGTTCTGTCTTTGTACACTCCCTTGATCTGTCTTTGTACACTCCCTTGATCTGTCTTTGTACACTCCCTTGATCTGTCTATGTACACTCCCTTGATCTGTCTTTGTACACTGCCTTGTTCTGTCTTTGTTCACTCCCTTGATCTGTCTTTGTACACTCCCTTGATATTTCTATGTACACTCCCTTGTTCTGTCTTTGTACACTCCCTTGATCTGTCTTTGTACACTCCCTTGATCTGTCTTTGTACACTGTCTTGTTCTGTCTTTGTACACTCCCTTGTTCTGTCTTTGTACACTCCCTTGATCTGTCTTTGTACACTCCCTTGTTCTGTATTCGGACACTGCCTTGTTTTGTCTTCGTACACTGTCTTGTTCTGTCTTTTGTACACTGCCTTGTTCTGTCTTTGTACACTCCCTTGTTCTGTCTTTGTACACTCCCTTGTTCTGTATTCATACACTGCCTTGATCTGTCTTTGTACACTCCCTTGTTCTGTATTCATACACTGCCTTGTTCTGTCTTTGTACACTCCCTTGTTCTGTATTCATACACTGCCTTGTTCTGTCTTTGTACACTCCCTTGTTCTGTATTCATACACTCCCTTGTTCTGTATTCATACACTGTCTTGTTCTGTCTTCGTACACTCCCTTGTTCTGTATTCATACACTGCCTTGTTCTGTCTTTGTACACTCCCTTGTTCTGTATTCGTACACTCCCTTGTTCTGTCTTCATACACTGTCTTGTTCTGTCTGTTGTACACTCCCTTGTTCTGTATTCGTACACTCCCTTGTTCTGTCTTCATACACTGTCTTGTTCTGTCTTTGTACACTCCCTTGTTCTGTCTACGTACACTGCCTTGTTCTGTCTTCATACACTCTCCCTTGTTCTGCCTTTGCACACTCCCTTGTTCTAACTTTGTACACTGTCTTGTTCTGTCTTTGTACACTCCCTTGTTCTGTCTATGTACACTCCCTTGTTCTGTCTATGTACACTCCCTTGTTCTGTCTTCATACACTGTCTTGTTCTGTCTTTGTACACTCCCTTGTTCTGTCTATGTACACTCCCTTGTTCTGTCTATGTACACTCCCTTGTTCTGTCTTCATACACTGTCTTGTTCTGTCTTTGTACACTCCCTTGTTCTGTCTATGTACACTCCCTTGTTCTAACTTTGTACACTCCCTTGTTCTGTCTTTGTACACTCCCTTGTTCTGTCTTCATACACTGTCTTGTTCTGTCTTTGTACACTCCCTTGTTCTGCCTATGTACACTCCCTTGTTCTGTCTTCGTACACTCCCTTGATCTGTCTTTGTACACTGCCTTGTTCTGTCTATGTACACTCCCTTGATCTGTCTTTGTACACTGCCTTGTTCTGTCTCTGTTCACTCCCTTGATCTGTCTTTGTACACTGCCTTGTTCTGTCTTTGTTCACTCCCTTGATCTGTCTTTGTACACTCCCTTGATCTGTCTATGTACACTCCCTTGTTCTGTCTTTGTACACTCCCTTGATCTGTCTTTGTACACTCCCTTGATCTGTCTTTGTACACTGCCTTGTTCTGTCTTTGTACACTCCCTTGTTCTGTCTTTGTACACTCCCTTGATCTGACTTTGTACACTGCCTTGTTCTGTCTTTGTTCACTCCCTTGATCTGTCTATGTACACTGTCTTGTTCTGTCTTTGTACACACCCTTGATCTGTCTATGTACACTCCCTTGATCTGTCTTTGTACACTGCCTTGATCTGTCTTTGTACACTGCCTTGTTCTGTCTTTGTTCACTCCCTTGATCTGTCTATGTACACTGTCTTGTTCTGTCTTTGTACACTCCCTTGATCTGTCTATGTACACTCCCTTGATCTGTCTTTGTACACTCCCTTGATCTGTCTTTGTACACTGCCTTGTTCTGTCTTTGTTCACTCCCTTGATCTGTCTATGTACACTGTCTTGTTCTGTCTTTGTACACTCCCTTGATCTGTCTATGTACACTCCCTTGATCTGTCTTTGTACACTGCCTTGTTCTGTCTTTGTTCACTCCATTGATCTGTCTTTGTACACTCCCTTGATCTGTCTTCATACACTGTCTTGTTCTGTCTTTGTACACTCCCTTGATCTGTCTTTGTACACTGTCTTGTTCTGTCTTTGTACACTCCCTTGATCTGTCTTTGTACACTGCCTTGTTCTGTCTTTGTTCACTCCCTTGATCTGTCTTTGTACACTCCCTTGATCTGTCTATGTACACTCCCTTGTTCTGTCTTTGTACACTCCCTTGTTCTGTCTTTGTACACTCCCTTGATCTGTCTTTGTACACTCCCTTGATCTGTCTTTGTACACTGCCTTGTTCTGTCTTTGTACACTCCCTTGTTCTGTCTTTGTACACTCCCTTGATCTGACTTTGTACACTGCCTTGTTCTGTCTTTGTTCACTCCCTTGATATGTCTGTGTACACTGTCTTGTTCTGTCTTTGTACACACCCTTGATCTGTCTATGTACACTCCCTTGATCTGTCTTTGTACACTGCCTTGATCTCTGTCTTTGTACACTGCCTTGTTCTGTCTTTGTTCACTCCCTTGATCTGTCTATGTACACTGTCTTGTTCTGTCTTTGTACACTCCCTTGATCTGTCTTTGTACACTCCCTTGATCTGTCTATGTACACTCCCTTGATCTGTCTTTGTACACTGCCTTGTTCTGTCTTTGTTCACTCCATTGATCTGTCTTTGTACACTCCCTTGATATTTCTATGTACACTCCCTTGTTCTGTCTTTGTACACTCCCTTGATCTGTCTTTGTACACTCCCTTGATCTGTCTTTGTACACTCCCTTGATCTGTCTTTGTACACTGTCTTGTTCTGTCTTTGTACACTCCCTTGTTCTGTCTTTGTACACTCCCTTGATCTGTCTTTGTACACTCCCTTGATCTGTCTTTGTACACTGCCTTGTTCTGTCTTTGTACACTCCCTTGATCTGTCTTTGTACACTCCCTTGATCTGTCTTTGTACACTGTCTTGTTCTGTCTTTGTACACTCCCTTGATCTGTCTATGTACACTCCCTTGATCTGTCTTTGTACACTCCCTTGATCTGTCTTCGTACACTGCCTTGTTCTGTCTTTGTACACTCCCTTGATCTGTCTTTGTACACTCCCTTGATCTGTCTTTGTACACTCCCTTGATCTGTCTTCGTACACTGCCTTGTTCTGTCTTTGTACACTCCCTTGATCTGTCTTTGTACACTCCCTTGATCTGTCTTTGTACACTCCCTTGATCTGTCTTTGTACACTGCCTTGTTCTGTCTTTGTACACTCCCTTGATCTGTCTTTGTACACTCCCTTGATCTGTCTTTGTACACTGTCTTGTTCTGTCTTTGTACACTCCCTTGTTCTGTCTATGTACACTCCCTTGATCTGTCTATGTACACTCCCTTGTTCTGTCTTTGTACACTCCCTTGATCTGTCTTTGTACACTCCCTTGATCTGTCTTTGTACACTGTCTTGTTCTGTCTTTGTACACTCCCTTGTTCTGTCTTTGTACACTCCCTTGATCTGTCTTTGTACACTCCCTTGATCTGTCTTTGTACACTGTCTTGTTATGTCTTTGTACACTCCCTTGTTCTGTCTTTGTACACTCCCTTGATCTGTCTTTGTACACTCCCTTGATCTGTCTTTGTACACTCCCTTGTTCTGTCTTTGTACACTCCCTTGATCTGTCTTTGTACACTCCCTTGATCTGTCTTTGTACACTCCCTTGTTCTGTCTTTGTACACTCCCTTGATCTGTCTTTGTACACTCCCTTGTTCTGTCTTTGTACACTCCCTTGATCTGTCTTCGTACACTGTCTTGTTCTGTCTTTTGTACACTCCCTTGTTCTGTCTTTGTACACTGTCTTGTTCTGTCTTTGTACACTCCCTTGTTCTGTCTTTGTACACTGTCTTGTTCTGTCTTTGTACACTCCCTTGTTCTGTCTACGTACACTGCCTTGTTCTGTCTTCATACACTCTCCCTTGTTCTGCCTTTGCACACTCCCTTGTTCTAACTTTGTACACTCCCTTGTTCTGTCTTCATACACTGTCTTGTTCTGTCTTTGTACACTCCCTTGTTCTCTCTATGTACACTCCCTTGTTCTGTCTTTGTACACTCCCTTGTTCTGTCTTCATACACTGTCTTGTTCTGTCTTTGTACACTCCCTTGTTCTGTCTATGTACACTCCCTTGTTCTGTCTTTGTACACTCCCTTGTTCTGTCTTCATACACTGTCTTGTTCTGTCTTTGTACACTCCCTTGTTCTGTCTATGTACACTCCCTTGTTCTGTCTTTGTACACTCCCTTGATCTGTCTTCGTACACTCCCTTGATCTGTCTTCGTACACTGTCTTGTTCTGTCTTTTGTACACTCCCTTGTTCTGTCTTTGTACACTCCCTTGTTCTGTATTCATACACTGCCTTGTTCTGTATTCGTACACTGTCTTGTTCTGTCTTTTGTACACTCCCTTGTTCTGTCTTCATACACTGTCTTGTTCTGTCTTTGTACACTGTCTTGTTCTGTCTTTGTACACTCCCTTGTTCTGTTTACGTACACTGCCTTGTTCTGTCTTCATACACTCTCCCTTGTTCTGCCTTTGCACACTCCCTTGTTCTAACTTTGTACACTCCCTTGTTCTGTCTTTGTACACTCCCTTGTTCTGTCTTCATACACTGTCTTGTTCTGTCTTTGTACACTCCCTTGTTCTGTCTATGTACACTCCCTTGATCTGTCTTTGTACACTCCCTTGTTCTGTCTTCATACACTGTCTTGTTCTGTCTTTGTACACTGTCTTGTTCTGTCTTTGTACACTCCCTTGTTCTGTCTACGTACACTGCCTTGTTCTGTCTTCATACACTCTCCCTTGTTCTGCCTTTGCACACTCCCTTGTTCTAACTTTGTACACTCCCTTGTTCTGTCTTCATACACTGTCTTGTTCTGTCTTTGTACACTCCCTTGTTCTGTATTCGTACACTCCCTTGTTCTGTCTTCATACACTGTCTTGTTCTGTCTTTGTACACTCCCTTGTTCTGTCTTCGTACACTCCCTTGTTCTGTCTTCATACACTGTCTTGTTCTGTCTTTGTACACTCCCTTGTTCTGTCTTCGTACACTCTCCTTGTTCTGTCTTCATACACTCCCCTTGTTCTGCCTTTGTACACTCCCTTGTTCTAACTTTGTACACTGTCTTGTTCTGTCTTTGTACACTCCCTTGTTCTGTCTATGTACACTCCCTTGTTCTGTCTTTGTACACTCCCTTGTTCTGTCTTCATACACTGTCTTGTTCTGTCTTTGTACACTCCCTTGTTCTGTCTATGTACACTCCCTTGTTCTGTCTATGTACACTCCCTTGTTCTGTCTTCATACACTGTCTTGTTCTGTCTTTGTACACTCCCTTGTTCTGTCTATGTACACTCCCTTGTTCTAACTTTGTACACTCCCTTGTTCTGTCTTTGTACACTCCCTTGTTCTGTCTTCATACACTGTCTTGTTCTGTCTTTGTACACTCCCTTGTTCTGCCTATGTACACTCCCTTGTTCTGTCTTCGTACACTCCCTTGATCTGTCTTTGTACACTGCCTTGTTCTGTCTATGTACACTCCCTTGATCTGTCTTTGTACACTGCCTTGTTCTGTCTCTGTTCACTCCCTTGATCTGTCTTTGTACACTGCCTTGTTCTGTCTTTGTTCACTCCCTTGATCTGTCTTTGTACACTCCCTTGATCTGTCTATGTACACTCCCTTGTTCTGTCTTTGTACACTCCCTTGATCTGTCTTGTACACTCCCTTGATCTGTCTTTGTACACTGCCTTGTTCTGTCTTTGTACACTCCCTTGATCTGACTTTGTACACTGCCTTGTTCTGTCTTTGTTCACTCCCTTGATCTGTCTATGTACACTGTCTTGTTCTGTCTTTGTACACACCCTTGATCTGTCTATGTACACTCCCTTGATCTGTCTTTGTACACTGCCTTGATCTGTCTTTGTACACTGCCTTGTTCTGTCTTTGTTCACTCCCTTGATCTGTCTATGTACACTGTCTTGTTCTGTCTTTGTACACTCCCTTGATCTGTCTATGTACACTCCCTTGATCTGTCTTTGTACACTCCCTTGATCTGTCTTTGTACACTGCCTTGTTCTGTCTTTGTTCACTCCCTTGATCTGTCTATGTACACTGTCTTGTTCTGTCTTTGTACACTCCCTTGATCTGTCTATGTACACTCCCTTGATCTGTCTTTGTACACTGCCTTGTTCTGTCTTTGTTCACTCCATTGATCTGTCTTTGTACACTCCCTTGATCTGTCTTCATACACTGTCTTGTTCTGTCTTTGTACACTCCCTTGATCTGTCTTTGTACACTGTCTTGTTCTGTCTTTGTACACTCCCTTGATCTGTCTTTGTACACTGCCTTGTTCTGTCTTTGTTCACTCCCTTGATCTGTCTTTGTACACTCCCTTGATCTGTCTATGTACACTCCCTTGTTCTGTCTTTGTACACTCCCTTGATCTGTCTTTGTACACTCCCTTGATCTGTCTTTGTACACTGCCTTGTTCTGTCTTTGTACACTCCCTTGTTCTGTCTTTGTACACTCCCTTGATCTGACTTTGTACACTGCCTTGTTCTGTCTTTGTTCACTCCCTTGATCTGTCTATGTACACTGTCTTGTTCTGTCTTTGTACACACCCTTGATCTGTCTATGTACACTCCCTTGATCTGTCTTTGTACACTGCCTTGATCTGTCTTTGTACACTGCCTTGTTCTGTCTTCATACACTGTCTTGTTCTGTCTTTGTACACTCCCTTGTTCTGTCTTCATACACTGTCTTGTTCTGTCTTTGTACACTCCCTTGTTCTGTCTATGTACACTCCCTTGTTCTGTCTTCGTACACTCCCTTGATCTGTCTTTGTACACTCCCTTGATCTGTCTATGTACACTCCCTTGATCTGTCTTTGTACACTCCCTTGTTCTGTCTTTGTACACTCCCTTGATCTGTCTATGTACACTCCCTTGATCTGTCTTTGTACACTGCCTTGCTCTGTCTTTGTACACTCCCTTGTTCTGTCTTTGTACACTGCCTTGTTCTGTCTATGTACACTCCCTTGATCTGTCTTTGTACACTGCCTTGTTCTGTCTATGTACACTCCCTTGATCTGTCTTTGTACACTGCCTTGTTCTGTCTTTGTTCACTCCCTTGATCTGTCTTTGTACACTGCCTCGTTCTGTCTTTGTTCACTCCCTTGATCTGTCTTTGTACACTCCCTTGATCTGTCTTCATGTCTTGTTCTGTCTTTGTACACTGTCTTGTTCTGTCTTTGTACACTCCCTTGATCTGTCTTTGTACACTGCCTTGTTCTGTCTTTGTTCACTCCCTTGATCTGTCTTTGTACACTCCCTTGATCTGTCTATGTACACTCCCTTGTTCTGTCTTTGTACACTCCCTTGATCTGTCTATGTACACTCCCTTGATCTGTCTATGTACACTCCCTTGTTCTGTCTATGTACACTCCCTTGTTCTGTCTTTGTACACTCCCTTGATCTGTCTATGTACACTCCCTTGATCTGTCTTTGTACACTCCCTTGATCTGTCTTTGTACACTCCCTTGATCTGTCTATGTACACTCCCTTGTTCTGTCTTTGTACACTCCCTTGATCTGTCTATGTACACTCCCTTGATCTGTCTATGTACACTCCCTTGATCTGTCTATGTACACTCCCTTGTTCTGTCTTTGTACACTCCCTTGATCTGTCTTTGTACACTGCCTTGTTCTGTCTTTGTACACTCCCTTGTTCTGTCTTTGTACACTCCCTTGATCTGTCTTTGTACACTGTCTTGTTCTGTCTTTGTACACTCTTGTCTTTGTCACTCCCTTGTCTGTCTTTGTACACTCCCTTGATCTGTCTATGTACACTCCCTTGTTCTGTCTTTGTACACTCCCTTGATCTGTCTTTGTACACTTTGTTCTGTCTTTGTACACTCCCTTGATCTGTCTTTGTACACTCCCTTGATCTGTCTTTGTACACTGCCTTGTTCTGTCTTTGTTCACTCCCTTGATCTGTCTTTGTACACTCCCTTGATCTGTCTTCATACACTGTCTTGTTCTGTCTTTGTACACTCCCTTGATCTGTCTTTGTACACTCCCTTGTTCTGTCTTTGTACACTCCCTTGATCTGTCTTCATACACTGTCTTGTTCTGTCTTTGTACACTGCCTTGTTCTGTCTTTGTTCACTCCCTTGATCTGTCTTTGTACACTCCCTTGATCTGTCTATGTACACTCCCTTGTTCTGTCTTTGTACACTCCCTTGATCTGTCTATGTACACTCCCTTGATCTGTCTATGTACACTCCCTTGTTCTGTCTATGTACACTCCCTTGTTCTGTCTTTGTACACTCCCTTGATCTGTCTATGTACACTCCCTTGATCTGTCTTTGTACACTCCCTTGATCTGTCTTTGTACACTCCCTTGATCTGTCTATGTACACTCCCTTGTTCTGTCTTTGTACACTCCCTTGATCTGTCTATGTACACTCCCTTGATCTGTCTATGTACACTCCCTTGATCTGTCTATGTACACTCCCTTGTTCTGTCTTTGTACACTCCCTTGATCTGTCTTTGTACACTGCCTTGTTCTGTCTTTGTACACTCCCTTGTTCTGTCTTTGTACACTCCCTTGATCTGTCTTTGTACACTCCCTTGATCTGTCTTTGTACACTGCCTTGTTCTGTCTTTGTTCACTCCCTTGATCTGTCTATGTACACTATCTTGTTCTGTCTTTGTACACTCCCTTGATCTGTCTATGTACACTCCCTTGATCTGTCTTTGTACATTGCCTTGATCTGTCTTTGTACACTGCCTTGTTCTGTCTTTGTTCACTCCCTTGATCTGTCTATGTACACTGTCTTGTTCTGTCTGTGTACACTCCCTTGATCTGTCTATGTACACTCCCTTGATCTGTCTTTGTACACTCCCTTGATCTGTCTTTGTACACTGCCTTGTTCTGTCTTTGTTCACTCCCTTGATCTGTCTATGTACACTGTCTTGTTCTGTCTTTGTACACTCCCTTGATCTGTCTATGTACACTCCCTTGATCTGTCTTTGTACACTGCCTTGTTCTGTCTTTGTTCACTCCCTTGATCTGTCTTTGTACACTCCCTTGATCTGTCTATGTACACTCCCTTGTTCTGTCTTTGTACACTCCCTTGATCTGTCTTTGTACACTCCCTTGATCTGTCTTTGTACACTGTCTTGTTCTGTCTTTGTACACTCCCTTGTTCTGTCTTTGTACACTCCCTTGATCTGTCTTTGTACACTCCCTTGATCTGTCTTTGTACACTGTCTTGTTCTGTCTTTGTACACTCCCTTGTTCTGTCTTTGTACACTCCCTTGATCTGTCTTTGTACACTCCCTTGTTCTGTATTCGTACACTGCCTTGTTTTGTCTTCGTACACTGTCTTGTTCTGTCTTTTGTACACTGCCTTGTTCTGTCTTTGTACACTCCCTTGTTCTGCCTTTGTACACTCCCTTGTTCTGTATTCATACACTGCCTTGATCTGTCTTTGTACACTCCCTTGTTCTGTATTCATACACTGCCTTGTTCTGTCTTTGTACACTCCCTTGTTCTGTATTCATACACTGCCTTGTTCTGTCTTTGTACACTCCCTTGTTCTGTATTCATACACTCCCTTGTTCTGTATTCATACACTGTCTTGTTCTGTCTTCATACACTCCCTTGTTCTGTATTCATACACTGCCTTGTTCTGTCTTTGTACACTCCCTTGTTCTGTATTCGTACACTCCCTTGTTCTGTCTTCATACACTGTCTTGTTCTGTCTTTTGTACACTCCCTTGTTCTGTATTCGTACACTCCCTTGTTCTGTCTTCATACACTGTCTTGTTCTGTCTTTGTACACTCCCTTGTTCTGTCTACGTACACTGCCTTGTTCTGTCTTCATACACTCTTGTTCTGCCTTTGCACACTCCCTTGTTCTAACTTTGTACACTGTCTTGTTCTGTCTTTGTACACTCCCTTGTTCTGTCTATGTACACTCCCTTGTTCTGTCTTTGTACACTCCCTTGTTCTGTCTTCATACACTGTCTTGTTCTGTCTTTGTACACTCCCTTGTTCTTTCTATGTACACTCCCTTGTTCTGTCTATGTACACTCCCTTGTTCTGTCTTCATACACTGTCTTGTTCTGTCTTTGTACACTCCCTTGTTCTGTCTATGTACACTCCCTTGTTCTAACTGTGTACACTCCCTTGTTCTGTCTTTGTACACTCCCTTGTTCTGTCTTCATACACTGTCTTGTTCTGTCTTTGTACACTCCCTTGTTCTGCCTATGTACACTCCCTTGTTCTGTCTTCGTACACTCCCTTGATCTGTCTTTGTACACTGCCTTGTTCTGTCTATGTACACTCCCTTGATCTGTCTTTGTACACTGCCTTGTTCTGTCTTTGTTCACTCCCTTGATCTGTCTTTGTACACTGCCTTGTTCTGTCTTTGTTCACTCCCTTGATCTGTCTTTGTACACTCCCTTGATCTGTCTTCATACACTGTCTTGTTCTGTCTTTGTACACTCCCTTGATCTGTCTTTGTACACTGCCTTGATCTGTCTTTGTACACTGCCTTGTTCTGTCTTTGTTCACTCCCTTGATCTGTCTATGTACACTGTCTTGTTCTGTCTTTGTACACTCCCTTGATCTGTCTATGTACACTCCCTTGATCTGTCTTTGTACACTCCCTTGATCTGTCTTTGTACACTGCCTTGTTCTGTCTTTGTACACTCCCTTGTTCTGTCTTTGTACACTCCCTTGATCTGTCTTTGTACACTCCCTTGATCTGTCTATGTACACTCCCTTGATCTGTCTTTGTACACTGCCTTGTTCTGTCTTTGTTCACTCCCTTGATCTGTCTTTGTACACTCCCTTGATATTTCTATGTACACTCCCTTGTTCTGTCTTTGTACACTCCCTTGATCTGTCTTTGTACACTCCCTTGATCTGTCTTTGTACACTGTCTTGTTCTGTCTTTGTACACTCCCTTGTTCTGTCTTTGTACACTCCCTTGATCTGTCTTTGTACACTCCCTTGTTCTGTATTCGTACACTGCCTTGTTTTGTCTTCGTACACTGTCTTGTTCTGTCTTTTGTACACTGCCTTGTTCTGTCTTTGTACACTCCCTTGTTCTGTCTTTGTACACTCCCTTGTTCTGTATTCATACACTGCCTTGATCTGTCTTTGTACACTCCCTTGTTCTGTATTCATACACTGCCTTGTTCTGTCTTTGTACACTCCCTTGTTCTGTATTCATACACTGCCTTGTTCTGTCTTTGTACACTCCCTTGTTCTGTATTCATACACTCCCTTGTTCTGTATTCATACACTGTCTTGTTCTGTCTTCGTACACTCCCTTGTTCTGTATTCATACACTGCCTTGTTCTGTCTTTGTACACTCCCTTGTTCTGTATTCGTACACTCCCTTGTTCTGTCTTCATACACTGTCTTGTTCTGTCTGTTGTACACTCCCTTGTTCTGTATTCGTACACTCCCTTGTTCTGTCTTCATACACTGTCTTGTTCTGTCTTTGTACACTCCCTTGTTCTGTCTACGTACACTGCCTTGTTCTGTCTTCATACACTCTCCCTTGTTCTGCCTTTGCACACTCCCTTGTTCTAACTTTGTACACTCCCTTGTTCTGTCTTCATACACTGTCTTGTTCTGTCTATGTACACTCCCTTGTTCTGTCTTTGTACACTCCCTTGTTCTGTCTTCATACACTGTCTTGTTCTGTCTTTGTACACTCCCTTGTTCTGTCTATGTACACTCCCTTGTTCTGTCTTTGTACACTCCCTTGATCTGTCTTCGTACACTGCCTTGTTCTGTCTTCATACACTCCCCTTGTTCTGCCTTTGTACACTCCCTTGTTCTAACTTTGTACACTCCCTTGTTCTGTCTTCATACACTGTCTTGTTCTGTCTTTTGTACACTCCCTTGTTCTGTCTTCATACACTGTCTTGTTCTGTCTTTGTACACTCCCTTGTTCTGCCTATGTACACTCCCTTGTTCTGTCTTCATACACTCCCTTGTTCTGTCTTTGTACACTCCCTTGTTCTGTCTATGTACACTCCCTTGTTCTGTCTTTGTACACTGCCTTGTTCTGTCTTTGTACACTCCCTTGTTCTGTCTTTGTACACTCCCTTGTTCTGTCTTTGTACACTCCCTTGTTCTGTCTTTGTACACTCCCTTGTTCTGTCTATGTACACTCCCTTGTTCTGTCTTTGTACACTCCCTTGTTCTGTCTTTGTACACTCCCTTGTTCTGTCTTTGTACACTCCCTTGTTCTGTCTTTGTACACTCCCTTGTTCTGTCTTTGTACACTCCCTTGTTCTGTCTTTGTACACTCCCTTGTTCTGTCTTTGTACACTCCCTTGTTCTGTCTTGTACACTGTCTTGTTCTGTCTTTGTACACTCCCTTGTTCTGTCTATGTACACTCCCTTGTTCTGTCTTTGTACACTGCCTTGTTCTGTCTTTGTACACTCCCTTGTTCTGTCTTTGTACACTCCCTTGTTCTGTCTATGTACACTCCCTTGTTCTGTCTTTGTACACTCCCTTGTTCTGTCTTGTACACTCCCTTGTTCTGTCTTTGTACACTCCCTTGTTCTGTCTTTGTACACTGCCTTGTTCTGTCTTTGTACACTCCCTTGTTCTGTCTATGTACACTCCCTTGTTCTGTCTTTGTACACTCCCTTGTTCTGTCTTTGTACACTCCCTTGTTCTGTCTTTGTACACTCCCTTGTTCTGTCTTTGTACACTCCCTTGTTCTGTCTTTGTACACTCCCTTGTTCTGTCTTCATACACTCCCTTGTTCTGTCTTTGTACACTCCCTTGTTCTGTCTTTGTACACTCCCTTGTTCTGTCTTTGTACACTCCCTTGTTCTGTCTTTGTACACTCCCTTGTTCTGTCTTTGTACACTCCCTTGATCTGTCTTTGTACACTCCCTTGTTCTGTCTTCATACACTCCCTTGTTCTGTCTTTGTACACTCCCTTGATCTGTCTTTGTACACTCCCTTGTTCTGTCTTCATACACTGTCTTGTTCTGTCTTTGTACACTCCCTTGTTCTGTCTTTGTACACTCCCTTGTTCTGTCTTTGTACACTGCCTTGTTCTGTCTTTGTACACTCCCTTGTTCTGTCTTCATACACTGTCTTGTTCTGTCTTTGTACACTCCCTTGTTCTGTCTTTGTACACTCCCTTGTTCTGTCTTTGTACACTCTTGTTCTGTCTTTGTACACTCCCTTGTTCTGTCTTTGTACACTGTCTTGTTCTGTCTTTGTACACTCCCTTGTTCTGTCTTTGTACACTCCCTTGTTCTGTCTTTGTACACTGCCTTGTTCTGTCTTTGTACACTCCCTTGTTCTGTCTTTGTACACTCCCTTGTTCTGTCTTCATACACTCCCTTGTTCTGTCTTTGTACACTCCCTTGTTCTGTCTTCATACACTGTCTTGTTCTGTCTTTGTACACTCCCTTGTTCTGTCTTTGTACACTCCCTTGTTCTGTCTTCATACACTCCCTTGTTCTGTCTTTGTACACTCCCTTGTTCTGTCTTCATACACTGTCTTGTTCTGTCTTTGTACACTCCCTTGTTCTGTCTATGTACACTCCCTTGTTCTGTCTTCGTACACTGCCTTGTTCTGTCTTTGTACACTCCCTTGTTCTGTCTTTGTACACTCCCTTGTTCTGTCTTTGTACACTCCCTTGTTCTGTCTTTGTACACTCCCTTGTTCTGTCTTTGTACACTGCCTTGTTCTGTCTTTGTACACTCCCTTGTTCTGTCTTTGTACACTCCCTTGTTCTGTCTTGATACACTGTCTTGTTCTGTCTTTGTACACTCCCTTGTTCTGTCTTTGTACACTGTCTTGTTCTGTCTTTGTACACTCCCTTGATCTGTCTTTGTACACTCCCTTGTT
This sequence comes from Metamycoplasmataceae bacterium, assembly GCA_965263245.1. GTDB lineage: Bacteria > Bacillota_I > Bacilli_A > Mycoplasmatales > Metamycoplasmataceae > DT-68. Next base: position 76,012 of record CBDHHR010000280.1, on the reverse strand, counting down.
CTGTCTTTGTTCACTCCCTTGATCTGTCTTTGTACACTCCCTTGATCTATCTATGTACACTCCCTTGTTCTGTCTTTGTACACTCCCTTGATCTGTCTTTGTACACTCCCTTGATCTGTCTTTGTACACTGCCTTGTTCTGTCGTTGTACACTCCCTTGTTCTGTCTTTGTACACTCCCTTGATCTGACTTTGTACACTGCCTTGTTCTGTCTTTGTTCACTCCCTTGATCTGTCTATGTACACTGTCTTGTTCTGTCTTTGTACACACCCTTGATCTGTCTATGTACAATCCCTTGATCTGTCTTTGTACACTGCCTTGATCTGTCTTTGTACACTGCCTTGTTCTGTCTTTGTTCACTCCCTTGATCTGTCTATGTACACTCCCTTGATCTGTCTTTGTACACTCCCTTGATCTGTCTTTGTACACTCCCTTGTTCTGTCTTTGTACACTCCCTTGTTCTGTCTTTGTACACTCCCTTGATCTGTCTTTGTACACTCCCTTGATCTGTCTTTGTACACTCCCTTGATCTGTCTATGTACACTCCCTTGATCTGTCTTTGTACACTGCCTTGTTCTGTCTTTGTTCACTCCCTTGATCTGTCTTTGTACACTCCCTTGATATTTCTATGTACACTCCCTTGTTCTGTCTTTGTACACTCCCTTGATCTGTCTTTGTACACTCCCTTGATCTGTCTTTGTACACTGTCTTGTTCTGTCTTTGTACACTCCCTTGTTCTGTCTTTGTACACTCCCTTGATCTGTCTTTGTACACTCCCTTGTTCTGTATTCGGACACTGCCTTGTTTTGTCTTCGTACACTGTCTTGTTCTGTCTTTTGTACACTGCCTTGTTCTGTCTTTGTACACTCCCTTGTTCTGTCTTTGTACACTCCCTTGTTCTGTATTCATACACTGCCTTGATCTGTCTTTGTACACTCCCTTGTTCTGTATTCATACACTGCCTTGTTCTGTCTTTGTACACTCCCTTGTTCTGTATTCATACACTGCCTTGTTCTGTCTTTGTACACTCCCTTGTTCTGTATTCATACACTCCCTTGTTCTGTATTCATACACTGTCTTGTTCTGTCTTCGTACACTCCCTTGTTCTGTATTCATACACTGCCTTGTTCTGTCTTTGTACACTCCCTTGTTCTGTATTCGTACACTCCCTTGTTCTGTCTTCATACACTGTCTTGTTCTGTCTGTTGTACACTCCCTTGTTCTGTATTCGTACACTCCCTTGTTCTGTCTTCATACACTGTCTTGTTCTGTCTTTGTACACTCCCTTGTTCTGTCTACGTACACTGCCTTGTTCTGTCTTCATACACTCTCCCTTGTTCTGCCTTTGCACACTCCCTTGTTCTAACTTTGTACACTGTCTTGTTCTGTCTTTGTACACTCCCTTGTTCTGTCTATGTACACTCCCTTGTTCTGTCTATGTACACTCCCTTGTTCTGTCTTCATACACTGTCTTGTTCTGTCTTTGTACACTCCCTTGTTCTGTCTATGTACACTCCCTTGTTCTGTCTATGTACACTCCCTTGTTCTGTCTTCATACACTGTCTTGTTCTGTCTTTGTACACTCCCTTGTTCTGTCTATGTACACTCCCTTGTTCTAACTTTGTACACTCCCTTGTTCTGTCTTTGTACACTCCCTTGTTCTGTCTTCATACACTGTCTTGTTCTGTCTTTGTACACTCCCTTGTTCTGCCTATGTACACTCCCTTGTTCTGTCTTCGTACACTCCCTTGATCTGTCTTTGTACACTGCCTTGTTCTGTCTATGTACACTCCCTTGATCTGTCTTTGTACACTGCCTTGTTCTGTCTCTGTTCACTCCCTTGATCTGTCTTTGTACACTGCCTTGTTCTGTCTTTGTTCACTCCCTTGATCTGTCTTTGTACACTCCCTTGATCTGTCTATGTACACTCCCTTGTTCTGTCTTTGTACACTCCCTTGATCTGTCTTTGTACACTCCCTTGATCTGTCTTTGTACACTGCCTTGTTCTGTCTTTGTACACTCCCTTGTTCTGTCTTTGTACACTCCCTTGATCTGACTTTGTACACTGCCTTGTTCTGTCTTTGTTCACTCCCTTGATCTGTCTATGTACACTGTCTTGTTCTGTCTTTGTACACACCCTTGATCTGTCTATGTACACTCCCTTGATCTGTCTTTGTACACTGCCTTGATCTGTCTTTGTACACTGCCTTGTTCTGTCTTTGTTCACTCCCTTGATCTGTCTATGTACACTGTCTTGTTCTGTCTTTGTACACTCCCTTGATCTGTCTATGTACACTCCCTTGATCTGTCTTTGTACACTCCCTTGATCTGTCTTTGTACACTGCCTTGTTCTGTCTTTGTTCACTCCCTTGATCTGTCTATGTACACTGTCTTGTTCTGTCTTTGTACACTCCCTTGATCTGTCTATGTACACTCCCTTGATCTGTCTTTGTACACTGCCTTGTTCTGTCTTTGTTCACTCCATTGATCTGTCTTTGTACACTCCCTTGATCTGTCTTCATACACTGTCTTGTTCTGTCTTTGTACACTCCCTTGATCTGTCTTTGTACACTGTCTTGTTCTGTCTTTGTACACTCCCTTGATCTGTCTTTGTACACTGCCTTGTTCTGTCTTTGTTCACTCCCTTGATCTGTCTTTGTACACTCCCTTGATCTGTCTATGTACACTCCCTTGTTCTGTCTTTGTACACTCCCTTGATCTGTCTTTGTACACTCCCTTGATCTGTCTTTGTACACTGCCTTGTTCTGTCTTTGTACACTCCCTTGTTCTGTCTTTGTACACTCCCTTGATCTGACTTTGTACACTGCCTTGTTCTGTCTTTGTTCACTCCCTTGATATGTCTGTGTACACTGTCTTGTTCTGTCTTTGTACACACCCTTGATCTGTCTATGTACACTCCCTTGATCTGTCTTTGTACACTGCCTTGATCTCTGTCTTTGTACACTGCCTTGTTCTGTCTTTGTTCACTCCCTTGATCTGTCTATGTACACTGTCTTGTTCTGTCTTTGTACACTCCCTTGATCTGTCTTTGTACACTCCCTTGATCTGTCTATGTACACTCCCTTGATCTGTCTTTGTACACTGCCTTGTTCTGTCTTTGTTCACTCCATTGATCTGTCTTTGTACACTCCCTTGATATTTCTATGTACACTCCCTTGTTCTGTCTTTGTACACTCCCTTGATCTGTCTTTGTACACTCCCTTGATCTGTCTTTGTACACTCCCTTGATCTGTCTTTGTACACTGTCTTGTTCTGTCTTTGTACACTCCCTTGTTCTGTCTTTGTACACTCCCTTGATCTGTCTTTGTACACTCCCTTGATCTGTCTTTGTACACTGCCTTGTTCTGTCTTTGTACACTCCCTTGATCTGTCTTTGTACACTCCCTTGATCTGTCTTTGTACACTGTCTTGTTCTGTCTTTGTACACTCCCTTGATCTGTCTATGTACACTCCCTTGATCTGTCTTTGTACACTCCCTTGATCTGTCTTCGTACACTGCCTTGTTCTGTCTTTGTACACTCCCTTGATCTGTCTTTGTACACTCCCTTGATCTGTCTTTGTACACTCCCTTGATCTGTCTTTGTACACTGCCTTGTTCTGTCTTTGTACACTCCCTTGATCTGTCTTTGTACACTCCCTTGTTCTGTCTTTGTACACTCCCTTGATCTGTCTTTGTACACTCCTTGTTCTGTCTTTGTACACTCCCTTGATCTGTCTTTGTACACTCCCTTGATCTGTCTTTGTACACTGTCTTGTTCTGTCTTTGTACACTCCCTTGTTCTGTCTATGTACACTCCCTTGATCTGTCTATGTACACTCCCTTGTTCTGTCTTTGTACACTCCCTTGATCTGTCTTTGTACACTCCCTTGATCTGTCTTTGTACACTGTCTTGTTCTGTCTTTGTACACTCCCTTGTTCTGTCTTTGTACACTCCCTTGATCTGTCTTTGTACACTCCCTTGATCTGTCTTTGTACACTGTCTTGTTATGTCTTTGTACACTCCCTTGTTCTGTCTTTGTACACTCCCTTGATCTGTCTTTGTACACTCCCTTGATCTGTCTTTGTACACTCCCTTGTTCTGTCTTTGTACACTCCCTTGATCTGTCTTTGTACACTCCCTTGATCTGTCTTTGTACACTCCCTTGTTCTGTCTTTGTACACTCCCTTGATCTGTCTTTGTACACTCCCTTGTTCTGTCTTTGTACACTCCCTTGATCTGTCTTCGTACACTGTCTTGTTCTGTCTTTTGTACACTCCCTTGTTCTGTCTTTGTACACTGTCTTGTTCTGTCTTTGTACACTCCCTTGTTCTGTCTTTGTACACTGTCTTGTTCTGTCTTTGTACACTCCCTTGTTCTGTCTACGTACACTGCCTTGTTCTGTCTTCATACACTCTCCCTTGTTCTGCCTTTGCACACTCCCTTGTTCTAACTTTGTACACTCCCTTGTTCTGTCTTCATACACTGTCTTGTTCTGTCTTTGTACACTCCCTTGTTCTCTCTATGTACACTCCCTTGTTCTGTCTTTGTACACTCCCTTGTTCTGTCTTCATACACTGTCTTGTTCTGTCTTTGTACACTCCCTTGTTCTGTCTATGTACACTCCCTTGTTCTGTCTTTGTACACTCCCTTGTTCTGTCTTCATACACTGTCTTGTTCTGTCTTTGTACACTCCCTTGTTCTGTCTATGTACACTCCCTTGTTCTGTCTTTGTACACTCCCTTGATCTGTCTTCGTACACTCCCTTGATCTGTCTTCGTACACTGTCTTGTTCTGTCTTTTGTACACTCCCTTGTTCTGTCTTTGTACACTCCCTTGTTCTGTATTCATACACTGCCTTGTTCTGTATTCGTACACTGTCTTGTTCTGTCTTTTGTACACTCCCTTGTTCTGTCTTCATACACTGTCTTGTTCTGTCTTTGTACACTGTCTTGTTCTGTCTTTGTACACTCCCTTGTTCTGTTTACGTACACTGCCTTGTTCTGTCTTCATACACTCTCCCTTGTTCTGCCTTTGCACACTCCCTTGTTCTAACTTTGTACACTCCCTTGTTCTGTCTTTGTACACTCCCTTGTTCTGTCTTCATACACTGTCTTGTTCTGTCTTTGTACACTCCCTTGTTCTGTCTATGTACACTCCCTTGATCTGTCTTTGTACACTCCCTTGTTCTGTCTTCATACACTGTCTTGTTCTGTCTTTGTACACTGTCTTGTTCTGTCTTTGTACACTCCCTTGTTCTGTCTACGTACACTGCCTTGTTCTGTCTTCATACACTCTCCCTTGTTCTGCCTTTGCACACTCCCTTGTTCTAACTTTGTACACTCCCTTGTTCTGTCTTCATACACTGTCTTGTTCTGTCTTTGTACACTCCCTTGTTCTGTATTCGTACACTCCCTTGTTCTGTCTTCATACACTGTCTTGTTCTGTCTTTGTACACTCCCTTGTTCTGTATTCGTACACTCCCTTGTTCTGTCTTCATACACTGTCTTGTTCTGTCTTTGTACACTCCCTTGTTCTGTCTACGTACACTGCCTTGTTCTGTCTTCATACACTCTCCCTTGTTCTGCCTTTGCACACTCCCTTGTTCTAACTTTGTACACTGTCTTGTTCTGTCTTTGTACACTCCCTTGTTCTGTCTATGTACACTCCCTTGTTCTGTCTTTGTACACTCCCTTGTTCTGTCTTCATACACTGTCTTGTTCTGTCTTTGTACACTCCCTTGTTCTGTCTATGTACACTCCCTTGTTCTGTCTATGTACACTCCCTTGTTCTGTCTTCATACACTGTCTTGTTCTGTCTTTGTACACTCCCTTGTTCTGTCTATGTACACTCCCTTGTTCTAACTTTGTACACTCCCTTGTTCTGTCTTTGTACACTCCCTTGTTCTGTCTTCATACACTGTCTTGTTCTGTCTTTGTACACTCCCTTGTTCTGTCTATGTACACTCCCTTGTTCTGTCTTCGTACACTCCCTTGATCTGTCTTTGTACACTGCCTTGTTCTGTCTATGTACACTCCCTTGATCTGTCTTTGTACACTGCCTTGTTCTGTCTTTGTTCACTCCCTTGATCTGTCTTTGTACACTCCCTTGTTCTGTCTTTGTTCACTCCCTTGATCTGTCTTTGTACACTCCCTTGATCTGTCTATGTACACTCCCTTGTTCTGTCTTTGTACACTCCCTTGATCTGTCTTTGTACACTCCCTTGATCTGTCTTTGTACACTGCCTTGTTCTTGTACACTCTGTCTTTGTACACTCCCTTGATCTGACTTTGTACACTGCCTTGTTCTGTCTTTGTTCACTCCCTTGATCTGTCTATGTACACTGTCTTGTTCTGTCTTTGTACACACCCTTGATCTGTCTATGTACACTCCCTTGATCTGTCTTTGTACACTGCCTTGATCTGTCTTTGTACACTGCCTTGTTCTGTCTTTGTTCACTCCCTTGATCTGTCTATGTACACTGTCTTGTTCTGTCTTTGTACACTCCCTTGATCTGTCTATGTACACTCCCTTGATCTGTCTTTGTACACTCCCTTGATCTGTCTTTGTACACTGCCTTGTTCTGTCTTTGTTCACTCCCTTGATCTGTCTATGTACACTGTCTTGTTCTGTCTTTGTACACTCCCTTGATCTGTCTATGTACACTCCCTTGATCTGTCTTTGTACACTGCCTTGTTCTGTCTTTGTTCACTCCATTGATCTGTCTTTGTACACTCCCTTGATCTGTCTTCATACACTGTCTTGTTCTGTCTTTGTACACTCCCTTGATCTGTCTTTGTACACTGTCTTGTTCTGTCTTTGTACACTCCCTTGATCTGTCTTTGTACACTGCCTTGTTCTGTCTTTGTTCACTCCCTTGATCTGTCTTTGTACACTCCCTTGATCTGTCTATGTACACTCCCTTGTTCTGTCTTTGTACACTCCCTTGATCTGTCTTTGTACACTCCCTTGATCTGTCTTTGTACACTGCCTTGTTCTGTCTTTGTACACTCCCTTGTTCTGTCTTTGTACACTCCCTTGATCTGTCTTTGTACACTGCCTTGTTCTGTCTTTGTTCACTCCCTTGATCTGTCTATGTACACTGTCTTGTTCTGTCTTTGTACACACCCTTGATCTGTCTATGTACACTCCCTTGATCTGTCTTTGTACACTGCCTTGATCTGTCTTTGTACACTGCCTTGTTCTGTCTTCATACACTGTCTTGTTCTGTCTTTGTACACTCCCTTGTTCTGTCTTCATACACTGTCTTGTTCTGTCTTTGTACACTCCCTTGTTCTGTCTATGTACACTCCCTTGTTCTGTCTTCGTACACTCCCTTGATCTGTCTTTGTACACTCCCTTGATCTGTCTATGTACACTCCCTTGATCTGTCTTTGTACACTCCCTTGTTCTGTCTTTGTACACTCCCTTGATCTGTCTATGTACACTCCCTTGATCTGTCTTTGTACACTGCCTTGCTCTGTCTTTGTACACTCCCTTGTTCTGTCTTTGTACACTGCCTTGTTCTGTCTATGTACACTCCCTTGATCTGTCTTTGTACACTGCCTTGTTCTGTCTATGTACACTCCCTTGATCTGTCTTTGTACACTGCCTTGTTCTGTCTTTGTTCACTCCCTTGATCTGTCTTTGTACACTGCCTCGTTCTGTCTTTGTTCACTCCCTTGATCTGTCTTTGTACACTCCCTTGATCTGTCTTCATACACTGTCTTGTTCTGTCTTTGTACACTCCCTTGATCTGTCTTTGTACACTCCCTTGATCTGTCTTTGTACACTCCCTTGATCTGTCTTCATACACTGTCTTGTTCTGATCTGTCTGTACACTGCCTTGTTCTGTCTTTGTTCACTCCCTTGATCTGTCTTTGTACACTCCCTTGATCTGTCTATGTACACTCCCTTGTTCTGTCTTTGTACACTCCCTTGATCTGTCTATGTACACTCCCTTGATCTGTCTATGTACACTCCCTTGTTCTGTCTATGTACACTCCCTTGTTCTGTCTTTGTACACTCCCTTGATCTGTCTATGTACACTCCCTTGATCTGTCTTTGTACACTCCCTTGATCTGTCTTTGTACACTCCCTTGATCTGTCTATGTACACTCCCTTGTTCTGTCTTTGTACACTCCCTTGATCTGTCTATGTACACTCCCTTGATCTGTCTATGTACACTCCCTTGTTCTGTCTTTGTACACTCCCTTGTTCTGTCTTTGTACACTCCCTTGATCTGTCTTTGTACACTGCCTTGTTCTGTCTTTGTACACTCCCTTGTTCTGTCTTTGTACACTCCCTTGATCTGTCTTCATACACTGTCTTGTTCTGTCTTTGTACACTCCCTTGTTCTGTCTTTGTACACTCCCTTGATCTGTCTTTGTACACTCCCTTGTTCTGTCTTTGTACACTCCCTTGTTCTGTCTTTGTACACTCCCTTGATCTGTCTTTGTACACTCCCTTGTTCTGTCTTTGTACACTCCCTTGATCTGTCTTTGTACACTCCCTTGTTCTGTCTTTGTACACTGCCTTGTTCTGTCTTTGTTCACTCCCTTGATCTGTCTTTGTACACTCCCTTGATCTGTCTTCATACACTCCCTTGTTCTGTCTTTGTACACTGTCTTGTTCTGTCTTTGTACACTCCCTTGATCTGTCTTTGTACACTCCCTTGATCTGTCTTCATACACTGTCCCTTGTTCTGTCTTTGTACACTGCCTTGTTCTGTCTTTGTTCACTCCCTTGATCTGTCTTTGTACACTCCCTTGATCTGTCTATGTACACTCCCTTGTTCTGTCTTTGTACACTCCCTTGATCTGTCTATGTACACTCCCTTGATCTGTCTATGTACACTCCCTTGTTCTGTCTATGTACACTCCCTTGTTCTGTCTTTGTACACTCCCTTGATCTGTCTATGTACACTCCCTTGATCTGTCTTTGTACACTCCCTTGATCTGTCTTTGTACACTCCCTTGATCTGTCTATGTACACTCCCTTGTTCTGTCTTTGTACACTCCCTTGATCTGTCTATGTACACTCCCTTGATCTGTCTATGTACACTCCCTTGATCTGTCTATGTACACTCCCTTGTTCTGTCTTTGTACACTCCCTTGATCTGTCTTTGTACACTGCCTTGTTCTGTCTTTGTACACTCCCTTGTTCTGTCTTTGTACACTCCCTTGATCTGTCTTTGTACACTCCCTTGATCTGTCTTTGTACACTCCTTGTTCTGTCTTTGTACACTCCCTTGATCTGTCTTTGTACACTATCTTGTTCTGTCTTTGTACACTCCCTTGATCTGTCTATGTACACTCCCTTGATCTGTCTTTGTACATTGCCTTGATCTGTCTTTGTACACTGCCTTGTCTGTCTTTGTTCACTCCCTTGATCTGTCTATGTACACTGTCTTGTTCTGTCTGTGTACACTCCCTTGATCTGTCTATGTACACTCCCTTGATCTGTCTTTGTACACTCCCTTGATCTGTCTTTGTACACTGCCTTGTTCTGTCTTTGTTCACTCCCTTGATCTGTCTATGTACACTGTCTTGTTCTGTCTTTGTACACTCCCTTGATCTGTCTATGTACACTCCCTTGATCTGTCTTTGTACACTGCCTTGTTCTGTCTTTGTTCACTCCCTTGATCTGTCTTTGTACACTCCCTTGATCTGTCTATGTACACTCCCTTGTTCTGTCTTTGTACACTCCCTTGATCTGTCTTTGTACACTCCCTTGATCTGTCTTTGTACACTGTCTTGTTCTGTCTTTGTACACTCCCTTGTTCTGTCTTTGTACACTCCCTTGATCTGTCTTTGTACACTCCCTTGATCTGTCTTTGTACACTGTCTTGTTCTGTCTTTGTACACTCCCTTGTTCTGTCTTTGTACACTCCCTTGATCTGTCTTTGTACACTCCCTTGTTCTGTATTCGTACACTGCCTTGTTTTGTCTTCGTACACTGTCTTGTTCTGTCTTTTGTACACTGCCTTGTTCTGTCTTTGTACACTCCCTTGTTCTGCCTTTGTACACTCCCTTGTTCTGTATTCATACACTGCCTTGATCTGTCTTTGTACACTCCCTTGTTCTGTATTCATACACTGCCTTGTTCTGTCTTTGTACACTCCCTTGTTCTGTATTCATACACTGCCTTGTTCTGTCTTTGTACACTCCCTTGTTCTGTATTCATACACTCCCTTGTTCTGTATTCATACACTGTCTTGTTCTGTCTTCATACACTCCCTTGTTCTGTATTCATACACTGCCTTGTTCTGTCTTTGTACACTCCCTTGTTCTGTATTCGTACACTCCCTTGTTCTGTCTTCATACACTGTCTTGTTCTGTCTTTTGTACACTCCCTTGTTCTGTATTCGTACACTCCCTTGTTCTGTCTTCATACACTGTCTTGTTCTGTCTTTGTACACTCCCTTGTTCTGTCTACGTACACTGCCTTGTTCTGTCTTCATACACTCTTGTTCTGCCTTTGCACACTCCCTTGTTCTAACTTTGTACACTGTCTTGTTCTGTCTTTGTACACTCCCTTGTTCTGTCTATGTACACTCCCTTGTTCTGTCTTTGTACACTCCCTTGTTCTGTCTTCATACACTGTCTTGTTCTGTCTTTGTACACTCCCTTGTTCTTTCTATGTACACTCCCTTGTTCTGTCTATGTACACTCCCTTGTTCTGTCTTCATACACTGTCTTGTTCTGTCTTTGTACACTCCCTTGTTCTGTCTATGTACACTCCCTTGTTCTAACTGTGTACACTCCCTTGTTCTGTCTTTGTACACTCCCTTGTTCTGTCTTCATACACTGTCTTGTTCTGTCTTTGTACACTCCCTTGTTCTGCCTATGTACACTCCCTTGTTCTGTCTTCGTACACTCCCTTGATCTGTCTTTGTACACTGCCTTGTTCTGTCTATGTACACTCCCTTGATCTGTCTTTGTACACTGCCTTGTTCTGTCTTTGTTCACTCCCTTGATCTGTCTTTGTACACTGCCTTGTTCTGTCTTTGTTCACTCCCTTGATCTGTCTTTGTACACTCCCTTGATCTGTCTTCATACACTGTCTTGTTCTGTCTTTGTACACTCCCTTGATCTGTCTTTGTACACTGCCTTGATCTGTCTTTGTACACTGCCTTGTTCTGTCTTTGTTCACTCCCTTGATCTGTCTATGTACACTGTCTTGTTCTGTCTTTGTACACTCCCTTGATCTGTCTATGTACACTCCCTTGATCTGTCTTTGTACACTCCCTTGATCTGTCTTTGTACACTGCCTTGTTCTGTCTTTGTACACTCCCTTGTTCTGTCTTTGTACACTCCCTTGATCTGTCTTTGTACACTCCCTTGATCTGTCTATGTACACTCCCTTGATCTGTCTTTGTACACTGCCTTGTTCTGTCTTTGTTCACTCCCTTGATCTGTCTTTGTACACTCCCTTGATATTTCTATGTACACTCCCTTGTTCTGTCTTTGTACACTCCCTTGATCTGTCTTTGTACACTCCCTTGATCTGTCTTTGTACACTGTCTTGTTCTGTCTTTGTACACTCCCTTGTTCTGTCTTTGTACACTCCCTTGATCTGTCTTTGTACACTCCCTTGTTCTGTATTCGTACACTGCCTTGTTTTGTCTTCGTACACTGTCTTGTTCTGTCTTTTGTACACTGCCTTGTTCTGTCTTTGTACACTCCCTTGTTCTGTCTTTGTACACTCCCTTGTTCTGTATTCATACACTGCCTTGATCTGTCTTTGTACACTCCCTTGTTCTGTATTCATACACTGCCTTGTTCTGTCTTTGTACACTCCCTTGTTCTGTATTCATACACTGCCTTGTTCTGTCTTTGTACACTCCCTTGTTCTGTATTCATACACTCCCTTGTTCTGTATTCATACACTGTCTTGTTCTGTCTTCGTACACTCCCTTGTTCTGTATTCATACACTGCCTTGTTCTGTCTTTGTACACTCCCTTGTTCTGTATTCGTACACTCCCTTGTTCTGTCTTCATACACTGTCTTGTTCTGTCTGTTGTACACTCCCTTGTTCTGTATTCGTACACTCCCTTGTTCTGTCTTCATACACTGTCTTGTTCTGTCTTTGTACACTCCCTTGTTCTGTCTACGTACACTGCCTTGTTCTGTCTTCATACACTCTCCCTTGTTCTGCCTTTGCACACTCCCTTGTTCTAACTTTGTACACTGTCTTGTTCTGTCTTTGTACACTCCCTTGTTCTGTCTATGTACACTCCCTTGTTCTGTCTTTGTACACTCCCTTGTTCTGTCTTCATACACTGTCTTGTTCTGTCTTTGTACACTCCCTTGTTCTGTCTATGTACACTCCCTTGTTCTGTCTTTGTACACTCCCTTGTTCTGTCTTCATACACTGTCTTGTTCTGTCTTTGTACACTCCCTTGTTCTGTCTATGTACACTCCCTTGTTCTAACTTTGTACACTCCCTTGTTCTGTCTTTGTACACTCCCTTGTTCTGTCTTCATACACTGTCTTGTTCTGTCTTTGTACACTCCCTTGTTCTGCCTTTGTACACTCCCTTGTTCTGTCTTCGTACACTGTCTTGTTCTGTCTTTGTACACTCCCTTGTTCTGTCTATGTACACTCCCTTGTTCTGTCTTCATACACTCCCTTGTTCTGTCTTTGTACACTCCCTTGTTCTGTCTTTGTACACTCCCTTGTTCTGTCTTTGTACACTCCCTTGTTCTGTCTTTGTACACTCCCTTGATCTGTCTATGTACACTCCCTTGTTCTGTCTTTGTACACTCCCTTGTTCTGTCTATGTACACTCCCTTGTTCTGTCTTTGTACACTCCCTTGTTCTGTCTTTGTACACTCCCTTGTTCTGTCTTTGTACACTCCCTTGTTCTGTCTTTGTACACTGCCTTGTTCTGTCTTTGTTCACTCCCTTGTTCTGTCTATGTACACTCCCTTGTTCTGTCTTTGTACACTCCCTTGTTCTGTCTATGTACACTCCCTTGTTCTGTCTTTGTACACTGCCTTGTTCTGTCTTTGTACACTCCCTTGTTCTGTCTATGTACACTCCCTTGTCTGTCTTCATACACTGTCTTGTTCTGTCTTTGTACACTCCCTTGTTCTGTCTATGTACACTCCCTTGTTCTGTCTTTGTACACTCCCTTGTTCTGTCTTTGTACACTGTCTTGTTCTGTCTTTGTACACTCCCTTGTTCTGTCTATGTACACTCCCTTGTTCTGTCTTTGTACACTCCCTTGTTCTGTCTTTGTACACTCCCTTGTTCTGTCTTTGTACACTCCCTTGTTCTGTCTTTGCATACACTCCCTTGTTCTGTCTTTGTACACTCCCTTGTTCTGTCTTTGTACACTCCCTTGTTCTGTCTTTGTACACTCCCTTGTTCTGTCTTTGTACACTGTCCTTGTTCTGTCTTCATACACTCCCTTGTTCTGTCTTTGTACACTCCCTTGTTCTGTCTTTGTACACTCCCTTGTTCTGTCTTTGTACACTCCCTTGTTCTGTCTTCATACACTCCCTTGTTCTGTCTTTGTACACTCCCTTGATCTGTCTTTGTACCCTCCCTTGTTCTGTCTTCATACACTGTCTTGTTCTGTCTTTGTACACTCCCTTGTTCTGTCTATGTACACTCCCTTGTTCTGTCTTCATACACTCCCTTGTTCTGTCTTTGTACACTCCCTTGTTCTGTCTTCATACACTCCCTTGTTCTGTCTTTGTACACTGCCTTGTTCTGTCTTTGTACACTCCCTTGTTCTGTCTTTGTACACTGTCTTGTTCTGTCTTTGTACACTCCCTTGTTCTGTCTTTGTACACTCCCTTGTTCTGTCTTTGTACACTCCCTTGTTCTGTCTTTGTACACTCCCTTGTTCTGTCTTTGTACACTGCCTTGTTCTGTCTTTGTACACTCCCTTGTTCTGTCTTTGTACACTCCCTTGTTCTGTCTTCATACACTCCCTTGTTCTGTCTTTGTACACTCCCTTGTTCTGTCTTTGTACACTCCCTTGTTCTGTCTTTGTACACTCCCTTGTTCTGTCTTTGTACACTCCCTTGTTCTGTCTTCATACACTGTCTTGTTCTGTCTTTGTACACTCCCTTGTTCTGTCTTTGTACACTCCCTTGTTCTGTCTTCATACACTGTCTTGTTCTGTCTTTGTACACTCCCTTGTTCTGTCTATGTACACTCCCTTGATCTGTCTTCATACACTGCCTTGTTCTGTCTTTGTACACTCCCTTGTTCTGTCTTTGTACACTCCCTTGTTCTGTCTTTGTACACTCCCTTGTTCTGTCTTTGTACACTCCCTTGTTCTGTCTTTGTACACTCCCTTGTTCTGTCTTTGTACACTCCCTTGTTCTGTCTTTTGTACACTCCCTTGTTCTGTCTTTGTACACTCCCTTGTTCTGTCTTTGTACACTCCCTTGTTCTGTCTTTGTACACTGCCTTGTTCTGTCTTTGTACACTCCCTTGATCTGTCTTTGTACACTCCCTTGTTCTGTCTTTGTTCACTCCCTTGATCTGTCTTTGTACACTCCCTTGATCTATCTATGTACACTCCCTTGTTCTGTCTTTGTACACTCCCTTGATCTGTCTTTGTACACTCCCTTGATCTGTCTTTGTACACTGCCTTGTTCTGTCGTTGTACACTCCCTTGTTCTGTCTTTGTACACTCCCTTGATCTGACTTTGTACACTGCCTTGTTCTGTCTTTGTTCACTCCCTTGATCTGTCTATGTACACTGTCTTGTTCTGTCTTTGTACACACCCTTGATCTGTCTATGTACAATCCCTTGATCTGTCTTTGTACACTGCCTTGATCTGTCTTTGTACACTGCCTTGTTCTGTCTTTGTTCACTCCCTTGATCTGTCTATGTACACTGTCTTGTTCTGTCTTTGTACACTCCCTTGATCTGTCTATGTACACTCCCTTGATCTGTCTTTGTACACTCCCTTGATCTGTCTTTGTACACTGCCTTGTTCTGTCTTTGTACACTCCCTTGTTCTGTCTTTGTACACTCCCTTGATCTGTCTTTGTACACTCCCTTGATCTGTCTTTGTACACTCCCTTGATCTGTCTATGTACACTCCCTTGATCTGTCTTTGTACACTGCCTTGTTCTGTCTTTGTTCACACTCCCTTGATCTGTCTTTGTACACTCCCTTGATCTTTCTATGTACACTCCCTTGTTCTGTCTTTGTACACTCCCTTGATCTGTCTTTGTACACTCCCTTGATCTGTCTTTGTACACTCCCTTGTTCTGTCTTTGTACACTCCCTTGTTCTGTCTTTGTACACTCCCTTGTTCTGTCTTTTGTACACTCCCTTGTTCTGTCTTCGTACACTCCCTTGTTCTGTCTTTGTACACTCCCTTGTTCTGTATTTTGTACACTGCCTTGATCTGTCTTTGTACACTCCCTTGTTCTGTATTCATACACTGCCTTGTTCTGTCTTTGTACACTCCCTTGTTCTGTATTCATACACTGCCTTGTTCTGTCTTTGTACACTCCCTTGTTCTGTATTCATACACTCCCTTGTTCTGTATTCATACACTGTCTTGTTCTGTCTTCGTACACTCCCTTGTTCTGTATTCATACACTGCCTTGTTCTGTCTTTGTACACTCCCTTGTTCTGTATTCGTACACTCCCTTGTTCTGTCTTCATACACTGTCTTGTTCTGTCTGTTGTACACTCCCTTGTTCTGTATTCGTACACTCCCTTGTTCTGTCTTCATACACTGTCTTGTTCTGTCTTTGTACACTCCCTTGTTCTGTCTACGTACACTGCCTTGTTCTGTCTTCATACACTCTCCCTTGTTCTGCCTTTGCACACTCCCTTGTTCTAACTTTGTACACTGTCTTGTTCTGTCTTTGTACACTCCCTTGTTCTGTCTATGTACACTCCCTTGTTCTGTCTATGTACACTCCCTTGTTCTGTCTTCATACACTGTCTTGTTCTGTCTTTGTACACTCCCTTGTTCTGTCTATGTACACTCCCTTGTTCTGTCTATGTACACTCCCTTGTTCTGTCTTCATACACTGTCTTGTTCTGTCTTTGTACACTCCCTTGTTCTGTCTATGTACACTCCCTTGTTCTAACTTTGTACACTCCCTTGTTCTGTCTTTGTACACTCCCTTGTTCTGTCTTCATACACTGTCTTGTTCTGTCTTTGTACACTCCCTTGTTCTGCCTATGTACACTCCCTTGTTCTGTCTTCGTACACTCCCTTGATCTGTCTTTGTACACTGCCTTGTTCTGTCTATGTACACTCCCTTGATCTGTCTTTGTACACTGCCTTGTTCTGTCTCTGTTCACTCCCTTGATCTGTCTTTGTACACTGCCTTGTTCTGTCTTTGTTCACTCCCTTGATCTGTCTTTGTACACTCCCTTGATCTGTCTATGTACACTCCCTTGTTCTGTCTTTGTACACTCCCTTGATCTGTCTTTGTACACTCCCTTGATCTGTCTTTGTACACTGCCTTGTTCTGTCTTTGTACACTCCCTTGTTCTGTCTTTGTACACTCCCTTGATCTGACTTTGTACACTGCCTTGTTCTGTCTTTGTTCACTCCCTTGATCTGTCTATGTACACTGTCTTGTTCTGTCTTTGTACACACCCTTGATCTGTCTATGTACACTCCCTTGATCTGTCTTTGTACACTGCCTTGATCTGTCTTTGTACACTGCCTTGTTCTGTCTTTGTTCACTCCCTTGATCTGTCTATGTACACTGTCTTGTTCTGTCTTTGTACACTCCCTTGATCTGTCTATGTACACTCCCTTGATCTGTCTTTGTACACTCCCTTGATCTGTCTTTGTACACTGCCTTGTTCTGTCTTTGTTCACTCCCTTGATCTGTCTATGTACACTGTCTTGTTCTGTCTTTGTACACTCCCTTGATCTGTCTATGTACACTCCCTTGATCTGTCTTTGTACACTGCCTTGTTCTGTCTTTGTTCACTCCATTGATCTGTCTTTGTACACTCCCTTGATCTGTCTTCATACACTGTCTTGTTCTGTCTTTGTACACTCCCTTGATCTGTCTTTGTACACTGTCTTGTTCTGTCTTTGTACACTCCCTTGATCTGTCTTTGTACACTGCCTTGTTCTGTCTTTGTTCACTCCCTTGATCTGTCTTTGTACACTCCCTTGATCTGTCTATGTACACTCCCTTGTTCTGTCTTTGTACACTCCCTTGATCTGTCTTTGTACACTCCCTTGATCTGTCTTTGTACACTGCCTTGTTCTGTCTTTGTACACTCCCTTGTTCTGTCTTTGTACACTCCCTTGATCTGACTTTGTACACTGCCTTGTTCTGTCTTTGTTCACTCCCTTGATATGTCTGTGTACACTGTCTTGTTCTGTCTTTGTACACACCCTTGATCTGTCTATGTACACTCCCTTGATCTGTCTTTGTACACTGCCTTGATCTCTGTCTTTGTACACTGCCTTGTTCTGTCTTTGTTCACTCCCTTGATCTGTCTATGTACACTGTCTTGTTCTGTCTTTGTACACTCCCTTGATCTGTCTTTGTACACTCCCTTGATCTGTCTATGTACACTCCCTTGATCTGTCTTTGTACACTGCCTTGTTCTGTCTTTGTTCACTCCATTGATCTGTCTTTGTACACTCCCTTGATATTTCTATGTACACTCCCTTGTTCTGTCTTTGTACACTCCCTTGATCTGTCTTTGTACACTCCCTTGATCTGTCTTTGTACACTCCCTTGATCTGTCTTTGTACACTGTCTTGTTCTGTCTTTGTACACTCCCTTGTTCTGTCTTTGTACACTCCCTTGATCTGTCTTTGTACACTCCCTTGATCTGTCTTTGTACACTGCCTTGTTCTGTCTTTGTACACTCCCTTGATCTGTCTTTGTACACTCCCTTGATCTGTCTTTGTACACTGTCTTGTTCTGTCTTTGTACACTCCCTTGATCTGTCTATGTACACTCCCTTGATCTGTCTTTGTACACTCCCTTGATCTGTCTTCGTACACTGCCTTGTTCTGTCTTTGTACACTCCCTTGATCTGTCTTTGTACACTCCCTTGATCTGTCTTTGTACACTCCCTTGATCTGTCTTTGTACACTGCCTTGTTCTGTCTTTGTACACTGTCCCTTGACTCTTGTCTTTGTACACTCCCTGTCTTTGTACACTCTTGTCTTTGTACACTGTCTTGTTCTGTCTTTGTACACTCCCTTGTTCTGTCTATGTACACTCCCTTGATCTGTCTATGTACACTCCCTTGTTCTGTCTTTGTACACTCCCTTGATCTGTCTTTGTACACTCCCTTGATCTGTCTTTGTACACTGTCTTGTTCTGTCTTTGTACACTCCCTTGTTCTGTCTTTGTACACTCCCTTGATCTGTCTTTGTACACTCCCTTGATCTGTCTTTGTACACTGTCTTGTTATGTCTTTGTACACTCCCTTGTTCTGTCTTTGTACACTCCCTTGATCTGTCTTTGTACACTCCCTTGATCTGTCTTTGTACACTCCCTTGTTCTGTCTTTGTACACTCCCTTGATCTGTCTTTGTACACTCCCTTGATCTGTCTTTGTACACTCCCTTGTTCTGTCTTTGTACACTCCCTTGATCTGTCTTTGTACACTCCCTTGTTCTGTCTTTGTACACTCCCTTGATCTGTCTTCGTACACTGTCTTGTTCTGTCTTTTGTACACTCCCTTGTTCTGTCTTTGTACACTGTCTTGTTCTGTCTTTGTACACTCCCTTGTTCTGTCTTTGTACACTGTCTTGTTCTGTCTTTGTACACTCCCTTGTTCTGTCTACGTACACTGCCTTGTTCTGTCTTCATACACTCTCCCTTGTTCTGCCTTTGCACACTCCCTTGTTCTAACTTTGTACACTCCCTTGTTCTGTCTTCATACACTGTCTTGTTCTGTCTTTGTACACTCCCTTGTTCTCTCTATGTACACTCCCTTGTTCTGTCTTTGTACACTCCCTTGTTCTGTCTTCATACACTGTCTTGTTCTGTCTTTGTACACTCCCTTGTTCTGTCTATGTACACTCCCTTGTTCTGTCTTTGTACACTCCCTTGTTCTGTCTTCATACACTGTCTTGTTCTGTCTTTGTACACTCCCTTGTTCTGTCTATGTACACTCCCTTGTTCTGTCTTTGTACACTCCCTTGATCTGTCTTCGTACACTCCCTTGATCTGTCTTCGTACACTGTCTTGTTCTGTCTTTTGTACACTCCCTTGTTCTGTCTTTGTACACTCCCTTGTTCTGTATTCATACACTGCCTTGTTCTGTATTCGTACACTGTCTTGTTCTGTCTTTTGTACACTCCCTTGTTCTGTCTTCATACACTGTCTTGTTCTGTCTTTGTACACTGTCTTGTTCTGTCTTTGTACACTCCCTTGTTCTGTTTACGTACACTGCCTTGTTCTGTCTTCATACACTCTCCCTTGTTCTGCCTTTGCACACTCCCTTGTTCTAACTTTGTACACTCCCTTGTTCTGTCTTTGTACACTCCCTTGTTCTGTCTTCATACACTGTCTTGTTCTGTCTTTGTACACTCCCTTGTTCTGTCTATGTACACTCCCTTGATCTGTCTTTGTACACTCCCTTGTTCTGTCTTCATACACTGTCTTGTTCTGTCTTTGTACACTGTCTTGTTCTGTCTTTGTACACTCCCTTGTTCTGTCTACGTACACTGCCTTGTTCTGTCTTCATACACTCTCCCTTGTTCTGCCTTTGCACACTCCCTTGTTCTAACTTTGTACACTCCCTTGTTCTGTCTTCATACACTGTCTTGTTCTGTCTTTGTACACTCCCTTGTTCTAACTTTGTACACTCCCTTGTTCTGTCTTCATACACTGTCTTGTTCTGTCTTTGTACACTCCCTTGTTCTGTCTATGTACACTCCCTTGTTCTGTCTTTGTACACTCCCTTGTTCTGTCTTTGTACACTCCCTTGTTCTGTCTTCATACACTCTCCCTTGTTCTGTCCTTTGCACACTCCCCTTGTTCTGCCTTTGTCCCTTGTTCTAACTTTGTACACTGTCTTGTTCTGTCTTTGTACACTCCCTTGTTCTGTCTATGTACACTCCCTTGTTCTGTCTTTGTACACTCCCTTGTTCTGTCTTCATACACTGTCTTGTTCTGTCTTTGTACACTCCCTTGTTCTGTCTATGTACACTCCCTTGTTCTGTCTATGTACACTCCCTTGTTCTGTCTTCATACACTGTCTTGTTCTGCCCTTGTTCTGTCTATGTACACTCCCTTGTTCTAACTTTGTACACTCCCTTGTTCTGTCTTTGTACACTCCCTTGTTCTGTCTTCATACACTGTCTTGTTCTGTCTTTGTACACTCCCTTGTTCTGCCTATGTACACTCCCTTGTTCTGTCTTCGTACACTCCCTTGATCTGTCTTTGTACACTGCCTTGTTCTGTCTATGTACACTCCCTTGATCTGTCTTTGTACACTGCCTTGTTCTGTCTCTGTTCACTCCCTTGATCTGTCTTTGTACACTGCCTTGTTCTGTCTTTGTTCACTCCCTTGATCTGTCTTTGTACACTCCCTTGATCTGTCTATGTACACTCCCTTGTTCTGTCTTTGTACACTCCCTTGATCTGTCTTTGTACACTCCCTTGATCTGTCTTTGTACACTGCCTTGTTCTGTCTTTGTACACTCCCTTGTTCTGTCTTTGTACACTCTGATCTTTGTACACTGCCTTGTTCTGTCTTTGTTCACTCCCTTGATCTGTCTATGTACACTGTCTTGTTCTGTCTTTGTACACACCCTTGATCTGTCTATGTACACTCCCTTGATCTGTCTTTGTACACTGCCTTGATCTGTCTTTGTACACTGCCTTGTTCTGTCTTTGTTCACTCCCTTGATCTGTCTATGTACACTGTCTTGTTCTGTCTTTGTACACTCCCTTGATCTGTCTATGTACACTCCCTTGATCTGTCTTTGTACACTCCCTTGATCTGTCTTTGTACACTGCCTTGTTCTGTCTTTGTTCACTCCCTTGATCTGTCTATGTACACTGTCTTGTTCTGTCTTTGTACACTCCCTTGATCTGTCTATGTACACTCCCTTGATCTGTCTTTGTACACTGCCTTGTTCTGTCTTTGTTCACTCCATTGATCTGTCTTTGTACACTCCCTTGATCTGTCTTCATACACTGTCTTGTTCTGTCTTTGTACACTCCCTTGATCTGTCTTTGTACACTGTCTTGTTCTGTCTTTGTACACTCCCTTGATCTGTCTTTGTACACTGCCTTGTTCTGTCTTTGTTCACTCCCTTGATCTGTCTTTGTACACTCCCTTGATCTGTCTATGTACACTCCCTTGTTCTGTCTTTGTACACTCCCTTGTTCTGTCTTTGTACACTCCCTTGATCTGTCTTTGTACACTGCCTTGTTCTGTCTTTGTACACTCCCTTGTTCTGTCTTTGTACACTCCCTTGATCTGACTTTGTACACTGCCTTGTTCTGTCTTTGTTCACTCCCTTGATCTGTCTATGTACACTGTCTTGTTCTGTCTTTGTACACACCCTTGATCTGTCTATGTACACTCCCTTGATCTGTCTTTGTACACTGCCTTGATCTGTCTTTGTACACTGCCTTGTTCTGTCTTCATACACTGTCTTGTTCTGTCTTTGTACACTCCCTTGTTCTGTCTTCATACACTGTCTTGTTCTGTCTTTGTACACTCCCTTGTTCTGTCTATGTACACTCCCTTGTTCTGTCTTCGTACACTCCCTTGATCTGTCTTTGTACACTCCCTTGATCTGTCTATGTACACTCCCTTGATCTGTCTTTGTACACTCCCTTGTTCTGTCTTTGTACACTCCCTTGATCTGTCTATGTACACTCCCTTGATCTGTCTTTGTACACTGCCTTGCTCTGTCTTTGTACACTCCCTTGTTCTGTCTTTGTACACTGCCTTGTTCTGTCTATGTACACTCCCTTGATCTGTCTTTGTACACTGCCTTGTTCTGTCTATGTACACTCCCTTGATCTGTCTTTGTACACTGCCTTGTTCTGTCTTTGTTCACTCCCTTGATCTGTCTTTGTACACTGCCTCGTTCTGTCTTTGTTCACTCCCTTGATCTGTCTTTGTACACTCCCTTGATCTGTCTTCATACACTGTCTTGTTCTGTCTTTGTACACTCCCTTGATCTGTCTTTGTACACTCCCTTGATCTGTCTTTGTACACTCCCTTGATCTGTCTTCATACACTGTACACTGCCTTGTTCTGTCTTTGTTCACTCCCTTGATCTGTCTTTGTACACTCCCTTGATCTGTCTATGTACACTCCCTTGTTCTGTCTTTGTACACT
Organism: Metamycoplasmataceae bacterium; assembly: GCA_965263245.1. Classification (GTDB taxonomy): domain Bacteria; phylum Bacillota_I; class Bacilli_A; order Mycoplasmatales; family Metamycoplasmataceae; genus DT-68. The sequence goes on along the minus strand of CBDHHR010000280.1, from coordinate 53,724 downwards.
CCCTTGATCTGTCTATGTACACTCCCTTGATCTGTCTATGTACACTCCCTTGTTCTGTCTATGTACACTCCCTTGTTCTGTCTTTGTACACTCCCTTGATCTGTCTATGTACACTCCCTTGATCTGTCTTTGTACACTCCCTTGATCTGTCTTTGTACACTCCCTTGATCTGTCTATGTACACTCCCTTGTTCTGTCTTTGTACACTCCCTTGATCTGTCTATGTACACTCCCTTGATCTGTCTATGTACACTCCCTTGATCTGTCTATGTACACTCCCTTGTTCTGTCTTTGTACACTCCCTTGATCTGTCTTTGTACACTGCCTTGTTCTGTCTTTGTACACTCCCTTGTTCTGTCTTTGTACACTCCCTTGATCTGTCTTCATACACTGTCTTGTTCTGTCTTTGTACACTGCCTTGTTCTGTCTTTGTTCACTCCCTTGATCTGTCTTTGTACACTCCCTTGATCTGTCTATGTACACTCCCTTGTTCTGTCTTTGTACACTCCCTTGATCTGTCTGTTCACTCCCTTGATCTGTCTTTGTACACTCCCTTGATCTGTCTTTGTACACTCTTGTCTGTCTTTGTACACTCCTTGTTCTGTCTTTGTTCACTCCCTTGATCTGTCTTTGTACACTCCCTTGATCTGTCTTCATACACTGTCTTGTTCTGTCTTTGTACACTCCCTTGATCTGTCTTTGTACACTCCCTTGATCTGTCTTTGTACACTCCCTTGATCTGTCTTCATACACTGTCTTGTTCTGTCTTTGTACACTGCCTTGTTCTGTCTTTGTTCACTCCCTTGATCTGTCTTTGTACACTCCCTTGATCTGTCTATGTACACTCCCTTGTTCTGTCTTTGTACACTCCCTTGATCTGTCTATGTACACTCCCTTGATCTGTCTATGTACACTCCCTTGTTCTGTCTATGTACACTCCCTTGTTCTGTCTTTGTACACTCCCTTGATCTGTCTATGTACACTCCCTTGATCTGTCTTTGTACACTCCCTTGATCTGTCTTTGTACACTCCCTTGATCTGTCTATGTACACTCCCTTGTTCTGTCTTTGTACACTCCCTTGATCTGTCTATGTACACTCCCTTGATCTGTCTATGTACACTCCCTTGATCTGTCTATGTACACTCCCTTGTTCTGTCTTTGTACACTCCCTTGATCTGTCTTTGTACACTGCCTTGTTCTGTCTTTGTACACTCCCTTGTTCTGTCTTTGTACACTCCCTTGATCTGTCTTTGTACACTCCCTTGATCTGTCTTTGTACACTGCCTTGTTCTGTCTTTGTTCACTCCCTTGATCTGTCTATGTACACTATCTTGTTCTGTCTTTGTACACTCCCTTGATCTGTCTATGTACACTCCCTTGATCTGTCTTTGTACATTGCCTTGATCTGTCTTTGTACACTGCCTTGTTCTGTCTTTGTTCACTCCCTTGATCTGTCTATGTACACTGTCTTGTTCTGTCTGTGTACACTCCCTTGATCTGTCTATGTACACTCCCTTGATCTGTCTTTGTACACTCCCTTGATCTGTCTTTGTACACTGCCTTGTTCTGTCTTTGTTCACTCCCTTGATCTGTCTATGTACACTGTCTTGTTCTGTCTTTGTACACTCCCTTGATCTGTCTATGTACACTCCCTTGATCTGTCTTTGTACACTGCCTTGTTCTGTCTTTGTTCACTCCCTTGATCTGTCTTTGTACACTCCCTTGATCTGTCTATGTACACTCCCTTGTTCTGTCTTTGTACACTCCCTTGATCTGTCTTTGTACACTCCCTTGATCTGTCTTTGTACACTGTCTTGTTCTGTCTTTGTACACTCCCTTGTTCTGTCTTTGTACACTCCCTTGATCTGTCTTTGTACACTCCCTTGATCTGTCTTTGTACACTGTCTTGTTCTGTCTTTGTACACTCCCTTGTTCTGTCTTTGTACACTCCCTTGATCTGTCTTTGTACACTCCCTTGTTCTGTATTCGTACACTGCCTTGTTTTGTCTTCGTACACTGTCTTGTTCTGTCTTTTGTACACTGCCTTGTTCTGTCTTTGTACACTCCCTTGTTCTGCCTTTGTACACTCCCTTGTTCTGTATTCATACACTGCCTTGATCTGTCTTTGTACACTCCCTTGTTCTGTATTCATACACTGCCTTGTTCTGTCTTTGTACACTCCCTTGTTCTGTATTCATACACTGCCTTGTTCTGTCTTTGTACACTCCCTTGTTCTGTATTCATACACTCCCTTGTTCTGTATTCATACACTGTCTTGTTCTGTCTTCATACACTCCCTTGTTCTGTATTCATACACTGCCTTGTTCTGTCTTTGTACACTCCCTTGTTCTGTATTCGTACACTCCCTTGTTCTGTCTTCATACACTGTCTTGTTCTGTCTTTTGTACACTCCCTTGTTCTGTATTCGTACACTCCCTTGTTCTGTCTTCATACACTGTCTTGTTCTGTCTTTGTACACTCCCTTGTTCTGTCTACGTACACTGCCTTGTTCTGTCTTCATACACTCTTGTTCTGCCTTTGCACACTCCCTTGTTCTAACTTTGTACACTGTCTTGTTCTGTCTTTGTACACTCCCTTGTTCTGTCTATGTACACTCCCTTGTTCTGTCTTTGTACACTCCCTTGTTCTGTCTTCATACACTGTCTTGTTCTGTCTTTGTACACTCCCTTGTTCTTTCTATGTACACTCCCTTGTTCTGTCTATGTACACTCCCTTGTTCTGTCTTCATACACTGTCTTGTTCTGTCTTTGTACACTCCCTTGTTCTGTCTATGTACACTCCCTTGTTCTAACTGTGTACACTCCCTTGTTCTGTCTTTGTACACTCCCTTGTTCTGTCTTCATACACTGTCTTGTTCTGTCTTTGTACACTCCCTTGTTCTGCCTATGTACACTCCCTTGTTCTGTCTTCGTACACTCCCTTGATCTGTCTTTGTACACTGCCTTGTTCTGTCTATGTACACTCCCTTGATCTGTCTTTGTACACTGCCTTGTTCTGTCTTTGTTCACTCCCTTGATCTGTCTTTGTACACTGCCTTGTTCTGTCTTTGTTCACTCCCTTGATCTGTCTTTGTACACTCCCTTGATCTGTCTTCATACACTGTCTTGTTCTGTCTTTGTACACTCCCTTGATCTGTCTTTGTACACTGCCTTGATCTGTCTTTGTACACTGCCTTGTTCTGTCTTTGTTCACTCCCTTGATCTGTCTATGTACACTGTCTTGTTCTGTCTTTGTACACTCCCTTGATCTGTCTATGTACACTCCCTTGATCTGTCTTTGTACACTCCCTTGATCTGTCTTTGTACACTGCCTTGTTCTGTCTTTGTACACTCCCTTGTTCTGTCTTTGTACACTCCCTTGATCTGTCTTTGTACACTCCCTTGATCTGTCTATGTACACTCCCTTGATCTGTCTTTGTACACTGCCTTGTTCTGTCTTTGTTCACTCCCTTGATCTGTCTTTGTACACTCCCTTGATATTTCTATGTACACTCCCTTGTTCTGTCTTTGTACACTCCCTTGATCTGTCTTTGTACACTCCCTTGATCTGTCTTTGTACACTGTCTTGTTCTGTCTTTGTACACTCCCTTGTTCTGTCTTTGTACACTCCCTTGATCTGTCTTTGTACACTCCCTTGTTCTGTATTCGTACACTGCCTTGTTTTGTCTTCGTACACTGTCTTGTTCTGTCTTTTGTACACTGCCTTGTTCTGTCTTTGTACACTCCCTTGTTCTGTCTTTGTACACTCCCTTGTTCTGTATTCATACACTGCCTTGATCTGTCTTTGTACACTCCCTTGTTCTGTATTCATACACTGCCTTGTTCTGTCTTTGTACACTCCCTTGTTCTGTATTCATACACTGCCTTGTTCTGTCTTTGTACACTCCCTTGTTCTGTATTCATACACTCCCTTGTTCTGTATTCATACACTGTCTTGTTCTGTCTTCGTACACTCCCTTGTTCTGTATTCATACACTGCCTTGTTCTGTCTTTGTACACTCCCTTGTTCTGTATTCGTACACTCCCTTGTTCTGTCTTCATACACTGTCTTGTTCTGTCTGTTGTACACTCCCTTGTTCTGTATTCGTACACTCCCTTGTTCTGTCTTCATACACTGTCTTGTTCTGTCTTTGTACACTCCCTTGTTCTGTCTACGTACACTGCCTTGTTCTGTCTTCATACACTCTCCCTTGTTCTGCCTTTGCACACTCCCTTGTTCTAACTTTGTACACTGTCTTGTTCTGTCTTTGTACACTCCCTTGTTCTGTCTATGTACACTCCCTTGTTCTGTCTTTGTACACTCCCTTGTTCTGTCTTCATACACTGTCTTGTTCTGTCTTTGTACACTCCCTTGTTCTGTCTATGTACACTCCCTTGTTCTGTCTATGTACACTCCCTTGTTCTGTCTTCATACACTGTCTTGTTCTGTCTTTGTACACTCCCTTGTTCTGTCTATGTACACTCCCTTGTTCTAACTTTGTACACTCCCTTGTTCTGTCTTTGTACACTCCCTTGTTCTGTCTTCATACACTGTCTTGTTCTGTCTTTGTACACTCCCTTGTTCTGCCTATGTACACTCCCTTGTTCTGTCTTCGTACACTCCCTTGATCTGTCTTTGTACACTGCCTTGTTCTGTCTATGTACACTCCCTTGATCTGTCTTTGTACACTGCCTTGTTCTGTCTCTGTTCACTCCCTTGATCTGTCTTTGTACACTGCCTTGTTCTGTCTTTGTTCACTCCCTTGATCTGTCTTTGTACACTCCCTTGATCTGTCTATGTACACTCCCTTGTTCTGTCTTTGTACACTCCCTTGATCTGTCTTTGTACACTCCCTTGATCTGTCTTTGTACACTGCCTTGTTCTGTCTTTGTACACTCCCTTGTTCTGTCTTTGTACACTCCCTTGATCTGACTTTGTACACTGCCTTGTTCTGTCTTTGTTCACTCCCTTGATCTGTCTATGTACACTGTCTTGTTCTGTCTTTGTACACACCCTTGATCTGTCTATGTACACTCCCTTGATCTGTCTTTGTACACTGCCTTGATCTGTCTTTGTACACTGCCTTGTTCTGTCTTTGTTCACTCCCTTGATCTGTCTATGTACACTGTCTTGTTCTGTCTTTGTACACTCCCTTGATCTGTCTATGTACACTCCCTTGATCTGTCTTTGTACACTCCCTTGATCTGTCTTTGTACACTGCCTTGTTCTGTCTTTGTTCACTCCCTTGATCTGTCTATGTACACTGTCTTGTTCTGTCTTTGTACACTCCCTTGATCTGTCTATGTACACTCCCTTGATCTGTCTTTGTACACTGCCTTGTTCTGTCTTTGTTCACTCCATTGATCTGTCTTTGTACACTCCCTTGATCTGTCTTCATACACTGTCTTGTTCTGTCTTTGTACACTCCCTTGATCTGTCTTTGTACACTGTCTTGTTCTGTCTTTGTACACTCCCTTGATCTGTCTTTGTACACTCCCTTGTTCTGTCTTTGTACACTCCCTTGATCTGTCTTTGTACACTCCCTTGTTCTGTCTTCATACACTCCCTTGTTCTGTCTTTGTACACTCCCTTGATCTGTCTTTGTACACTCCCTTGATCTGTCTTTGTACACTGCCTTGTTCTGTCTTTGTACACTCCCTTGTTCTGTCTTTGTACACTCCCTTGATCTGTCTTTGTACACTGCCTTGTTCTGTATTCGTACACTCCCTTGTTCTGTCTTCATACACTGTCTTGTTCTGTCTTTGTACACTCCCTTGTTCTGTCTACGTACACTGCCTTGTTCTGTCTTCATACACTCTTGTTCTGCCTTTGCACACTCCCTTGTTCTAACTTTGTACACTGTCTTGTTCTGTCTTTGTACACTCCCTTGTTCTGTCTATGTACACTCCCTTGTTCTGTCTTTGTACACTCCCTTGTTCTGTCTTCATACACTGTCTTGTTCTGTCTTTGTACACTCCCTTGTTCTTTCTATGTACACTCCCTTGTTCTGTCTATGTACACTCCCTTGTTCTGTCTTCATACACTGTCTTGTTCTGTCTTTGTACACTCCCTTGTTCTGTCTATGTACACTCCCTTGTTCTAACTGTGTACACTCCCTTGTTCTGTCTTTGTACACTCCCTTGTTCTGTCTTCATACACTGTCTTGTTCTGTCTTTGTACACTCCCTTGTTCTGCCTATGTACACTCCCTTGTTCTGTCTTCGTACACTCCCTTGATCTGTCTTTGTACACTGCCTTGTTCTGTCTATGTACACTCCCTTGATCTGTCTTTGTACACTGCCTTGTTCTGTCTTTGTTCACTCCCTTGATCTGTCTTTGTACACTGCCTTGTTCTGTCTTTGTTCACTCCCTTGATCTGTCTTTGTACACTCCCTTGATCTGTCTTGATACACTGTCTTGTTCTGTCTTTGTACACTCCCTTGATCTGTCTTTGTACACTGTCTTGTTCTGTCTTTGTACACTCCCTTGATCTGTCTTTGTACACTCCCTTGTTCTGTCTTTGTTCACTCCCTTGATCTGTCTTTGTACACTCCCTTGATCTATCTATGTACACTCCCTTGTTCTGTCTTTGTACACTCCCTTGATCTGTCTTTGTACACTCCCTTGATCTGTCTTTGTACACTGCCTTGTTCTGTCGTTGTACACTCCCTTGTTCTGTCTTTGTACACTCCCTTGATCTGACTTTGTACACTGCCTTGTTCTGTCTTTGTTCACTCCCTTGATCTGTCTATGTACACTGTCTTGTTCTGTCTTTGTACACACCCTTGATCTGTCTATGTACAATCCCTTGATCTGTCTTTGTACACTGCCTTGATCTGTCTTTGTACACTGCCTTGTTCTGTCTTTGTTCACTCCCTTGATCTGTCTATGTACACTGTCTTGTTCTGTCTTTGTACACTCCCTTGATCTGTCTATGTACACTCCCTTGATCTGTCTTTGTACACTCCCTTGATCTGTCTTTGTACACTGCCTTGTTCTGTCTTTGTACACTCCCTTGTTCTGTCTTTGTACACTCCCTTGATCTGTCTTTGTACACTCCCTTGATCTGTCTTTGTACACTCCCTTGATCTGTCTATGTACACTCCCTTGATCTGTCTTTGTACACTGCCTTGTTCTGTCTTTGTTCACTCCCTTGATCTGTCTTTGTACACTCCCTTGATATTTCTATGTACACTCCCTTGTTCTGTCTTTGTACACTCCCTTGATCTGTCTTTGTACACTCCCTTGATCTGTCTTTGTACACTGTCTTGTTCTGTCTTTGTACACTCCCTTGTTCTGTCTTTGTACACTCCCTTGATCTGTCTTTGTACACTCCCTTGTTCTGTATTCGGACACTGCCTTGTTTTGTCTTCGTACACTGTCTTGTTCTGTCTTTTGTACACTGCCTTGTTCTGTCTTTGTACACTCCCTTGTTCTGTCTTTGTACACTCCCTTGTTCTGTATTCATACACTGCCTTGATCTGTCTTTGTACACTCCCTTGTTCTGTATTCATACACTGCCTTGTTCTGTCTTTGTACACTCCCTTGTTCTGTATTCATACACTGCCTTGTTCTGTCTTTGTACACTCCCTTGTTCTGTATTCATACACTCCCTTGTTCTGTATTCATACACTGTCTTGTTCTGTCTTCGTACACTCCCTTGTTCTGTATTCATACACTGCCTTGTTCTGTCTTTGTACACTCCCTTGTTCTGTATTCGTACACTCCCTTGTTCTGTCTTCATACACTGTCTTGTTCTGTCTGTTGTACACTCCCTTGTTCTGTATTCGTACACTCCCTTGTTCTGTCTTCATACACTGTCTTGTTCTGTCTTTGTACACTCCCTTGTTCTGTCTACGTACACTGCCTTGTTCTGTCTTCATACACTCTCCCTTGTTCTGCCTTTGCACACTCCCTTGTTCTAACTTTGTACACTGTCTTGTTCTGTCTTTGTACACTCCCTTGTTCTGTCTATGTACACTCCCTTGTTCTGTCTATGTACACTCCCTTGTTCTGTCTTCATACACTGTCTTGTTCTGTCTTTGTACACTCCCTTGTTCTGTCTATGTACACTCCCTTGTTCTGTCTATGTACACTCCCTTGTTCTGTCTTCATACACTGTCTTGTTCTGTCTTTGTACACTCCCTTGTTCTGTCTATGTACACTCCCTTGTTCTAACTTTGTACACTCCCTTGTTCTGTCTTTGTACACTCCCTTGTTCTGTCTTCATACACTGTCTTGTTCTGTCTTTGTACACTCCCTTGTTCTGCCTATGTACACTCCCTTGTTCTGTCTTCGTACACTCCCTTGATCTGTCTTTGTACACTGCCTTGTTCTGTCTATGTACACTCCCTTGATCTGTCTTTGTACACTGCCTTGTTCTGTCTCTGTTCACTCCCTTGATCTGTCTTTGTACACTGCCTTGTTCTGTCTTTGTTCACTCCCTTGATCTGTCTTTGTACACTCCCTTGATCTGTCTATGTACACTCCCTTGTTCTGTCTTTGTACACTCCCTTGATCTGTCTTTGTACACTCCCTTGATCTGTCTTTGTACACTGCCTTGTTCTGTCTTTGTACACTCCCTTGTTCTGTCTTTGTACACTCCCTTGATCTGACTTTGTACACTGCCTTGTTCTGTCTTTGTTCACTCCCTTGATCTGTCTATGTACACTGTCTTGTTCTGTCTTTGTACACACCCTTGATCTGTCTATGTACACTCCCTTGATCTGTCTTTGTACACTGCCTTGATCTGTCTTTGTACACTGCCTTGTTCTGTCTTTGTTCACTCCCTTGATCTGTCTATGTACACTGTCTTGTTCTGTCTTTGTACACTCCCTTGATCTGTCTATGTACACTCCCTTGATCTGTCTTTGTACACTCCCTTGATCTGTCTTTGTACACTGCCTTGTTCTGTCTTTGTTCACTCCCTTGATCTGTCTATGTACACTGTCTTGTTCTGTCTTTGTACACTCCCTTGATCTGTCTATGTACACTCCCTTGATCTGTCTTTGTACACTGCCTTGTTCTGTCTTTGTTCACTCCATTGATCTGTCTTTGTACACTCCCTTGATCTGTCTTCATACACTGTCTTGTTCTGTCTTTGTACACTCCCTTGATCTGTCTTTGTACACTGTCTTGTTCTGTCTTTGTACACTCCCTTGATCTGTCTTTGTACACTGCCTTGTTCTGTCTTTGTTCACTCCCTTGATCTGTCTTTGTACACTCCCTTGATCTGTCTATGTACACTCCCTTGTTCTGTCTTTGTACACTCCCTTGATCTGTCTTTGTACACTCCCTTGATCTGTCTTTGTACACTGCCTTGTTCTGTCTTTGTACACTCCCTTGTTCTGTCTTTGTACACTCCCTTGATCTGACTTTGTACACTGCCTTGTTCTGTCTTTGTTCACTCCCTTGATATGTCTGTGTACACTGTCTTGTTCTGTCTTTGTACACACCCTTGATCTGTCTATGTACACTCCCTTGATCTGTCTTTGTACACTGCCTTGATCTCTGTCTTTGTACACTGCCTTGTTCTGTCTTTGTTCACTCCCTTGATCTGTCTATGTACACTGTCTTGTTCTGTCTTTGTACACTCCCTTGATCTGTCTTTGTACACTCCCTTGATCTGTCTATGTACACTCCCTTGATCTGTCTTTGTACACTGCCTTGTTCTGTCTTTGTTCACTCCATTGATCTGTCTTTGTACACTCCCTTGATATTTCTATGTACACTCCCTTGTTCTGTCTTTGTACACTCCCTTGATCTGTCTTTGTACACTCCCTTGATCTGTCTTTGTACACTCCCTTGATCTGTCTTTGTACACTGTCTTGTTCTGTCTTTGTACACTCCCTTGTTCTGTCTTTGTACACTCCCTTGATCTGTCTTTGTACACTCCCTTGATCTGTCTTTGTACACTGCCTTGTTCTGTCTTTGTACACTCCCTTGATCTGTCTTTGTACACTCCCTTGATCTGTCTTTGTACACTGTCTTGTTCTGTCTTTGTACACTCCCTTGATCTGTCTATGTACACTCCCTTGATCTGTCTTTGTACACTCCCTTGATCTGTCTTCGTACACTGCCTTGTTCTGTCTTTGTACACTCCCTTGATCTGTCTTTGTACACTCCCTTGATCTGTCTTTGTACACTCCCTTGATCTGTCTTTGTACACTGCCTTGTTCTGTCTTTGTACTCCCTTGACTGTCTTTGTACACTTTGACTCCCTTGATCTGTCTGTACACTCCCTGTCTTTGTACACTCCCTTGATCTGTCTTTGTACACTCCCTTGATCTGTCTTTGTACACTCTTGTTCTGTCTTTGTACACTCCCTTGTTCTGTCTATGTACACTCCCTTGATCTGTCTATGTACACTCCCTTGTTCTGTCTTTGTACACTCCCTTGATCTGTCTTTGTACACTCCCTTGATCTGTCTTTGTACACTGTCTTGTTCTGTCTTTGTACACTCCCTTGTTCTGTCTTTGTACACTCCCTTGATCTGTCTTTGTACACTCCCTTGATCTGTCTTTGTACACTGTCTTGTTATGTCTTTGTACACTCCCTTGTTCTGTCTTTGTACACTCCCTTGATCTGTCTTTGTACACTCCCTTGATCTGTCTTTGTACACTCCCTTGTTCTGTCTTTGTACACTCCCTTGATCTGTCTTTGTACACTCCCTTGATCTGTCTTTGTACACTCCCTTGTTCTGTCTTTGTACACTCCCTTGATCTGTCTTTGTACACTCCCTTGTTCTGTCTTTGTACACTCCCTTGATCTGTCTTCGTACACTGTCTTGTTCTGTCTTTTGTACACTCCCTTGTTCTGTCTTTGTACACTGTCTTGTTCTGTCTTTGTACACTCCCTTGTTCTGTCTTTGTACACTGTCTTGTTCTGTCTTTGTACACTCCCTTGTTCTGTCTACGTACACTGCCTTGTTCTGTCTTCATACACTCTCCCTTGTTCTGCCTTTGCACACTCCCTTGTTCTAACTTTGTACACTCCCTTGTTCTGTCTTCATACACTGTCTTGTTCTGTCTTTGTACACTCCCTTGTTCTCTCTATGTACACTCCCTTGTTCTGTCTTTGTACACTCCCTTGTTCTGTCTTCATACACTGTCTTGTTCTGTCTTTGTACACTCCCTTGTTCTGTCTATGTACACTCCCTTGTTCTGTCTTTGTACACTCCCTTGTTCTGTCTTCATACACTGTCTTGTTCTGTCTTTGTACACTCCCTTGTTCTGTCTATGTACACTCCCTTGTTCTGTCTTTGTACACTCCCTTGATCTGTCTTCGTACACTCCCTTGATCTGTCTTCGTACACTGTCTTGTTCTGTCTTTTGTACACTCCCTTGTTCTGTCTTTGTACACTCCCTTGTTCTGTATTCATACACTGCCTTGTTCTGTATTCGTACACTGTCTTGTTCTGTCTTTTGTACACTCCCTTGTTCTGTCTTCATACACTGTCTTGTTCTGTCTTTGTACACTGTCTTGTTCTGTCTTTGTACACTCCCTTGTTCTGTTTACGTACACTGCCTTGTTCTGTCTTCATACACTCTCCCTTGTTCTGCCTTTGCACACTCCCTTGTTCTAACTTTGTACACTCCCTTGTTCTGTCTTTGTACACTCCCTTGTTCTGTCTTCATACACTGTCTTGTTCTGTCTTTGTACACTCCCTTGTTCTGTCTATGTACACTCCCTTGATCTGTCTTTGTACACTCCCTTGTTCTGTCTTCATACACTGTCTTGTTCTGTCTTTGTACACTGTCTTGTTCTGTCTTTGTACACTCCCTTGTTCTGTCTACGTACACTGCCTTGTTCTGTCTTCATACACTCTCCCTTGTTCTGCCTTTGCACACTCCCTTGTTCTAACTTTGTACACTCCCTTGTTCTGTCTTCATACACTGTCTTGTTCTGTCTTTGTACACTCCCTTGTTCTAACTTTGTACACTCCCTTGTTCTGTCTTCATACACTGTCTTGTTCTGTCTTTGTACACTCCCTTGTTCTGTCTATGTACACTCCCTTGTTCTGTCTTCATACACTGTCTTGTTCTGTCTTTGTACACTCCCTTGTTCTGTCTTCGTACACTGCCTTGTTCTGTCTTCATACACTCTCCCTTGTTCTGCCTTTGCACACTCCCTTGTTCTAACTTTGTACACTGTCTTGTTCTGTCTTTGTACACTCCCTTGTTCTGTCTATGTACACTCCCTTGTTCTGTCTTTGTACACTCCCTTGTTCTGTCTTCATACACTGTCTTGTTCTGTCTTTGTACACTCCCTTGTTCTGTCTATGTACACTCCCTTGTTCTGTCTATGTACACTCCCTTGTTCTGTCTTCATACACTGTCTTGTTCTGTCTTTGTACACTCCCTTGTTCTGTCTATGTACACTCCCTTGTTCTAACTTTGTACACTCCCTTGTTCTGTCTTTGTACACTCCCTTGTTCTGTCTTCATACACTGTCTTGTTCTGTCTTTGTACACTCCCTTGTTCTGCCTATGTACACTCCCTTGTTCTGTCTTCGTACACTCCCTTGATCTGTCTTTGTACACTGCCTTGTTCTGTCTATGTACACTCCCTTGATCTGTCTTTGTACACTGCCTTGTTCTGTCTCTGTTCACTCCCTTGATCTGTCTTTGTACACTGCCTTGTTCTGTCTTTGTTCACTCCCTTGATCTGTCTTTGTACACTCCCTTGATCTGTCTATGTACACTCCCTTGTTCTGTCTTTGTACACTCCCTTGATCTGTCTTTGTACACTCCCTTGATCTGTCTTTGTACACTGCCTTGTTCTGTCTTTGTACACTCCCTTGTTCTGTCTTTGTACACTCTTGATCTGACTTGTACACTGCCTTGTTCTGTCTTTGTTCACTCCCTTGATCTGTCTATGTACACTGTCTTGTTCTGTCTTTGTACACACCCTTGATCTGTCTATGTACACTCCCTTGATCTGTCTTTGTACACTGCCTTGATCTGTCTTTGTACACTGCCTTGTTCTGTCTTTGTTCACTCCCTTGATCTGTCTATGTACACTGTCTTGTTCTGTCTTTGTACACTCCCTTGATCTGTCTATGTACACTCCCTTGATCTGTCTTTGTACACTCCCTTGATCTGTCTTTGTACACTGCCTTGTTCTGTCTTTGTTCACTCCCTTGATCTGTCTATGTACACTGTCTTGTTCTGTCTTTGTACACTCCCTTGATCTGTCTATGTACACTCCCTTGATCTGTCTTTGTACACTGCCTTGTTCTGTCTTTGTTCACTCCATTGATCTGTCTTTGTACACTCCCTTGATCTGTCTTCATACACTGTCTTGTTCTGTCTTTGTACACTCCCTTGATCTGTCTTTGTACACTGTCTTGTTCTGTCTTTGTACACTCCCTTGATCTGTCTTTGTACACTGCCTTGTTCTGTCTTTGTTCACTCCCTTGATCTGTCTTTGTACACTCCCTTGATCTGTCTATGTACACTCCCTTGTTCTGTCTTTGTACACTCCCTTGATCTGTCTTTGTACACTCCCTTGATCTGTCTTTGTACACTGCCTTGTTCTGTCTTTGTACACTCCCTTGTTCTGTCTTTGTACACTCCCTTGATCTGACTTTGTACACTGCCTTGTTCTGTCTTTGTTCACTCCCTTGATCTGTCTATGTACACTGTCTTGTTCTGTCTTTGTACACACCCTTGATCTGTCTATGTACACTCCCTTGATCTGTCTTTGTACACTGCCTTGATCTGTCTTTGTACACTGCCTTGTTCTGTCTTCATACACTGTCTTGTTCTGTCTTTGTACACTCCCTTGTTCTGTCTTCATACACTGTCTTGTTCTGTCTTTGTACACTCCCTTGTTCTGTCTATGTACACTCCCTTGTTCTGTCTTCGTACACTCCCTTGATCTGTCTTTGTACACTCCCTTGATCTGTCTATGTACACTCCCTTGATCTGTCTTTGTACACTCCCTTGTTCTGTCTTTGTACACTCCCTTGATCTGTCTATGTACACTCCCTTGATCTGTCTTTGTACACTGCCTTGCTCTGTCTTTGTACACTCCCTTGTTCTGTCTTTGTACACTGCCTTGTTCTGTCTATGTACACTCCCTTGATCTGTCTTTGTACACTGCCTTGTTCTGTCTATGTACACTCCCTTGATCTGTCTTTGTACACTGCCTTGTTCTGTCTTTGTTCACTCCCTTGATCTGTCTTTGTACACTGCCTCGTTCTGTCTTTGTTCACTCCCTTGATCTGTCTTTGTACACTCCCTTGATCTGTCTTCATACACTGTCTTGTTCTGTCTTTGTACACTCCCTTGATCTGTCTTTGTACACTCCCTTGATCTGTCTTTGTACACTCCCTTGATCTGTCTTCATACACTGTCTTGTTCTGTCTTTGTACACTGCCTTGTTCTGTCTTTGTTCACTCCCTTGATCTGTCTTTGTACACTCCCTTGATCTGTCTATGTACACTCCCTTGTTCTGTCTTTGTACACTCCCTTGATCTGTCTATGTACACTCCCTTGATCTGTCTATGTACACTCCCTTGTTCTGTCTATGTACACTCCCTTGTTCTGTCTTTGTACACTCCCTTGATCTGTCTATGTACACTCCCTTGATCTGTCTTTGTACACTCCCTTGATCTGTCTTTGTACACTCCCTTGATCTGTCTATGTACACTCCCTTGTTCTGTCTTTGTACACTCCCTTGATCTGTCTATGTACACTCCCTTGATCTGTCTATGTACACTCCCTTGATCTGTCTATGTACACTCCCTTGTTCTGTCTTTGTACACTCCCTTGATCTGTCTTTGTACACTGCCTTGTTCTGTCTTTGTACACTCCCTTGTTCTGTCTTTGTACACTCCCTTGATCTGTCTTCATACACTGTCTTGTTCTGTCTTTGTACACTGCCTTGTTCTGTCTTTGTTCACTCCCTTGATCTGTCTTTGTACACTCCCTTGATCTGTCTATGTACACTCCCTTGTTCTGTCTTTGTACACTCCCTTGATCTGTCTATGTACACTCCCTTGTTCTGTCTTTGTACACTCCCTTGATCTGTCTTTGTACACTGCCTTGTTCTGTCTTTGTACACTGCCTCGTTCTGTCTTTGTTCACTCCCTTGATCTGTCTTTGTACACTCCCTTGATCTGTCTTCATACACTGTCTTGTTCTGTCTTTGTACACTGTCTTGTTCTGTCTTTGTACACTCCCTTGTTCTGTCTTTGTACACTCCCTTGATCTGTCTTCATACACTGTCTTGTTCTGTCTTTGTACACTGCCTTGTTCTGTCTTTGTTCACTCCCTTGATCTGTCTTTGTACACTCCCTTGATCTGTCTATGTACACTCCCTTGTTCTGTCTTTGTACACTCCCTTGATCTGTCTATGTACACTCCCTTGATCTGTCTATGTACACTCCCTTGTTCTGTCTATGTACACTCCCTTGTTCTGTCTTTGTACACTCCCTTGATCTGTCTATGTACACTCCCTTGATCTGTCTTTGTACACTCCCTTGATCTGTCTTTGTACACTCCCTTGATCTGTCTATGTACACTCCCTTGTTCTGTCTTTGTACACTCCCTTGATCTGTCTATGTACACTCCCTTGATCTGTCTATGTACACTCCCTTGATCTGTCTATGTACACTCCCTTGTTCTGTCTTTGTACACTCCCTTGATCTGTCTTTGTACACTGCCTTGTTCTGTCTTTGTACACTCCCTTGTTCTGTCTTTGTACACTCCCTTGATCTGTCTTTGTACACTCCCTTGATCTGTCTTTGTACACTGCCTTGTTCTGTCTTTGTTCACTCCCTTGATCTGTCTATGTACACTATCTTGTTCTGTCTTTGTACACTCCCTTGATCTGTCTATGTACACTCCCTTGATCTGTCTTTGTACATTGCCTTGATCTGTCTTTGTACACTGCCTTGTTCTGTCTTTGTTCACTCCCTTGATCTGTCTATGTACACTGTCTTGTTCTGTCTGTGTACACTCCCTTGATCTGTCTATGTACACTCCCTTGATCTGTCTTTGTACACTCCCTTGATCTGTCTTTGTACACTGCCTTGTTCTGTCTTTGTTCACTCCCTTGATCTGTCTATGTACACTGTCTTGTTCTGTCTTTGTACACTCCCTTGATCTGTCTATGTACACTCCCTTGATCTGTCTTTGTACACTGCCTTGTTCTGTCTTTGTTCACTCCCTTGATCTGTCTTTGTACACTCCCTTGATCTGTCTATGTACACTCCCTTGTTCTGTCTTTGTACACTCCCTTGATCTGTCTTTGTACACTCCCTTGATCTGTCTTTGTACACTGTCTTGTTCTGTCTTTGTACACTCCCTTGTTCTGTCTTTGTACACTCCCTTGATCTGTCTTTGTACACTCCCTTGATCTGTCTTTGTACACTGTCTTGTTCTGTCTTTGTACACTCCCTTGTTCTGTCTTTGTACACTCCCTTGATCTGTCTTTGTACACTCCCTTGTTCTGTATTCGTACACTGCCTTGTTTTGTCTTCGTACACTGTCTTGTTCTGTCTTTTGTACACTGCCTTGTTCTGTCTTTGTACACTCCCTTGTTCTGCCTTTGTACACTCCCTTGTTCTGTATTCATACACTGCCTTGATCTGTCTTTGTACACTCCCTTGTTCTGTATTCATACACTGCCTTGTTCTGTCTTTGTACACTCCCTTGTTCTGTATTCATACACTGCCTTGTTCTGTCTTTGTACACTCCCTTGTTCTGTATTCATACACTCCCTTGTTCTGTATTCATACACTGTCTTGTTCTGTCTTCATACACTCCCTTGTTCTGTATTCATACACTGCCTTGTTCTGTCTTTGTACACTCCCTTGTTCTGTATTCGTACACTCCCTTGTTCTGTCTTCATACACTGTCTTGTTCTGTCTTTTGTACACTCCCTTGTTCTGTATTCGTACACTCCCTTGTTCTGTCTTCATACACTGTCTTGTTCTGTCTTTGTACACTCCCTTGTTCTGTCTACGTACACTGCCTTGTTCTGTCTTCATACACTCTTGTTCTGCCTTTGCACACTCCCTTGTTCTAACTTTGTACACTGTCTTGTTCTGTCTTTGTACACTCCCTTGTTCTGTCTATGTACACTCCCTTGTTCTGTCTTTGTACACTCCCTTGTTCTGTCTTCATACACTGTCTTGTTCTGTCTTTGTACACTCCCTTGTTCTTTCTATGTACACTCCCTTGTTCTGTCTATGTACACTCCCTTGTTCTGTCTTCATACACTGTCTTGTTCTGTCTTTGTACACTCCCTTGTTCTGTCTATGTACACTCCCTTGTTCTAACTGTGTACACTCCCTTGTTCTGTCTTTGTACACTCCCTTGTTCTGTCTTCATACACTGTCTTGTTCTGTCTTTGTACACTCCCTTGTTCTGCCTATGTACACTCCCTTGTTCTGTCTTCGTACACTCCCTTGATCTGTCTTTGTACACTGCCTTGTTCTGTCTATGTACACTCCCTTGATCTGTCTTTGTACACTGCCTTGTTCTGTCTTTGTTCACTCCCTTGATCTGTCTTTGTACACTGCCTTGTTCTGTCTTTGTTCACTCCCTTGATCTGTCTTTGTACACTCCCTTGATCTGTCTTCATACACTGTCTTGTTCTGTCTTTGTACACTCCCTTGATCTGTCTTTGTACACTGCCTTGATCTGTCTTTGTACACTGCCTTGTTCTGTCTTTGTTCACTCCCTTGATCTGTCTATGTACACTGTCTTGTTCTGTCTTTGTACACTCCCTTGATCTGTCTATGTACACTCCCTTGATCTGTCTTTGTACACTCCCTTGATCTGTCTTTGTACACTGCCTTGTTCTGTCTTTGTACACTCCCTTGTTCTGTCTTTGTACACTCCCTTGATCTGTCTTTGTACACTCCCTTGATCTGTCTATGTACACTCCCTTGATCTGTCTTTGTACACTGCCTTGTTCTGTCTTTGTTCACTCCCTTGATCTGTCTTTGTACACTCCCTTGATATTTCTATGTACACTCCCTTGTTCTGTCTTTGTACACTCCCTTGATCTGTCTTTGTACACTCCCTTGATCTGTCTTTGTACACTGTCTTGTTCTGTCTTTGTACACTCCCTTGTTCTGTCTTTGTACACTCCCTTGATCTGTCTTTGTACACTCCCTTGTTCTGTATTCGTACACTGCCTTGTTTTGTCTTCGTACACTGTCTTGTTCTGTCTTTTGTACACTGCCTTGTTCTGTCTTTGTACACTCCCTTGTTCTGTCTTTGTACACTCCCTTGTTCTGTATTCATACACTGCCTTGATCTGTCTTTGTACACTCCCTTGTTCTGTATTCATACACTGCCTTGTTCTGTCTTTGTACACTCCCTTGTTCTGTATTCATACACTGCCTTGTTCTGTCTTTGTACACTCCCTTGTTCTGTATTCATACACTCCCTTGTTCTGTATTCATACACTGTCTTGTTCTGTCTTCGTACACTCCCTTGTTCTGTATTCATACACTGCCTTGTTCTGTCTTTGTACACTCCCTTGTTCTGTATTCGTACACTCCCTTGTTCTGTCTTCATACACTGTCTTGTTCTGTCTGTTGTACACTCCCTTGTTCTGTATTCGTACACTCCCTTGTTCTGTCTTCATACACTGTCTTGTTCTGTCTTTGTACACTCCCTTGTTCTGTCTACGTACACTGCCTTGTTCTGTCTTCATACACTCTCCCTTGTTCTGCCTTTGCACACTCCCTTGTTCTAACTTTGTACACTCCCTTGTTCTGTCTTCATACACTCCCTTGTTCTGTCTATGTACACTCCCTTGTTCTGTCTTTGTACACTCCCTTGTTCTGTCTTCATACACTGTCTTGTTCTGTCTTTGTACACTCCCTTGTTCTGTCTATGTACACTCCCTTGTTCTGTCTTTGTACACTCCCTTGTTCTGTCTTCATACACTGTCTTGTTCTGTCTTTGTACACTCTCCCTTGTTCTGTCTATGTACACTCCCTTGTTCTAACTTTGTACACTCCCTTGTTCTGTCTTTGTACACTCCCTTGTTCTGTCTTCATACACTGTCTTGTTCTGTCTTTGTACACTCCCTTGTTCTGCCTATGTACACTCCCTTGTTCTGTCTTCATACACTCCCTTGTTCTGTCTTTGTACACTCCCTTGTTCTGTCTATGTACACTCCCTTGTTCTGTCTTTGTACACTGCCTTGTTCTGTCTTTGTACACTCCCTTGTTCTGTCTTTGTACACTCCCTTGTTCTGTCTTTGTACACTCCCTTGTTCTGTCTTTGTACACTCCCTTGTTCTGTCTTGTACACTCCCTTGTTCTGTCTTTGTACACTCCCTTGTTCTGTCTTTGTACACTCCCTTGTTCTGTCTTTGTACACTCCCTTGTTCTGTCTTTGTACACTCCCTTGTTCTGTCTTTGTACACTCCCTTGATCTGTCTTTGTACACTCCCTTGTTCTGTCTTTGTACACTCCCTTGTTCTGTCTATGTACACTGTCTTGTTCTGTCTTTGTACACTCCCTTGTTCTGTCTATGTACACTCCCTTGTTCTGTCTTTGTACACTCCCTTGTTCTGTCTTTGTACACTCCCTTGTTCTGTCTTTGTACACTCCCTTGATCTGTCTATGTACACTCCCTTGTTCTGTCTTTGTACACTCCCTTGTTCTGTCTTTGTACACTCCCTTGTTCTGTCTTTGTACACTCCCTTGTTCTGTCTTTGTACACTGCCTTGTTCTGTCTTTGTACACTCCCTTGTTCTGTCTTTGTACACTCCCTTGTTCTGTCTTTGTACACTCCCTTGTTCTGTCTTTGTACACTCCCTTGTTCTGTCTTTGTACACTCCCTTGTTCTGTCTTTGTACACTCCCTTGTTCTGTCTTTGTACACTCCCTTGTTCTGTCTTCATACACTCCCTTGTTCTGTCTTTGTACACTCCCTTGTTCTGTCTTTGTACACTCCCTTGTTCTGTCTTTGTACACTCCCTTGTTCTGTCTTTGTACACTCCCTTGTTCTGTCTTTGTACACTCCCTTGATCTGTCTTTGTACACTCCCTTGTTCTGTCTTCATACACTCCCTTGTTCTGTCTTTGTACACTCCCTTGTTCTGTCTTTGTACACTCCCTTGTTCTGTCTTTGTACACTCCCTTGTTCTGTCTTTGTACACTCCCTTGTTCTGTCTTTGTACACTCCCTTGTTCTGTCTTTGTACACTGCCTTGTTCTGTCTTTGTACACTCCCTTGTTCTGTCTTTGTACACTGTCTTGTTCTGTCTTTGTACACTCCCTTGTTCTGTCTTTGTACACTCCCTTGTTCTGTCTTTGTACACTCCCTTGTTCTGTCTTTGTACACTCTTGTTCTGTCTTTGTACACTGTTCTTGTTCTGTCTTTGTACACTCCCTTGTTCTGTCTTTGTACACTCCCTTGTTCTGTCTTTGTACACTCCCTTGTTCTGTCTTTGTACACTCCCTTGTTCTGTCTTTGTACACTCCCTTGTTCTGTCTTTGTACACTCCCTTGTTCTGTCTTTGTACACTCCCTTGTTCTGTCTTCATACACTGTCTTGTTCTGTCTTTGTACACTCCCTTGTTCTGTCTTTGTACACTCCCTTGTTCTGTCTTCATACACTGTCTTGTTCTGTCTTTGTACACTCCCTTGTTCTGTCTTTGTACACTCCCTTGTTCTGTCTTCATACACTGTCTTGTTCTGTCTTTGTACACTCCCTTGTTCTGTCTATGTACACTCCCTTGTTCTGTCTTCGTACACTCCCTTGTTCTGTCTTTGTACACTCCCTTGTTCTGTCTTTGTACACTCCCTTGTTCTGTCTTTGTACACTGCCTTGTTCTGTCTTTGTTCACTCCCTTGATCTGTCTTTGTACACTGCCTTGTTCTGTCTTTGTACACTCCCTTGTTCTGTCTTTGTACACTCCCTTGTTCTGTCTTTGTACACTGTCTTGTTCTGTCTTTGTACACTCCCTTGTTCTGTCTTTGTACACTGTCTTGTTCTGTCTTTGTACACTCCCTTGATCTGTCTTTGTACACTCCCTTGTTCTGTCTTTGTTCACTCCCTTGATCTGTCTTTGTACACTCCCTTGATCTATCTATGTACACTCCCTTGTTCTGTCTTTGTACACTCCCTTGATCTGTCTTTGTACACTCCCTTGATCTGTCTTTGTACACTGCCTTGTTCTGTCGTTGTACACTCCCTTGTTCTGTCTTTGTACACTCCCTTGATCTGACTTTGTACACTGCCTTGTTCTGTCTTTGTTCACTCCCTTGATCTGTCTATGTACACTGTCTTGTTCTGTCTTTGTACACACCCTTGATCTGTCTTTGTACACTCCCTTGTTCTGTCTTTGTACACTCCCTTGATCTGTCTTTGTACACTGTCTTGTTCTGTCTTTGTACACTCCCTTGATCTGTCTATGTACACTCCCTTGATCTGTCTTTGTACACTCCCTTGATCTGTCTTTGTACACTGCCTTGTTCTGTCTTTGTACACTCCCTTGTTCTGTCTTTGTACACTCCCTTGATCTGTCTTTGTACACTCCCTTGATCTGTCTTTGTACACTCCCTTGATCTGTCTATGTACACTCCCTTGATCTGTCTTTGTACACTGCCTTGTTCTGTCTTTGTTCACTCCCTTGATCTGTCTTTGTACACTCCCTTGATATTTCTATGTACACTCCCTTGTTCTGTCTTTGTACACTCCCTTGATCTGTCTTTGTACACTCCCTTGATCTGTCTTTGTACACTGTCTTGTTCTGTCTTTGTACACTCCCTTGTTCTGTCTTTGTACACTCCCTTGATCTGTCTTTGTACACTCCCTTGTTCTGTATTCGGACACTGCCTTGTTTTGTCTTCGTACACTGTCTTGTTCTGTCTTTTGTACACTGCCTTGTTCTGTCTTTGTACACTCCCTTGTTCTGTCTTTGTACACTCCCTTGTTCTGTATTCATACACTGCCTTGATCTGTCTTTGTACACTCCCTTGTTCTGTATTCATACACTGCCTTGTTCTGTCTTTGTACACTCCCTTGTTCTGTATTCATACACTGCCTTGTTCTGTCTTTGTACACTCCCTTGTTCTGTATTCATACACTCCCTTGTTCTGTATTCATACACTGTCTTGTTCTGTCTTCGTACACTCCCTTGTTCTGTATTCATACACTGCCTTGTTCTGTCTTTGTACACTCCCTTGTTCTGTATTCGTACACTCCCTTGTTCTGTCTTCATACACTGTCTTGTTCTGTCTGTTGTACACTCCCTTGTTCTGTATTCGTACACTCCCTTGTTCTGTCTTCATACACTGTCTTGTTCTGTCTTTGTACACTCCCTTGTTCTGTCTACGTACACTGCCTTGTTCTGTCTTCATACACTCTCCCTTGTTCTGCCTTTGCACACTCCCTTGTTCTAACTTTGTACACTGTCTTGTTCTGTCTTTGTACACTCCCTTGTTCTGTCTATGTACACTCCCTTGTTCTGTCTATGTACACTCCCTTGTTCTGTCTTCATACACTGTCTTGTTCTGTCTTTGTACACTCCCTTGTTCTGTCTATGTACACTCCCTTGTTCTGTCTATGTACACTCCCTTGTTCTGTCTTCATACACTGTCTTGTTCTGTCTTTGTACACTCCCTTGTTCTGTCTATGTACACTCCCTTGTTCTAACTTTGTACACTCCCTTGTTCTGTCTTTGTACACTCCCTTGTTCTGTCTTCATACACTGTCTTGTTCTGTCTTTGTACACTCCCTTGTTCTGCCTATGTACACTCCCTTGTTCTGTCTTCGTACACTCCCTTGATCTGTCTTTGTACACTGCCTTGTTCTGTCTATGTACACTCCCTTGATCTGTCTTTGTACACTGCCTTGTTCTGTCTCTGTTCACTCCCTTGATCTGTCTTTGTACACTGCCTTGTTCTGTCTTTGTTCACTCCCTTGATCTGTCTTTGTACACTCCCTTGATCTGTCTATGTACACTCCCTTGTTCTGTCTTTGTACACTCCCTTGATCTGTCTTTGTACACTCCCTTGATCTGTCTTTGTACACTGCCTTGTTCTGTCTTTGTACACTCCCTTGTTCTGTCTTTGTACACTCCCTTGATCTGACTTTGTACACTGCCTTGTTCTGTCTTTGTTCACTCCCTTGATCTGTCTATGTACACTGTCTTGTTCTGTCTTTGTACACACCCTTGATCTGTCTATGTACACTCCCTTGATCTGTCTTTGTACACTGCCTTGATCTGTCTTTGTACACTGCCTTGTTCTGTCTTTGTTCACTCCCTTGATCTGTCTATGTACACTGTCTTGTTCTGTCTTTGTACACTCCCTTGATCTGTCTATGTACACTCCCTTGATCTGTCTTTGTACACTCCCTTGATCTGTCTTTGTACACTGCCTTGTTCTGTCTTTGTTCACTCCCTTGATCTGTCTATGTACACTGTCTTGTTCTGTCTTTGTACACTCCCTTGATCTGTCTATGTACACTCCCTTGATCTGTCTTTGTACACTGCCTTGTTCTGTCTTTGTTCACTCCATTGATCTGTCTTTGTACACTCCCTTGATCTGTCTTCATACACTGTCTTGTTCTGTCTTTGTACACTCCCTTGATCTGTCTTTGTACACTGTCTTGTTCTGTCTTTGTACACTCCCTTGATCTGTCTTTGTACACTGCCTTGTTCTGTCTTTGTTCACTCCCTTGATCTGTCTTTGTACACTCCCTTGATCTGTCTATGTACACTCCCTTGTTCTGTCTTTGTACACTCCCTTGATCTGTCTTTGTACACTCCCTTGATCTGTCTTTGTACACTGCCTTGTTCTGTCTTTGTACACTCCCTTGTTCTGTCTTTGTACACTCCCTTGATCTGACTTTGTACACTGCCTTGTTCTGTCTTTGTTCACTCCCTTGATCTGTCTGTGTACACTGTCTTGTTCTGTCTTTGTACACACCCTTGATCTGTCTATGTACACTCCCTTGATCTGTCTTTGTACACTGCCTTGATCTTGACTTTGTACTGTCTTTGTACACTGCCTTGTTCTGTCTTTGTTCACTCCCTTGATCTGTCTATGTACACTGTCTTGTTCTGTCTTTGTACACTCCCTTGTTCTGTCTTTGTACACTCCCTTGATCTGTCTATGTACACTCCCTTGATCTGTCTTTGTACACTGCCTTGTTCTGTCTTTGTTCACTCCCTTGATCTGTCTTTGTACACTCCCTTGATCTTTCTATGTACACTCCCTTGTTCTGTCTTTGTACACTCCCTTGATCTGTCTTTGTACACTCCCTTGATCTGTCTTTGTACACTCCCTTGATCTGTCTTTGTACACTGTCTTGTTCTGTCTTTGTACACTCCCTTGTTCTGTCTTTGTACACTCCCTTGATCTGTCTTTGTACACTCCCTTGATCTGTCTTTGTACACTGCCTTGTTCTGTCTTTGTACACTCCCTTGATCTGTCTTTGTACACTCCCTTGATCTGTCTTTGTACACTGTCTTGTTCTGTCTTTGTACACTCCCTTGATCTGTCTTTGTACACTCCCTTGATCTGTCTTTGTACACTCCCTTGATCTGTCTTCGTACACTGCCTTGTTCTGTCTTTGTACACTCCCTTGATCTGTCTTTGTACACTCCCTTGATCTGTCTTTGTACACTCCCTTGATCTGTCTTTGTACACTGCCTTGTTCTGTCTTTGTACACTGTCCACTTGACTCCCTTGATCTGTCTTTGTACACTCCCTGTCTTTGTACACTCCCTTGTCTGTCTTTGTACACTCCCTTGATCTGTCTTTGTACACTCTTGTCTGTCTTTGTACACTCCCTTGTTCTGTCTATGTACACTCCCTTGATCTGTCTATGTACACTCCCTTGTTCTGTCTTTGTACACTCCCTTGATCTGTCTTTGTACACTCCCTTGATCTGTCTTTGTACACTGTCTTGTTCTGTCTTTGTACACTCCCTTGTTCTGTCTTTGTACACTCCCTTGATCTGTCTTTGTACACTCCCTTGATCTGTCTTTGTACACTGTCTTGTTATGTCTTTGTACACTCCCTTGTTCTGTCTTTGTACACTCCCTTGATCTGTCTTTGTACACTCCCTTGATCTGTCTTTGTACACTCCCTTGTTCTGTCTTTGTACACTCCCTTGATCTGTCTTTGTACACTCCCTTGATCTGTCTTTGTACACTCCCTTGTTCTGTCTTTGTACACTCCCTTGATCTGTCTTTGTACACTCCCTTGTTCTGTCTTTGTACACTCCCTTGATCTGTCTTCGTACACTGTCTTGTTCTGTCTTTTGTACACTCCCTTGTTCTGTCTTTGTACACTGTCTTGTTCTGTCTTTGTACACTCCCTTGTTCTGTCTTTGTACACTGTCTTGTTCTGTCTTTGTACACTCCCTTGTTCTGTCTACGTACACTGCCTTGTTCTGTCTTCATACACTCTCCCTTGTTCTGCCTTTGCACACTCCCTTGTTCTAACTTTGTACACTCCCTTGTTCTGTCTTCATACACTGTCTTGTTCTGTCTTTGTACACTCCCTTGTTCTCTCTATGTACACTCCCTTGTTCTGTCTTTGTACACTCCCTTGTTCTGTCTTCATACACTGTCTTGTTCTGTCTTTGTACACTCCCTTGTTCTGTCTATGTACACTCCCTTGTTCTGTCTTTGTACACTCCCTTGTTCTGTCTTCATACACTGTCTTGTTCTGTCTTTGTACACTCCCTTGTTCTGTCTATGTACACTCCCTTGTTCTGTCTTTGTACACTCCCTTGATCTGTCTTCGTACACTCCCTTGATCTGTCTTCGTACACTGTCTTGTTCTGTCTTTTGTACACTCCCTTGTTCTGTCTTTGTACACTCCCTTGTTCTGTATTCATACACTGCCTTGTTCTGTATTCGTACACTGTCTTGTTCTGTCTTTTGTACACTCCCTTGTTCTGTCTTCATACACTGTCTTGTTCTGTCTTTGTACACTGTCTTGTTCTGTCTTTGTACACTCCCTTGTTCTGTTTACGTACACTGCCTTGTTCTGTCTTCATACACTCTCCCTTGTTCTGCCTTTGCACACTCCCTTGTTCTAACTTTGTACACTCCCTTGTTCTGTCTTTGTACACTCCCTTGTTCTGTCTTCATACACTGTCTTGTTCTGTCTTTGTACACTCCCTTGTTCTGTCTATGTACACTCCCTTGATCTGTCTTTGTACACTCCCTTGTTCTGTCTTCATACACTGTCTTGTTCTGTCTTTGTACACTGTCTTGTTCTGTCTTTGTACACTCCCTTGTTCTGTCTACGTACACTGCCTTGTTCTGTCTTCATACACTCTCCCTTGTTCTGCCTTTGCACACTCCCTTGTTCTAACTTTGTACACTCCCTTGTTCTGTCTTCATACACTGTCTTGTTCTGTCTTTGTACACTCCCTTGTTCTAACTTTGTACACTCCCTTGTTCTGTCTTCATACACTGTCTTGTTCTGTCTTTGTACACTCCCTTGTTCTGTCTATGTACACTCCCTTGTTCTGTCTTTGTACACTCCCTTGTTCTGTCTTCGTACACTGCCTTGTTCTGTCTTCATACACTCTCCCTTGTTCTGCCTTTGCACACTCCCTTGTTCTAACTTTGTACACTGTCTTGTTCTGTCTTTGTACACTCCCTTGTTCTGTCTATGTACACTCCCTTGTTCTGTCTTTGTACACTCCCTTGTTCTGTCTTCATACACTGTCTTGTTCTGTCTTTGTACACTCCCTTGTTCTGTCTATGTACACTCCCTTGTTCTGTCTATGTACACTCCCTTGTTCTGTCTTCATACACTGTCTTGTTCTGTCTTTGTACACTCCCTTGTTCTGTCTATGTACACTCCCTTGTTCTAACTTTGTACACTCCCTTGTTCTGTCTTTGTACACTCCCTTGTTCTGTCTTCATACACTGTCTTGTTCTGTCTTTGTATTGTTCTGCCTTGTACACTCCCTTGTTCTGTCTTCGTACACTCCCTTGATCTGTCTTTGTACACTGCCTTGTTCTGTCTTTGTACACTCCCTTGATCTGTCTTTGTACACTGCCTTGTTCTGTCTCTGTTCACTCCCTTGATCTGTCTTTGTACACTGCCTTGTTCTGTCTTTGTTCACTCCCTTGATCTGTCTTTGTACACTCCCTTGTTCTGTCTTTGTACACTCCCTTGTCTGTCTTTGTACACTCCCTTGATCTGTCTTTGTACACTCCCTTGTTCTGTCTTTGTACACTGTCTTGTTCTGTCTTTGTACACTCCCTTGATCTGTCTTTGTACACTGCCTTGTTCTGTCTTTGTTCACTCCCTTGATCTGTCTATGTACACTGTCTTGTTCTGTCTTTGTACACACCCTTGATCTGTCTATGTACACTCCCTTGATCTGTCTTTGTACACTGCCTTGATCTGTCTTTGTACACTGCCTTGTTCTGTCTTTGTTCACTCCCTTGATCTGTCTATGTACACTGTCTTGTTCTGTCTTTGTACACTCCCTTGATCTGTCTATGTACACTCCCTTGATCTGTCTGTACACTCCCTTGATCTGTCTTTGTACACTGCCTTGTTCTGTCTTTGTTCACTCCCTTGATCTGTCTATGTACACTGTCTTGTTCTGTCTTTGTACACTCCCTTGATCTGTCTATGTACACTCCCTTGATCTGTCTTTGTACACTGCCTTGTTCTGTCTTTGTTCACTCCCTTGATCTGTCTTTGTACACTCCCTTGATCTGTCTTCATACACTGTCTTGTTCTGTCTTTGTACACTCCCTTGATCTGTCTTTGTACACTTGTTCTGTCTTTGTACACTCCCTTGATCTGTCTTTGTACACTCCCTTGTTCTGTCTTTGTACACTCCCTTGATCTGTCTTTGTACACTCCCTTGATCTGTCTATGTACACTCCCTTGTTCTGTCTTTGTACACTCCCTTGATCTGTCTTTGTACACTCCCTTGATCTGTCTTTGTACACTGCCTTGTTCTGTCTTTGTACACTCCCTTGTTCTGTCTTTGTACACTCCCTTGATCTGACTTTGTACACTGCCTTGTTCTGTCTTTGTTCACTCCCTTGATCTGTCTATGTACACTGTCTTGTTCTGTCTTTGTACACTCCCTTGATCTGTCTATGTACACTCCCTTGATCTGTCTTTGTACACTGCCTTGATCTGTCTTTGTACACTGCCTTGTTCTGTCTTCATACACTGTCTTGTTCTGTCTTTGTACACTCCCTTGTTCTGTCTTCATACACTGTCTTGTTCTGTCTTTGTACACTCCCTTGTTCTGTCTCTGTCTGTCTGTACACTCCCTTGATCTGTCTTTGTACACTCCCTTGATCTGTCTATGTACACTCCCTTGATCTGTCTTTGTACACTCCCTTGTTCTGTCTTTGTACACTCCCTTGATCTGTCTTTGTACACTCCCTTGATCTGTCTTTGTACACTCCCTTGCTCTGTCTTTGTACACTCCCTTGTTCTGTCTTTGTACACTGCCTTGTTCTGTCTATGTACACTCCCTTGATCTGTCTTTGTACACTGCCTTGTTCTGTCTATGTACACTCCCTTGATCTGTCTTTGTACACTGCCTTGTTCTGTCTTTGTTCACTCCCTTGATCTGTCTTTGTACACTCCCTTGTTCTGTCTTTGTTCACTCCCTTGATCTGTCTTTGTACACTCCCTTGATCTGTCTTTGTACACTGTCTTGTTCTGTCTTTGTACACTCCCTTGATCTGTCTTTGTACACTCCTTTGTACACTCTTGTCTGTCTTCATACACTGTCTTGTTCTGTCTTTGTACACTCCTTGTTCTGTCTTGATCTGTCTTTGTACACTCCCTTGATCTGTCTATGTACACTCCCTTGTTCTGTCTTTGTACACTCCCTTGATCTGTCTATGTACACTCCCTTGATCTGTCTATGTACACTCCCTTGTTCTGTCTATGTACACTCCCTTGTTCTGTCTTTGTACACTCCCTTGATCTGTCTATGTACACTCCCTTGATCTGTCTTTGTACACTCCCTTGATCTGTCTTTGTACACTCCCTTGATCTGTCTATGTACACTCCCTTGTTCTGTCTTTGTACACTCCCTTGATCTGTCTATGTACACTCCCTTGTCTTTGTACACTCCCTTGTTCTGTCTTTGTACACTCCCTTGATCTGTCTTTGTACATCCCTTGACTGTCTTTGTTCTGTCTTCTTTGTACACTCCCTTGTTCTGTCTTTGTACACTCCCTTGATCCACTGTCTTGTTCTGTCTTTGTACACTCCCTTGATCTGTCTTTGTACACTCCCTTGTTCTGTCTTTGTACACTCCCTTGATCTGTCTATGTACACTCCCTTGTTCTGTCTTTGTACATGTACACTCCCTTGATCTGTCTTGTATACCACTCTTGTTCTGTCTTTGTACACTCCCTTGATCTGTCTTTGTACACTCCCTTGATCTGTCTTTGTACACTGCCTTGTTCTGTCTTTGTTCACTCCCTTGATCTGTCTTTGTACACTCCCTTGATCTGTCTTCATACACTGTCTTGTTCTGTCTTTGTACACTGTCTTGATCTGTCTTTGTACACTCCCTTGATCTGTCTTTGTACACTCCCTTGATCTGTCTTCATACACTGTCTTGTTCTGTCTTTGTACACTGCCTTGTTCTGTCTTTGTTCACTCCCTTGATCTGTCTTTGTACACTCCCTTGATCTGTCTATGTACACTCCCTTGTTCTGTCTTTGTACACTCCCTTGATCTGTCTATGTACACTCCCTTGATCTGTCTATGTACACTCCCTTGTTCTGTCTATGTACACTCCCTTGTTCTGTCTTTGTACACTCCCTTGATCTGTCTATGTACACTCCCTTGATCTGTCTTTGTACACTCCCTTGATCTGTCTTTGTACACTCCCTTGATCTGTCTATGTACACTCCCTTGTTCTGTCTTTGTACACTCCCTTGATCTGTCTATGTACACTCCCTTGATCTGTCTATGTACACTCCCTTGATCTGTCTATGTACACTCCCTTGTTCTGTCTTTGTACACTCCCTTGATCTGTCTTTGTACACTGCCTTGTTCTGTCTTTGTACACTCCCTTGTTCTGTCTTTGTACACTCCCTTGATCTGTCTTTGTACACTCCCTTGATCTGTCTTTGTACACTGCCTTGTTCTGTCTTTGTTCACTCCCTTGATCTGTCTATGTACACTATCTTGTTCTGTCTTTGTACACTCCCTTGATCTGTCTATGTACACTCCCTTGATCTGTCTTTGTACATTGCCTTGATCTGTCTTTGTACACTGCCTTGTTCTGTCTTTGTTCACTCCCTTGATCTGTCTATGTACACTGTCTTGTTCTGTCTGTGTACACTCCCTTGATCTGTCTATGTACACTCCCTTGATCTGTCTTTGTACACTCCCTTGATCTGTCTTTGTACACTGCCTTGTTCTGTCTTTGTTCACTCCCTTGATCTGTCTATGTACACTGTCTTGTTCTGTCTTTGTACACTCCCTTGATCTGTCTATGTACACTCCCTTGATCTGTCTTTGTACACTGCCTTGTTCTGTCTTTGTTCACTCCCTTGATCTGTCTTTGTACACTCCCTTGATCTGTCTATGTACACTCCCTTGTTCTGTCTTTGTACACTCCCTTGATCTGTCTTTGTACACTCCCTTGATCTGTCTTTGTACACTGTCTTGTTCTGTCTTTGTACACTCCCTTGTTCTGTCTTTGTACACTCCCTTGATCTGTCTTTGTACACTCCCTTGATCTGTCTTTGTACACTGTCTTGTTCTGTCTTTGTACACTCCCTTGTTCTGTCTTTGTACACTCCCTTGATCTGTCTTTGTACACTCCCTTGTTCTGTATTCGTACACTGCCTTGTTTTGTCTTCGTACACTGTCTTGTTCTGTCTTTTGTACACTGCCTTGTTCTGTCTTTGTACACTCCCTTGTTCTGCCTTTGTACACTCCCTTGTTCTGTATTCATACACTGCCTTGATCTGTCTTTGTACACTCCCTTGTTCTGTATTCATACACTGCCTTGTTCTGTCTTTGTACACTCCCTTGTTCTGTATTCATACACTGCCTTGTTCTGTCTTTGTACACTCCCTTGTTCTGTATTCATACACTCCCTTGTTCTGTATTCATACACTGTCTTGTTCTGTCTTCATACACTCCCTTGTTCTGTATTCATACACTGCCTTGTTCTGTCTTTGTACACTCCCTTGTTCTGTATTCGTACACTCCCTTGTTCTGTCTTCATACACTGTCTTGTTCTGTCTTTTGTACACTCCCTTGTTCTGTATTCGTACACTCCCTTGTTCTGTCTTCATACACTGTCTTGTTCTGTCTTTGTACACTCCCTTGTTCTGTCTACGTACACTGCCTTGTTCTGTCTTCATACACTCTTGTTCTGCCTTTGCACACTCCCTTGTTCTAA
Source organism: Metamycoplasmataceae bacterium (assembly GCA_965263245.1). Lineage (GTDB taxonomy): Bacteria > Bacillota_I > Bacilli_A > Mycoplasmatales > Metamycoplasmataceae > DT-68. The sequence continues at coordinate 22,359 of CBDHHR010000280.1, read as the reverse complement.
CTTTGTACACTGTCTTGTTCTGTCTTTGTACACTCCCTTGTTCTGTCTATGTACACTCCCTTGTTCTGTCTTTGTACACTCCCTTGTTCTGTCTTCATACACTGTCTTGTTCTGTCTTTGTACACTCCCTTGTTCTTTCTATGTACACTCCCTTGTTCTGTCTATGTACACTCCCTTGTTCTGTCTTCATACACTGTCTTGTTCTGTCTTTGTACACTCCCTTGTTCTGTCTATGTACACTCCCTTGTTCTAACTGTGTACACTCCCTTGTTCTGTCTTTGTACACTCCCTTGTTCTGTCTTCATACACTGTCTTGTTCTGTCTTTGTACACTCCCTTGTTCTGCCTATGTACACTCCCTTGTTCTGTCTTCGTACACTCCCTTGATCTGTCTTTGTACACTGCCTTGTTCTGTCTATGTACACTCCCTTGATCTGTCTTTGTACACTGCCTTGTTCTGTCTTTGTTCACTCCCTTGATCTGTCTTTGTACACTGCCTTGTTCTGTCTTTGTTCACTCCCTTGATCTGTCTTTGTACACTCCCTTGATCTGTCTTCATACACTGTCTTGTTCTGTCTTTGTACACTCCCTTGATCTGTCTTTGTACACTGCCTTGATCTGTCTTTGTACACTGCCTTGTTCTGTCTTTGTTCACTCCCTTGATCTGTCTATGTACACTGTCTTGTTCTGTCTTTGTACACTCCCTTGATCTGTCTATGTACACTCCCTTGATCTGTCTTTGTACACTCCCTTGATCTGTCTTTGTACACTGCCTTGTTCTGTCTTTGTACACTCCCTTGTTCTGTCTTTGTACACTCCCTTGATCTGTCTTTGTACACTCCCTTGATCTGTCTATGTACACTCCCTTGATCTGTCTTTGTACACTGCCTTGTTCTGTCTTTGTTCACTCCCTTGATCTGTCTTTGTACACTCCCTTGATATTTCTATGTACACTCCCTTGTTCTGTCTTTGTACACTCCCTTGATCTGTCTTTGTACACTCCCTTGATCTGTCTTTGTACACTGTCTTGTTCTGTCTTTGTACACTCCCTTGTTCTGTCTTTGTACACTCCCTTGATCTGTCTTTGTACACTCCCTTGTTCTGTATTCGTACACTGCCTTGTTTTGTCTTCGTACACTGTCTTGTTCTGTCTTTTGTACACTGCCTTGTTCTGTCTTTGTACACTCCCTTGTTCTGTCTTTGTACACTCCCTTGTTCTGTATTCATACACTGCCTTGATCTGTCTTTGTACACTCCCTTGTTCTGTATTCATACACTGCCTTGTTCTGTCTTTGTACACTCCCTTGTTCTGTATTCATACACTGCCTTGTTCTGTCTTTGTACACTCCCTTGTTCTGTATTCATACACTCCCTTGTTCTGTATTCATACACTGTCTTGTTCTGTCTTCGTACACTCCCTTGTTCTGTATTCATACACTGCCTTGTTCTGTCTTTGTACACTCCCTTGTTCTGTATTCGTACACTCCCTTGTTCTGTCTTCATACACTGTCTTGTTCTGTCTGTTGTACACTCCCTTGTTCTGTATTCGTACACTCCCTTGTTCTGTCTTCATACACTGTCTTGTTCTGTCTTTGTACACTCCCTTGTTCTGTCTACGTACACTGCCTTGTTCTGTCTTCATACACTCTCCCTTGTTCTGCCTTTGCACACTCCCTTGTTCTAACTTTGTACACTGTCTTGTTCTGTCTTTGTACACTCCCTTGTTCTGTCTATGTACACTCCCTTGTTCTGTCTTTGTACACTCCCTTGTTCTGTCTTCATACACTGTCTTGTTCTGTCTTTGTACACTCCCTTGTTCTGTCTATGTACACTCCCTTGTTCTGTCTATGTACACTCCCTTGTTCTGTCTTCATACACTGTCTTGTTCTGTCTTCATACACTCCCTTGTTCTGTCTTTGTACACTCCCTTGTTCTAACTTTGTACACTCCCTTGTTCTGTCTTTGTACACTCCCTTGTTCTGTCTTTGTACACTCCCTTGTTCTGTCTTCATACACTGTCTTGTTCTGTCTTTGTACACTCCCTTGTTCTGCCTATGTACACTCCCTTGTTCTGTCTTCGTACACTCCCTTGATCTGTCTTTGTACACTGCCTTGTTCTGTCTATGTACACTCCCTTGATCTGTCTTTGTACACTGCCTTGTTCTGTCTCTGTTCACTCCCTTGATCTGTCTTTGTACACTGCCTTGTTCTGTCTTTGTTCACTCCCTTGATCTGTCTTTGTACACTCCCTTGATCTGTCTATGTACACTCCCTTGTTCTGTCTTTGTACACTCCCTTGATCTGTCTTTGTACACTCCCTTGATCTGTCTTTGTACACTGCCTTGTTCTGTCTTTGTACACTCCCTTGTTCTGTCTTTGTACACTCCCTTGATCTGACTTTGTACACTGCCTTGTTCTGTCTTTGTTCACTCCCTTGATCTGTCTATGTACACTGTCTTGTTCTGTCTTTGTACACACCCTTGATCTGTCTATGTACACTCCCTTGATCTGTCTTTGTACACTGCCTTGATCTGTCTTTGTACACTGCCTTGTTCTGTCTTTGTTCACTCCCTTGATCTGTCTATGTACACTGTCTTGTTCTGTCTTTGTACACTCCCTTGATCTGTCTATGTACACTCCCTTGATCTGTCTTTGTACACTCCCTTGATCTGTCTTTGTACACTGCCTTGTTCTGTCTTTGTTCACTCCCTTGATCTGTCTATGTACACTGTCTTGTTCTGTCTTTGTACACTCCCTTGATCTGTCTATGTACACTCCCTTGATCTGTCTTTGTACACTGCCTTGTTCTGTCTTTGTTCACTCCCTTGATCTGTCTTTGTACACTCCCTTGATCTGTCTTCATACACTGTCTTGTTCTGTCTTTGTACACTCCCTTGATCTGTCTTTGTACACTGTCTTGTTCTGTCTTTGTACACTCCCTTGATCTGTCTTTGTACACTGCCTTGTTCTGTCTTTGTTCACTCCCTTGATCTGTCTTTGTACACTCCCTTGATCTGTCTATGTACACTCCCTTGTTCTGTCTTTGTACACTCCCTTGATCTGTCTTTGTACACTCCCTTGATCTGTCTTTGTACACTGCCTTGTTCTGTCTTTGTACACTCCCTTGTTCTGTCTTTGTACACTCCCTTGATCTGACTTTGTACACTGCCTTGTTCTGTATTCGTACACTCCCTTGTTCTGTCTTCATACACTGTCTTGTTCTGTCTTTGTACACTCCCTTGTTCTGTCTACGTACACTGCCTTGTTCTGTCTTCATACACTCTTGTTCTGCCTTTGCACACTCCCTTGTTCTAACTTTGTACACTGTCTTGTTCTGTCTTTGTACACTCCCTTGTTCTGTCTATGTACACTCCCTTGTTCTGTCTTTGTACACTCCCTTGTTCTGTCTTCATACACTGTCTTGTTCTGTCTTTGTACACTCCCTTGTTCTTTCTATGTACACTCCCTTGTTCTGTCTATGTACACTCCCTTGTTCTGTCTTCATACACTGTCTTGTTCTGTCTTTGTACACTCCCTTGTTCTGTCTATGTACACTCCCTTGTTCTAACTGTGTACACTCCCTTGTTCTGTCTTTGTACACTCCCTTGTTCTGTCTTCATACACTGTCTTGTTCTGTCTTTGTACACTCCCTTGTTCTGCCTATGTACACTCCCTTGTTCTGTCTTCGTACACTCCCTTGATCTGTCTTTGTACACTGCCTTGTTCTGTCTATGTACACTCCCTTGATCTGTCTTTGTACACTGCCTTGTTCTGTCTTTGTTCACTCCCTTGATCTGTCTTTGTACACTGCCTTGTTCTGTCTTTGTTCACTCCCTTGATCTGTCTTTGTACACTCCCTTGATCTGTCTTGATACACTGTCTTGTTCTGTCTTTGTACACTCCCTTGATCTGTCTTTGTACACTGTCTTGTTCTGTCTTTGTACACTCCCTTGATCTGTCTTTGTACACTCCCTTGTTCTGTCTTTGTACACTCCCTTGTTCTGTTCACTCCCTTGATCTGTCTTTGTACACTCCCTTGATCTATCTATGTACACTCCCTTGTTCTGTCTTTGTACACTCCCTTGATCTGTCTTTGTACACTCCCTTGATCTGTCTTTGTACACTGCCTTGTTCTGTCGTTGTACACTCCCTTGTTCTGTCTTTGTACACTCCCTTGATCTGACTTTGTACACTGCCTTGTTCTGTCTTTGTTCACTCCCTTGATCTGTCTATGTACACTGTCTTGTTCTGTCTTTGTACACACCCTTGATCTGTCTATGTACAATCCCTTGATCTGTCTTTGTACACTGCCTTGATCTGTCTTTGTACACTGCCTTGTTCTGTCTTTGTTCACTCCCTTGATCTGTCTATGTACACTGTCCCTTGATCTGTCTTTGTACACTCCCTTGATCTGTCTTTGTACACTGCCTTGTTCTGTCTTTGTACACTCCCTTGTTCTGTCTTTGTACACTCCCTTGATCTGTCTTTGTACACTCCCTTGATCTGTCTTTGTACACTCCCTTGATCTGTCTATGTACACTCCCTTGATCTGTCTTTGTACACTGCCTTGTTCTGTCTTTGTTCACTCCCTTGATCTGTCTTTGTACACTCCCTTGATATTTCTATGTACACTCCCTTGTTCTGTCTTTGTACACTCCCTTGATCTGTCTTTGTACACTCCCTTGATCTGTCTTTGTACACTGTCTTGTTCTGTCTTTGTACACTCCCTTGTTCTGTCTTTGTACACTCCCTTGATCTGTCTTTGTACACTCCCTTGTTCTGTATTCGGACACTGCCTTGTTTTGTCTTCGTACACTGTCTTGTTCTGTCTTTTGTACACTGCCTTGTTCTGTCTTTGTACACTCCCTTGTTCTGTCTTTGTACACTCCCTTGTTCTGTATTCATACACTGCCTTGATCTGTCTTTGTACACTCCCTTGTTCTGTATTCATACACTGCCTTGTTCTGTCTTTGTACACTCCCTTGTTCTGTATTCATACACTGCCTTGTTCTGTCTTTGTACACTCCCTTGTTCTGTATTCATACACTCCCTTGTTCTGTATTCATACACTGTCTTGTTCTGTCTTCGTACACTCCCTTGTTCTGTATTCATACACTGCCTTGTTCTGTCTTTGTACACTCCCTTGTTCTGTATTCGTACACTCCCTTGTTCTGTCTTCATACACTGTCTTGTTCTGTCTGTTGTACACTCCCTTGTTCTGTATTCGTACACTCCCTTGTTCTGTCTTCATACACTGTCTTGTTCTGTCTTTGTACACTCCCTTGTTCTGTCTACGTACACTGCCTTGTTCTGTCTTCATACACTCTCCCTTGTTCTGCCTTTGCACACTCCCTTGTTCTAACTTTGTACACTGTCTTGTTCTGTCTTTGTACACTCCCTTGTTCTGTCTATGTACACTCCCTTGTTCTGTCTATGTACACTCCCTTGTTCTGTCTTCATACACTGTCTTGTTCTGTCTTTGTACACTCCCTTGTTCTGTCTATGTACACTCCCTTGTTCTGTCTATGTACACTCCCTTGTTCTGTCTTCATACACTGTCTTGTTCTGTCTTTGTACACTCCCTTGTTCTGTCTATGTACACTCCCTTGTTCTAACTTTGTACACTCCCTTGTTCTGTCTTTGTACACTCCCTTGTTCTGTCTTCATACACTGTCTTGTTCTGTCTTTGTACACTCCCTTGTTCTGCCTATGTACACTCCCTTGTTCTGTCTTCGTACACTCCCTTGATCTGTCTTTGTACACTGCCTTGTTCTGTCTATGTACACTCCCTTGATCTGTCTTTGTACACTGCCTTGTTCTGTCTCTGTTCACTCCCTTGATCTGTCTTTGTACACTGCCTTGTTCTGTCTTTGTTCACTCCCTTGATCTGTCTTTGTACACTCCCTTGATCTGTCTATGTACACTCCCTTGTTCTGTCTTTGTACACTCCCTTGATCTGTCTTTGTACACTCCCTTGATCTGTCTTTGTACACTGCCTTGTTCTGTCTTTGTACACTCCCTTGTTCTGTCTTTGTACACTCCCTTGATCTGACTTTGTACACTGCCTTGTTCTGTCTTTGTTCACTCCCTTGATCTGTCTATGTACACTGTCTTGTTCTGTCTTTGTACACACCCTTGATCTGTCTATGTACACTCCCTTGATCTGTCTTTGTACACTGCCTTGATCTGTCTTTGTACACTGCCTTGTTCTGTCTTTGTTCACTCCCTTGATCTGTCTATGTACACTGTCTTGTTCTGTCTTTGTACACTCCCTTGATCTGTCTATGTACACTCCCTTGATCTGTCTTTGTACACTCCCTTGATCTGTCTTTGTACACTGCCTTGTTCTGTCTTTGTTCACTCCCTTGATCTGTCTATGTACACTGTCTTGTTCTGTCTTTGTACACTCCCTTGATCTGTCTATGTACACTCCCTTGATCTGTCTTTGTACACTGCCTTGTTCTGTCTTTGTTCACTCCATTGATCTGTCTTTGTACACTCCCTTGATCTGTCTTCATACACTGTCTTGTTCTGTCTTTGTACACTCCCTTGATCTGTCTTTGTACACTGTCTTGTTCTGTCTTTGTACACTCCCTTGATCTGTCTTTGTACACTGCCTTGTTCTGTCTTTGTTCACTCCCTTGATCTGTCTTTGTACACTCCCTTGATCTGTCTATGTACACTCCCTTGTTCTGTCTTTGTACACTCCCTTGATCTGTCTTTGTACACTCCCTTGATCTGTCTTTGTACACTGCCTTGTTCTGTCTTTGTACACTCCCTTGTTCTGTCTTTGTACACTCCCTTGATCTGACTTTGTACACTGCCTTGTTCTGTCTTTGTTCACTCCCTTGATATGTCTGTGTACACTGTCTTGTTCTGTCTTTGTACACACCCTTGATCTGTCTATGTACACTCCCTTGATCTGTCTTTGTACACTGCCTTGATCTCTGTCTTTGTACACTGCCTTGTTCTGTCTTTGTTCACTCCCTTGATCTGTCTATGTACACTGTCTTGTTCTGTCTTTGTACACTCCCTTGATCTGTCTTTGTACACTCCCTTGATCTGTCTATGTACACTCCCTTGATCTGTCTTTGTACACTGCCTTGTTCTGTCTTTGTTCACTCCATTGATCTGTCTTTGTACACTCCCTTGATATTTCTATGTACACTCCCTTGTTCTGTCTTTGTACACTCCCTTGATCTGTCTTTGTACACTCCCTTGATCTGTCTTTGTACACTCCCTTGATCTGTCTTTGTACACTGTCTTGTTCTGTCTTTGTACACTCCCTTGTTCTGTCTTTGTACACTCCCTTGATCTGTCTTTGTACACTCCCTTGATCTGTCTTTGTACACTGCCTTGTTCTGTCTTTGTACACTCCCTTGATCTGTCTTTGTACACTCCCTTGATCTGTCTTTGTACACTGTCTTGTTCTGTCTTTGTACACTCCCTTGATCTGTCTATGTACACTCCCTTGATCTGTCTTTGTACACTCCCTTGATCTGTCTTCGTACACTGCCTTGTTCTGTCTTTGTACACTCCCTTGATCTGTCTTTGTACACTCCCTTGATCTGTCTTTGTACACTCCCTTGATCTGTCTTTGTACACTGCCTTGTTCTGTCTTTGTTCACTCCCTTGATCTGTCTTTGTACACTGCCTTGTTCTGTCTTTGTTCACTCCCTTGATCTGTCTTTGTACACTGCCTTGTTCTGTCTTTGTACACTCCCTTGATCTGTCTTTGTACACTCCCTTGATCTGTCTTTGTACACTGTCTTGTTCTGTCTTTGTACACTCCCTTGTTCTGTCTATGTACACTCCCTTGATCTGTCTATGTACACTCCCTTGTTCTGTCTTTGTACACTCCCTTGATCTGTCTTTGTACACTCCCTTGATCTGTCTTTGTACACTGTCTTGTTCTGTCTTTGTACACTCCCTTGTTCTGTCTTTGTACACTCCCTTGATCTGTCTTTGTACACTCCCTTGATCTGTCTTTGTACACTGTCTTGTTATGTCTTTGTACACTCCCTTGTTCTGTCTTTGTACACTCCCTTGATCTGTCTTTGTACACTCCCTTGATCTGTCTTTGTACACTCCCTTGTTCTGTCTTTGTACACTCCCTTGATCTGTCTTTGTACACTCCCTTGATCTGTCTTTGTACACTCCCTTGTTCTGTCTTTGTACACTCCCTTGATCTGTCTTTGTACACTCCCTTGTTCTGTCTTTGTACACTCCCTTGATCTGTCTTCGTACACTGTCTTGTTCTGTCTTTTGTACACTCCCTTGTTCTGTCTTTGTACACTGTCTTGTTCTGTCTTTGTACACTCCCTTGTTCTGTCTTTGTACACTGTCTTGTTCTGTCTTTGTACACTCCCTTGTTCTGTCTACGTACACTGCCTTGTTCTGTCTTCATACACTCTCCCTTGTTCTGCCTTTGCACACTCCCTTGTTCTAACTTTGTACACTCCCTTGTTCTGTCTTCATACACTGTCTTGTTCTGTCTTTGTACACTCCCTTGTTCTCTCTATGTACACTCCCTTGTTCTGTCTTTGTACACTCCCTTGTTCTGTCTTCATACACTGTCTTGTTCTGTCTTTGTACACTCCCTTGTTCTGTCTATGTACACTCCCTTGTTCTGTCTTTGTACACTCCCTTGTTCTGTCTTCATACACTGTCTTGTTCTGTCTTTGTACACTCCCTTGTTCTGTCTATGTACACTCCCTTGTTCTGTCTTTGTACACTCCCTTGATCTGTCTTCGTACACTCCCTTGATCTGTCTTCGTACACTGTCTTGTTCTGTCTTTTGTACACTCCCTTGTTCTGTCTTTGTACACTCCCTTGTTCTGTATTCATACACTGCCTTGTTCTGTATTCGTACACTGTCTTGTTCTGTCTTTTGTACACTCCCTTGTTCTGTCTTCATACACTGTCTTGTTCTGTCTTTGTACACTGTCTTGTTCTGTCTTTGTACACTCCCTTGTTCTGTTTACGTACACTGCCTTGTTCTGTCTTCATACACTCTCCCTTGTTCTGCCTTTGCACACTCCCTTGTTCTAACTTTGTACACTCCCTTGTTCTGTCTTTGTACACTCCCTTGTTCTGTCTTCATACACTGTCTTGTTCTGTCTTTGTACACTCCCTTGTTCTGTCTATGTACACTCCCTTGATCTGTCTTTGTACACTCCCTTGTTCTGTCTTCATACACTGTCTTGTTCTGTCTTTGTACACTGTCTTGTTCTGTCTTTGTACACTCCCTTGTTCTGTCTACGTACACTGCCTTGTTCTGTCTTCATACACTCTCCCTTGTTCTGCCTTTGCACACTCCCTTGTTCTAACTTTGTACACTCCCTTGTTCTGTCTTCATACACTGTCTTGTTCTGTCTTTGTACACTCCCTTGTTCTGTATTCGTACACTCCCTTGTTCTGTCTTCATACACTGTCTTGTTCTGTCTGTTGTACACTCCCTTGTTCTGTATTCGTACACTCCCTTGTTCTGTCTTCATACACTGTCTTGTTCTGTCTTTGTACACTCCCTTGTTCTGTCTACGTACACTGCCTTGTTCTGTCTTCATACACTCTCCCTTGTTCTGCCTTTGCACACTCCCTTGTTCTAACTTTGTACACTGTCTTGTTCTGTCTTTGTACACTCCCTTGTTCTGTCTATGTACACTCCCTTGTTCTGTCTTTGTACACTCCCTTGTTCTGTCTTCATACACTGTCTTGTTCTGTCTTTGTACACTCCCTTGTTCTGTCTATGTACACTCCCTTGTTCTGTCTATGTACACTCCCTTGTTCTGTCTTCATACACTGTCTTGTTCTGTCTTTGTACACTCCCTTGTTCTGTCTATGTACACTCCCTTGTTCTAACTTTGTACACTCCCTTGTTCTGTCTTTGTACACTCCCTTGTTCTGTCTTCATACACTGTCTTGTTCTGTCTTTGTACACTCCCTTGTTCTGCCTATGTACACTCCCTTGTTCTGTCTTCGTACACTCCCTTGATCTGTCTTTGTACACTGCCTTGTTCTGTCTATGTACACTCCCTTGATCTGTCTTTGTACACTGCCTTGTTCTGTCTCTGTTCACTCCCTTGATCTGTCTTTGTACACTGCCTTGTTCTGTCTTTGTTCACTCCCTTGATCTGTCTTTGTACACTCCCTTGATCTGTCTATGTACACTCCCTTGTTCTGTCTTTGTACACTCCCTTGATCTGTCTTTGTACACTCCCTTGATCTGTCTTTGTACACTGCCTTGTTCTGTCTTTGTACACTCCCTTGATCTGACTTTGTACACTGCCTTGTTCTGTCTTTGTTCACTCCCTTGATCTGTCTATGTACACTGTCTTGTTCTGTCTTTGTACACACCCTTGATCTGTCTATGTACACTCCCTTGATCTGTCTTTGTACACTGCCTTGATCTGTCTTTGTACACTGCCTTGTTCTGTCTTTGTTCACTCCCTTGATCTGTCTATGTACACTGTCTTGTTCTGTCTTTGTACACTCCCTTGATCTGTCTATGTACACTCCCTTGATCTGTCTTTGTACACTCCCTTGATCTGTCTTTGTACACTGCCTTGTTCTGTCTTTGTTCACTCCCTTGATCTGTCTATGTACACTGTCTTGTTCTGTCTTTGTACACTCCCTTGATCTGTCTATGTACACTCCCTTGATCTGTCTTTGTACACTGCCTTGTTCTGTCTTTGTTCACTCCATTGATCTGTCTTTGTACACTCCCTTGATCTGTCTTCATACACTGTCTTGTTCTGTCTTTGTACACTCCCTTGATCTGTCTTTGTACACTGTCTTGTTCTGTCTTTGTACACTCCCTTGATCTGTCTTTGTACACTGCCTTGTTCTGTCTTTGTTCACTCCCTTGATCTGTCTTTGTACACTCCCTTGATCTGTCTATGTACACTCCCTTGTTCTGTCTTTGTACACTCCCTTGATCTGTCTTTGTACACTCCCTTGATCTGTCTTTGTACACTGCCTTGTTCTGTCTTTGTACACTCCCTTGTTCTGTCTTTGTACACTCCCTTGATCTGACTTTGTACACTGCCTTGTTCTGTCTTTGTTCACTCCCTTGATCTGTCTATGTACACTGTCTTGTTCTGTCTTTGTACACACCCTTGATCTGTCTATGTACACTCCCTTGATCTGTCTTTGTACACTGCCTTGATCTGTCTTTGTACACTGCCTTGTTCTGTCTTCATACACTGTCTTGTTCTGTCTTTGTACACTCCCTTGTTCTGTCTTCATACACTGTCTTGTTCTGTCTTTGTACACTCCCTTGTTCTGTCTATGTACACTCCCTTGTTCTGTCTTCGTACACTCCCTTGATCTGTCTTTGTACACTCCCTTGATCTGTCTATGTACACTCCCTTGATCTGTCTTTGTACACTCCCTTGTTCTGTCTTTGTACACTCCCTTGATCTGTCTATGTACACTCCCTTGATCTGTCTTTGTACACTGCCTTGCTCTGTCTTTGTACACTCCCTTGTTCTGTCTTTGTACACTGCCTTGTTCTGTCTATGTACACTCCCTTGATCTGTCTTTGTACACTGCCTTGTTCTGTCTATGTACACTCCCTTGATCTGTCTTTGTACACTGCCTTGTTCTGTCTTTGTTCACTCCCTTGATCTGTCTTTGTACACTGCCTCGTTCTGTCTTTGTTCACTCCCTTGATCTGTCTTTGTACACTCCCTTGATCTGTCTTCATACACTGTCTTGTTCTGTCTTTGTACACTCCCTTGATCTGTCTTTGTACACTCCCTTGATCTGTCTTTGTACACTCCCTTGATCTGTCTTCATACACTGTCTTGTTCTGTCTTTGTACACTGCCTTGTTCTGTCTTTGTTCACTCCCTTGATCTGTCTTTGTACACTCCCTTGATCTGTCTATGTACACTCCCTTGTTCTGTCTTTGTACACTCCCTTGATCTGTCTATGTACACTCCCTTGATCTGTCTATGTACACTCCCTTGTTCTGTCTATGTACACTCCCTTGTTCTGTCTTTGTACACTCCCTTGATCTGTCTATGTACACTCCCTTGATCTGTCTTTGTACACTCCCTTGATCTGTCTTTGTACACTCCCTTGATCTGTCTATGTACACTCCCTTGTTCTGTCTTTGTACACTCCCTTGATCTGTCTATGTACACTCCCTTGATCTGTCTATGTACACTCCCTTGATCTGTCTATGTACACTCCCTTGTTCTGTCTTTGTACACTCCCTTGATCTGTCTTTGTACACTGCCTTGTTCTGTCTTTGTACACTCCCTTGTTCTGTCTTTGTACACTCCCTTGATCTGTCTTCATACACTGTCTTGTTCTGTCTTTGTACACTGCCTTGTTCTGTCTTTGTTCACTCCCTTGATCTGTCTTTGTACACTCCCTTGATCTGTCTATGTACACTCCCTTGTTCTGTCTTTGTACACTCCCTTGATCTGTCTATGTACACTCCCTTGTTCTGTCTTTGTACACTCCCTTGATCTGTCTTTGTACACTGCCTTGTTCTGTCTTTGTACACTGCCTCGTTCTGTCTTTGTTCACTCCCTTGATCTGTCTTTGTACACTCCCTTGATCTGTCTTCATACACTGTCTTGTTCTGTCTTTGTACACTGTCTTGTTCTGTCTTTGTACACTCCCTTGTTCTGTCTTTGTACACTCCCTTGATCTGTCTTCATACACTGTCTTGTTCTGTCTTTGTACACTGCCTTGTTCTGTCTTTGTTCACTCCCTTGATCTGTCTTTGTACACTCCCTTGATCTGTCTATGTACACTCCCTTGTTCTGTCTTTGTACACTCCCTTGATCTGTCTATGTACACTCCCTTGATCTGTCTATGTACACTCCCTTGTTCTGTCTATGTACACTCCCTTGTTCTGTCTTTGTACACTCCCTTGATCTGTCTATGTACACTCCCTTGATCTGTCTTTGTACACTCCCTTGATCTGTCTTTGTACACTCCCTTGATCTGTCTATGTACACTCCCTTGTTCTGTCTTTGTACACTCCCTTGATCTGTCTATGTACACTCCCTTGATCTGTCTATGTACACTCCCTTGATCTGTCTATGTACACTCCCTTGTTCTGTCTTTGTACACTCCCTTGATCTGTCTTTGTACACTGCCTTGTTCTGTCTTTGTACACTCCCTTGTTCTGTCTTTGTACACTCCCTTGATCTGTCTTTGTACACTCCCTTGATCTGTCTTTGTACACTGCCTTGTTCTGTCTTTGTTCACTCCCTTGATCTGTCTATGTACACTATCTTGTTCTGTCTTTGTACACTCCCTTGATCTGTCTATGTACACTCCCTTGATCTGTCTTTGTACATTGCCTTGATCTGTCTTTGTACACTGCCTTGTTCTGTCTTTGTTCACTCCCTTGATCTGTCTATGTACACTGTCTTGTTCTGTCTGTGTACACTCCCTTGATCTGTCTATGTACACTCCCTTGATCTGTCTTTGTACACTCCCTTGATCTGTCTTTGTACACTGCCTTGTTCTGTCTTTGTTCACTCCCTTGATCTGTCTATGTACACTGTCTTGTTCTGTCTTTGTACACTCCCTTGATCTGTCTATGTACACTCCCTTGATCTGTCTTTGTACACTGCCTTGTTCTGTCTTTGTTCACTCCCTTGATCTGTCTTTGTACACTCCCTTGATCTGTCTATGTACACTCCCTTGTTCTGTCTTTGTACACTCCCTTGATCTGTCTTTGTACACTCCCTTGATCTGTCTTTGTACACTGTCTTGTTCTGTCTTTGTACACTCCCTTGTTCTGTCTTTGTACACTCCCTTGATCTGTCTTTGTACACTCCCTTGATCTGTCTTTGTACACTGTCTTGTTCTGTCTTTGTACACTCCCTTGTTCTGTCTTTGTACACTCCCTTGATCTGTCTTTGTACACTCCCTTGTTCTGTATTCGTACACTGCCTTGTTTTGTCTTCGTACACTGTCTTGTTCTGTCTTTTGTACACTGCCTTGTTCTGTCTTTGTACACTCCCTTGTTCTGCCTTTGTACACTCCCTTGTTCTGTATTCATACACTGCCTTGATCTGTCTTTGTACACTCCCTTGTTCTGTATTCATACACTGCCTTGTTCTGTCTTTGTACACTCCCTTGTTCTGTATTCATACACTGCCTTGTTCTGTCTTTGTACACTCCCTTGTTCTGTATTCATACACTCCCTTGTTCTGTATTCATACACTGTCTTGTTCTGTCTTCATACACTCCCTTGTTCTGTATTCATACACTGCCTTGTTCTGTCTTTGTACACTCCCTTGTTCTGTATTCGTACACTCCCTTGTTCTGTCTTCATACACTGTCTTGTTCTGTCTTTTGTACACTCCCTTGTTCTGTATTCGTACACTCCCTTGTTCTGTCTTCATACACTGTCTTGTTCTGTCTTTGTACACTCCCTTGTTCTGTCTACGTACACTGCCTTGTTCTGTCTTCATACACTCTTGTTCTGCCTTTGCACACTCCCTTGTTCTAACTTTGTACACTGTCTTGTTCTGTCTTTGTACACTCCCTTGTTCTGTCTATGTACACTCCCTTGTTCTGTCTTTGTACACTCCCTTGTTCTGTCTTCATACACTGTCTTGTTCTGTCTTTGTACACTCCCTTGTTCTTTCTATGTACACTCCCTTGTTCTGTCTATGTACACTCCCTTGTTCTGTCTTCATACACTGTCTTGTTCTGTCTTTGTACACTCCCTTGTTCTGTCTATGTACACTCCCTTGTTCTAACTGTGTACACTCCCTTGTTCTGTCTTTGTACACTCCCTTGTTCTGTCTTCATACACTGTCTTGTTCTGTCTTTGTACACTCCCTTGTTCTGCCTATGTACACTCCCTTGTTCTGTCTTCGTACACTCCCTTGATCTGTCTTTGTACACTGCCTTGTTCTGTCTATGTACACTCCCTTGATCTGTCTTTGTACACTGCCTTGTTCTGTCTTTGTTCACTCCCTTGATCTGTCTTTGTACACTGCCTTGTTCTGTCTTTGTTCACTCCCTTGATCTGTCTTTGTACACTCCCTTGATCTGTCTTGATACACTGTCTTGTTCTGTCTTTGTACACTCCCTTGATCTGTCTTTGTACACTGTCTTGTTCTGTCTTTGTACACTCCCTTGATCTGTCTTTGTACACTCCCTTGATCTGTCTATGTACACTGTCTTGTTCTGTCTTTGTTCACTCCCTTGATCTGTCTTTGTACACTCCCTTGATCTGTCTATGTACACTGTCTTGTTCTGTCTTTGTTCACTCCCTTGATCTGTCTTTGTACACTCCCTTGATCTGTCTTTGTACACTCCCTTGATCTGTCTATGTACACTGTCTTGTTCTGTCTTTGTACACTCCCTTGATCTGTCTTTGTACACTGCCTTGTTCTGTCTTTGTTCACTCCCTTGATCTGTCTTTGTACACTCCCTTGATCTATCTATGTACACTCCCTTGTTCTGTCTTTGTACACTCCCTTGATCTGTCTTTGTACACTCCCTTGATCTGTCTTTGTACACTGCCTTGTTCTGTCGTTGTACACTCCCTTGTTCTGTCTTTGTACACTCCCTTGATCTGACTTTGTACACTGCCTTGTTCTGTCTTTGTTCACTCCCTTGATCTGTCTATGTACACTGTCTTGTTCTGTCTTTGTACACACCCTTGATCTGTCTATGTACAATCCCTTGATCTGTCTTTGTACACTGCCTTGATCTGTCTTTGTACACTGCCTTGTTCTGTCTTTGTTCACTCCCTTGATCTGTCTATGTACACTGTCTTGTTCTGTCTTTGTACACTCCCTTGATCTGTCTATGTACACTCCCTTGATCTGTCTTTGTACACTCCCTTGATCTGTCTTTGTACACTGCCTTGTTCTGTCTTTGTACACTCCCTTGTTCTGTCTTTGTACACTCCCTTGATCTGTCTTTGTACACTCCCTTGATCTGTCTTTGTACACTCCCTTGATCTGTCTATGTACACTCCCTTGATCTGTGTTTGTACACTGCCTTGTTCTGTCTTTGTTCACTCCCTTGATCTGTCTTTGTACACTCCCTTGATATTTCTATGTACACTCCCTTGTTCTGTCTTTGTACACTCCCTTGATCTGTCTTTGTACACTCCCTTGATCTGTCTTTGTACACTGTCTTGTTCTGTCTTTGTACACTCCCTTGTTCTGTCTTTGTACACTCCCTTGATCTGTCTTTGTACACTCCCTTGTTCTGTATTCGGACACTGCCTTGTTTTGTCTTCGTACACTGTCTTGTTCTGTCTTTTGTACACTGCCTTGTTCTGTCTTTGTACACTCCCTTGTTCTGTCTTTGTACACTCCCTTGTTCTGTATTCATACACTGCCTTGATCTGTCTTTGTACACTCCCTTGTTCTGTATTCATACACTGCCTTGTTCTGTCTTTGTACACTCCCTTGTTCTGTATTCATACACTGCCTTGTTCTGTCTTTGTACACTCCCTTGTTCTGTATTCATACACTCCCTTGTTCTGTATTCATACACTGTCTTGTTCTGTCTTCGTACACTCCCTTGTTCTGTATTCATACACTGCCTTGTTCTGTCTTTGTACACTCCCTTGTTCTGTATTCGTACACTCCCTTGTTCTGTCTTCATACACTGTCTTGTTCTGTCTGTTGTACACTCCCTTGTTCTGTATTCGTACACTCCCTTGTTCTGTCTTCATACACTGTCTTGTTCTGTCTTTGTACACTCCCTTGTTCTGTCTACGTACACTGCCTTGTTCTGTCTTCATACACTCTCCCTTGTTCTGCCTTTGCACACTCCCTTGTTCTAACTTTGTACACTGTCTTGTTCTGTCTTTGTACACTCCCTTGTTCTGTCTATGTACACTCCCTTGTTCTGTCTATGTACACTCCCTTGTTCTGTCTTCATACACTGTCTTGTTCTGTCTTTGTACACTCCCTTGTTCTGTCTATGTACACTCCCTTGTTCTGTCTATGTACACTCCCTTGTTCTGTCTTCATACACTGTCTTGTTCTGTCTTTGTACACTCCCTTGTTCTGTCTATGTACACTCCCTTGTTCTAACTTTGTACACTCCCTTGTTCTGTCTTTGTACACTCCCTTGTTCTGTCTTCATACACTGTCTTGTTCTGTCTTTGTACACTCCCTTGTTCTGCCTATGTACACTCCCTTGTTCTGTCTTCGTACACTCCCTTGATCTGTCTTTGTACACTGCCTTGTTCTGTCTATGTACACTCCCTTGATCTGTCTTTGTACACTGCCTTGTTCTGTCTCTGTTCACTCCCTTGATCTGTCTTTGTACACTGCCTTGTTCTGTCTTTGTTCACTCCCTTGATCTGTCTTTGTACACTCCCTTGATCTGTCTATGTACACTCCCTTGTTCTGTCTTTGTACACTCCCTTGATCTGTCTTTGTACACTCCCTTGATCTGTCTTTGTACACTGCCTTGTTCTGTCTTTGTACACTCCCTTGTTCTGTCTTTGTACACTCCCTTGATCTGACTTTGTACACTGCCTTGTTCTGTCTTTGTTCACTCCCTTGATCTGTCTATGTACACTGTCTTGTTCTGTCTTTGTACACACCCTTGATCTGTCTATGTACACTCCCTTGATCTGTCTTTGTACACTGCCTTGATCTGTCTTTGTACACTGCCTTGTTCTGTCTTTGTTCACTCCCTTGATCTGTCTATGTACACTGTCTTGTTCTGTCTTTGTACACTCCCTTGATCTGTCTATGTACACTCCCTTGATCTGTCTTTGTACACTCCCTTGATCTGTCTTTGTACACTGCCTTGTTCTGTCTTTGTTCACTCCCTTGATCTGTCTATGTACACTGTCTTGTTCTGTCTTTGTACACTCCCTTGATCTGTCTATGTACACTCCCTTGATCTGTCTTTGTACACTGCCTTGTTCTGTCTTTGTTCACTCCATTGATCTGTCTTTGTACACTCCCTTGATCTGTCTTCATACACTGTCTTGTTCTGTCTTTGTACACTCCCTTGATCTGTCTTTGTACACTGTCTTGTTCTGTCTTTGTACACTCCCTTGATCTGTCTTTGTACACTGCCTTGTTCTGTCTTTGTTCACTCCCTTGATCTGTCTTTGTACACTCCCTTGATCTGTCTATGTACACTCCCTTGTTCTGTCTTTGTACACTCCCTTGATCTGTCTTTGTACACTCCCTTGATCTGTCTTTGTACACTGCCTTGTTCTGTCTTTGTACACTCCCTTGTTCTGTCTTTGTACACTCCCTTGATCTGACTTTGTACACTGCCTTGTTCTGTCTTTGTTCACTCCCTTGATATGTCTGTGTACACTGTCTTGTTCTGTCTTTGTACACACCCTTGATCTGTCTATGTACACTCCCTTGATCTGTCTTTGTACACTGCCTTGATCTCTGTCTTTGTACACTGCCTTGTTCTGTCTTTGTTCACTCCCTTGATCTGTCTATGTACACTGTCTTGTTCTGTCTTTGTACACTCCCTTGATCTGTCTTTGTACACTCCCTTGATCTGTCTATGTACACTCCCTTGATCTGTCTTTGTACACTGCCTTGTTCTGTCTTTGTTCACTCCATTGATCTGTCTTTGTACACTCCCTTGATATTTCTATGTACACTCCCTTGTTCTGTCTTTGTACACTCCCTTGATCTGTCTTTGTACACTCCCTTGATCTGTCTTTGTACACTCCCTTGATCTGTCTTTGTACACTGTCTTGTTCTGTCTTTGTACACTCCCTTGTTCTGTCTTTGTACACTCCCTTGATCTGTCTTTGTACACTCCCTTGATCTGTCTTTGTACACTGCCTTGTTCTGTCTGTGTACACTCCCTTGATCTGTCTTTGTACACTCCCTTGATCTGTCTTTGTACACTGTCTTGTTCTGTCTTTGTACACTCCCTTGATCTGTCTATGTACACTCCCTTGATCTGTCTTTGTACACTCCCTTGATCTGTCTTCGTACACTGCCTTGTTCTGTCTTTGTACACTCCCTTGATCTGTCTTTGTACACTCCCTTGATCTGTCTTTGTACACTCCCTTGATCTGTCTTTGTACACTGCCTTGTTCTGTCTTTGTACACTCCCTTGATCTGTCTTTGTACACTCCCTTGATCTGTCTTTGTACACTGTCTTGTTCTGTCTTTGTACACTCCCTTGTTCTGTCTATGTACACTCCCTTGATCTGTCTATGTACACTCCCTTGTTCTGTCTTTGTACACTCCCTTGATCTGTCTTTGTACACTCCCTTGATCTGTCTTTGTACACTGTCTTGTTCTGTCTTTGTACACTCCCTTGTTCTGTCTTTGTACACTCCCTTGATCTGTCTTTGTACACTCCCTTGATCTGTCTTTGTACACTGTCTTGTTATGTCTTTGTACACTCCCTTGTTCTGTCTTTGTACACTCCCTTGATCTGTCTTTGTACACTCCCTTGATCTGTCTTTGTACACTCCCTTGTTCTGTCTTTGTACACTCCCTTGATCTGTCTTTGTACACTCCCTTGATCTGTCTTTGTACACTCCCTTGTTCTGTCTTTGTACACTCCCTTGATCTGTCTTTGTACACTCCCTTGTTCTGTCTTTGTACACTCCCTTGATCTGTCTTCGTACACTGTCTTGTTCTGTCTTTTGTACACTCCCTTGTTCTGTCTTTGTACACTGTCTTGTTCTGTCTTTGTACACTCCCTTGTTCTGTCTTTGTACACTGTCTTGTTCTGTCTTTGTACACTCCCTTGTTCTGTCTACGTACACTGCCTTGTTCTGTCTTCATACACTCTCCCTTGTTCTGCCTTTGCACACTCCCTTGTTCTAACTTTGTACACTCCCTTGTTCTGTCTTCATACACTGTCTTGTTCTGTCTTTGTACACTCCCTTGTTCTCTCTATGTACACTCCCTTGTTCTGTCTTTGTACACTCCCTTGTTCTGTCTTCATACACTGTCTTGTTCTGTCTTTGTACACTCCCTTGTTCTGTCTATGTACACTCCCTTGTTCTGTCTTTGTACACTCCCTTGTTCTGTCTTCATACACTGTCTTGTTCTGTCTTTGTACACTCCCTTGTTCTGTCTATGTACACTCCCTTGTTCTGTCTATGTACACTCCCTTGTTCTGTCTTTGTACACTCCCTTGATCTGTCTTCATACACTGTCTTGTTCTGTCTTTGTACACTCCCTTGTTCTGTCTATGTACACTCCCTTGATCTGTCTTTGTACACTCCCTTGTTCTGTCTTCATACACTGTCTTGTTCTGTCTTTGTACACTGTCTTGTTCTGTCTTTGTACACTCCCTTGTTCTGTCTACGTACACTGCCTTGTTCTGTCTTCATACACTCTCCCTTGTTCTGCCTTTGCACACTCCCTTGTTCTAACTTTGTACACTCCCTTGTTCTGTCTTCATACACTGTCTTGTTCTGTCTTTGTACACTCCCTTGTTCTGTATTCGTACACTCCCTTGTTCTGTCTTCATACACTGTCTTGTTCTGTCTGTTGTACACTCCCTTGTTCTGTATTCGTACACTCCCTTGTTCTGTCTTCATACACTGTCTTGTTCTGTCTTTGTACACTCCCTTGTTCTGTCTACGTACACTGCCTTGTTCTGTCTTCATACACTCTCCCTTGTTCTGCCTTTGCACACTCCCTTGTTCTAACTTTGTACACTGTCTTGTTCTGTCTTTGTACACTCCCTTGTTCTGTCTATGTACACTCCCTTGTTCTGTCTTTGTACACTCCCTTGTTCTGTCTTCATACACTGTCTTGTTCTGTCTTTGTACACTCCCTTGTTCTGTCTATGTACACTCCCTTGTTCTGTCTATGTACACTCCCTTGTTCTGTCTTCATACACTGTCTTGTTCTGTCTTTGTACACTCCCTTGTTCTGTCTATGTACACTCCCTTGTTCTAACTTTGTACACTCCCTTGTTCTGTCTTTGTACACTCCCTTGTTCTGTCTTCATACACTGTCTTGTTCTGTCCTTGTACACTCCCTTGTTCTGCCTATGTACACTCCCTTGTTCTGTCTTCGTACACTCCCTTGATCTGTCTTTGTACACTGCCTTGTTCTGTCTATGTACACTCCCTTGATCTGTCTTTGTACACTGCCTTGTTCTGTCTCTGTTCACTCCCTTGATCTGTCTTTGTACACTGCCTTGTTCTGTCTTTGTTCACTCCCTTGATCTGTCTTTGTACACTCCCTTGATCTGTCTATGTACACTCCCTTGTTCTGTCTTTGTACACTCCCTTGATCTGTCTTTGTACACTCCCTTGATCTGTCTTTGTACACTGCCTTGTTCTGTCTTTGTACACTCCCTTGTTCTGTCTTTGTACACTCCCTTGATCTGACTTTGTACACTGCCTTGTTCTGTCTTTGTTCACTCCCTTGATCTGTCTATGTACACTGTCTTGTTCTGTCTTTGTACACACCCTTGATCTGTCTATGTACACTCCCTTGATCTGTCTTTGTACACTGCCTTGATCTGTCTTTGTACACTGCCTTGTTCTGTCTTTGTTCACTCCCTTGATCTGTCTATGTACACTGTCTTGTTCTGTCTTTGTACACTCCCTTGATCTGTCTATGTACACTCCCTTGATCTGTCTTTGTACACTCCCTTGATCTGTCTTTGTACACTGCCTTGTTCTGTCTTTGTTCACTCCCTTGATCTGTCTATGTACACTGTCTTGTTCTGTCTTTGTACACTCCCTTGATCTGTCTATGTACACTCCCTTGATCTGTCTTTGTACACTGCCTTGTTCTGTCTTTGTTCACTCCATTGATCTGTCTTTGTACACTCCCTTGATCTGTCTTCATACACTGTCTTGTTCTGTCTTTGTACACTCCCTTGATCTGTCTTTGTACACTGTCTTGTTCTGTCTTTGTACACTCCCTTGATCTGTCTTTGTACACTGCCTTGTTCTGTCTTTGTTCACTCCCTTGATCTGTCTTTGTACACTCCCTTGATCTGTCTATGTACACTCCCTTGTTCTGTCTTTGTACACTCCCTTGATCTGTCTTTGTACACTCCCTTGATCTGTCTTTGTACACTGCCTTGTTCTGTCTTTGTACACTCCCTTGTTCTGTCTTTGTACACTCCCTTGATCTGACTTTGTACACTGCCTTGTTCTGTCTTTGTTCACTCCCTTGATCTGTCTATGTACACTGTCTTGTTCTGTCTTTGTACACACCCTTGATCTGTCTATGTACACTCCCTTGATCTGTCTTTGTACACTGCCTTGATCTGTCTTTGTACACTGCCTTGTTCTGTCTTCATACACTGTCTTGTTCTGTCTTTGTACACTCCCTTGTTCTGTCTTCATACACTGTCTTGTTCTGTCTTTGTACACTCCCTTGTTCTGTCTATGTACACTCCCTTGTTCTGTCTTCGTACACTCCCTTGAT
>CBDHHR010000279.1:10000-13534 GCA_965263245.1 Metamycoplasmataceae bacterium | reverse complement strand
AGTGTCCCATGGGACCGCTAAACATCCGAGAGTGTTCTGGGGTCAAATATTTGCAATAGCGTCCCATGGGACCGCTACAGATCCCAGAGTGTTCTGGTGTCACAGACTTATATTAGTGTCCTATGAGACCGCTACATATCCGAGAGTGTTCTTGTGTCAGAGACTTACATTAATGTCCTATGAGACCGCTGTAGATCCAAGAGTGTTCTGGTGTCAGAGACATATTAGTGTCCTATGAGACCGCTACAGATCCGGGAGTCTTCTGGTGTCAGAGACATATTAGTGTCCTATAAGACCGCTACAGATCCGAGAGTGATCTGTTGTCAGAGACTTGTATTAGTGTCCTATAAGAACGCTACAGATCCGGGAGTCTTCTGGTGTCAGAGACTTATATTAGTGTCCCATGAGACCGCTACATATCCGAGAGTGATCTGTTGTCAGAGACTTATATTAGTGTCCTATAAGACCGCTACAGATCCGAGAGTGTTCTGGTGTCAGAGACTTGTATTAGTGTCCTATAAGACCGCTACAGATCCGAGAGTGTTCTGGTGTCAGAGACTTGTATTAGTGTCCTATAAGACCGCTACAGATCCGAGAGTGTTCTGGTGTCAGAGATTTGTATTAGTGTCCTATAAGACCGCTACAGATCCGAGAGTGTTCTGGTGTCAGAGACTTGTATTAGTGTCCTATAAGACCGCTACAGATCCGAGAGTGTTCTTGTGTCAGCTACTTATATTAGTGTCCTATAAGACCGCTACAGATCCGAGAGTGTTCTTGTGTCAGCTACTTATATTAGTGTCCTATAAGACCGCTACAGATCCGAGAGTGTTCTGGTGTCAGAGACTTGTATTAGTGTCCTATAAGACCGCTACAGATCCGAGAGTGTTCTGGTGTCAGAGACTTGTATTAGTGTCCTATAAGACCGCTACAGATCCGAGAGTGTTCTGGTGTCAGAGACTTGTATTAGTGTCCTATAAGACCGCTACAGATCCGAGAGTGTTCTTGTGTCAGATACTTATATTAGTGTCCTATAAGACCGCTACAGATCCGAGAGTGTTCTGGTGTCAGAGACTTGTATTAGTGTCCTATAAGACCGCTACAGATCCGAGAGTGTTCTGGTGTCAGAGACTTGTATTAGTGTCCTATAAGACCGCTACAGATCCGAGAGTGTTCTGGTGTCAGAGACTTGTATTAGTGTCCTATAAGACCGCTACAGATCCGAGAGTGTTCTGGTGTCAGAGACTTGTATTAGTGTCCTATAAGACCGCTACAGATCCGAGAGTGTTCTGGTGTCAGAGACTTGTATTAGTGTCCTATAAGACCGCTACAGATCCGAGAGTGTTCTGGTGTCAGAGACTTGTATTAGTGTCCTATAAGACCGCTACAGATCCGAGAGTGTTCTGGTGTCAGAGACTTATATTAGTGTCCTATAAGACCGCTACAGATCCGAGAGTGTTCTGGTGTCAGAGACTTATATTAGTGTCCTATAAGACCGCTACAGATCCGAGAGTGTTCTGGTGTCAGAGACTTGTATTAGTGTCCTATAAGACCGCTACAGATCCGAGAGTGTTCTGGTGTCAGAGACTTGTATTAGTGTCCTATAAGACCGCTACAGATCCGAGAGTGTTCTGGTGTCAGAGACTTGTATTAGTGTCCTATAAGACCGCTACAGATCCGAGAGTGTTCTGGTGTCAGAGACTTGTATTAGTGTCCTATAAGACCGCTACAGATCCGAGAGTGTTCTGGTGTCAGAGACTTGTATTAGTGTCCTATAAGACCGCTACAGATCCGAGAGTGTTCTGGTGTCAGAGACTTGTATTAGTGTCCTATAAGACCGCTACAGATCCGAGAATGTTCTGGTGTCAGAGACTTGTATTAGTGTCCTATAAGACCGCTACAGATCCGAGAGTGTTCTGGTGTCAGAGACTTGTATTAGTGTCCTATAAGACCGCTACAGATCCGAGAGTGTTCTGGTGTCAGATACTTATATTAATGTCCTATAAGACCGCTACAGATCCGAGAGTGTTCTGGTGTCAGAGACTTGTATTAGTGTCCTATAAGACCGCTACAGATCCGAGAGTGTTCTGGTGTCAGAGACTTGTATTAGTGTCCTATAAGACCGCTACAGATCCGAGAGTGTTCTTGTGTCAGATACTTATATTAGTGTCCTATAAGACCGCTACAGATCCGAGAGTGTTCTAGTGTCAGAGACTTATATTAGTGTCCTATGAGACCGCTACAGATCCGAGAGTGTTCTAGTGTCAGAGACTTATATTAGTGTCCCATGAGACCGCTACAGATCCGAGAGTGTTCTGGTGTCAGAGACTTATATTAGTGTCCTATGAGACCGCTACAGATCCGAGAGTGATCTGGTGTCAGAGACTTATATTAGTGTCCTATAAGACCGCTACAGATCCGAGAGTGTTTTAGTGTCAGAGACTTATATTAGTGTCCCATGAGACCGCTACAGATCCGAGAGTGATCTGGTGTCAGAGACTTATATTAGTGTCCTATAAGACCGCTACAGACCCGAGAGTGTTCTGGTGTCAGAGACTTATATTAGTGTCCCATGAGACCGCTACAGATCCGAGAGTTGTCAGAGACTTGTCTGTTGCGGAGACTCCTAAGTCGACGGTCGTATCGGGACACGGGTCTCTGTTAACACTCGTCGATACATCTACACTCGATAAGAATCCCGCCACTTGGGCCGTGTTCTCGCTAAGTAGCACTTTAGCCGCTGGACGTGCCGGCCATATCTGTCATATTTGTGGCGATGATTCTGTAGGGTCCCGTGTTGTGACGTCACAAATTGTGTAGTGACGTCGGAACCAACCGCTGTAATGGCGCAAATAAACTACACCATCGCACAAACTATCACGCTGACCTGTTTTGAAATAGGCGTATGATTATATATATATATATATATATATATATATATATATATATATATATATATATATATATATATATATAGGCACACCGGTATATAAACATACTAATGTCACGCAGTTGTCAAGTTTTCTATTCATCAACGCTACTTATATCGGTATTGACTTGATACTGATCCAGCAATTGCTACTGATATGATATTGGTACCACTTCATATATTCGCATTATACAAACAGGACGAAAAAATCAAATATTTAGCCAAATGCGTAACGTTGTGTGCCGGACTTGGAAACACAGCTCGATA
This sequence comes from Metamycoplasmataceae bacterium, assembly GCA_965263245.1. Classification (GTDB taxonomy): domain Bacteria; phylum Bacillota_I; class Bacilli_A; order Mycoplasmatales; family Metamycoplasmataceae; genus DT-68. Next base: position 10,341 of record CBDHHR010000279.1, on the reverse strand, counting down.
GTAAAATGTGTACAACTTTGGCGAAGCTGTTGATCAATGGGAAGTCGTTGGTTATTTGGCTCTGCACCAGGCCACCACGCACGCTACATAGCCGAACGGGTTACGGCGATTAATTTTACACGGCCAATCGTAAACACTATTTATTTTATTTTGAAATGTTTTTCCTAGTTTGAGGAAGTGCATCACCTAAATTGCTCAATGCACGTACGGCACCGACAGTTTACGTCAACAGGCTAACAAACCGTGAATGCGCATGCGCGTTGACATTCTGAGACCGGAAACAAACGGAGACGTTGACACAGGTTTACCACACAGGCGGCTTCTCGGATAACATCAGCAAC
>CBDHHR010000279.1:0-5000 GCA_965263245.1 Metamycoplasmataceae bacterium | reverse complement strand
TCGCCATGTCTGCCCAGCAGGTGGCGCAGATCGTGACGGAGCTGGTGATATGCGCCATCCACCCCGTGCCCGGGAGCTTCTACTTCACGTGGACGACGATCCACGCAGACGGGGAGGAAGTGACGTCAGAGCGGGTACCCATCGATCTCATCCTGTCGCTGCCGATGTTCCTCCGACTCTATCAGATATGTCGGGTGATGTTACTACATAGTAAACTATTCAGGTGTGTAGTCCGTCCATCATATGTGTAGTCCGTCCATCATATGTGTAGTCCGTCCATCAGATGTGTAGTCCATACATCAGATGTGTAGTCCGTCCATCAGATGTGTAGTCCGTCCATCAGATGTGTAGTCCGTCCATCAGGTGTATACTCCGTCCATCAGATGTGTAGTCCGTCCATCTGATGTGTAGTCCGTCCATCAAATGTGTAGTCCGTCCATCAGATGTGTAGTCCGTCCATCAGATGTGTAGTCCGTCCATCAGATGTGTAGTCCGTCCATCAGGTGTGTAGTCCCATCCATCAGATGTGTAGTCCGTCCATCAGATGTGTAGTCCGTCCATCAAGTGTGTAGTCTGTACATCAGATGTGTAGTCCGTCCATCAGGTGTGTAGTCCGTCCATCAGGTGTGTAGTCCGTCCATCAAGTGTGTAGTCCGTCCATGCTGTCGTTGTTGCTACTTTTGTTGTTGCCTTTCTGTTGCAGATGCTACCATTATTACTATTATTTCTGATACGACTAATTGCTATTGTTTTGCTACATTTGTAGTTGGTTTTGCTGCTTCTAGTTTGCTATATATTAGCTAGTATTATACTAGGTTTCGTCTGTGTCGAGTTTTAGCCAAATACGTGGTCAATCAACATGAAAATATAAACATGTTCATACTATTATTATTAAGTATGTGGACTTTGAAAGAACGAAGAATTTTGTGTTCTACGTATCATTTACGTCGTACTCTAACACGTGTCGTCATCGTTCACCTTGCATTATTAGCCCAGTGTGACAGTCTTATACCTTATTGACGCCGTCCATACAACGTAACATGCCACGTTGCATAATTCAAGAGGTCAGTGTTGTGTTTCAGCGACACAACGTCACGTAGCGTCGGTGCTCTTAACCGTGTCGTGTGTTTCAGCGACACAACGTCACGTAGCATCGGTGCTCTTAACCGTATCATGTGTTTCAGCGACACAACGTCACGTAGCCTCGATGCTCTTAACCGTATCATGTGTTTCAGCGACACAACGTCACGTAGCCTCGGAGCTCTTAACCGTATCATGTGTTTCAGCGACACAACGTCACGTAGCCTCGATGCTCTTAACCGTATCGGGTGTTTCAGCGACACAACGTCACGTAGCCTCTGTGCTCTTAACCGTATCGTGTGTTTCAGCGACACAACGTCACGTAGCCTCTGTGCTCTAACCGTATCATGTGTTTCAGCGACACAACGTCACGTAGCCTCTGTGCTCTAACCGTATCATGTGTTTCAGCGACACAACGTCACGTAGCATCGGTGCTCTTAACCGTATCATGTGTTTCAGCGACACAACGTCACGTAGCCTCTGTGCTCTAACCGTATCATGTGTTTCAGCGACACAACGTCACGTAGCATCGGTGCTCTTAACCGTATCATGTGTTTCAGCGACACAACGTCACATAGCCTCTGTGCTCTTAACCGTATCATGTGTTTCACCGACACAACGTCACGTAGCCTCTGTGCTCTTAACCGTATCATGTGTTTCAGCGACACAACGTCACGTAGCATCAGTGCTCTTAACCGTATCATGTGTTTCAGCGACACAACGTCACGTAGCCTCTGTGCTCTTAACCGTATCATGTGTTTCAGCGACACAACGTCACGTAGCATCAGTGCTCTTAACCGTATCATGTGTTTCAGCGACACAACGTCACGTAGCCTCTGTGCTCTTAACCGTATCATGTGTTTCAGCGACACAACGTCACGTAGCATCAGTGCTCTTAACCGTATCATGTGTTTCAGCGACACAACGTCACGTAGCCTCTGTGCTCTTAACCGTATCATGTGTTTCAGCGACACAACGTCACGTAGCATCAGTGCTCTTAACCGTATCATGTGTTTCAGCGACACAACGTCACGTAGCCTCTGTGCTCTTAACCGTATCATGTGTTTCAGCGACACAACGTCACGTAGCATCGGTGCTCTTAACCGTATCATGTGTTTCAGCGACACAACGTCACGTAGCATCGGTGCTCTTAACCGTATCGTGTGTTTCAGCGACACAACGTCACGTAGCATCGGTGCTCTTAACCGTATCGTGTGTTTCAGCGACACAACGTCACGTAGCCTCGATGCTCTTAACCGTATCATGTGTTTCAGCGACACAACGTCACGTAGCATCAGTGCTCTTAACCGTATCATGTGTTTCAGCGACACAACGTCACGTAGCATCGGTGCTCTTAACCGTATCATGTGTTTCAGCGACACAACGTCACGTAGCATCGGTGCTCTTAACCGTATCATGTGTTTCAGCGACACAACGTCACGTAGCATCGGTGCTCTTAACCGTATCATGTGTTTCAGCGACACAACGTCACGTAGCATCGGTGCTCTTAACCGTATCGTGTGTTTCAGCGACACAACGTCACGTAGCCTCGATGCTCTTAACCGTATCATGTGTTTCAGCGACACAACGTCACGTAGCATCGGTGCTCTTAACCGTATCATGTGTTTCACGTCACGTAGCATCGGTGCTCTTAACCGTATCATGTGTTTCAGCGACACAACGTCGCGTAGCATCGGTGCTCTTAACCGTATCATGTGTTTCACGTCACGTAGCATCGGTGCTCTTAACCGTATCATGTGTTTCAGCGACACAACGTCTCGTAGCATCGGTGCTCTTAACCGTATCATGTGTTTCAGCGACACACCGTCACGTAGCCTCTGTGCTCTTAACCGTATCATGTGTTTCAGCGACACACCGTCACGTAGCCTCTGTGCTCTTAACCGTATCATGTGTTTCAGCGACACAACGTCACGTAGCCTCTGTGCTCTTAACCGTATCATGTGTTTCAGCGACACAACGTCACGTAGCATCGGTGCTCTTAACCGTATCATGTGTTTCAGCGACACAACGTCACGTAGCATCGGTGCTCTTAACCGTATCATGTGTTTCAGCGACACACCGTCACGTAGCCTCTGTGCTCTTAACCGTATCATGTGTTTCAGCGACACAACGTCACGTAACCTCGATGTTCTTAACCGTATCGTGTGTTTCAGCGACACAACGTCACGTAGCATCGGTGCTCTTAACCGTATCATGTGTTTCAGCGACACAACGTCACGTAGCATCGGTGCTCTTAACCGTATCATGTGTTTCATGTCACGTAGCATCGGTGCTCTTAACCGTATCATGTGTTTCAGCGACACAACGTCACGTAGCATCGGTGCTCTTAACCGTATCATGTGTTTCAGCGACACACCGTCACGTAGCCTCTGTGCTCTTAACCGTATCATGTGTTTCAGCGACACACCGTCACGTAGCCTCTGTGCTCTTAACCGTATCATGTGTTTCAGCGACACAACGTCACGTAGCCTCTGTGCTCTTAACCGTATCATGTGTTTCAGCGACACAACGTCACGTAGCATCGGTGCTCTTAACCGTATCATGTGTTTCAGCGACACAACGTCACGTAGCATCGGTGCTCTTAACCGTATCATGTGTTTCAGCGACACACCGTCACGTAGCCTCTGTGCTCTTAACCGTATCATGTGTTTCAGCGACACAACGTCACGTAACCTCGATGTTCTTAACCGTATCGTGTGTTTCAGCGACACAACGTCACGTAGCATCGGTGCTCTTAACCGTATTACGTTCAACACCCGGTTCGTTCTGAAGACACTCATGACGATATGTCCAGGCACCATGCTACTCGTCTTCATGTTGTCACTCTGGATCATCGCCAGCTGGATGCTGCGAGCGTGCGAAAGGTAAGTTGTCATTGCTAGAGTCGTGTAGTGTGGCGTTGTTCAGTGCACGGTAGTGACGTGTGCACTGTGTAGTTTATACAATATGAGTTTTGCTGTAAGGGTTTTGTTTCTCACAGGAAGTGTATGAATTTGTAACAGTAGCCCGACAGTGTGGTTTCATGGGACAACGCCATTGGTCGATTTATACCATCTGCTCTTCCGGGTGTGCGCTATTTCGGATGGAAGGGAACATCGCGATGTGTTGATTTTCTTGTATTTTCTTTCACTTTGCATGCGTTGTACATGATCGTCGACGATTTAAATGTTTTGTCAGTTGGTGCTGTTACATACCGTATGGAATATAAGTTTTGAAGGTAAAAACCGCGTCTCAAAATTTGGTAGAAATACCGGCTCAATGGTGCACTGGTACCGGTTTACGGTACACAACTCTAGTCGTTATCCTCGAAATCTACCGCCACAGTAATACGTCATTGTACTACGTCATTGTACTACGTCATAGTACTACGTCACGGTACTACGTCATAGTACTTCGTCATACTATTACGTCATAGCACTACGTCATGTAGAAACACCTAGATATGTGCTGTGGATTGAGAGAACTTTGTTCGTTTAGTAGTAAGGTAGGATCTCAAAGAGCTTGCAGATGAACAAGTGATTCAGTTGGTGGCGTATTACTGGATTTTATGTTCAACTTCCGGAGAAAAAAATAGAGGAAGAGGCGTTCCGCTCTATCACAAAACGATAGATAGTAGTACGTCTATTTTGTCGCAATATGGAGCCGGCGTAAAATCGTGTTCAGGTAGGCCTCGACACAACCAAATCTTATTTAATTGTGATTCTGGAGGTTGGCATATATTTCAGCAAGTGTGATGGAATGAAACTGTAGAGTATGACAAATATCTTTCGTATACGTGCGAGTTTCGAGAGCGTACATAAAAAGCGTAGATGTTGATCAACTGCACTGGCAAATTCGCAAATCTACGATATTTCTTTCGTCACATTCTTCTTCTCTCGTATGTGTACTGCCTCCTAGAC
>CBDHHR010000278.1:20000-29754 GCA_965263245.1 Metamycoplasmataceae bacterium | reverse complement strand
GGTTTGAGCAGCAGGAGCATATTGAAGAAGTTCTGCAGCAAGAGGTGAAGCAGCAGCGGCGACTGTTGGAGGAACAGCAGGCAGCCGCCGGGGGTCGACCGCCTGAGACCAAACGTAAGCCGGAACATACACAGGTGTCGACGAAAGTGGAACCTGCGGAAGACACGAGGGAAAACGCGGTTCGTATTCATAATATATATATATATATATATATATATATATATATATATATATATATATATATAATTTGTACATACATGCATACATATAGACATACATACAAACATACATACGTACACACATATACAAACACACATGTACATACATATATTTATACATACATACATACATACATACATACATACATACATACATACATACATACATACATACATACATACATACATACATACATACATACATACATACATACATACATACATACATACGTACAAACATCCATACATTAATATGTATGTACGTACGTATGCATGTGTCTTCATGCGTGCGTATGTGCGTGCGTGCATGCATGCGTGCATGCATACGTGCATAAATACATACGTACGTACGTAAATACATACATGTCTACGCACAAACATACACATACGTACGTACATACATACATAAATACATACATACATACATACATACATACATAGATACATACATACATACATACATACATACATACATACATACATACATACATACATACATACATACATACATACATACATACATACATACATACATACATACATACATACATACATACATACATACATACATACATACATACATACATACATACATAAACACGTATACATATATACACATATATTATATGTTCAAGCGTGTAATTGTATGTTTCCTTTGCAGCTTCCTATGTCGCGGATTCCGAAACCTTTCAAAACCAGCCAAAGCTTTGAAAGCAGTGGCCCGAAGTCTGAAAGCACAGATGAGATATTACAGGCATGTGACTTGTGGAAGATGTAAAGTGGTTAACATGTGTGTGAATGACTGTGCCCTCTCTAAATGCTAGACTATATTTCGCCTAATTAATCCAAGAATTTTGTTTCCCTTCGCTGCTGCAATTCCACACTGCTCTGATACCTTCATGTCAGCACTAATAGTTAACCCTAAGTCCTTTTCCTTTAAGGTAGTATTTAGTACAGTATCACCCATTGTATATTGTGCATCTTCAATCCCATGTCCTGTGTGAAGGCACTTACACTTTCCAAAATTAAACAGCATTTGCCACTTCTCAGACCATTCTATCAACTTATTAAGATCATCTTGTAAATGCTGTCTATCTGCATCCCTTTTAATTTTCCTAAACACTTTTGTGTCGTCCGCAAACTTCAACACCTTGCTTGTTATGTCATCATCCAAATCATTGATATATATTAAGAATAAAATAGGTCCCAGTACTGACCCCTGCGGTACTCCACTCAAAACCGCTTTCCAGTTTGAAACCTCCCCATCAACTACTACTCTTTGTCTTCTATCAATAAGCCATTTTTCTATCCAGTTGATCATTCCATTTCCTATGCCATGGGCCTTTAGTTTAAGTAGTAGTCTTTGGTGTGGCACTTTGTCAAGGCTTTTTTTAAATCTAAGTAGATTATATCTACTGGTGATCCCTCATCTAGCCACTTTGTGACATCTTCCAAAAAACATAATATATTTGTTAAGCATGACCTCGCTTTTAAAAACCCTTGTTGAGATGGGTTTATCAATTTATTTTTAAAAAGAAAATCAACCAGGTGATCTTTAATTAGTCTTTCTAATAGTTTGCAAATCACCGATGTTAAATTCACTGGTCTATAGTTCTCTGACTTGTTTCTCGAACCTTTTTTAAATAATGGTATAATGTTTGCTTCTTTCCATTCTAACGGAACTATTCCCTCCTCTAATGACAAATTGAACACTGTTGCAAGCGGTATGCTGATTTGTTCTACAATTTCCAGTAGTAATTTGGGAGGAATCCCATCCACTCCAGGTGATTTATTATCCTTCATATCTCTTATTTTCATAGCCACCATTGTTGAGGTTACAGTTAGTTGTCCTAAATAGTCAAACTCTCTCCCTTCGAACTTAGTCTCAAGTACTGGTAATATACTAATATCTTCCCTGGTAAACACCGAACTAAAGTACTCATTTAGGTTTTCTGCCATTAAGAATCCCTCTGTTATTATGTTTCCATCACTACCTTCTAGAGGACCGACCTTATCCTGAACTTTCTGTTTACTTCGAACGTAAACGTTTAAGCAATACGCAAACCCACGTAAACTGTGAGTACAATTTCTTTCCAAAACTAATTCTAGAGTATCATTTATAATGGTGGATATTGTTAGAGAACTGAAACGAAACCGAAAGCTTTGCATTTATTCTAGTAACTGACACATCCAGTAAATTCGAGATGGTTGAAAAAATTCCAGATATATAATATCAAGTCAAATGAAAGTACCTACACTTGGGTGTGGCGCTGTGATGTTCGAGAGATAAACAACTATCAATAAATAAAGTATGTTGTACCACAGAATGCAGTGAAAATAACAGTTCCAAGAATTATATATGATTAAAAAATACAGTAGGTAAAATACCTGTTAGGAATATAATTTATTTATCACATCAACGACAAATAATAAACAAATAAAGCAGTTCACAGTAAAACAGATCATCATTTCGTATCATGGGGACTCCAGTGCGACGTATACTGTGGATGGAGAGCGTGTTTAAAGACTGATTAGAACGACATGGTCCGTTCGTGGCTTTTATACAAATCATGTTATACAGTATAAAGTATACCTATTATAGCGTAAAGAGAGTCAAAATATGTTTTCATGTACGATTTACGGGTTGAAAATAGATGCAGTAAGGGCGCTCAACTCTGTGTACACATTGACCACGAGGCGTTTTAGAAACCGTTGTAGGCGTGGCTAAAAGCCCAGAAGGAAATGCAAGACCACGCGATGTAGTGTCACGTGAACACAAGTTGACGCCACTAACGCCACACCCAGCCAGGTGCACGGCTCCCAGTTGGTAAAGGTCAAAGGGTGGGTGTCACTCGCGGCGATTTGAGTGACAGCGTCGGGATTCTTATAAACATTCGACGTTTAACATTACGAAGTCAGTTCTGTTTCGATAAAACATTTATTGGCGGTCATGAGGCTACAATAGTTATAACTTGTATTGATTAACATGATTTTGCAATAAAAATAAAAAGCCACGAACTGATCATATCGCTTTAAACATTTCGTTCATATTGTGCAATGGCCGTTTGCAGACGATCCCAGCAAAGACGAAGGATACGGCCGATGCCTTCTGGGTAGAGAAGATGAAGATCGCGCATAGGACAGAAACATTTGTGAGACTTCTTGACGTCATTGCGCAGTATGTGAAAACCGACCGTAATTTGAACCCAGACTGTAGTCTGAACACAGAATGTGACCGACCGCCAGGAAAAACTTCGTCTTCGTTATCATTTTTCCTCGAGAACAATCCCAGTGAGTACCAATCAGGTTTAATTTCCGAAAAAAAAGTATTTGTTTTATATCAAGTTTTGATTTAATGATTTGCAACGTGATACAATGAGTGAGGGAGAGAGTGAGTGAATGAGTGAGTGAGTGAGTGAGTGAGTGAGTGAGTGAGTGAGTGAGTGAGTGAGTGAGTGAGTGAGTGAGTGAGAGAGTGAGTGAGTGAGTGAGTAAATGAGTGAGTGACAGAGTGAGTGAATGAGTGAGTGAGTGAGTGAGTGAGTGAGATTGATTGATTGATTGATTGATTGATTGAGTGAGTGAGTGAGTGAGTGAGTGAGTGAATGAGTGAGAGTGATTGATTGATTGAGTGAGTGAGTGAGTGAGTGAGTGAGTGAGTGAGTGAGTGAGTGAGTGAGTGAGAGAGAGAGAGTGAGAGAGAGAGTGAGTGAGTGAGTGGGTGGGTGAGTGAGTGAGTGGTTGGTTGGTTGGTTGGTTGATTGATTGATTGATTGATTGATTGATTGATTGATTGATTGATTGATTGATTGATTGATTGATTGATTGATTGAGTGAGTGAGTGAGTGAGTGAGTGAGAGAGAGAGTGAGAGAGTGAGTGAGTGAGTGAGTGAGTGAGTGAGTGAGTGAGTGAGTGAGTGAGGGTGGGTGGGTGGGTGGGTGAGTGAGTGAGTGAGTGAGTGAGTGAGTGAGTGAGTGAGTGAGTGAGTGAGTGAGTGAGTGAGTGAGTGAGTGAGTGAGTGAGTGAGTGAGTGAGTGAGTGAGTGAGTGAGTGAGTGAGTGAGTGAGTGAGTGAGTGAGTGAGTGAGTGAGTGAGTGAGTGACAAACAAATAAAATGTATACACTGTGTTGCGCGTCAGATATGTCATATCACTTATAAAGTTGAAACAAGTTATACTGTTTGTGCAAGGAACAAAGTTTAGCAGTAAATATTTAATACAGCATTAAGTTATGGTCTTTCGTCTAAGCGTCGTAATCCTATTCCATAAATATCGTGATATTTTGTACGACATGCACTGTGGGCGCAGAAGGCGCAGTTCCCCGTCAACCCAGTAGTCGTGTTCAACCAGATGCATATTCGACCAACTCAGAAACGACCACTGCAATAAAAGACACGTCATCAACTCAGAAGTAGCAAACGTGAAATTATGTCACAAATGTTACACGTTGACTACGTTTCAGATATGTCTGCAACATCAAACGGCAAGGAGGAACCTGTCAAGGTAGTGATAAAGGGGGCCTCCCGGAAACGGAAACCTTCATGCGTGATCGGACGTACGTCAGGCCACAAGATTGCAGCCGACATGCGCGAAAGGAAAGCCAGCTCGGGCAACGACATAACACCATCTGCTGCCGCTAGACAGGATGGGCGAGACACAGAGAAACCGTCACGGCGGAGCCGTTTCCGGTCTTTTGGAGAACCAGCCTCGCGACAAACCTGAACAACCGTGACTAGTTTATTTGACGTCATACTTAAGGCCATATTGGCTGCTACATCACACATCGTGACAGCGTCACAGTAACGAAAAACACGATACCGCGATGTAACACAAATAATGCGCGCAATATGCATACTACAAAGAATCACCCGAAAAAATATGTATTTTCATAAATGTGCTGTCATTTGCAAACCAATCAATTTCCGGTTCACTGCATCCAACTCCAGTGGATGTAATTCTGTTACTGGCGTGTTCGGTGTTCATTTTAATAATCACTATTATTACCTTGTAATGCACAGTTAATATACTGCGCCACTACTTAAGTACGTCCCGTGAAAGGGTTGATTGCCAGGTGCCCGGTGCGTTCTATACCAGTGCGATGGAATTGCAATAAACTAACTACGCACAACATTAGTATTGGTTGCGTTAAGCGTTAACAACGTGCATGGACAATGACATGTCTAGCTCAAATTGTTTTCGAACTTTAGGTTCACCAAAGACAACATAATAAGCGGACGCATCTCAACTCCGATACCAAGTGTACATACGCATACACTTACGTATACAACTACACCTACACCTACAACTATAACAGTATTACACCTACATTTGCACATATACATACTCATACACTTATACATACAGCTAGACCTTCACCTACATACGTACCTACACCAGCGCATGCGCATACGATACGAATGCACACCCATACACACACGCACACGCACACGCACACGCACACGCACACGCACACGCACACGCACACGCACACGCGCACGCGCACGCGCACGCGCACGCGCACGCGCACGCGCACACACACACACACACACACACACACACACACACACACACACACACATTCATTATTTCACATTACTGACAGCGATGACTTCCGACAGGAGATTGGCAGCGTTTCTCAGTGGTTTGGCAAGAACTATCTGGAATTGAACGTTGGTAAAACAACGGAATTGTTCATTGGTTTTAGAAGAAGTATGCCTAATTTTATAATCAAAATGAATTCGACCGAAAAATCGGAAATATACAAGTATCTAGGGGTCTTTTTATAACGATTTAAACCGGAAAGGGAACACCAAATCTATTTTCAATAAAGCACACACTCGAATATACTGTTTAAGAAAATTTAAACCGTTTGATATCAGTCTTTGCACACACAAAATGTCATCCAATTCAAGGGTGTTTAATGTTGGCTGTTTATGCTGGGGTAATACAATCTCAAAGAATAATATAGACAAACGTGATATGATTACAAAGAATGCGGAAAATGTCACACGCAATAGACACGACCTTAATGCATGAACAAATGCAGTCTACATTGACAACGTGTGTTGTCACAGCTGACGGTGTTATGGTTCACAGAGTTCCCTTGATACCTTTTATAACATACAAAAATAAATTCATTTCAATCATTATATCTCACTTTGAAACTAACGCTATAGAATCATAATATATTGCAGAATATACAGTATTCATTCACTGAAACATTTGTATCATTAACAAGTGGTAAACATGTTGTGAAAGAAGAACAACTCTTGTTAATTATTTATTACCAGGATATTTTGTGTACAAATTCCATTCTGGTTAGATAATCTATGCTTTGAAAATGACAACGTGAATCCACTTCATAATGACTCCATTTAGTACCTCGTGACACGCACCTGCTGCATTATTTCGAAATGCAAACACTTACGATGTCTAATGCGGAAGAAGAGTTATTCATTGTCATCCTCTGTAGTGACTAGTCACCTTAGCAAACACTTGTTGCACCTGTCGTGTCAGTCACTCCGGTGGGACATCTTATAAAACTCAATTGCTAGTTCAGCGCCCGACACAACCCGCGGTCTGTCTCGACGACGAAACAACTGGTGCGATAACCTGTCGGCAATCTACGGTACAGTATCTTCTACTATTACCTGCATGTTCAGGTAGAAATGTTATCAATCATTTGATCAATATCAATATATATATATATATATATATATATATATATATATATATATATATATATATATATATATATATATGAATGTTGGCGAAGGTCAAGATTAATATTGACATATCTGAAACTGTCGAACCTATATTGTGATGTTGATCCTGTGACTCTCGGTGACAGCATCCTATAGATACATATAACATAACGCAGAGAGACGTTTTAGTAACGACAGCCATAATAAATATGACAGATGCGAGCGAACCCAGAGAAGACGCAATGTAAAGCAAGAAAACACAACCATTTATATACATATATATATATATATATATATATATATATATATATATACATATATATACGCAGTATATATATATATATATATATATATATATATATATATATATATATATATATATACAGAGTATACGTATATATAATATACATAATTTTATATGCAGTTTATATATATATATATGTGCAGTTTATATATATATATATATATATATATATATATATATATATATATATATATATATATATATATATATATATATATATGCAGTATATATATATATATGCAGTATATATATATATATATATATATATATATATATATATATATATATATATATATACATATATATATATACAGAATACGCAGAGTATATATATTTATATACATATACACTGCATATATATATATATATATATATATATATATATATATATATATATATATGCAATGTATGTATATAAAGATATATACTCTGCGTATTATGTATATATATATATACATATAATATATATATAGTATATATATATAATATATTTATATATATACATATAATCTGCGTATTCTGTATATATATATATATATATATATATATATATATATATTTGTATATATATATATATATATATATAAATGACGTTCGAAATTGTGGCAAATCGACAAGTTAACATAATGTTTTGCATATATACATATATATATATATATATATATATATATATATATATATATATATATATATATATGTATATATATGCAAAACATTATGTTAACTTGTTGTGTAACGTGTTGCTGCTGCATAATTCAGCGTATAATTATCGAGTCAGGTTCCCTTGGTATATAATTCAACTATATCAAGAGGATGTACTATTAAACTTTAACAAAGAGTAAAGTGTCTAATGCGATGGACTATAATAAACACTGACTCTCGGGCTATGCGTTACCCACTCACTGGCACTCTATGTTTTGTTCATTAGGTAACGCACGACTTGAAAAGAAAACATGCGACTGGTAAGTGTCATGACCTTCGTGACAGGTAACTGTAGCGACCATTGCGACAGGTAAATGTTGAGACCATTGAGACTGGTAAGTGTTATCACTACAGCGACTGGTAAATCTTGTGACCATTGCGACTGGTAAATCTTGTGACCATTGCGACTGGTATGTGTTGTGCCCATTGCGAATGGTAAATGTTGTGACCATTGCGCCTGGTAAGTGTTGTGACCATTGCGACTGGTAAATATTATGACCATTGCGACTTGTAAGTGTTGTTACCATTGCGCCTGGTAAGTTTTGTGACGATTAACTATGGACTGAACATATACATTTGAATGTTTTCAGATTCGACTGGAAATTTATCGACAGCTTTGTGTTACTTGGCATATGCAACATTTTTCTTGGGTAAACTATTGCAATGTCAGTAACATTCGTAAAAATATTTTTGTATGGTGCAAAACTGCCATCGATCGAGCATGTATTGCAGAACATTCATCAAATACCAGTCTTGATGATATTGTTAGATGATGCTTGTTATACAAAACAACCATGGATAGTGTTAGATGAGATAGTTTGACACAATTCAACTCATCTTCTGTCTGGATTATAAGAAAACCCTGCGCGCACATCAAAGACAATTAAAATACTTTTCCGATTACGTCATCTCCGCTCAGTTTTGACGTTTCGTGTTGTGATTGCGATTTTGTGGTGGAAAAACGTCAGTTGCGAGACCAAAGCATAGCATCAAAGTTATGACGAGTATTTATTGCGTGTAAATATGTTTAACGACAATTTTACAGTGACAGTTTGCATAGCAGTAGGCTTATATCAGTGGATGTTTAGCTTATATCAACCGCACTTTCAACGCCCCCTGTTTACATGTTAATACATCTTCCTCGTTGCAGTCACGTGGTATGATTATCGTGGTCGTTGTGATGGTGTCAGTCACGTGCGTCACAAGTGGACTGGTCGATTGTTTCGATTCTTGCTCAAAGGATTACAAAGAGCGACTGGCCGAATGCTCCCAATTCGACTGGTGTAAAGACCTCGTTATGGATCTACATACGTCTTGTCTGGATATCTGCAGGTCCGCGTACAAGGAGGTGGTTCCAGCCCCAACTAGTACGGACTAGTACCTATATTACTAACTCGACTTACCGATTCATATTTGATTGGTCTGAGTGCGAGACTCTGCGATTATTAGTCACAAAGATGTAGTCAGTGTAATAAAGCAGTGTTTCTGTGTATGTTTTATTTTCGTGTAATGTTCGTATGTTTGTACGTTTGTATCCAAAATAATGTACACGTTTCCGGCTGATATTTGCGGGACCCAAGTTAGGTTGTCGATTTAGACTTTTTAATTCCTCCGGGGGTGGATAACTAGGTGAGCTCACCATAATAAATTAACTACAAAGGCTATACGTGGAGTTCCTTCACTACATTTTGATTATATATATATATATATATATATATATATATATATATATATATATATATATATATATACATCAACGAAAGGATAATTATAACATCTAAAAATGGGTCGCTGGATGTCTGGAAAATTCTGCATACTTTTTTAAA
>CBDHHR010000278.1:12500-17500 GCA_965263245.1 Metamycoplasmataceae bacterium | reverse complement strand
GCAGTAAACGGGACTGTATTATTATGGGGGATTTTAACCATGGGCATATACAGTGGACATCTCTACAGAGTACCGGGAGAGAGGATCAAGAGTTTTTAAATTTAGTACAAGATAGTTTCCTTTCTCAACATGTGTTAGAAGCAACCAGGGGCGAGAACGTGTTAGACATAGTATTGAGCTCACAGAAGGAATTTGTTGATAATGTCAAGATATGTGAGCCACTGGGGTGTAGTGATCATAACCAGATACATTTTATCATCAAAGTAAAGGGAGAACGGAATAGAAAAATAAGGTACAGGAAAAAATTTCACAAAGGAAGATATAAGGACATGAGGGAATATTTAGCAATGATAGACTGGAATAACACACTGAAGAATAAGACAGCAACAGAATGCTGGAATATTTTAAAGAGTGAAATTGACTGCGTCGTTGACAAATTTGTCCCCTTGAAAAAACAGGGGAAACGGTCAAAGAAGAACACTTATCGAAGGAAGCCATTAGAAAAATCAAGTACAAGCAAATGATGTGGAAGACATATAGACATACCGGAAGTGAAGAAGACTATAGCATTTATAAAGAAGCACTTAATCAAGCTACAGCTGAAATTAGAAATTCAAAGAGAAGCTTACTTACTTACTTATCCTCTTCGTCCCCAGTGGGACATAAGGCCACAACAATGCTTCGCCACAAGGTTCTGTCTTTTGCTGAGGCCTGGGCCTCACCCCAGGACAGCCCCATCTCTTTCAGCTCGGCCATTACTGATTGTCGCCATGTCATCTTTGGCCGTCCTCGTTTCCTTTTTCCAGGTGGTGTCCATCTCAGTGCCACTTTGGGGATGCTGTCTTGGGGCATTCGCAGAACATGCCCTAGCCATCTTAGTCGTCTGCGTTTGATTTCGAGGACAGCACTGTTGCAACCCGTCTTCTTATAGAGGTCCACGTTAGAAATTTTATTTGGCCAGAATATTCGGCAGATCTTTCTTAGGCATCTATTATGGAACGCATCGATCTTGGCCATGTCCCCTTTTACCACTCGCCAGCACTCTGAGCCATACAGTAGGATGGACTTCACATTACTGTTGTAAAGTCTTATCTTTGTTTTGGTGGTGTACTGGTTAGACTTCCAAATGTTCTGCAGTTTGGCGAATGCACAGCGGGCTTTACCGAGTCTTGCCTTGATGTCTTTTTGGCCTCCATTGTCTTTGCTGATGAGACTACCCAGGTAAGTAAAGTCCTGTACAAACTCAAGTGGTTCACCATTTACGGTAACAGGTGCGGTTGGTGTGGTGTTGATGCTCATCACTTGTGTCTTGGATGTATTGATGGTAAGCCCAGTTTGCTTTGCATATCTCTCTAATCGATCAGTTTTTTCCTGCAAATGGTCAAGTTTTACTGATAGAAATGCAAGGTCATCAGCAAAGTCGAGGTCTTCTAACTGGGAAAAGAGAGTCCATTGGATACCCCTGGGTTTATCTGATGTAGTTTTCCGCATAACCCAGTCGATGACGACCAAGAAGAGGATGGGCGAGAGGATACATCCCTGTCTAACACCCGATTTCACTGTGAACTACTCGGACGATGTATTACTGAGGATGACACTGCATTCAAAGTGGTTGTAGAACGTCTCTATCAGTGAAACAATCTTTAGAGGTACTCCATAGGATCTTAGGATCTTCCACAGAGTGTCATGGTGGATACTGTCAAAGACCTTTTTGAAATCAATGAAGTTGGTATACAGTGGGCAGTTCCATTCTAGAGTCTGCTCTATGATGTTTCTCAATGCAAAGATCTGATCAGTGCTTTTAATATAAAACATGACAGCAAGAGTTTTTATGCGTATGTTCGAAGTAAACAGAAAGTTCAGGATAAGGTCGGTCCTCTAGAAAGTAGTGATGGAAACATAATAACAGAGGGATTCTTAATGGCAGAAAACCTAAATGAGTACTTTAGTTTAGTGTTTACCAGGGAAGATATTAGTATATTACAAGTACTTGAGACTAAGTTCGAAGGGAGAGAGTTTGACTATTTAGGACAACTAATTGTAAGCCCAACAATGGTAGCTATGAAAATAAGAGATATGAAGGATAATAAATCACCTGGAGTGAATGGGATTCCTCCCAAATTACTATTGGAAATTGTAGAACAAATCTTCAATTTGTCATTAGAGGAGGGAATAGTTCCGTTAGAATGGAAAGAAGTAAACATTATACCATTATTTAAAAAAGGTTCGAGAAACAAGTCAGAGAACTATAGACCAGTGAGTTTAACATCGGTGATTTGCAAACTATTAGAAAGACTAATTAAAGATCACCTGGTTGATTTTCTTGTTAAAAATAAATTGATAAACCCATCTCAACATGGGTTTTTAAAAGCGAGGTCATGCTTAACAAATATGTTTGGAAGATGTCACAAAGTGGGTAGATGAGGGATCACCAGTAGATATAATCTACTTAGATTTTAAAAAAGCCTTTGACAAAGTGCCACACCAACGACTACTACTTAAACTAAAAGCCCATGGCACAGGAAATGGAATGATCAACTGGATAGAAAAATGGCTTATTGATAGAAGACAAAGAGTAGTAGTTGATGGGGAGGTTTCAAACTGGAAATCGGTTTTGAGTGGAGTATCGCAGGGATCAGTACTGGGACCTATTTTATTCTTAATATATATCAATGATTTGGATGATGACATAACAAGCAAGGTGTTGAAGACTATTCTCTCACCAGCGAGCAAACGAGTAACGGACGAAACCCTACACTGATGTCAGCATCGGACACGATGGACAGCAAAGAAAACGAAATTGCGATTATCTCTGCTCGCCACGGCATCATTGCCCATACATTTTCTTTTAAAACTGGATTCTTTGTTTACCATTTGAATGTGTTGCAGGTGGAATATTTTCCCAGTTGCGCGCATTGCATTAAACACCAATTGGCAGGCTTATATATTGAGCATAAAATCTTAATATAAACCGACAAAAGATAAGACATAGGAGATGGTACGTCGCTTAATTAAACTAGAGATGGCACAGCAAATCATTTGTATCCAGTATTGGCCTGCTACCATTGTGTTGGTAAAATAATAAATGTTGATACACTGTGTGCCCTATTAATACATATACGAGTGTTGGTTCAAAGTTCGGATGGATTGTATATTTGCGATCTTATATTTGAACGTTTTCGAATTCGAGTGGAGTTGTTTCGAAAGGTGAGGGTTAACTGGATTTGGGTTAGCAGTATATTGAAATGCCAAAAACAGGCCCTGAGCAAGAGAGTGTATTGATACATTCTTTAGGGACGATACATCCCTATATATGGAGAATGTGTTATAGCATTACATGACTGTCACCGTCGTTATATTCGGGGTTATTAATTACGTGATTTTGTTGATGAAAACCCGAATGGCATAGATTGCATTTTACGTTGTGGAAGGTACAATTTCTTTGCATCGGCAATTCTCAAGATATTAAGATAATTTTAGTAAGCCTTCGAAGCAGACATATATTCTCCGACAGGTTCCAAACAGCGTTTAACAATATGCAATATTTCACTGGGCGTGTAGTTTATATCAAACACATTTCTTTTAAAACACTGTTAGTTTGTTGTTAATCCGTCATCTTCTTCGTTACAGTCACGTGATCTGGCGTGTGTTGCTGTTGTCCTGGTGGTTGTCATGGCGACAGCTTCATGCATAAGACGAGGCATCGTTGAGTGCATTGATTCGTGCACGGAGGACTACAAACAGCGACTGGCGGAATGCTCCGAATTCGACTTTTGCAACGATCTCGCTACAGACCTGCTCAAGTCTTGCTTTAAAATCTGCAACTCTTTCACATGGAGTCAGTGACGCCTATAGGTTCTACTAATACGTTTATGCAAAATACTATCCAAGATTACGATGTACCGATACACACTTGACCAGATTAAATGTATGACGATATGGGATTGATTACACACAATCTTGTTTATAAATGTATGAAATATTTAGAGAGTTAACAAAATTCACTCAGAAACTACGCATATACACATTCTATTAACTCGTAGAATATAAAACACATTGATGCAAAATACTATCTAAGAGTACGATGTGCCGATCCACACTTGACCAAACTACTGCATGGCTATGTGTAACCGATGCATACAACGATACCGTAATCACTAATAAAACCGTTTTGTAATATTCTTTTACCAGTTTTAATGCCCTTGGTTTGTTCTAATAGTAAATTGTGGAGTGTATGCGTGTGTGTGTGTGTGTGTGTGTGTGTGTGTGTGTGTGTGTGTGTGTGTGCGTGTGCGTGTGCGTGTGCGTGTGCGTGTGCGTGTGCGTGTGCGTGTGCGTGTGCGTGTGCGTGTGCGTGTGCGTGTGCGTGTGCGTGTGCGTGTGCGTGTGCGTGTGCGTGTGCGTGTGCGTGTGCGTGTGCGTGTGCGTGTGTGTGCGTGCGTGTGCGTGCATGTGTGTTTGCGTGTACAAGTGTGGGTGCCTGTGTGCGTGTGCGCAAGGCCTTTTACTGTTCACCAAAATCAATTTTTAGACCTGGCGTACACTGACGAATAGTTTACAACGACACGGTCGAGTCGTAAGGACGCGAACACTTACGGCATCTTAGTAGATGCGTACACTGAAATTCCAAGTTTGCCAGCTATTGATATTACTAAAATCCTAGTGCGAACTGCCTGCACGCGCACCCTCTGGCGATTACTTAGGTAGTTACTTTACACGTGCGATGTGAAATCGGTTAGTTATCGACACAAGTAAACCATTGCCTTGCATGTATCCGCTATCTATCTGAATATAATAATATATCACTAAATAAGTAATAACCCCACATTCCTACGTGAATTATATACATAATAAAATTGTAATCGGAATTAAAACACACATCTTAAATAGTTGTTACAGTTGCAACGATGGAAATTGTTTTCTTGATTACATATTACCATAAACACTAATAATCATGACGGCGTTTGAGTGCTTGAAGTAGTAGACACTTAGACACAATG
>CBDHHR010000278.1:0-2500 GCA_965263245.1 Metamycoplasmataceae bacterium | reverse complement strand
TGGCCTTGTGTTTTAAGGAATGCAACGAAAATGTTTTGAGCAAGCCGCAACACACTTGAGTTTGCATATATCGACACTGGTACAGTTCTTATTAAAATAGAGGATGCGTAGTGGTTGTTTTTTTTTTTTTAAAGTCATATTTATGTACTTGTGTTTTTGATTATAATCTAGCATATACATTATATGTCCATTGAGTATCACAACTACACAACTGTTATGCTCATATAAATACTTTAATAAATAAACATTTGAGCTACATTTTCATTTCTTGGAGCTTGGTAGAAACTATCAAAGAGCAAATATGCTTACACGTCCGTGCGCTCTTATTTGACACATGTTTATCTGTGTTATAATTGTTCACACATATGCACATGCGCGTGGATGTTCGCTAATTCGTCTGTACTGTCACCGATTGGTACTCCCTCAAGTGTCTAATAATCTAGACTTCTATATGATTTATTTCAAACACTTCACTTGTGATATGTTGATATTGCATAAACTGCACAAGTAGTTGTATTCTCTCTGCATGTATATTTGGATTGTGAACTGTATAACTAATGTCAGATTCAATCGAGCTACGCCATATTGGTTGCAGATAAATAGTGTTAATATTACGCTACGTGTTTGATAATTAACTGACGATCGTCACTACTCAATCATATATCATATAATTTCATTTCGGCGATTCGTTGTTATTTTATTAAACGTTTCCAATTGCTTTTTGAGCGAAGAATGTCGCCTCCAAAACGAAACGAGAATTCTCATCTCCTAGACACAGCGTATCAATTAGAACCAGGTCACCAGATGGCGCTACCGTTGAGTCTTAATATGGCGATATCAATAAGAGTGACTCTGCTTCCTGGCGGGAATGTTTTGATGCGAGTACAACGAGTGAGTATAATGCAATTAACAAGCTACTGCGCTCGTGGATATCGTCACAAACACGATCCCTGAGGACGGAACGGACAAAATAGTGGAAATTGTGACCATAAACAGAGGATAAATTACCATGAAATAGTATACAGAAATATGCAAGACCATAAAAGGGAAAGCAAATTAGGATATCAGGAGATATACCTAAAGACGTCGCACGAGCCTGAGGAAATTGAGAAGAACGAAGATACCAGGCTAAGATGAAATTATTTAACTCCTAGATAAGTAGGGTAGGGGAAATCCATGATCAAGATAAGATCATAGAAAGAAGATAGGAATTATACATCGAGTTATAAGAAAGAGGTCAGAGTACCACAATCCACATTGACCCGACAGTTGTATCAGACATACTACAATAGGAAGGGGAAAGAGCAGCACCAGATATGAAAAATGGGACAACATCAGCAACAACCGTATAAACATCGATACATTAAAAGCAGCAGAAAAGATCACGTTGAAGGCACTTTCTATGGTGTACACTAAATGCTTATCAGAAAGACAAAATACATACAGCGAAGAAGAACGCTAATACGGTAATAATATTCAAAAAGGAAAACAAGAAAGACATCACGAGCTGTAGACCGATGTGGTTGTTACTCACGAAGGTAGTAAAGTAAAGGTCAAAGACGACCCTCGTCGGAAACCAGCCAAGAGAGGAACCTGGAATCAAAGGCGGACACCAAACAAACAGATCACATCTACATCAGTAGTATAGAGTGGGTAAATCAAGGGATGGAGGAGGGGAGGAGGGAGGGAGGCGTGGCGCCACCTGGCGGATAGTGTGGTAACTGATTTTTTTAATATTTCAAAATTAGGTCAATTGTGTTAGGGGTCAAAGTAGTGCCCCCTGGTGTATACATGGTGAACCCAAAACTAGGTCAACGAACAAGTGGAGCCATCTGACGAATACTTCCTCAACTAATACCCATAAATACGTGTGTCTTATGTTTTAATATTGTTAAATGTTTTTTTTTAATTACGTTAAAAGGGTTAGAGTTCAAGTAGCGCTCCCTGGCGGTCAACGCTGCTCCATCCCTTGATTTACTCACTCTATACTACTTACGTCGTAAAACAACTGAAGGAGGAATGCCGAGGATATAATATTCCTCTCTACATCGCGTTCATCGACTAAGAAAAAACCTTCGCGTCAGTGCAAATACAACCAGTACCAACCTTTGCTTCAAGAACAGGGGATGTAAGATGTGTATATCGAACTCCTGAAGGACATCTACACCAACAGCTCGGTGAAAGTCCACCTACACAAATAAAGCAACAAGATCAACACCAGGAGAGCTATACGACTAAGACGCATCATATCGCCAAGCTTGGAAAACCAGACGCTTGATCATAGCCAGCGAATACCGCACTCGTCTCGCTTCGCCGACGATATACCAAAATGCGTTAATTCACCAAACGAATTATAGCAAGTGCATCAGAAGCTAGCTGACGAAAGCGAAAATCAGTGTGTGAAGATGTAAAAGTCGAAGACATTGGAAGGGATTCCCTTAGCGTGTGTCTTTAGGCAAATGACACATCATACGCTGAAATGGCACAGTCTTTCCTTCAG
>CBDHHR010000277.1:37500-43695 GCA_965263245.1 Metamycoplasmataceae bacterium | reverse complement strand
TCCTACGACTATTTCGCCTCGCTCTAGGACGAACTCAACACGTTTTTGCTCCTTTGGCCTATATACGTTTACTGGAGGCCAACCTATTTTAATCCCATGACGTGTTCATTTGACACTGCGCGCAGTCTTGCGAGCCATCCTTTGCACGTATGAAAATATACACTGATCAGCAAGTTATGGATATGAGAAATCGATAATCCTAATTTACCTGCGACGTAAACAATTGAAGATGATCTATAATTAATTGCACCATTTGCGAGATAGTTGCGTAATTTCAACAGTAATCAACGTATCTGATGAGATACTGGTATTCGCAGCTAATGAGTAACGATAAACATTGCGTTATAAGTCATTAGTAGTTAATTACATGGCCACGCAGTTTTAGATTATGTACACGCATTTCAACGACGACATTTCTCCGATGGGGGTTAGCGAGTTCACGACACGACGATATATGGGTACATGTGTAGAACGATAATTTGATCTGACATTCATATGTGAGGTAATGCCGTCATCAATACGGTTGACGTCATGACGACGTCATCGTGTCCAAACCGAGAATCTCTTAACATGTCGGGTTCACGATTTTGTTAACGAGCTATTTATTAGTATTTAAATGTTAATCTAAAGGTTGGATATTCGTAAATAACATCTTGAACTCCCGATAAGCCAAAGGTGTCCTTATTCGTTTGCTATTTAGAACTAATTCCCTGAGTGAGAAGTTAGTATATTTTAAACATTGAAGCGGTCTGGTTTCACGGAGTGTTTATGCATCCGGTTTCCATATTGGTCTCCTATATAAAGAAAACTGCCTGTCTATGTCTACTGGGAATTTATATTGTATAAATTTTTTTTAATAGATTTGTTCATTAGTATTTATATCAGCGTTTCGGGAAAACAATAATATTAATAAAAAATACTGTCAACAGTATGTTTGTTTTGTATCCAAACTATCGCTTTTAATGAAACCTACGATATAATGTCAATCAAATGTCAGATTGAAAAAAGACAGAACTGTACGTGTTGGAATCTGGTGTAATATCGAGTAGCGTGGACGTGTGATAGTTCATCTCTTGCTTGAGGGTCCTGGTTATATAAATGACGATACGTGTTATGCCATCGCTATTGCACTGCTTATATATGAATCATGTTTCTGGAAATAGGTCTTCTTCGTTGAAGACATAAATATAACATCATCTCGCGAACGACATTTTGATATAGTTTACTTATATAATAATAATAATGTATTTATTTGGTATAGCGCCAGATCCACAATCGTTCGTGGCGCTTATATGCTACACATTTATCTGCACCAGTCATTTCCGTGCCATATCGATCAAGGAAAGGGTCACTATTTACATTTTCAATTAGCGACGATCGTAGCGTTTATACTAATCTTTATGCACGTATATTTAGAATTTTCAACAATTTATCAACAAGCATCATTTCTTTCATTAACATTTCGGACAAAATCGACATAATATTATGTACCTTGTCCATAAATAATGTTTAATTGATCCACAATAATGACAGTGTCGTAGTGTTTGCCATTCGTCGGCTCGTCATTCGTATGTCATTAACCTCAACGTATTTTAGTGATCCTTTGTCTTCCGAGGGTTTGAACCATATTGCCTATAGAGGTCATTTCTTTGAAGTGTGTTGCCTACGAACGCCTCATTCGCCATTGATTTGAAGCATTTGGAAATCTACGAGCTTAGTCATTCTTTACACGTCAATGTTAGAATACAGTGGTAGAACAGAATACGTAGAACTTTTTTGCTATTATCACCGTCGGAACTAAACCACCCGTTGATATAAGATGGACAGAATACGCCGAGAAACGTCGGGCGCCATTATTTGCCGCCAGGTGACGCCACATGTTGTAGACGAGGTCTCGAAAAGGAAACAAATTAGTAGAGTAGAGCACAGCGTGGAATGAGGATGTCATCTTGTTGGGTTCACGGGCACACACTAGACGCCACGCGAGTCTCGGTTGTCAACTTTGAATGCACTGGACCGATTAACCCGCCTCTTTATTCGTTTGTGATTTGATAAAACGCTCGCTTTTCGCAGAAATCGGGCGGTCGACCCGATTCTGACAAAACGTCTGGCGTCATGGCGGAATCATGACGTAGTGGCTCGTGATGAGGTTTTTGTTGCAGTTGACGTATCCACTCAATCAAATGGATGAAACAATCAACATTCTGATTAAAGTTTCAGACATCGTGTCAAGGGCTGTCCAAATGTCAAGGCCAGCGATTTGGCGCATTTCCTAGACATAAAAATTAGCTGGATACGCTCCAAATAATAATTACGCTGACTATGCATTTTCCATTGTCTAATAATAAGTCGCAGTTGAATTTTGGTCTGATTGACGTGGCTTTGGGGGCTTCAATTTTGATTAAATATCTGGAAGTAAACATGGAATATTTAACTGTCACACATTATTGCGTATACTTAAAGGGGGTGGTGTTTAAGGGTTTTGGCATTACGTTTACCTCTCAACATTCAAAAACAGTTCGTATTCTAAAAGAAGGTCTTGGCCTTCCGGATTCATCAAAACAATGTTCAACCGTACAACGAGAACATTATATATTTTCAAGTAACACCTTATCGCTCGCCAGGGGTCGCTGCCATTGATTACGTCAGTACCAGCTCTTCTTTACAGTACTGTGGCACAGCGCAACGACCCCTGTCAACGACCCCTGGTAACGACCCCTGGGTTGCGAGGATGATGTAGCACGAGATTCACGTAATTACACGAAATAAAATATTTAAAATGCCTCGACATTTAACTGCCCTACATCATCGATTGAACACGCAGAGGCTAATGGGGGTACAATTTGAAATGGAGGATATGACCTTTACGATTTGTGAACGTCGGCGTGAACGGTTTTGAACAGCGCCCCGTCTGGGGAGAGGGGGGGTAGAGACTGAAGGTATTTTGCGAGTTTCGAGGAGGGTACAATTGGAGATTTTGTAACCCCCCCTTCTATTCTATCATCTATAGATCTATCACGTTAATATATAATTATATGTCACCCTATCGTACTTTCCGTACCGTTTAGTAAATGTTTTGATCTTGTCGCCGCGGTGTGCCAATCAATGGATGTCCTTACAATTTTTGTGATCTCTCTTCTATTTGGAATGCAGCTAAGAACCTTTTCTGCTACGAGGGAGCTGTGCTTTTCAACACTGTCAAAACTAGTCTAAGCTACAAAGAGTTCAAATATAAATGTAAAACATGTTTTAACCACGTTATATAGAGTACTTCAACAAGCTGTGTTGTTGGCAGCTTACCTCGTAGTTATACCATGTTGTATCTTATTGTAGATTTTATGTTTTAACTTAATTTATATTTTGTGTCTGTTACATCATATATCTTACTATTTTACATCTTTTAATATTGCATGTCTGTACGATTGTGTGTAGGAGGACCTCACTTAAAATAAATCTAGTGTATATTTTAATGTACACTGTATTTAGCTGAGCCATCCTGAATAAATATATTATATCATCGTATTGCACTAGGGCCTGCTTTTGCTATTAAAATCCAACAGTCAAACGCGAGTGCACACTATACGTACGTGACCGCCTGTGCGTGAAAGATTGTGCACGTGCGGTTGGGTACGTTAGCGCTCGTTAGATCGAACCCACGTGCAATTATATTTTCTCTCGTGAACGCGCGCGCCGATGATATAGAAAGCGGATGCACGTGCGTGCGCGAGTGCGTCTGCGCGCGCTTGTCCTACGCACAGGGCGCGAGGGAATGCTTATTTCGGTTGACATCGAGTTCGGACTGGGAATAAATGACGCCTTTTCTCGACGTAAATAGCGCAGCTATCCAAGCGGAAATATTGGGTGCTGCGAGTCTCGTATCGGGAACATCAGAGATGGCCGGCGTCGATATTATCAGAATAATCACCGCCGAGCGAGGCACGGTTAATTCGAATCAACGTCGAAATCGGCAAAGATTTATATGACAACAATCGTTTGATGTTCAAGTGTGCGTCCGTTCGTTTGGCCGTCTTGTGTGGGGGTGTTGACCACGTGACGTAAATGTGACGTTAGGACGACAGTTGTGATGAATGGCGAGTTAATGGCGGCGTGAGGCAAATTTGCTGATCGATGTCGGGCCTTGACCCGCTGATTCTGTGAACCAACCCATTGTCGACACACAAAGGAGTGTCATGATCGTGTATGTGTATGTGTATGTGTATGTGTATGTGTATGTGTATGTGTATGTGTATGTGTATGTGTATGTGTATGTGTATGTGTATGTGTATGTGTATGTGTATGTGTATGTGTATGTGTATGTGTATGTGTATGTGTATGTGTATGTGTATGTGTATGTGTATGTGTATGTGTATGTGTATGTGTATGTGTATGTGTATGTGTATGTGTATGTGTATGTGTATGTGTATGTGTATGTGTATGTGTATGTGTATGTGTATGTGTATGTGTATGTGTATGTGTATGTGTATGTGTATGTGTATGTGTATGTGTATGTGTATGTGTATGTGTATGTGTATGTGTATGTGTATGTGTATGTGTATGTGTATGTGTATGTGTATGTGTATGTGTATGTGTATGTGTATGTGTATGTGTATGTGTATGTGTATGTGTATGTGTATGTGTATGTGTATGTGTATGTGTATGTGTATGTGTATGTGTATGTGTATGTGTATGTGTATGTGTATGTGTATGTGTATGTGTATGTGTATGTGTATGTGTATGTGTATGTGTATGTGTATGTGTATGTGTATGTGTATGTGTATGTGTATGTGTATGTGTATGTGTATGTGTATGTGTATGTGTATGTGTATGTGTATGTGTATGTGTATGTGTATGTGTATGTGTATGTGTATGTGTATGTGTATGTGTATGTGTATGTGTATGTGTATGTGTATGTGTATGTGTATGTGTATGTGTATGTGTATGTGTATGTGTATGTGTATGTGTATGTGTATGTGTATGTGTATGTGTATGTGTATGTGTATGTGTATGTGTATGTGTATGTGTATGTGTATGTGTATGTGTATGTGTATGTGTATGTGTATGTGTATGTGTATGTGTATGTGTATGTGTGTGTGTGTGTGTGTGTGTGTGTGTGTGTGTGTGTGTGTGTGTGTGTGTGTGTGTGTGGGTGTGTGTGTGTGTGTGTGTGTGTGTGTGTGTGTATGTGTGTGTATGTGTGTGTGTGTGTGTGTGTGTGTGTGTGTGTGTGTGTGTGTGTGTGTGTTTATGTGTGTGTATGTTTGTGTGTGTGTTTATGTGTGTGTGCGCGTGCGTGTGCGCGTTCGCGTGTGTGTGCGCGTGTGTGTGCGCGTGCGCGTGCGTGTGCGTGTGCGCGTGTACATGTGTCTAAGCATGTGAATGCATCCATGAGTGTGCAGCAATGCGTATACGTGTGCGTGCATGCGTGCGTACAAGTCCATTGAGGTGTGTGCGGCTATTCACCCTTCTCGTTAAGAGCACAGCCATCTGATACGACGATGGTCGTCAGTAATTGAGAGCGGTGTTCCTCGTCTGATATGACCACAGTACTCGATCCTATCTTAATATCAGTGACACTGTGGTGTGTGTCAGCTCGGTCTATGGCTGCGACGCACTCCGAGGTTCCGTGTCCTGTGTCTCTTCGCTGGTCGTTCGCACCCGTGTGAGTGTGCACGCAGCAAGGTCTATACAACACAACGTGCAATGTCGCTGCACATAGCGACTACTGAGAACACACAGACACATGGCAAGCATAGAAACTAACACAACAACAAAGATATCAAGAACGTCACGGGGGGAGCGAGCACAACTTGCAGGCCGCTGTATCGCAGAAGGAAAAGAGCGGACAGAGAGCTGGCTCCTTGCAACTGAAACACCGACGTAGAAGAACAGGGGACTACAGGTGTAACTTATAATAATAATAATATATTTATTTGGTATAGCGCCACATCCATAATCGTTCGTGGCGCTTCACAACATATTACAATTTAAAAGACATAAAAGATATATGTATGCAATAAAACAAATACTAGTATTTTAAAATAATTGTAAAAATAATGTATAGGTATTATAAATTACGTATTAGTCATACAAAACACATAATAACCGGTCTAGTGTATAATTACATTGCAATGAGACTGATAAATGACAATATAAGTATAATTATTATTAGTTTTGTATATGTTAAAACTGTAAAAT
>CBDHHR010000277.1:20000-27500 GCA_965263245.1 Metamycoplasmataceae bacterium | reverse complement strand
GACGTCATTGTGTATACTTGATGAGTATTGCGATGTTTGTGTGAGTGGTATGTCGAGTCGAGTGACGTCATTGTTTATATTTGATGAGTATTGCGATGTTTGTATGAGTGGTATATCGAGTCGAGTGGCGTCATTGTTTATACTTGATGAGTATTGCGATGTTTGTATGAGTGGTATATCGAGTCGAGTGGCGTCATTGTGTATACTTGATGAGTATTGCGATGTTTGTGTGAGTGGTATTCGAGTCGAGTGACGTCATTGTGTATACTTGATGAGTATTGCGATGTTTGTGTGAGTGGTATGTCGAGTCGAGTGACGTCATTGTTTATACTTGATGAGTATTGCGATGTTTGTATGAGTGGTATATCGAGTCGAGTGGCGTCATTGTGTATACGTGACGGGTATTGCGATGTTTGTGTGAGTGGTATATCGAGTCGAGTGGCGTCATTGTTTATACTTGATGAGTATTGCGATGTTTGTGTGAGTGGTCGTCCTCAATATTGAGATGATTCAAACCTACTCATTTTGTTGAGAGGATATTAAATATTAAAAAATAACTCAAACCGGCATATTTAGGACAGTTGTTTCTTCTGTAAAAAAAACAATAAATGTTTAGCTATGATCCGTTTTTAAATCATTTGTGTTAAAACAACATCTTTAATAGGTTAATTTAGACATAATCTAATACTTATTTTGTTTTAAATGACAACACATGGTTGATAAGTTTCCCTTTTACGATTCTTGTGAAAAATGTAATGAATATTCGGGGATATGTAAAAGTGTATGAGTTATTTGTAAGACGATAATTATAAATAAACTGTGTACACATACATATTGTGATCCGTATCGAACCATACTTTCAACACCGCTACGTTGATACTGCAATACGTATCACATCCCTGGACGATACTACTATCCAGACATTAGTATTGACGGCGTTAAAAAGTACTGTTTTGCATCACGGGTTAAAATAGTCTCGATCTTTACAACCTCTGATCAAAACATTCCCACTAGATTAAAACAAAACTCACCTATGCTATAGTGCATCAGGAAAATGTCAACTATGAATATTTAATGGCCGTGCGGTAGAACAGACTATAACACCTTTCGAGGACATATTGCATGGCAGAGTTATGTTTTTTCAACAGAAAGAAAAACGCTAACACTGAAGGGATGCATAGCATTTCCGCGTTAGCATTTCCGCGTTAATAATATATCGCATTCGTGCAAAACACAGTATCAACTATTGGGAATCTTTTTAATCGTGTCTGGTATATTGGCTTGTTTGCGCAAACGTGTAAACATAGACAGCTGGTATAAAGTTGTTGTTTCATTAACCAAGCATCACGCGTGTTGTGCTTTCACCGGAAATAAAATGTAACATCTTCAGGTCAACACTAGAGGGCGCACACGTTGACTCAATGCAATAACAGTCTTCGATATAGATAATAAGTGTTTAATCGATTGGACGGATGTGCGCAATAGTCAAGAAAATGGAGACACGATTGATAGAAAAAAAAGAAGGAAGTGTGTATCAGATATAAAGACCCGAGTGTTATTTGATTCGGTCAGAGCAATGCAATACCGATTCATACTGAAAAAGACAACTGCTTGATGAATACGTCTCAATTACGTGTTTCTCTACACGAACGTCATTGTGAATGTAGGCAATTTAATGATTCCACGCGATGAGGTATTTGTGTACGCTACGTCGGGTCTGATCACAGGTATAAGTTACGATACTAGCTTTGGGAACACGGCTCGTCAGTCGCAGATTCACTATGCGTAAAGCACGCGTGTACACACCGCTGGGCCGAGGGTTCAACTCGAGTGCATATGTCATGTAATTAACTGACAGCGATGCGATTGAAGCTGGCGTCGTTCGTAGGTGCCGCTCAATGCTTAGTTAAATATGCTGTATATAATTGCAGTGCAACGACGTGTTAACAATACAGTGAGCGAGAGAGAGAGAGAGAGAGAGAGAGAGAGAGAGAGAGAGAGAGAGAGAGAGAGAGAGAGAGAGAGAGAGAGAGAGAGAGAGACAGGGACAGAGACAGGGACAGGGACAGGGACAGGGACAGGGACAGGGACAGGGACAGGGACAGGGACAGGGACAGGGACAGGGACAGGGACAGGGACAGACAGACACGGACACGGACACGGACAGGGACAGGGACAGGGACAGGGACAGGACACGGACACGGACACGGACACGGACACGGACACGGACACGGACACGGACACGGACACGGACACGGACACGGACACGGACACGGACACGGACACGGACACGGACACGGACACGGACACGGACACGGACACGGACACGGACACGGACACGGACACGGACACGGACACGGACACGGACACGGACACGGACACGGACACGGACACGGACACGGACACGGACACGGACACGGACACGGACACGGACACGGACACGGACACGGACACGGACACGGACACGGACACGGACACGGACACGGACACGGACACGGACACGGACACGGACACGGACACGGACACGGACACGGACACGGACACGGACACGGACACGGACACGGACACGGACACGGACACGGACACGGACACGGACAGTATAAAATAAAGAGAAGTTTATATAATAATAATAATAATATATAATAATAATAATAATATATAAGATATATATATATATATATATGTGTGTGTGTGTGTGTGTGTGTGTGTGTGTGTGTGTGTGTGTGTGTGTGTGTGTGTGTGTGTGTGTGTGTGTGTGTGTGTGTGTGTGTGTGTGTGTGTGTGTGTGTGTGTGTGTGTGTGTGTGTGTGTGTGTGTGTGTGTGTGTGTGTGTGTGTGTGTGTGTGTGTGTGTGTGTGTGTGTGTGTGTGTGTGTGTGTGTGTGTGTGTGTGTGTGTGTGTGTGTGTGTGTGTGTGTGTGTGTGTGTGTGTGTGTGTGTGTGTGTGTGTGTGTGTGTGTGTGTGTGTGTGTGTGTGTGTGTGTGTGTGTGTGTGTGTGTGTGTGTGTGTGTGTGTGTGTGTGTGTGTGTGTGTGTGTGTGTGTGTGTGTGTGTGTGTGTGTGTGTGTGTGTGTGTGTGTGTGTGTGTGTGTGTGTGTGTGTGTGTGTGTGTGTGTGTGTGTGTGTGTGTGTGTGTGTGTGTGTGTGTGTGTGTGTGTGTGTGTGTGTGTGTGTGTGTGTGTGTGTGTGTGTGTGTGTGTGTGTGTGTGTGTGTGTGTGTGTGTGTGTGTGTGTGTGTGTGTGTGTGTGTGTGTGTGTGTGTGTGTGTGTGTGTGTGTGTGTGTGTGTGTGTGTGTGTGTGTGTGTGTGTGTGTGTGTGTGTGTGTGTGTGTGTGTGTGTG
The DNA here is from genome assembly GCA_965263245.1 of Metamycoplasmataceae bacterium. GTDB lineage: Bacteria > Bacillota_I > Bacilli_A > Mycoplasmatales > Metamycoplasmataceae > DT-68. The sequence continues at coordinate 24,160 of CBDHHR010000277.1, read as the reverse complement.
TGTGTGTGTGTGTGTGTGTGTGTGTGTGTGTGTGTGTGTGTGTGTGTGTGTGTGTGTGTGTGTGTGTGTGTGTGTGTGTGTGTGTGTGTGTGTGTGTGTGTGTGTGTGTGTGTGTGTGTGTGTGTGTGTGTGTGTGTGTGTGTGTGTGTGTGTGTGTGTGTGTGTGTGTGTGTGTGTGTGTGTGTGTGTGTGTGTGTGTGTGTGTGTGAACTATCAGGGCACTTTTGCATAACAGAACTGACCCTTGCCGAAACAAGACCTGGTTCGTTGCAATCCGGTCCCAACTCCAGTATATAAACAAAGACAAATATATATATAAGTTTAACGCACGACAATGTATTGTTCATGGTTACATACATACAAAGTATAGAAAGTCGACTCCAATAATGCATAACACATCGACTCCTGCTTCACTGTACAATATCTCAAATAAATTCGATATACATCAATCAACGACATTTTGCAATGTCACATCTGCAAAAAATTACACGAACAATCGTGTCGTTACATATCAATATCGCCACAGCGGCTTCGTTGCATGGTATTTGCAAGCTAAACAGTGGCTGCAGGTTTTGTATATTATGACGTTTCATCAGACCGGGTGAGTATACACTTAACGTTAATGTGATGTGTGAATTATATTACATGTATGTACAATTGGAAACAATACTGTATTACGATGTGACAGTGACTTAGATTTGATGGTCTACGCCAGACAGTAACACATTCGCTAACTGCATTTCCTACTGGTGGTTTTTGGTTCCTTTGCCGATGCGATTGAAAACAGACACCAGCACCAAGCTAGTGCGTATTTACGTGTTGCTTGTGGTTGTTTTAGACGGGTAAATTACCTACAGTGACGCCGACTGCACGGGTGTGCTAAACAAATGCATATCGCACGGTACAGTAAACAGTAAACAGGCGGGTGTCCGTTCATTTGATCGTACGTAACACAAAGATATACGGTATAAAATATATATCATAACACGGTGACCGCCCAAATGTAATTGTTTTGTCTACGTTTGTCGGGGAAACGGTCGCTTTCGGGTATGTTTAGTAATGAGATTTGGTGACGATCGCACGATCCCCATTGGCTCTCCCGTCATACCATCTTTATCGGAATTATCCGATTTTGTAAATATCGAATCGTTGAATTCAAAAGTTGTTTTACTGCAATAGTAAATAATCCGGGCGGTATGTTAGAAGCACAATACAATAGGACGAACGGACCACCTCACAGTAAAGGCAGTGTTTTCTGAAAGACTATATTATCACAAGACACATTTCACAATTGCCAAACAACCGCGAAATAAATCGCAATGCGAGATAAGATTTGCACAATTGTAATCATTCAGTCATTTATACACGTACGTGACGAGTGATTGTGTAACATTCAGCACGGCATAGTTATCAGTAATGACTCCAGGAACTGTAGACAGGTTTAAATTTTCTTTAAATTTCATTCTCTTGTAATTCGACAACTCAAACGTTGCAAAGATTTATCCGGTGCAATTATGTTAGGGTAGGCTCCGATAAGGCGTAAATATTGTATATCTAAGCAGGGCTTAATTCGGAGTATTTTAAGAGAACGATTTATACAAATATCATCATTACTTTAGAATGTGTTTACCTTTTGTACAGTCTTTATACATCATGCAGTATTTCATCGTTTTACTAACTGTTTCAAACGGGTCTATAGCCACGTGATGCCAGTAGAAACACTTGTGTGTGTGTGTGTGTGTGTGTGTGTGTGTGTGTGTGTGTGTGTGTGTGTGTGTGTGTGTGTGTGTGTGTGTGTGTGTGTGTGTGTGTGTGTGTGTGTGTGTGTGTGTGTGTGTGTGCTCGCGCGCACGTGACCGTAAGAAACGAATAGCTTGCCGTGTGTGCGATGGTGCGGTGATTTCGTGGGGATCGATGTATCTGGCGATAACCGCAATATTCATGTTCTTTTCATTCAAACGCCAACGAAAAACGCACCCCTTTGTTGGGCAACATGTGTTGTGGTGTTATCCCAAACGATCGCTTACGATACAGTTAAACGAGGAACAGTTGTACGTGCCGAGTACACTGAAACACAATTTATCAGTTTTCTTTTGCAGTATCTCCGCTTCCTTGACTACAAAAATATTGTACATAGATGGATATTGCTGTGTTTACAGTATCATATTGCATAGACAATTAAGAGATAGGTGCTCAGAAAACGTTTTGATGGCTTTTTTTAAACGCAACCAACCATTTGGACTATGTGAATTTTTTTTGTTCTATTAAAAAGACATAATAGCAATGTCACATGTTTCCGTATCTCTATAAAAAAATCATTAAAGACTAGCAATATTTACCGGTCAGAATTGTTTTTGTTTTCACATAAATAATTTGTGTCGCCAAAACGCACTATTTAGCAAAAATATAGGTTAAACCGGTAAGCGTATCGTACGTTGTTGCACTGACCAGAGTACGTACTCTAACGGTTGTTACCCTGACCATAGTACCGTAGTCCAGCGGTTGTTGCACTGACCAGAGTGCCGTACTCTAGCGGTTGTTGCGGTGACTTGAGTACCGTACTCCAACGGTTGTTGCAGTGACCAGAGTACGGTACTGCAGCTGTTGTTGCAATGATCACAGTACCGTATTCAAGTGGTAGTCGCAGTGCCTAGAGTACTGCACTGCAGCGGTTGTGCACCGATAAAGTACCGTACCCCACCGGTTTTGCAATGGGTACAGTACCACATCATAGTGTTTGTTGCAGTGACTGGAGTACCGTACTGCAAAGATCATCGCAGTGTGAGAGTACGGTACTTCAACGGTTGTAGCAGCGACTATAGTACCGTACTCCAGCGAATGTCGCACCGACTGAGACGGCGGAAGGAGCGCTTGAAGTTCTTGTCCCAGATGGCGTAGATGATGGGGTTGAGCAGCGAATTGAAGTAGCCGAGCCAGAGCGTAACGGCGCCGACGGCCGGCGGCATCTGACACGACTCGCAGAACGGGGTGACGGTGGCGATGATGAAGAATGGCATCCAGCAGAACAGGAAGCCGCCGATAATGAGTCCGAGCGTGCGCGCCGAACTGCGCAGGCGCCGCCGCGGCCGATTGTCGCGCTGCGCCGCCAGCGCCGCCCGGCGGCGGCGACACCGCGCGATGAAACCGAGGCTCGGATGACGCGGCGACACGGCACTGTTAGGGGAGAGCGACACGCCGTTGCGCGGGTCGTGAGGGGGCGCCAGCAGCGCTGTCGGCGTATCGGGGGGCGAGTTGCTGGCGACCGGGGGTTGCGGGAGCTTCCCGTTCAGTTCCGTCATCGCCGACGAATTGAGCGATGACGCGAGCGAGCGCCCCCTGGCGCGCGTGCGCTGCCTCCGACGCGCGATCTTGAATATCTTAAAGTACACGATGACGATGACGGACAGCGGAAACCAGAAGGCGCCGAATGTCGAGAAGATCGTGTACGCCATGTCCTGGCTGATCAAACACACTCCCGGCGCGCGCTCGTTCCCCGCCTGCCAGCCGAACAGCGGCGACGCCGAGATCCCGCCAGACGTGAGCCACGCGAGCGTTACCATGACGACGCACGCGTGCCGGCGCGTGAACGTGTCGCCGTGCGTGTACTTGACGTTGCGCGCGATCAGCCAGTAGCGGTCTAGAGCGATGACGACGATGTTGAGGATGGACGCCGTGCAGCAGAACACGTCCGCCGTCACCCAGAAGTCGCATACGATGAAGCCGAGCTGCCACTCCCCCGTCAACTGCACGTAGAGGCTTATGGGTAAAACGATTATGGCGACCAAGAGGTCGGCCGTTGCCAGCGAGACGATGAGACCGTTGCTGAGCGTGCGCATGTCGCGGAAGAGCGACACGGAGAGGATGACGAACGTGTTTCCGATGATGATCGCGACGATCAGACACGACAGCACGAGCCCGATGATGACGTCAAGCGCGGCGACGCGGAAGTGTCCGCGCTGGCCGGCGCATGCGCTGTCGTTGGCGTTGCTCCAACACAACGTCGCGTTGTCCATCTCGTACGAGGAAGAAGCGTTGAATAAGTCCGCAACGCTTGGGTCGATGGTGTCTACTTTATCGTATGTTCCCTTCGCGCCTGCGCTGACTGCGACGACGCCCATGGTGACGTTAACGTAGTGAAACATTGTTACTAAATCACACGG
>CBDHHR010000277.1:12500-15000 GCA_965263245.1 Metamycoplasmataceae bacterium | reverse complement strand
GACAAAGTGGCCCAATAAGACGAGCTCCGTCCCTTGAAGACGCCGCCGCGCAGAGAGCCCTGGAATCCGGTGTACGATGTGCTAAGAGGCAATTACCGGCTCCCAAAAGGACGTCGCCGCAACACACGTGTTAAGACTGCGGCGGTCTTGGAAGTAGACCAAAGTACATCGACCAAGGACACCAGAGACGAGGGAACAAAGGAAAAGACGTATGATTGTTGACCTGAGAGAGTTACGATTGTCAGATAAGAGAGTGAATAGTATTAGCGTAATTGTTATCGTCATCATCATTAGCATCGTCATCATCATCTCTACCCTTCCCCTATCGCCATCGCCATCATCATTATGTTCTGTATCATCAACCTGACCGTCTTCGTCATCATATGTTTCGTCATCACAAATGTCATCTTAATTTTACACTCCATCAAACACTCGTATATACATATTGTCGAACAGGGGAAATATAACGTAAACAGAATTAACAACAGTTACAAAGACAAAGAGAAGGATCTGTCTCGTCGACCGTCGTCAAAACTGTCAATCTGTACATAAAGCAACGCTCACGTCGTGATAATGTTTTGACAAATTAGGGACACGAAGAACTGACGTCAATGTCCCTGCGCGGTAAGTGAACCAGTGACGCCACGAGGAATGCCAGGGAAGATTTTCCACGCTGACTTTCATGAAACACCAAATTATTGCAGGACTTTACGAAACACTTACCGAAAGCACAAACACTAATCAAGTTTAGTCCGCAGTTTGCTTTAATACGTAGCGTAAGTCATAGGTAGGTTAGCGCACTGGTTTGGAACTGAGTGATTGATCCAACCGGCGGGGTTAATTGGACAGTCAACAGTGCAGGATAATCAACCGTGCGTCTCCGAAGCGATGAGTCCTTGATTCAACCCAGGTCGGAGTGTCACTTGCAATGTTCATCTAATATTGTTGATATAAATATATCGCATTACCATATTTCGTTTAAAGGACGATATTAAGACGGTGGGTTCCGAGTGCTACATGAAGGAAAATGTGCATGCTTCGAAATAGTCGAGCCCCGGTTCTTTAGTGTACGCTGTTTTATTTACTATGCCACATCGCCCCACGACATTTGACGTAAACATTAATAGCAAAACAATAAACAATAGCATTGGACCCTGTTTCACCGGGTTCCTTAAGCAACTGTCTATACACGCACAGTGTCTGCTACAGCAGAATCACCAGATAGGGTAGTAATGACCAATTTTCTTGAGTTCAAAGCGCGCACCACGTGACTAGCATGCCAACCAGGTAAACTACGCTTTTGCACTAGACCTACTTTACGGGATTCTCTCGGAATTAGCTCCAACCAGAGGGGATTAACGAAAGGATTAGCGGTGCCGGAAGGCATGACGGGATTGATTCCCACGGTATACATTACGGTATCCGTAAATGGCAAAGTTCAACGACCTACATTTTTTACCTGCCGCTCAGCAATTGGAGGCTTTTTCTTTTCCTAATAATAAAATATCACATTTATATGTGAAGTAAATCGCTAACTCTATTTATTCAGCTGCATATTAACACCCACGTTCACACGCCTTGTGCTAAGTTTATTCTTTTTAACGAAAAGTGTCTCTCTGATCTTCTAACTGACGATGCATTTCAGAAAACACAAAGACAATTATTGTTAGTTATTTGTTGACGTGTTTCGACATGCACTCCTTTCTAGAGAGCATTTCTCGAAGGAGATGCATAATATGGAAGAGTATCGAATAGAGATCTTTAAAGGCAGCAAACAGTAATCATACAACGGTATTGCCATCTTTAATTTCCTCATTAATATTTACATAAATGCATACTGTTGCATTGGAAAAAAGTAAACCACTTGTATGACATCGCATGATTAGTGTAAAGCAATGATGATCATAAGAGTTCACCGTTTTTTGGTAGCCAGATATTCATTTATGTTTATTTTTGAACTGGTTCGAAACAGCAGGATGGTGTCTGAATACCCTTGCGTCGTCTTAAGTCTACATTGGCTGTTGTCCTGTTCTAAGCAACAACGCAATATCTAAACGCAAAACTGTAAATGCGTTTAAAGGGAGCGAAAAGGCAATTATTTGTGTCTAGGCACCTAACACAACTGTTAATAAATACGGTAACTTTTTTACTTATCAATAACCAATTGAATGTACAGCCGTATATGAGCGAGGTGTCGTCGATGACTTGTTGAGGCACAGATAAAATAACTTTGTCACATTGTCACAAGGCGGTAGCGGCGAACGTGCCTACACGGACAGTGTCCCGTTGTTCCCTCTGTCGGGCCCAACTCCCACGACACCACACCAGCTACAAACACACGGCAAGTACTCAATTACCATAATTGGCGCGCGCTGCAATCGAATAACTTAACACCACACGATAGCCAGAACAACGCGTGTTCAAAGCTACGGCCAAACGATGTTAACTCGCCACCTATGCTACAGCGCCCCAGGAGTACCCATACGTCTTGGTGTACGTT
>CBDHHR010000277.1:5000-7500 GCA_965263245.1 Metamycoplasmataceae bacterium | reverse complement strand
GGACGGACGGACGGACGGACGGACGGACGGACGGACGGGACGGACGGACGGACGGACGGACGGACGGACGGACGGACGGACGGACGGACGGACGGACGGACGGACGGACGGACGGACGGACGGACGGACGGACGGACGACGGACGGACGGACGGACGGACGGACGGACGGACGGACGGACGGACGGACGGACGGACGGACGGACGGACGGACGGACGGACGGACGGACGGACGGACGGACGGACGGACGGACGGACGGACGGACGGACGGACGGACGGACGGACGGACGGACGGACGGACGGACGGACGGACGGACGGACGGACGGACGGACGGACGGACGGACGGACGGACGGACGGACGGACGGACGGACGGACGGACGGACGGACGGACGGACGGACGGACGGACGGACGGACGGACGGACGGACGGACGGACGGACGGACGGACGGACGGACGGACGGACGGACGGACGGACGGACGGACGGACGGACGGACGGACGGACGGACAAAAAAACATTAAAAAACCACGCTACCGCTAACAAATGCATGCTTATCGCTATTAGTACCTAAATAATACGATTAAACAAATGAACGATACATTAAATTTCCCGCCGAGTAGAACCGTCCCGCGGGACAGTTTGAACGGAAACGTTAGCGACAACGAATCTTCGCGGCGGAAACAGACCGCAGATTGCAGATGACTGAACGCGATACGCGATCGTTAACAGGCAATTCAATTGACTAGAACTTTGTTCAAAATTAAATATCTTTGTTATCTGCGTCGCGCAGGACGAGCTGTGCACAGCAATCATCCGCGCCCGTTTCCCATCGGGGGTCCGTATCTCTCCCGCTACAGTCAAACAGTACCCACATCCCCGCGGGCCGGGAGTAAACCGCTCGTTGAGCCACTATCAACAGTCATCGCAGCCGGCGCAAAATTGGACGCGACAGGACGCGGCAAAATAACGTTACCGGCGCGCGCAGCCGGTCCCCGGATGCGGCATGCAAAGCGAAACGGGGAATTGAACCGACAGGGCGCCGCGGCTAACAACGCCCGGCGCGCGGGGCATCTTGGGACGGTATCAGCACAACGCGCAACGCCCGCTAATAGTGTAATAATTTTCTGCGATTCGTCGCGCACAAAAACGCCGCCGGGTAACCACGAGCTATACGCGGCCGTAGAGCGAGCGATTTCCCCGCGGACCCGGCCCTGGACCAGACCTCGCCCGCGGACACGCGGTGACTTGCTGTAATTATGAATTATCGACTTCGCTCTGGCGTTTGTTCCGTTCTTGTGGTGGGGCTCGGTTGGCGGTGGCTTGGAGAGTTCGCCACGGCGCGCAGACTCACGCCACGCCACGCCATGCCATGCCACGCCACGCCACGACACGCCCACCGGCGACAACTGTAACCTTTTCCGTGAATTTTAGTTGAGTTAGAGACGTCGTATTGGCTCAACGGCAAAGCGCTTGCTTCGACACCTTGAGGGATCGCGCTCGAATCCCATGTGACAGTGTGGACGATTGTCTTAATCGGAAGGAAATGACAACACTTCACTGGTCTCCCACTCGACGGCTGGCTTGCGGGAACGAAGTTTGAGATGTTTATTTTGGGTGTATACTTTTGCCTAATTGTCTTCGTACTTTGTGTCAACAGTGACGTCACCACGGTCCCCGTACCGCGTGGATTAGAATCTCCGGATATGAACGTTATATTGTTTCGACGCTTTGGTAAAGTCGTTTACTCCCAGTTGCCTCAGTTCAGTCAAGTACGAACGAGCGCCAGACTCTAGACTCTTGTGTAAGGCACGTGGAAACGTACACTATCTGCCTCACAATAAACACAGCATTGCTGAATACTTCCCGTTTAAGTCGCATTCTAATTATGTGGTTTGTCCCCGTGGGAAATGTGGTGGAATTTGTGATGTCCTAGTAACAGGACACCACACAATATACCAAGTTATATTTCCCACTTTCAACATATCTTTAGTATATAAGCAGATCTTGCATCTCAGTTTAAACATAAACTTGAGGTGAGCGATCCCCGATTTAAATTGTCGGCACTGCATTCGATTATCAAAAAATCCTGCAACAAACTAACGATCTATTCCGAGCCGTAGTATTTGACGTCTCGACCGCGTAACACGTATTTCACTACTCTGCAAGTGAACGAAATATCTTTCGTTTATTAACAAAATATTTAGTATCGAGGACACGTTGAAGCCATACATCACCCCGCGCACGAGCACGTGTTAGCGGACACAAGTAGTTTATTTGAGAAAAAAACTAATATCCTCGTCCTTGAAAGAAGACTGATTTTTGTTGACATCGAATCCTAGCGGATGCAACGGCCGGTATTGGTATCTAAATCATCACAGATCGTTGCCGTTTACGCATGAATCGATTCGGGCTTTTCATGAAAAAAAAAAACTACGTTATACAAATTCGCACGCAGATGCTGCAGCCATGGTGAGAAACAACGATGTGATTTGATGTTGTT
>CBDHHR010000276.1:0-7500 GCA_965263245.1 Metamycoplasmataceae bacterium | reverse complement strand
ACCACGTTGCGACAAATTCCTCGGAAAGCACACCCCCAGCCGCACCAAGACTATAAAGTTGATTATTCTAAGAGCAGCATTATTTGTATTCACAAATTTCCTCTTTTTAAAAACTGTAGGAGTAGAAACAATGAAATGAATATAGGTCATATGAGATAACTAGTATGTGGGAATATCCTTAAATTTTATTCAGCTGGAAGCATAATTCACTTTCGTCCGATCGTCATTCGCAGAGTAGATGTCATTTCAAGAAGAGTAGACCCCCTCTAGCACGTACGTGTCCGTACCGTGGGCAGTTCACCTTTGTCGAACCTTCGGAGCTGTTGACTTCAGGATGTTCACAAAATTGCACCACCTCGCCGAAGCGAGTTGAACCAGAACAAATTGTCTTTAAATTGACATTAAGTACAAATGTCTACATAAAGAACGGCTAAAGATCATTGACATTTACTCTATCAAATAATGTCTCATTTACAATTATGGTATCCAGCTGAAGCATAAACCTTTTTAAGTTACGCGTCTTTATATAGTATGTTTCAAAACTATCCGCAAGAGGGTGCCACTAGATACGCCTTCTGGCATTGTTTGGTTTTGTTTCGCCTACTCGATGTCTGTCCCGTGTTTGCGCGACAACCGGCTTATGGGCCATGCATTGCTCGATGTAGTAGTAAAGCAGAGTCTCAACTGGCCACTGACTCACCTGTAGGCCACTGACTCACCTGTAGGCCACTAACTCACCTGTGGGCCACTGACTCACTTGTGGTCCATTTACTCACCTTTGGGCCACTGACTCACCTATGAACTAGTGCCTCACTTGTACCACTGACTCATCTGTGGACCACTGCCTCATCTGTGGACCACTGACTCACCTGTGGACAACTGACTTACCTGTGGACAACTGACTCACCTGTGGGCCATTGATTCACCTGTGAACCACTTATTCACTTGTGGACCACTGACTCACCTCTGGACCACTGACTTACCTGTGGACAACTGACTCACCTGTGGGCCATTGATTCACCTGTAGACAACTGACTCACCTGTGGACCACTAACTCACCTGTAGACCACTGACTCACATGTGGGCCACTGACTCACCTGTGGGCCACTGACTCACCTCTGGACCACTGACTCACCTCTGGACCACTGACTCACCTGTGAACCACTTATTCACTTGTGGACCACTGACTCACCTCTGGACCACTGACTCACCTCTGGACCACTGACTCACCTGTGGACCAAACTCACCTGTGGGCCACTTATTCACCTGTGAACCAGACTCACCTGTGGACCAGACTTACCTGTGGACCACTGACTCACCTGTGAACCAGACTTACCTGTGGACCACTGACTCACCTGTGGACAAGACTCCCTGTGGACCACTGACTCACCTGTGGACCACTGACTCACCTGTGGGCCACTGACTCACCTGTGAACCAGACTCACCTGTGGACCAGACTTACCTGTGGACCACTGACTCACCTGTGAACCAGACTTACCTGTGGACCACTGACTCACCTGTGGACAAGACTCCCTGTGGACCACTGACTCACCTGTGGACCACTGACTCACCTGTGGGCCACTGACTCACCTGTGAACCAGACTCACCTGTGGGCCATGGGGTCCTCGAGGTAGTAGTAGCGGAGGGTCTCCGCTGGCATGCCGGCGAACATGTAGTAGAAGACGTGGAAGTTGCGCTCGTGAGGTCCGATGTGAACCACGCGGGACTTCTCCAGCAGGTAGTCATGGATACACGCTGCAAGAAACATGTATCATGTTTATTAATTAGACATAAATGGAATGGCATTTTACGGTCACCTGTTAACGGGTAATGTATGTTGCCGTTGGTTAATGAAAAGTGTCGGAGTACGTACATACATTTGTTCGTAAACCTAACCCTACCTAAGTAGTAATTAGGACCATGGAGCATTAAGTAACACAAACTAACTAACTAACTTGCACAGTCTTGGCAGTCGTATGCAAGAATACCATTTTCAGACTAGCAGAAATTGAAACGCCTCATTGTGAATTATTGATTAATTGATTTTGTTAATAGATTTTGTTAATTGATTTGGTTAATTTATTTGGTTAATTGACTGACTGACAGACTGACTGACTGAGTGACTGACTGACTGACTGACTGACTGACTGACTGACTGACTGACAGACCGACCGACCGACCGACCGACCGACCGACCGACCGACCGACCGACCGACCGACCGACCGACCGACCGACCGACCGACCGACCGACCGACCGACCGGCCGGCCGGCCGGCCGGCCGACCGACCGACCGACCGACCGACCGACCGACCGACCGACCGACCGACCGACCGACCGACCGACCGACCGACCGACCGACCGACCGACCGACCGACCGACCGACCGACCGACCGACCGACCGACCGACCGACCGACCGACCGACCGACCGACCGACCGACCGACCGACCGACCGACCGACCGACCGACCGACCGACCGACCGACCGACCGACCGACCGACCGACCGACCGACCGACCGACCGACCGACCGACCGACCGACCGACCGACCGACCGACCGACCGACCGACCGACCGACCGACCGACCGACCGACCGACCGACCGACCGACTGACTGAGATGTAGGCTATGAAAATCCGCTTGCTGTGACATACTAATGATCAGACTGTCTTAAATATAAGTAAATGCTGTCAAAAAGGAAACTTACCGCCTTTCATATGCCCGCTGGCATTGAAATTCAGTTCGACGAACTTGCCGAATCGACTGGAATTTTGATTCATAACTGTCTGAGCGTTGCCAAACGCTTCGAGAAGCGGGTTCACCTATATATCAATAATATAACGCGTTACACGTTGTAATACTAACAGCCAGTTCGACCCATAAATCCCACCATCACTAGGCATATAAAGCAACGTTTCAATTTAGAACAGAATGTTAAAAGGGCATACTACTTGAATGGTAACTAACGTCTCACCATCAGCCTTATCACAAAGTTGTGATGAACGAGAAGAATTATCACTATGATGTTCTGAAGTGATATGTGATATGCGAGACAATGGGTGATGTCATGGACGATGATATCGCGCATCGTCCACTGCATCAGTTAGAGTCTGTCGTATCGTCAACTCTCTACCTCGTCGCATTGCACGGTGCAGTAGAACTTGCACGTGCGACAGGCTAGATATGTCCGACTAAATTTGGAGGAGGGCTGTTTTCAGCCTGTGTGGTGCCATTCCCACAACAGACCATTAGGCTCAAGCCGAACCCTTAACGTCTGTAAGGCAATTCTTCGAAAAACGGGGACGTTTTGGACGTTTTGGAGGCGTGCAGCTGTATTGAGAGGTTGTTTTACATTACATCGGATTTTTTCAAACGTCACAAAACAAAGTACAAATAATATCCCACAATCGGGAGGTTTTGGCCTCAGCACGTGGAGGGTGGACGTTTTGACGTCAGCACGTGGAGGGTGAACTTTTTGGCCTCAGCACGTGGAGGGTGAACGTTTTGACGTCAGCACGTGGAGGGTGGACGTTTTGGCCTCAGCACGTGGAGGGTGAACGTGTTGGCCTCAGCACGTGGAGGGTGGACGTTTTGACGTCAGCACGTGGAGGGTGGACGTTTTGACGTCAGCACGTGGAGGGTGGACGTTTTGACGTCAGCACGTGGAGGGTGAACGTTTTGGCCTCAGCACATGGAGGGTGAACGTTTTGGCCTCAGCACGTGGAGGGTGAACGTTTTGGTCTCAGCACATGGAGGGTGAACGTTTTGAATTCAGCACGTGGAGGGTGAACGTTTTGGTCTCAGCACGTGGAGGGTGAACGTTTTGAATTCAGCACGTGGAGGGTGAACGTTTTGGCCTCAGCACGTGGAGGGTGAACGTTTTGGCCTCAGCACGTGGAGGGTGGACGTTTTGACGTCAGCACGTGGAGGGTGGACGTTTTGACGTCAGCACGTGGAGGGTGGACGTTTTGACGTCAGCACGTGGAGGGTGAACGTTTTGGCCTCAGCACGTGGAGGGTGGACGTTTTGACGTCAGCACGTGGAGGGTGGACGTTTTGACGTCAGCACGTGGAGGGTGAACGTTTTGGCCTCAGCACGTGGAGGGTGAACGTTTTGGCCTCAGCACGTGGAGAGTGAACGCTTTGAATTCAGCACGGGGAGGGTGAACGTTTTGGTCTCAGCACGTGAAGGGTGAACGTTTTGAATTCAGCACGTGGAGGGTGAACGTTTTGGCCTCAGCACGTGGAGGGTGGACGTTTTGACGTCAGCACGTGGAGGGTGGACGTTTTGACGTCAGCACGGGGAGGGTGAACGTGTTGGCCTCAGCACGTGGAGGGTGAACGTTTTGGCCTCAGCACCTGGAGGGTGGACGTTTTGGCCTCAGCACGTGGAGGGTGGACGTTTGACGTCAGCACGTGGAGGGTGAACGTTTTGGCCTCAGCACCTGGAGGGTGGACGTTTTGGCCTCAGCACGTGGAGGGTGGACGTTTTGAATTCAGCACGTGGAGGGTGAACCTTTTTGGCCTCAGCACGTGGAGAGTGAACGCTTTGAATTCAGCACGTGGAGAGTGAACGCTTTGAATTCAGCACGTGGAGGGTGAACGTTTGGCCTCAGTACGTGGAGGGTGTTCAATAGTTTGTGAATATCGTCTAGTTGAACGTCCCTTCCAAAGCTAGGCACGCACCAGGGATCACCCTAATTACTTGTGGTCACTTGTGAATCGTCTGTCGCTCAAGACCTCTTTAAGAGCGCAATGGCTCAGGATCTTCGGACTCTCGACTAAGAGAACCCGAGCTCGAACCCTATGCGACAGAGTGACACCTTGGGAAAGTATTTTCACTCTTCAGTGCTCCAGTTCACTCAGCTGAGTGAATGAGTACCTGGTTATAGACAGTGTGGATATTTATACGCGCAGCCTTCGCGCATGAATTGCTGCATGGCTGGATGCTTCCCAGAAAAGTTGAAATTGTATTTGACTGAGCAGGTCTGTCAAAGAAGTAAAGTGTAAACCGATCAGTCTTGATCACTGGATACTGCACTATATAAGAACTTACTTTTTAACATCTGCATGAACTACTCACCTTCACGATTCGGTCATGCAGGTTTGACATCGTTGATTGGCAGATGTGAGTCAGATGTTTCACAACTAGCTTTGTCGATTCCGTTTTCCCGGCGCCGGATTCGCCGCTTATCAAAATGACCTGGTTTTTGGTAGTGTCGGTCATTTGGCGGTAGGCGTGGTCAACTGTCCAGTAGATGTGTGGCTCAAGGTCGGTGCGTTTATTCACGAACTTGTACATTTCGTGGTACTGAAACAGGAAGTTGGCAGTCGGCCACGATGAGGATTCGACGCAATCACCATAAATACCTTTAGGAAAATAAGGACTAAAGGTTTAGCTTGTGAAATTACTTCGAACAGCTTTGTATGGGATAGACGAATGTCTTTAGGTGTTCATTTATGGAGAATAAACAGGTGCTAGTCACTGGCGTAATAACACTAGCTATTTTCAGAAGGCATGCACCGATATTTTGAAACTAGTCATTAAGCTGGGTTGACATTGAGGGATACCAACAGACCGTTTTAGAAAATGACGTATGCCGGTTTCACGAACATACTACAAGAGGTCTAATAATTAATCATTCACGTTCTGCGAAAGTAAAACAGATATATGTGATAATTTATTTTCATCCAGCCTAGGAAATACTATAGGTATACTCTAGGTCTTCTATGTACAGTCAAGGTCCTCTTGCTTCTCTAATAAACTGTGTTAGGTAAAAAAAAGTCTTTCACCATATTCCTTGTGAAATTTACATGGATTATAAACAATGATACACCATGATATATCATGACTTATCATGGAATATGAATAATAATAAACCACGATACATCATGATATATCATTATAAATGACATATCATTATAAACAATGATGCACCATGATACATCATGACACATCGTAGAATATAGGTCATGTTCTATTTTTACAAACGTGTACGTGTGAGAGATGGGCCTTCGCGACTTGGTTTCAGATTAATGTTCTTAATTTGTCTTGAAATTACAAGCACAGCACATTGTTGAAAGTCGACCAGCTCACCCTGTCCCCATAGAAGTCCAGTTTCTTGTACGGGTTGACTACAATGAGCACGTCTCCGATATATGTCTGAAAATATGAAACGATGGCATGATACAAAGAACAATGCTCACGGTTACTAATTTTGGGCGGAATAGTCTGGCGCGAGATCATTGTTGCAACACAGGACTCCAGTGGTCATGGATAACACCAATGTCTTGCTCCGAGAACAAACCTGACACAAAAGAATGGTGACGGATGCTATTTACACCAAACAGAGAATCCCTACCATAAATAGAGATAAGAAGTACCACCTGTCCGCCACCAGCAACCTGATCACTCCGCCAAATATATAACAGCGTTACGTGACACCAGTGTTTGATAAAGATCTACAGATGGTGGATCGAAGCGATGCAAATGTCTACTAAATTTTCCCCAAAGTAAGTCCGAAATACCTTTTGTTTTTAAAATATGACAAATATGTCGACGAGAAGGTTAAAGGAAATGAACGAACGAAGAAATAGACAAATGGTCATCGGCACCTAGGGGAGATGCGATTACACAGTCCCCAAGTTAGCGCAATAATACATATATATACCTGGATGACGTCATGCTTGAAGCGTTCTTTCAGCACGTGCAGAATAGACACCTCGTTGAGGTTTTCCATCGCCGACAGATCGTGCTCGGTGTCGGCAGAGCGAGCTGTCTGTCGCAGGTTCCCGGCGGCGGATCCAGGCAGCGCCGGCAGCACAGCAACGCCGTGCTTTGGTCTCGCTCCATTGTATCTCGGAGACAACGACCGTTGGCCGTTGGTGGGTGCTAGGTCATAGTCGGCGTCAGGTTCTCCATAGTCCTGGACCGGCTGCACGTCCAAGTTGAGGGCTTCGTGATTGCCGGCTCCGTCTGAATCATAGTCGGGTTCAGGGTCGTCGTAGTCAGCGGCCGGTTCGTTGCGGAAGCGAACGTTCTTCGCGGTAGTTGCAATCTGTGTCAAGCTAATGGCGTCGGAGTCAGCGTCGTGCTTTGAAGAGTCGAGTTTGGCGTACCTCGCTGCCATTTTTTATGTCCGGTGACGTCAGCTGAAATAAAAAATCAATCATGGTGGTTATGTTAGTCTGTTAATTTGCATTGATGAAGATGTTTTGTTTTTTAAATACAGTTTTGAAGGAAACCAATATAATGACAACTTGACGGAGACACCGACGTGTTAACATGTTTGTCTTTGTGAATGGTTTGATGATTATTACCTCGATGAATTCTGATTATGTATATTGTTTGTAAATCCGTCATAACCTGGTTCACTCGTTACAGCGTCTACCGGGGCAAAGCGTTACGATAGAATAACCCACAACTTTTCCACAGGACAATCTAATGGTCCCATTTGTACGTTCAACATACAGCCATCCTCACTCACCTCCCTCTCTCTCTCTC
>CBDHHR010000274.1:2500-7844 GCA_965263245.1 Metamycoplasmataceae bacterium | reverse complement strand
ATATCTTATTGTGTGTGCTGCTCTAAAATGAGCTGAGTGCAAGCTGTTGAATCGTAATGAAATGTGTCGAAGTGGCACAGGTTTCTCACGATACAAATGAGTTAAGAAGCCGTCAACTGTTTCTGTCCAGATATCAATGAGTGTCTCCTTGTTGACACGGACGGCGTTGGTCTATGCGGCAACGGCTCCAGCTGTCACAACCTGCCCGGGTCGTGTCGTTGTATTTGTGCCGCCGGATTCACCACGCCTGAGGCGGAGACGTGCGCTCCGTGCACAGGTAGGACCTTCGTACAACACCCGAGGTGTATTGTTGTATTCCAAGTATAAAAATCATAAGCTGTGTTATGTTATTATCAATGCATTCCCAGTATATATATTGTGTACCAATGTCTTTTTATGGTAGGTTTAATATCAAAAAGTTTATGTTTAAGGATATAATAATAGTAATAATAATAATAGTAATATATTTCTTATATAGCGCCCCATCCAAGTAATTGCTCTGGGGAGCATATGTTTAGGGTTTGGTTATGTTACGTTGAAGGTACTTTTGACAAGATTGATTTCGCATGTTCAAACACATTTGTACGTGGATGGGTAGTAAATACCAACCACTCGTTAATATACGACATATTGTACAACATAGCTGCGAATATTAACTTGATATTATGTAATTAACTAATTTTGTACAACACACATACGTTCGCACGCATGCATGCATGAGCAAGTCACTATCTAACCGAAGACCGTTGTGCGTACGTCAGACATCGACGAGTGTGTGAGCGCCGTGTTCCCTCACCAGTGCACGGGTGACAAGGAGTGTGTCAACAAGTCTCCCTACTACGACTGTGTGTGCAAGGCCGGCTACCGTACAACAGGAGACACCTGCACAGGTAACAACAACACACGTATACAACAATTATAAAATTATCTTTGTTTTATATAGCGCTTATATATCCACAGTGTTTATGACGTTTTTGGCTACATCGGTATGGCCGCTCACAGAAGACACCAATGAACAACGACTCGTGAAGGTCATCGTTACAACAGGTGAAGGTCATCGTTACAACAGAGATCTCCGAAGATGCAGAAAGGAAGCGACGACACCGTTGATAAAGAACGGGTCGTTAAAGTAAAAAAAATTCGGAGAAATGATTCATATTTTACATATTGTTTTATAAAAAAAATAACATGTTTGTCATTTCAACCAATCGTTATTACAGTATGCTTATATACGCGGCTAGGATATTTCGAGAACATTAAATATTCCTATTTCCCGTTGTTTTGCCAGAGATTGACGAGTGTGTCGAGTCAGTCGGTCTGTGCGGCTTGGGCAGCTGTGAGAACACGAAGGGGTCCTACCAGTGCGTCTGTCCCGACGGCTACCTAGCCACGGACGGCACATGCTCTAGTAGGTACCGTTTACTGCATTCATTGCTTAATTGTTTCCGTTGACGGCATTTTACTATACATACAGTTTGCATATTTGGTTGTTTTAAATTACTGTTGACTACTGTTCGTCTGATCACCGAGCGGGTTATGACCGTGCTGCGTACAACGGGGGGTGTTTATTATGTGGCTTACCTTTTTCCGGAAAACGCCGGGTAACTCGGTAGGTGTTACCGTTAGGCTGGGTTACATAGGCCACCCGTATCACCTCACGTACTTTACCATTAAACAACTCGGCAGGTGTTACGTTTTATATATATATATATATATATATATATATATATATATATATATATATATATATATATATATATACGCCACCCGTACCACCTCACCTACTATATCATAAAATAATTTAAATAATTATGTGAAATCTTGTTTCTTGACAAATTATTCATAACCTGAAATTGATACGAAAAAGGAGTTATGTTAATTTTCAAAATGGTGTCATTAATATTTTTTTATAACGAGTTACCATAATCGTATCAATGCCCAGAATGTTTATCTGCAAATGGATGATAATAATAAATATGACGATACTGTATTATTTCAGACATAAATGAATGCAACCAGCCACTGAACTCAGAATACGCTCACGACTGTGAGAACTCGACGTGTGTTGACGATGAGCCGGGTTACAAGTAAGTGTTCACCGACATTCACCTACATAAAGATACGAAGAAAGGGCTCATGTTCTCACAGACGGCATCCCGTCAAACACGACACAGTAGTACACAAACCGTGTCTCTTTTACATTTGCCTCGCATAATATCATGTAATACGGTTGTTTTCATGTTGACCTAACTACTCGTCTTATGTAGTAATAGGTCCAGACTCCAGGTGGCGGTCCGGAGGATCGGGTCACTTAGATAGAGAACTCTTAAGGAAAATTCTTCATTACACGAAATCGGCTGTTAAATAAAAAAAATTCTTCAAAACGCAAATATACGTTGCTATATTATGAAGGACACAATTTTCATTGACATAGCAGTGAAAATGGTCCGCTTACGCGTCACGCTGTTCAATATGTTCACATGCTCAAGACCACTGTTACGGATCAAAATGGAATGTAAAGTGCAAAATCATGCAGTGCTCACTTCCTGATGCAGCTGGTGGCCCGACTACTAACACAACTCTACGACGTGCTCTATTTTATATGTCTATACTTCGACATTTAGATGCAGCTGCTGGCCGGGCTACACACAAGACTTTCCCACTCGGTGTGTGGACATTGACGAGTGTCTCACTCACGAGGTGTGTGGGGACCATAGCGACTGTCTCAACATCGTCAGCTCCTACAAGTGTCTCTGTCACGACGGATATGTGTGGGATGACAACGTATGCGCAGGTACGGAATTGCATCAACAATAAAGTGCGAATCGACAAGGAAACGAAACAAAATAATGTGAATTGTTTATGTGCCCGATCTTAATAATAAAATACCTCACTTGAAAATGGAGATAGAGGTTAGATTACAAACTATTCGACTTACGATTACCATTAGTTGTTAGGATCGGTATTGGCCTAATTCCGCCTGTTCCATAGTTTGGATATTCGATAATCGGTTGTTTTGGGTCTGTAGTGCGTATACATTACAATGTTGTAGATCGCAATGAATGCGAGTGGATTCCAGAGATTTATGTCAGCAGCCAATCAGCAACCTGCACGTATACAATACACTGTTGTAGATCGCAATGAATGCGAGTGGATCCCAGAGATTTGTGGCAGCAGCCAATCAGCAACCTGCACGTATACAATACAATGTTGTAGATCGCAATGAATGCGAGTGGATCCCAGAGATTTATGTCAGCAGCCAATCAGTAACCTGCACGTATACAATACACTGTTGTAGATCGCAATGAATGCGAGTGGATCCCAGAGATTTATGTCAGCAGCCAATCAGCAACCTGCACGTATACAATACAATGTTGTAGATCGCAATGAATGCGAGTGGATCCCAGAGATTTATGTCAGCAGCCAATCAGCAACCTGCACGTATACAATACACTGTTGTAGATCGCAATGAATGCGAGTGGATCCCAGAGATTTGTGGCAGCAGCCAATCAGCAACCTGCACGTATACAATACACTGTTGTAGATCGCAATGAATGCGAGTGGATCCCAGAGATTTGTGGCAGCAGCCAATCAGCAACCTGCACGTATACAATACACTGTTGTAGATCGCAATGAATGCGAGTGGATCCCAGAGATTTGTGGCAGCAGCCAATCAGCAACCTGCGAAAACGAGGCTGGGTCATACAAGTGCAGCTGTAACCAAGGTTATCGACTCACCTCTTACGGAAAGTGTACAGGTGGGTTCGCATGGATCTTGGTGAACCATTTAGTTCTTCGTCAAGTGTTGGGACGTTCGAGTCTTTGAAAAGACTGCATGTTTATTGATTAACATAATCACGCAATTATCAATAAGTAGGATTAACTGAGGCTTACACAATTAAGCAATTATCTAAAAACTAGAAGTAAGGTAATTGTGAACATATAAAATACGCAATTTCATACATGTCCGAAAGTATGTAAATAAAGTTATCATTTCCAACAATATTTACCACAACACTTCACAATATGGCACATATAATGTTGTATGTGAAATCAGAAATCAGTACTTATCGATGGTTCACCATAACCATTTTACGTGCACACGATGGAAATACATTGTGTTGTAATTGACAATAAATTAACAATACAAGTGCATTGTACACGATGCTAACAAAATAATGTGTTTATTTTTACTTTATTATATTCTGATGATTCCTCGTTAATCCAGAAAGTACCACGACATTTTATAATATTGCTGTATTTCTCCATCGTAGATCGTTGCATGTTTTTAATACAAATAAGTTGACAGTTTTACTTATCTTCATTTAAACTGTGTCTTATAATTGTAGTATTCAGAGGTCGTTGGCATGTTTCAGACATTGACGAGTGTTTCGAGGAGGCCGCGCTGTGCGGGGCGGGGGACCTGATGTGTGTCAACCTGGAGGGCAGCTACAAGTGCTCGTGTCCGCCCGGCTACACGGCGCAGGGGGGCGCCTGTGTTAGTGAGTACATGTGTCCCTTACCCCTTGTCACCCCGGCTACACGGCGCAGGGGGGCGCCTGTGTTAGTGAGTACATGTGTACCTTACCCCTTGTCACCCCGGCTACACGGCGCAGAACGGCGCCTGTGTTAGTGAGTACATGTGTACCATCTTCCTTGTCACCCCGGCTACACGGCGCAGGGGGGCGCCTGTGTTAGTGAGTACATGTGTCCCTTACCCCTTGTCACCCCGGCTACACGGCGCAGGGGGGCGCCTGTGTTAGTGAGTACATGTGTACCTTACCCCTTGTCACCCCGGCTACACGGCGCAGAACGGCGCCTGTGTTAGTGAGTACATGTGTACCATCTTCCTTGTCACCCCGGCTACACGGCGCAGGGGGGCGCCTGTGTTAGTGAGTACATGTGTACCTTACCCCTTGTCACCCCGGCTACACGGCGCAGGGGGGCGCCTGTGTTAGTGAGTACATGTGTACCTTACCCCTTGTCACCCCGGCTACACGGCGCAGAACGGCGCCTGTGTTAGTGAGTACATGTGTACCATCTTCCTTGTCACCCCGGCTACACGGCGCAGAACGGCGCCTGTGTTAGTGAGTACATGTGTCCCTTACCCCTTGTCACCCCGGCTACACGGCGCAGGGGGGCGCCTGTGTTAGTGAGTACATGTGTACCTTACCCCTTGTCACCCCGGCTACACGGCGCAGGGCGGCGCCTGTGTTAGTGAGTACATGTGTACCTTACACCTTGTCACCCCGGCTACACGGCGCAGGGGGGCGCCTGTGTTAGTGAGTACATGTGTCCCTTACCCCTTGTCACCCCGGCTACACGGCGCAGGGCGGCGCCTGTG
>CBDHHR010000273.1:0-6054 GCA_965263245.1 Metamycoplasmataceae bacterium | reverse complement strand
TGAAAAAAAAAATCTAATTTTCAAAAATTTTCATTTTGATCAATGCATGGTTTTTAGACGCTGAAACGTATTTTGACGAAAAGAAAATTCTTAAAATTTCGACCTTCCAAAAACAGGCTTCGAATGATTTCAAAACTTCTAGATACGAAAAAAGATACTCTGCATGAATACAGTTTAAAACACTTCTATGCAAAAAAAAATTTCATCTTTTAAAAATTTTGTATTTTTGCTCAAAAATGCTTTTCAATTGCTCAAACGCATTTTTACAAGTCTAAACCACATTTTTTTCAAGTTGAAATTTCTCAAAATTTCAAAGTCTTCAAAATGATTTTAGTATTGTTTTAAATGTTGCCAATGACTAAAAGTATCGTTTTACGACGTAAAAGAACAGAATAAAATATTTAATTTGAAAAAAAAAATCTAATTTTCAAAAATTTTCATTTTGATCAATGCATGGTTTTTAGACGCTGAAACGTATTTTGACGAAAAGAAAATTCTTAAAATTTCGACCTTCCAAAAACAGGCTTCGAATGATTTCAAAACTTCTAGATACGAAAAAAGATACGTTTCTCTGCATGAATACAGTTTAAAACACTTCTATGCAAAAAAAAATTTCATCTTTTAAAAATTCTGTATTTTTGCTCAAAAATGCTTTTCAATTGCTCAAACGCATTTTTACAAGTCTAAACCACATTTTTTTCAAGTTGAAATTTCACAAAATTTCAAAGTTTTCAAATTTATTTTGGAATTGTTTTAAATGTTGCCCAGCAATAAAAGGATCGTATTACGACGTAAAAGAACAGAATAAAATATTTCATTTGAAAAAAAAAATCTAATTTTCAAAAATTTTCATTTTGATCAATGCATGGTTTTTAGACGCTGAAACGTATTTTGACGAAAAGAAAATTCTTAAAATTTCGACCTTCCAAAAACAGGCTTCGAATGATTTCAAAACTTCTAGATACGAAAAAAGATACGTTTCTCTGCATGAATACAGTTTAAAACACTTCTATGCAAAAAAAAATTTCATCTTTTAAAAATTCTGTATTTTTGCTCAAAAATGCTTTTCAATTGCTCAAACGCATTTTTACAAGTCTAAACCACATTTTTTTCAAGTTGAAATTTCACAAAATTTCAAAGTTTTCAAATTTATTTTGGAATTGTTTTAAATGTTGCCCAATAATAAAAGGATCGTATTACGACGTAAAAGAACAGAATAAAATATTTAATTTGAAAAAAAAATCTAATTTTCAAAAATTTTCATTTTGAGCAAATGAATGGTTTTTAGACGCTGAAACGTATTTTTACGAAAAGAAAATTCTTAAAATTTCGAACTTCCGAAAACAGGCTTCGAATGATTTCAAAACTTCTAGATACGAAAAAAAATACGTTTCTCCGCATGAATACAGTTTAAAACACTTCGATTCAAAAAAATATTTCATCTTTTAAAAATTCTGTATTTTTGCTCAAAAATGCTTTGGAATTGCTCAAACGCATTTTTACAAGTCTAAACCACATTTTTTCAAGTTGAAATTTCTCAAAATTTCAAAGTCTTCAAAATGATTTTAGTATTGTTTTAAATGTTGCCCAGCAATAAAAGGATCGTATTACGACGTAAAAGAACAGAATAAAATATTTAATTTGAAAAAAAAAATCTAATTTTCAAAAATTTTTATTTTGAGCAATGAATGGTTTTTAGACGCTCGAACGTATTTTGACGAAAAGAAAATTCTTAAAAGTTTCGAACTTCCCAAAAAAAGGGTTCGAAAGATTTCAAACCTTCTAGATACGAAAAAAAATACGTTTCTCTGTATGAATGCAGTTTAAAACACTTCGATTCAAAAAATAATTTCATCTTTTAAAAATTTTGTATTTTTGATTAAAAATGCTTTTGAATTGCTAAAAACGCATTTTACAAGTCTAAACCACATTTTTTCAAGTTGAAATTTCTCAAAATTTCAAAGTCTTCAAAATGATTTTAGTATTGTTTTAAATGTTGCCAATGACTAAAAGTATCGTTTTACGACGTAAAAGAACAGAATAAAATATTTAATTTGAAAAAAAAAATCTAATTTTCAAAAATTTTCATTTTGATCAATGCATGGTTTTTAGACGCTGAAACGTATTTTGACGAAAAGAAAATTCTTAAAATTTCGACCTTCCAAAAACAGGCTTCGAATGATTTCAAAACTTCTAGATACGAAAAAAGATACGTTTCTCTGCATGAATACAGTTTAAAACATTTCTATGCAAAAAAAAATTTCATCTTTTAAAAATTCTGTATTTTTGCTCAAAAATGCTTTTCAATTGCTCAAACGCATTTTTACAAGTCTAAACCACATTTTTTTCAAGTTGAAATTTCACAAAATTTCAAAGTTTTCAAATTTATTTTGGAATTGTTTTAAATGTTGCCCAATAATAAAAGGATCGTATTACGACGTAAAAGAACAGAATAAAATATTTAATTTGAAAAAAAAATCTAATTTTCAAAAATTTTCATTTTGAGCAAATGAATGGTTTTTAGACGCTGAAACGTATTTTTACGAAAAGAAAATTCTTAAAATTTCGAACTTCCGAAAACAGGCTTCGAATGATTTCAAAACTTCTAGATACGAAAAAAAATACGTTTCTCCGCATGAATACAGTTTAAAACACTTCGATTCAAAAAAATATTTCATCTTTTAAAAATTCTGTATTTTTGCTCAAAAATGCTTTTGAATTGCTCAAACGCATTTTTACAAGTCTAAACCACATTTTTTCAAGTTGAAATTTCTCAAAATTTCAAAGTCTTCAAAATGATTTTAGTATTGTTTTAAATGTTGCCCAGCAATAAAAGGATCGTATTACGACGTAAAAGAACAGAATAAAATATTTAATTTGAAAAAAAAAATCTAATTTTCAAAAATTTTTATTTTGAGCAATGAATGGTTTTTAGACGCTCGAACGTATTTTGACGAAAAGAAAATTCTTAAAAGTTTCGAACTTCCCAAAAAAAGGGTTCGAAAGATTTCAAACCTTCTAGATACGAAAAAAAATACGTTTCTCTGTATGAATGCAGTTTAAAACACTTCGATTCAAAAAATAATTTCATCTTTTAAAAATTTTGTATTTTTGATTAAAAATGCTTTTGAATTGCTAAAAACGCATTTTACAAGTCTAAACCACATTTTTTCAAGTTGAAATTTCTCAAAATTTCAAAGTCTTCAAAATGATTTTAGTATTGTTTTAAATGTTGCCAATGAATAAAAGGATCGTATTACGACGTAAAAGAACAGAATAAAATATTTAATTTGAAAAAAAAAATCTAATTTTCAAAAATTTTCATTTTGATCAATGCATGGTTTTTAGACGCTGAAACGTATTTTGACGAAAAGAAAATTCTTAAAATTTCGACCTTCCAAAAACAGGCTTCGAATGATTTCAAAACTTCTAGATACGAAAAAAGATACGTTTCTCTGCATGAATACAGTTTAAAACACTTCTATGCAAAAAAAAATTTCATCTTTTAAAAATTCTGTATTTTTGCTCAAAAATGCTTTTCAATTGCTCAAACGCATTTTTACAAGTCTAAACCACATTTTTTTCAAGTTGAAATTTCACAAAATTTCAAAGTTTTCAAATTTATTTTGGAATTGTTTTAAATGTTGCCCAATAATAAAAGGATCGTATTACGACGTAAAAGAACAGAATAAAATATTTAATTTGAAAAAAAAATCTAATTTTCAAAAATTTTCATTTTGAGCAAATGAATGGTTTTTAGACGCTGAAACGTATTTTTACGAAAAGAAAATTCTTAAAATTTCGAACTTCCGAAAACAGGCTTCGAATGATTTCAAAACTTCTAGATACGAAAAAAAATACGTTTCTCCGCATGAATACAGTTTAAAACACTTCGATTCAAAAAAATATTTCATCTTTTAAAAATTCTGTATTTTTGCTCAAAAATGCTTTGGAATTGCTCAAACGCATTTTTACAAGTCTAAACCACATTTTTTCAAGTTGAAATTTCTCAAAATTTCAAAGTCTTCAAAATGATTTTAGTATTGTTTTAAATGTTGCCCAGCAATAAAAGGATCGTATTACGACGTAAAAGAACAGAATAAAATATTTAATTTGAAAAAAAAAATCTAATTTTCAAAAATTTTTATTTTGAGCAATGAATGGTTTTTAGACGCTCGAACGTATTTTGACGAAAAGAAAATTCTTAAAAGTTTCGAACTTCCCAAAAAAAGGGTTCGAAAGATTTCAAACCTTCTAGATACGAAAAAAAATACGTTTCTCTGTATGAATGCAGTTTAAAACACTTCGATTCAAAAAATAATTTCATCTTTTAAAAATTTTGTATTTTTGATTAAAAATGCTTTTGAATTGCTAAAAACGCATTTTACAAGTCTAAACCACATTTTTTCAAGTTGAAATTTCTCAAAATTTCAAAGTCTTCAAAATGATTTTAGTATTGTTTTAAATGTTGCCAATGACTAAAAGTATCGTTTTACGACGTAAAAGAACAGAATAAAATATTTAATTTGAAAAAAAAAATCTAATTTTCAAAAATTTTCATTTTGATCAATGCATGGTTTTTAGACGCTGAAACGTATTTTGACGAAAAGAAAATTCTTAAAATTTCGACCTTCCAAAAACAGGCTTCGAATGATTTCAAAACTTCTAGATACGAAAAAAGATACGTTTCTCTGCATGAATACAGTTTAAAACAATTCTATGCAAAAAAAAATTTCATCTTTTAAAAATTCTGTATTTTTGCTCAAAAATGCTTTTCAATTGCTCAAACGCATTTTTACAAGTCTAAACCACATTTTTTTCAAGTTGAAATTTCACAAAATTTCAAAGTTTTCAAATTTATTTTGGAATTGTTTTAAATGTTGCCCAGCAATAAAAGGATCGTATTACGACGTAAAAGAACAGAATAAAATATTTCATTTGAAAAAAAAAATCTAATTTTCAAAAATTTTCATTTTGATCAATGCATGGTTTTTAGACGCTGAAAACGTATTTTGACGAAAACAAAATTCTTAAAATTTCGACCTTCCAAAAACAGGCTTCGAATGATTTCAAAACTTCTAGATACGAAAAAAGATACGTTTCTCTGCATGAATACAGTTTAAAACACTTCTATGCAAAAAAAAATTTAATCTTTTAAAAATTTTGTATTTTTGCTCAAAAATGCTTTTCAATTGCTCAAACGCATTTTTACAAGTCTAAACCACATTTTTTTCAAGTTGAAATTTCACAAAATTTCAAAGTTTTCAAATTTATTTTGGAATTGTTTTAAATGTTGCCCAATAATAAAAGGATCGTATTACGACGTAAAAGAACAGAATAAAATATTTAATTTGAAAAAAAAATCTAATTTTCAAAAATTTTCATTTTGAGCAAATGAATGGTTTTTAGACGCTGAAACGTATTTTTACGAAAAGAAAATTCTTAAAATTTCGAACTTCCGAAAACAGGCTTCGAATGATTTCAAAACTTCTAGATACGAAAAAAAATACGTTTCTCCGCATGAATACAGTTTAAAACACTTCGATTCAAAAAAATATTTCATCTTTTAAAAATTCTGTATTTTTGCTCAAAAATGCTTTGGAATTGCTCAAACGCATTTTTACAAGTCTAAACCACATTTTTTCAAGTTGAAATTTCTCAAAATTTCAAAGTCTTCAAAATGATTTTAGTATTGTTTTAAATGTTGCCCAGCAATAAAAGGATCGTATTACGACGTAAAAGAACAGAATAAAATATTTAATTTGAAAAAAAAAATCTAATTTTCAAAAATTTTTATTTTGAGCAATGAATGGTTTTTAGACGCTCGAACGTATTTTGACGAAAAGAAAATTCTTAAAAGTTTCGAACTTCCCAAAAAAAGGGTTCGAAAGATTTCAAACCTTCTAGATACGAAAAAAGATACGTTTCTCTGCATGAATACAGTTTAAAACATTTCTATGCAAAAAAAAATTTCATCTTTCAAAAATTCTGTATTTTTGCTCAAAAATGCTTTTCAATTGCTCAAACGCATTTTTACAAGTCTAAACCACATTT
>CBDHHR010000272.1:0-7820 GCA_965263245.1 Metamycoplasmataceae bacterium | reverse complement strand
CCCCAGGCACTAGTAACACCAATACACAAAAATAGCCTCAAATCAGACCCTGTGAGGTTTGTAGGGAGTGAGGTGAGAGGGAAGTGTGTGGGGATGAAGGGAGTGAGGTGAGAGGGAAGTGTGAGGGGATGTAGGGAGTGAGGTGAGAGGGAAGTGTGTGGTATGTAGGGAGTTAGGTGAGAAGGAAGTGTGAGGGGATGTAGGGAGTGAGGGGAGAGGGAAGTGAGTGAGAGGGTAGTGTGAGGGGATGTAGGGAATTAGGTGAGAGGGAAGTGTGAGGGATTTAGGGAGTGAGGTGAGAGGGAAGTGTGAGGGGATGTAGGGAGTGAGGTGAGAGGGAAGTGTGAGGGGATGTAGGGAGTGAGGGGAGAGGGAAGTGTGGGGGGATGTAGGGAGTTAGGTGAGAAGGAAGTGTGAGGGGATGTAGGGAGTGAGGTGAGAGGGAAGTGTGAGGGATGTAGGGAGTGAGGTGAGAAGGAAGTGTGAGGGGATGTAGGGAGTGAGGTGAGAGGGAAGTGTGAGGGGATGTAGGGAGTTAGGTGAGAGGGAAGTGTGAGGGGATGTAGGGAGTGAGGTGAGAGGGAAGTGTGAGGGAATGTAGGGAGTTAGGTGAGAGGGAAGTGTGAGGGGATGTAGGGAGTGAGGTGAGAGGGAAGTGTGAGGGAATGTAGGGAGTGAGGTGAGAGGGAAGTGTGAGGGGATGTAGGGAGTGAGGTGAGAGGGAAGTGTGAGGGGATGTAGGGAGTTAGGTGAGAGGGAAGTGTGGGGGATGTAGGGAGTTAGGTGAGAGGGAAGTGTGAGGGGGATGTAGGGAGTGAGGTGAGAGGGAAGTGTGGGGGGATGTAGGGAGTGAGGTGAGAGGGAAGTGTGAGGGGATGTAGGGAGTGAGGTGAGAGGGAAGTGTGAGGGGATGTAGGGAGTGAGGTGAGAGGGAAGTGTGGGGGGATGTAGGGAGTGAGGTGAGAGGGAAGTGTGAGGGGATGTAGGGAGTGAGGTGAGAGGGAAGTGTGAGGGGATGTAGGGAGTGAGGTGAGAGGGAAATGTGAGGGGATGTAGGGAGTGAGGTGAGAGGGAAGTGTGAGGGGATGTAGGGAGTGAGGTGAGAGGGAAGTGTGAGGGGATGTAGGGAGTTAGGTGAGAGGGAAGTGTGAGGGGATGTAGGGAGTGAGGTGAGAGGGAAGTGTGAGGGGATGTAGGGAGTTAGGTGAGAGGGAAGTGTGAGGGGATGTAGGGAGTGAGGTGAGAGGGAAGTGTGAGGGATGTAGGGAGTGAGGTGAGAGGGAAGTGTGAGGGGATGTAGGGAGTGAGGTGAGAGGGAAGTGTGAGGGGATGTAGGGAGTTAGGTGAGAGGGAAGTGTGAGGGGATGTAGGGAGTGAGGTGAGAGGGAAGTGTGAGGGAATGTAGGGAGTTAGGTGAGAGGGAAGTGTGAGGGGATGTAGGGAGTGAGGTGAGAGGGAAGTGTGAGGGGATGTAGGGAGTTAGGTGAGAGGGAAGTGTGAGGGGATGTAGGGAGTGAGGTGAGAGGGAAGTGTGAGGGGATGTAGGGAGTTAGGTGAGAGGGAAGTGTGAGGGGATGTAGGGAGTGAGGTGAGAGGGAAGTGTGAGGGGGTGTAGGGAGTGAGGGGAGAGGGAAGTGTGGGGGGATGTAGGGAGTGAGGTTAGAGGGAAGTGTGAGGGATGTAGGGAGTGAGGTGAGAGGGAAGTATGAGGGGATGTAGGGAGTGAGGTGAGAGGGAAGTGTGAGGGATGTAGGGAGTGAGGGGAGAGGGAAGTGTGGGGGGATGTAGGGAGTGAGGTTAGAGGGAAGTGTGAGGGATGTAGGGAGTGAGGGGAGAGGGAAGTGTGGGGGGATGTAGGGAGTGAGGTTAGAGGGAAGTGTGAGGGATGTAGGGAGTGAGGTGAGAGGGAAGTGTGAGGGGATGTAGGGAGTGAGGTGAGAGGGAAGTGTGAGGGGATGTAGGGAGTGAGGTTAGAGGGAAGTGTGAGGGGATGTAGGGATTGAAGTGAGAGGGAAGTGTGAGGGGATGTAGGGAGTGAGGTGAGAGGGAAGTGTGAGGGGATGTAGGGAGTGAGGTGAGAGGGAAGTGTGAGGGGATGTAGGGAGTGAGGTGAGAGGGAAGTGTGAGGGGATGTAGGGAGTGAGGTGAGAGGGAAGTGTGAGGGGATGTAGGGAGTGAGGTGAGAGGGAAGTGTGAGGGGATGTAGGGAGTGAGGTGAGAGGGAAGTGTGAGGGGATGTAGGGAGTGAGGTGAGAGGGAAGTGTGAGGGGATGTAGGGAGTGAGGTGAGAGGGAAGTGTGAGGGGATGTAGGGAGTGAGGTGAGAGGGAAGTGTGGGGGGAGTAGGGAGTGAGGTGAGAGGGAAGTGTGAGGGGATGTAGGGAGTGAGGTGAGAGGGAAGTGTGAGGGGATGTAGGGAGTGAGGTGAGAGGGAAGTGTGAGGGGATGTAGGGAGTGAGGTGAGAGGGAAGTGTGAGGGGATGTAGGGAGTGAGGTGAGAGGGAAGTGTGAGGGGATGTAGGGAGTGTGGTGAGAGGGAAGTGTGAGGGGATGTAGGGAGTGAGGTGAGAGGGAAGTGTGAGGGGATGTAGGGAGTGAGGTGAGAGGGAAATGTGAGGGGATGTAGGGAGTGAGGTGAGAGGGAAATACGAGGGGATGTAGGGAGTTAGGTGAGAGGGAAATACGAGGGGATGTAGGGAATGAGGTGAGAGGGAAATGTGAGGGAATGTAGGGAGTGAGGTGAGAGGGAAGTGTCAGGGAACAATGTAACGTGATTTTTAAACGTTTTAGCGCTGTTTCAAGAAGCGATATTGTAGAAGTGCTCTCTAAGATTGTTTCAACATGTCCCACAAACAGCTTGCCGTATTTTAGCATTAGCAGGTTACGAAATGCTAGTTATGGAAATTCAACAGCTCAACCAGCGTAACCTGCTTGGTCGAATCTTCACAATCAGCCATCTGCTTAGACACTTTTCGATTTCGTAAGCCTTGTTTACGTTTTTACTGTACCATATTTACATAGCATTATGTTGTTTACATTAGACACAAGGGCTATGGCGAGTAATTCAGCTCGTAGGCTACAAAACATAGCAGCAACCAAAACTGGGAGTTCGGAGGTATTTTTTAAGCGGATAATCCTTCATCATCACCATATAGCGGTAGTCCTCTTATAATGCTTCTGCACCTGTGCCACGGCGCACTGATTTTATACGTCACGTACACTCAGGTTTCGCATTAGGAGGATTATAGACTGTGGCGACGCACAACTGAAGCTATTCGAGAAAAAGTAGCGATTCTCGCATAGCCAATGACCGCTGTGTGTGTTCAACATGTAGGCAAGGTAACGTAGCTATTCTTTGTAACTCGTATATTCTACAGCATTGTTTGTATGAGCTAATAACCGACGCGTAATTACGAGTTGTTCTTGTGTTGGAAGTAGGATCTACACGTCCGCCATAGCTATAAATACGCAGCTCTCGGGTGGGTCTACGCGGCGGGCTTCTCAGGGGCTTCCATGGCAACCATGAAAGGTATTTTTAGCTGTCCTGGACAGGAGGTGCTTGGGTTGTTTTTCCGACGACTCAACTTAGATAACGGATATAGAATTATGCGTAATTATATTAAATCAGCAGTAGGCCGAAGTAAACGTCTTTATCGTATATTTTAGCCTACTGTTCCAGTCGCCGGGAATTGTTTCCATCACGAAAGTACGTAGGTCGAATCGACCAATGTCGACTGGATCCCGGATTGCGATGCGAACTTTCGATTATCGATCCATTTAATATGTATACTTTATGTATGTCAAACATATTTTCTTACATGTTTCAAGCGTAAATCAATCTGGACAATTACCAGGTCACCGGCGACTTCTGATGTTCATCCTAGCAGACACCGGAAGTACCAAAGCACTGGTTAGCCAGTGCAATCAGCTGGGTGTTGACACGACTATTTCATGACGCCTAGCACCATGGGAAGGTATGGATTTAAGACAGGTAACGTAAGTTGTCCTTTGTAGGACACCAATGATCGGAGTAGACGTTATTCATGCAAATGAGACGTATCGGTTGCCTTTACAAAGACGTTGTTTGACATATCCTTGCAAGAAAGATGAGTGGTGTTCTTACAAAAAAGGTTGTAAAATGTAAACTGTTCCTATGGGACGATGGGAATTGTCGTTAAAGGGGATTGAAACATTTTAATAAACATTTCCCAAACTCACGCAATACCATTTAGAGGATAATGTGTATTATTATGAACATGATTTTATGAACAAGGAGCCACGGTATATCTTAAATATTAGTTCAAACTTGGATATAATTGGGCGCCGGTATTTGTTTAATAATTATAATAATCTTGGACATAACAGGGCGCCGCTATATTACGCTCAAGCTGTATCTGGTTTGATTCGTTCTTATTTACTTAATGTAAATTATATATTTTTTGTTATTCACTTCGCTAATAGACATTTCTGCGTGTATACACGAATATGGTGTTATATTATATATGCTAGGGGTTATATAGACCAACAAATCAGTTGTACGCGTGTTCGAAATAAAAAGGTAAAGGAATACATGATAGACATGTTACCATCACCTAAACACAACACCCGTGTGTTCTGTTAGCAGCCTGCTTGAGATGGTGCGGTCTGACAGCGTCTACATGCTCAAGCTGAGTCTCACAGTACCGGGGTCGGTGTCGGACCGCGAGCTCTCGCGGTGCCTCGTCCTCGCCGCCCGGTCCGGCTTCACCGAGTGCGTCGATGCTCTTCTCGCAGTCGGGGTCAGTCCGGACACGATGGACACTTCGGACACGCCCGTGTTGACACTGGCTACCCAGGCTGGACACGACGACATCGTGAGACGATTGATCCGGGCCGGCTGTAAGCTTGGCGCTAGGACGCGAGCTGGCGCGACGGCGTTGCACTACGCGGCAAGGCAGGGCCACGACGACTGCGTTGCCGGTCTGTTGGAGGCAGATGCCCCGCTCAACATCCAGGACTCGGCCGGGGACACAGCGCTGATCGCCGCCGCGAAAAACTGCCACCGTTCCCTCGGCGTCATTCGGCAACTGGTGAATGCCAAGTGCGATCTGAACCGACAGGACAAGAACCGACGCTGCGCCTTGCACTATGCCTGTCACAAGGCCATGGGAGCGCAGCTTCTCTTGGACGCCGGAGCCGATCCGGATATTCGCGACGTCGACGGCAATACGCCGCTGATCCTGGCCGCAGCTGAGGGCTTCGATGCCGTTGTCTCGTGTCTAGTGGAGCGAGACTGCGACTGTGACGTGGCCAACAACTTCGGCAAGATGGCGCTGCACCTTCTGGCGATGAAGAACCACTGGGCAGGCATTGCGGCCATTGCTCAGGGCGGTGGTGACGTTGACGTTCCTGACGCCAGTGGAGCAGTGCCGCTGTGGTATGCCGTCAACCATAACCGTCCCGAAGCGGTAAAGGCGCTGTTGATGGCTAACTGTCACCCGGAACCTCCGCAGACCCAGTCTGTCGGTCTCATCCCGCTTGAAGCGGCTCTACAGAAGCGGCTCTTCGACATTGCCAAGCTGCTGGTGTTGGCCGGATGCGATCTGGCCCCGCTCTACCGATGGCTTGCCGCTCGCGATGCCCTCATAGCCGCCCGGCCCCCTCGCCTCACGCTCTTCGTTGACGAGGACGAAGACGAGGAGGAAGAGGAGAACGAAGACGAAGTCGACGCGGTTGAGTGGTTTCGCGCATGGATGCACTCGCCGCACAGTCTACAGCAGTTGACCCGCATTGCTATCAGACGTCGCCTCGGTCTCGGTATCCACCGGAAGGGTTGTCAGCTGCCACTTCCGGTCACGATTCGCGATTACGTGTCCTTGAAAGAAGTCGAGGATCACCACATCGAAGGATCGCTCATGTGACGATTGTGTGACGGTTTTCGGATGCAGGCATTTTCGAATCGATATGTTTTGATTTGTTAGATATTTCCAGAGCGTGGCAATCTAGGAAACTGTCTATACAACGTTTCGTTAAGATATAATCGTTGATGCGTGACGATGGATGAAAATATACAGTTCTTTCTAACCAGACGTTATGCAACAAGGAAACATCGTCAATGGTGCAACATAGGATAATTTAGTCAAACTACCTTGAGGGCACAGAGCACTGTTAATTTTCCCATTGGCAGCCATGTTAATGTTTTGTCAGATTAGGAAACTGTACCTGAGAATGTTTTTAAATTTCTACACATCACTGCAGTCATGTCACTAATATGCTGATAAAATGTCATCAAAATCACATATTCAGGCTCTTTTAAAATGCATGCATGTGCACTGCCCATCAATATTGACAACATTTAGCATGTGTTTCTGCATCCGCAGGGTCATGTAAGAAAAAGTTGCTAAAATCACTATGCCAACTACACTCTGCCTAACACGCTTCATTACACTGCAGATACATCGTAGCACTGAATCTACTAGTATGCCTGTCCTACTGTATTCATTTCACATAAAAATTATTTTTCAAAATCTAAAATGGCACAATCATTAAGGTACTACATTCGTATGGGTCACACCAGGACATCTAACTTTGCTCTGACCCCTTGAGCCCAATTAAGATAGTCTTGGTAATTCACCGCTTCAGGCATGTCTGCAATACAATAAGGCTCACGTGACATTGTGCTGACTGGATGTTAGTTTACGGCTGCGCGTTAGGTCATTTGTAATTTTGAGCTACGTGCAACCGGACATTGACGCTCATTCCTCTTAACAATGGCGCACAAAACAAGCCAACCATGTCTGAATTATTCCACACTGGGCACATTGTTTTCTCAATAACATCTTACAACAGGGACGTACATGCGCTACAGGCTTTCCGTTCCCCGTAAAGCTCCTCCATAAATCTTGCTCTTGCATGGCAGTGTACAATGAATGATGACGTGCAACATTCAGTTTTGTTGTGATAATCGTTTCAAACCCTCAACATAAAACCTTTGTTACGTCCCTGTTATGGATATAACACCCTCCGAACAAAACTGCCTGCATACATAACCTCCTTTAGTCACAACCTCCCCCGGACAAAAAGCCTTTGTATGATTATCTTGGAGAGAGAGCCATTAATAAGATAAGCATGCAACTAACGTTTAAGTGTCTCCGCCCCAGTGAACTTCAAGCTATTGCAGTGTGAAATTTTGAATCTTCTTGACAGCATTTCGATGTAAATGTATCGCTTAGGTTCTTTGCAATTCCTTCCACCTGTTGACGACTTATGTTTTGTACATATAATAAAACCGTTTAATCGTGTAGCTTTGTTTTAGTACAATAATGTCGCATGCTATCGCTAAATACGTAATTTTATTATTATTATTAATAAAATTATTATTAATATGAGTGTAGCAATATTTGGCAATAGAGACGCAACCCATATCACACAATAAAAGGAAACATCTATGTTATTTTACATAATATCCAATGCACCACTATTATTTTTATTCTAAAATCTAAACCCTAAAACAATTACACTTATGGGTTTCGGGTCGACAACCCCGCCATTGGGCACCCCCCGAACCTATTGTAGCCAGTTTTACGTGCCCTCGTGTCTAGTGTGAACAAGTTTCATTATGTTACTATTAGTATATGATCTGTCCCCATGACTACATATCCTGGCCCTGCCACTTGCTGCTAACATTCGATTTTCGAAATCCAGAAGAGAACCGTTTTTGGGATTTTCAACTCAGATCGGGCCAGCTGGTTTGGATTTCTGTAGACGGGGCTGAGGGATAGATCTCATTGGAGATTTATCGTGAATCTCAACGTGCGGTTTTGTTGAATTATACATCAGACG
>CBDHHR010000271.1:0-4222 GCA_965263245.1 Metamycoplasmataceae bacterium | reverse complement strand
AGTGTGTAAGAGGTAAATGTGTAACATGTAAATGTAAAACCAGTGAATGTATAACCAGTGAATGTATAACCAGTGAGTGTGTAACCAGTGAGTGTATAACCAGTGAGTGTGTTACCAGTGAGTGTATAACCAGTGAGTGTGTAACCAGTGAGTGTATAACCAGTGAGTTTGTAACCAGTGAGTGTGTAACCAGTGAGTGTGTAACCAGTGAGTGTATAACCAGTGAGTGTGTAACCAGTGAGTGTACAACCAGTGAGTGTGTAACCAGTGAGTGTATAACCAGTGCGTGTATAACTAGTGAGTGTGTAACAAGTGAGTGTGTAACCAATGAGTGTGTAAGAGTGAATATGTAAGCAGTGAGTGTGTAACCAGTGAGTGTGTAATCAGTGAGTGTGCAATCAGTGAGTGTGTAATCAGTGAGTGTGTAACCAGTGAGTGTATAACCAGTGAGTGTGTAACCAGTGAGTGTGTAACCAGTGAGTGTGTAACTATTGAGTGAGTAACCAGTAAGTGTGCAATAAGTTGGTGTGTAACAGGTGAATGTGTATCCAGTGAGTGTGTAAAAAGTGAGTTTGTAATTAATTAATGTGTAATCAGTGAGTGTGTAACTAGTGAGTGTGTAACAAGTGTGTGTGTCACTAGTGGGAAAGTAACCAGTGAGTATGTATCCAGTGAGTGTGTAACCAGTGAGTGTGTAACTAGTGGGAAAGTAACCAGTGAGTGTGTAACCAGTGAGTGTGTAACCAGTGAGTGTGTAACCAGTGAGTGTGTAACCAGTGTGTGTGTCACTAGTGGGAAAGTAACCAGTGAGTGTGTATCCAGTGAGTGTGTAAAAAGTGAGTTTGTAATTAATTAATGTGTAATCAGTGAGTGTGTAACTAGTGAGTGTGTAACCAGTGTGTGTGTCACTAGTGGGAAAGTAACCAGTGAGTATGTATCCAGTGAGTGTGTAACCAGTGAGTGTGTAACTAGTGGGAAAGTAACCAGTGAGTGTGTAACCAGTGAGTGTGTAACCAGTGAGTGTGTAACCAGTGAGTGTGTAACCAGTGTGTGTGTCACTAGTGGGAAAGTAACCAGTGAGTGTGTAACCAGTGAGTGTGTAACCAGTGAGTGTGTAACCAGTGAGTGTGTAACCAGTGAGTGTGTAACTAGTGGGCGAGTAATCAGTGAGTGTGTAGCCAGTTAAACATGGATCTCTACCGTCAGAGTATTGCCTAGCAACAAGGTCCATAAATAAACATGGATGAAGTCCATGTGCAACTGTCGCATATTCCATCGCATGTTATATTAAAATTCTGGCGCCATGTTTTTTCTGAACAACAATATTTTAGTAAGTCTCGTTGGGCATACACATGAACCCGTAAAATAGCATGCGTACGCGACCGTGTCCTCGCAAGCACACGCGCAGCCCACGCACGCAAGCAAGCAAGCACGCACACACGTACGCATATTCGATCAAAGATATAGGTGATATTTTGCATAAACTAAATGGTCGTCAAACGGTAAAAAGATAAAGTTCTTATCTGCGAACACTATCAAGTGTCAATATTATATTTCTGTTTCGTTTACAGTCTAGAAAACTTCACGTTTACCACGATGTGCTACGACGTGTCGCCGTGCCTAGTGGTAAACGTCGAAAGCAATATGTTTGACTTCCAACAAGATGGCGGCTCTTGGTGCATCGTCGACCAGTGGTTGTGTGAATACATTAGCGTGAGAAAGATGCGGGGCAATGTGGAGGAGTGGAGAAGGTATTACTACTTCGGCGACGAAAGTTTCAGTTGCGAGCACAGATACAGTTGCGGGACGTCGACTTACACGCCAGAGTAATTCGCCTAACAATACTGCACCGGGCGGTCGGCACACCAGGACCACGTCCGCGTTACCACGAAGGCTCATAGCTCCATTCGCATGACGCTTTTACCTCTCTCGAAAGAGCCCAATTGATAACAACGCACGCATGCCTGCACGCATGCCTGCACGCATGCCTGCACGCATGCCTGCACGCATGCCTGCACGCATGCCTGCACGCATGCCTGCACGCATGCCTGCACGCATGCATGCACGCACGCATGCACGCACGCATGTACTAACAGTATGTATTAACATTTAATACGCCGTTCCTACCTACTGGAGATAATAAAATGTCATTTATTATTGACACTTGTTTGTTCATTCGCACGCCTGCTCACCCACCAGTCCACCCACTTACTCATCGACACACCCAACCACCCACACGCACTCGACCGTTGACTGAGAAGACCTTTAGGTATTTAGGGTGCGCATTTATACCTAGATGTCGCCACCCGTCTCTCTCCATGAGGATTCGCAACCTAAATTTATAGCATTCTTTGTAATGTAGCGTGGGGCACATCAGCAGACAACACACATATGTTGTTGTCTTGACATGTTCTTTATTTCTGCATGAATAATACGTGTCTAGGTTGTGAAATGATCATAAGTCCCTAAAATAATTAAGTCCCCAATGGCACGTTATAAATCAGTAAGTCAGTATATAAGTGAAGTAAGTACGTCATAAGTCCCCACCACAGCTACACCACTGCGTGAGTGAGCGTCACTTCATCCTGATATGTTGTGATCAGCTTCGATGGTGACCTTATCAGCTCAAGTCAGAAGTTAAAAGAAGCTGACAACATCTCACGTGACCAGTGACCATTGTCACATGGCAGATGTAGTTACAAATGTAATTCCTTTAAAATGTATAAATGGTATAAAATGTATAAAGTTACTTGATTTACCTCAATAACATGTAAGGATAGTATAATATTATGACTAAAAATTAAATAACTAAACTATTACATTTTCATAGCATTATGGGTGCTGCCACCTTGTGAAAGGCAAACACCAAAAAGTGTGCACTGTCACAGTAAGTTCCCTTTGTGTACGCTTTTATGATTTTATTGCATAATAGTCTGAATAAGCCGGGGGAAATTTATTCTCGCTTAACCGACTGTCGCTCGCCTGCGTGATTGCCGAGAACACAGTTGAGGGCCTGAAACGTGCTGCCACCTAACGGAGCCTGATTAATCGGCGCACACAAAAAGGCGGGCCACGAACTGGCAGGCCGCGCGGATACGGCGGACCACATTCACAAAAATGCCATCGATCGATACGCTCCATGTTTACGTGCGTTGTTATAGTTGCTGGTTTAACATATGTGTAAATTTAAAGCCTATTGCTTGAATTCATATTATATGACATTCCTTTACACATTTCCATACCCACCAAGCAAAATAAATATAAATAAATAAACGAATTAAAAAATTCCACACTTTATATGCAATGCCAGTGGACTTTTTTCGAATATGCATATTTTATCGCGTTTTCTGGATGCCCAGTTGTGACGTCAGACAGGACACATACTGGCATCAGGCGCACCGTTTCTTTGCATTCAGAGCATGTTTACACGGATAACTTTTGGGTGGAAATGAGCGTCAAAATTAATTATTATGCGATATTCCGATGTACTACAAACACTGGTCATCATAGGGAACACACATTTATCTTAAGATTCCTTACGAATAACATTTTGTAGAAACATTGAGGCCACTTGTTTCCCGGAAGCCTGTCTGTGCTTCGCGATCACTGCAGTTAGGTACATCAGAAAAAATCAAATACGTCCAATCTCATTTAAATTATATCACAAGAGTTAAATAAAACCTGCAGAAGCAGCATGCCACAGATGGAATATACCAGTTAGCTATGACTTTTAGATATGCCGCCTGGCCGTCAGTGCATGGCAGTGGGCATAGTCACCAGTACGCATGTTACCAATTAGCCATGTTCCTGGCAGGCCACCTAGCCTCAAGAGTTGGGGTCAAGACAGCTAATACACAAATATCGTTTCCCATCCTGTCCAGGCAGACACAGGCAAAATGTGAACATGCAGATTTTTGGGAGGCCATGGGGTGCCCTTAGAAATATCAGCAGTGTACGCTCATCATTTATCATAACATGTATACACACTATAAAAACAACACCGTACACTCTTTCAATGAAGACACATAATTCATATAAACAAATTGTTATGTTGAATTTAAAATACAAGATAGTAAAAAATGGGCCAAGAGGCCCTAAAATCCTTTGGACTATATTGTGATTTTGGTGAATAATAGTGGCATTACAACATGTATGGAGTGTCAATAAAAAATTGAGAAAATATTACATTTTTAAAAACAAATATTCACACCATTAATACAAT
>CBDHHR010000270.1:0-2500 GCA_965263245.1 Metamycoplasmataceae bacterium | reverse complement strand
TTCATCGGATAGTTACTCATACAATAAATTAAATGGCGCCAATTGTTTTCTTTTGATGATGTGATTAAAAACATTATTAAATAACATTTCTCTACGAGTTTGAACATTGTCATCCATACTGCGCAAAGGGTCGATATTATGTTATACAGCCAGGCATCCAGAACAACACTCTAACCACTAAATAAAGTAAGAAATGGTTATTACGTAATATAACATCTTTATGTTACATATAAACAGGTGCGATTATAAAAGAAACGAAGACGCATGACTAAGATATAACAGGAGGAAGATATGAATAGCTTCTTTTGGTGTGTTTTCTTGCATTAAAGTACTTGTACTTTAATGCAAGAAAACACACCAAAAGAAGTGATTCACATCGAGTGTCTGTACATGTATGTATACAACATGTATAGACACTTGAGTAACATATAAAGGAAAAACATAATTTGTTTAGTAGTCTTTTACTTGTTTATTTATTATGTTTAAGGGGCATTGCAAGTTTAGAGACGAATTTACTAAAAAAGTTCGCAATTCGGCGATAGTCGCCACAAATTAGGGATTTTTTATGGAAATAACAAACGCTGTATAATAGTCACTGGGCCAGTGGGGACGATTTTAAACGTCTCCCTGGATTGTGTCCACGTCACTGTTAGACTGGATGACGCAACGAACATTAGGTCAACGCCAGTCTCCGGACACCGATCAGCGGGACGTTCGAGCCACGCATCGTAGACTTGACCACTGTCCAGCACCAGGTAACTAATTAGAGGTCGGTGCGTGATGTCACACCTTGACCATAACGACGTCACGGCGCGAGTACTCCGAGACCGTCGTACACCCCTCTTTGAACTGCGGTTGCTTATCCATTAATTTTCTAAAGTACCCATTCCGCAATTGCTGATTAAGAGCGATCAGCGGCAATGTTTAGACGTGGCCTTCAAACAGGCCATTGTCTCGTCGACTTTGACGTCCAGCGTTTATCCGTCGTGCGCCAGGCTCGGCCCAAGGCTGAAGCGCCTTCTGATTATTGTGGCGGCGACGCGGCGTAATCACCGCTAATGCCGCGTCGGGACAGCAGACAGCTCGTGTAGAAAGAAGATTAAACGATGTCGCCGGATAATTAAGATTGCTGCGGCTAATCCGCGCGCGCAACGCCGTTGAACGACGGGCTCCGAGTGTGCGTGTGCGTGTGCGTGTGCGTGTGCGTGTGCGTGTGCGTGTGCGTGTGCGTGTGCGTGTGCGTGTGCGTGTGCGTGTGCGTGTGCGTGTGCGTGTGCGTGTGCGTGTGCGTGTGCGTGTGCGTGTGCGTGTGCGTGTGCGTGTGCGTGTGCGTGTGCGTGTGCGTGTGCGTGTGCGTGTGCGTGTGCGTGTGCGTGTGCGTGTGCGTGTGCGTGTGCGTGTGCGTGTGCGTGTGCGTGTGCGTGTGCGTGTGCGTGTGCGTGTGCGTGTGCGTGTGCGTGTGCGTGTGCGTGTGCGTGTGCGTGTGCGTGTGCGTGTGCGTGTGCGTGTGCGTGTGGTCGTCGGTCGGTCGGTCGGTCGGTCGGTCGGTCGGTCGGTCGGTCGGTCGGTCGGTCGGTCGGTCGGTCGGTCGGTCGGTCGGTCGGTCGGTCGGTCGGTCGGTCGGTCGGTCGGTCGGTCGGTCGGTCGGTCGGTCGGTCGGTCGGTCGGTCGGTCGGTCGGTCGGTCGGTCGGTCGGTCGGTCGGTCGGTCGGTCGGTCGGTCGGTCGGTCGGTCGGTCGGTCGGTCGGTCGGTCGGTCGGTCGGTCGGTCGGTCGGTCGGTCGGTCGGTCGGTCGGTCGGTCGGTCGGTCGGTCGGTCGGTCGGTCGGTCGGTCGGTCGGTCGGTCGGTCGGTCGGTCGGTCGGTCGGTCGGTCGGTCGGTCGGTCGGTCGGTCGGTCGGTCGGTCGGTCGGTCGGTCGGTCGGTCGGTCGGTCGGTCGGTCGGTCGGTCGGTCGGTCGGTCGGTCGGTCGGTCGGTCGGTCGGTCGGTCGGTCGGTCGGTCGGTCGGTCGGTCGGTCGGTCGGTCGGTCGGTCGGTCGGTCGGTCGGTCGGTCGGTCGGTCGGTCGGTCGGTCGGTCGGTCGGTCGGTCGGTCGGTCGGTCGGTCGGTCGGTCGGTCGGTCGGTCGGTCGGTCGGTCGGTCGGTCGGTCGGTCGGTCGGTCGGTCGGTCGGTCGGTCGGTCGGTCGGTCGGTCGGTCGGTCGGTCGGTCGGTCGGTCGGTCGGTCGGTCGGTCGGTCGGTCGGTCGGTCGGTCGGTCGGTCGGTCGGTCGGTCGGTCGGTCGGTCGGTCGGTCGGTCGGTCGGTCGGTCGGTACAACATTACTCAAACATTCGCTTAGCGGTGTTTTTCAAACACAATGTTACACCGTTTCGCCGCGGTGCAGTTTTGCTTGATGTGCCCTATTAAATATCACATCAAATTATCCTTTCTAAAAAAAAATTCGCAATCGTATTAAATGGCGTGCCAAACAAGTGCCAACTACGCCCTTGTGAACATGAT